>NZ_JAKILG010000053.1 GCF_023283765.1 Shewanella profunda | reverse complement strand
TTGCGGGACTTATCGCCTATCAATTGAAAGACAATAAGCCACAACTGAACATCACTAACGCAGAGTTTAATGCTATTGCAGTTATGGCTTGTTAAACCGATCTCAGGTTAGCTAAGGTAAGTTAAGAATTACTTCTTAGCTTCAGCAGCCTTACGCTCTTTAACTTGAGCAACCACTTTCTCAGATACGCTAGCTGGACATTGGCTGTAGTGTGAGAACTCCATAGAGAACTGACCACGACCAGAAGTCATTGTACGTAGAGTACCGATATAACCGAACATTTCTGATAACGGTACGTCAGCTTTAACGCGAACACCTGTTACACCAGCTACTTGGTCTTTGATCATGCCACGACGACGGTTTAAGTCACCGATCACGTCACCCACGTTGTCATCTGGGCTGAACACGTCAACTTTCATGATTGGCTCAAGAAGTTGCGGTTTAGCTTTAGCGATTGACTGACGGAAAGCGCCTTTAGCAGCGATTTCGAACGCGATTGCTGATGAGTCAACTGCGTGGAATGCACCGTCAGTTAATTCGAACTCAACGTCTAACACTGGGAAGCCAGCGATAGTACCTGTGTTCATCATGCTCGCGAAACCTTTCTCAACTGCTGGCCAGAATTCCTTCGGAACGCTACCACCAACAACTGAAGATTTGAACACGAAACCAGTGTTTGGCTCACCTGGGCGGATGATATATTCGATCTTACCGAATTGACCAGAACCACCTGATTGTTTCTTGTGAGTGTATTGATCTTCAACCATTTGAGTAATGGTTTCACGGTAAGCAACTTGTGGCTCACCTACGATCAATTCAACACCATAAGTACGCTTCAGAATGTCGACTTTGATGTCTAAGTGAAGTTCACCCATACCTTTAAGGATGGTTTCACCTGAATCTTCGTCAGTTTCTACGCGGAATGATGGATCTTCAGCGATCATCTTACCGATAGCGATACCCATTTTCTCACTGCCGCCTTTATCTTTTGGCGCAACAGCGATAGAGATTACTGGCTCTGGGAACACCATAGCTTCTAGCGTAACTGGGTGTTTCACGTCACATAAAGTGTGACCAGTTTGAACGTTCTTCATACCCACGATGGCGATAATGTCACCCGCTTGAGCAGATTCAATTTCGATACGGTCGTCAGCGTACATTTCACACATACGGCCAATACGTTCAGTCTTACCAGTCGCGCTGTTCAGGATGGTATCACCCTTCTTCAGACGGCCAGAGTAGATACGTACGAAAGTCAGGGCACCGAAACGGTCATCCATGATCTTGAACGCTAACGCTTTTAATGGCTCATCGGCAGAAACGATAGCGAATTCGCCAGTTTCGTTGCCTTCTTCGTCAGTCAGTGGTTGTGGATCAACTTCGTCTGGTGCTGGTAAATAATCAACAACAGCGTCCAGAACCAGTTGCATACCTTTGTTCTTGAACGCAGAACCACAGTATGTTGGGAAGAATGCCAGTTTGCGAGTACCAGTACGAATACAACGTTTGATGTCTTCGAGTGATGGCTCTTCGCCTTCCATGTACGCTTCCATAACCGCATCGTCCTGCTCAACCGCAGTTTCGATCAGCATTTCACGGTATTCTTCAACAATGTCAACCATGTCAGCAGGAACGTCTTGTATTTCGAAGTTTTCTGGCAGACCAGAATCATCCCACACATAAGCTTTACGAGTTAACAGATCAACAACACCTGTGAATTCGTCTTCAACACCGATTGGCAGAACCATAACCAGTGGTGTTGCAGCTAATACGTCTTTAGTTTGCTTAACAACACGTAGGAAGTCAGCACCCATACGGTCTAACTTGTTTACGAAGATGATACGCGCAACTTCTGATTCGTTCGCATAGCGCCAGTTAGTTTCTGACTGAGGCTCAACACCACCTGAACCGCAGAATACACCGATACCGCCATCAAGCACTTTCAGAGAACGATAAACTTCAACTGTGAAGTCAACGTGGCCTGGGGTGTCGATAACGTTGAAACGGTGATCTTTCCAGAAGCAGCTTACAGCAGCAGACTGAATGGTAATACCGCGCTCAGCTTCCTGTACCATGAAGTCAGTGGTAGATTCACCATCGTGCACTTCACCGATTTTATGGATCTTACCGGTTAGCTTCAGGATACGCTCGGTGGTCGTGGTTTTACCCGCGTCAACGTGAGCGAAGATACCAATGTTTCTGTATTTGGATAATTCGGTCATGATTCAACTTTAATGATTAGTTTAAGAAGTAGACGGAGTATGCGACAAACACCGACACACCGCACATCAGATTATTTTAGGCGCATATTGTAAATTGGAACCCTGTTCTGCGCAAATGGCTCTTGCACTTTTTCACGATAAAGTCGTGATAAAATTTAAAAAAATTCGCATAAAAACATATGAAAACAACCAAGTAAAACAATTTAGTTTAAATTTCAACCAATTGATAAAAACCTCAAATATTGTGAGTTCACAAATGATATTGATGTTTTTCGCGTTTTTTATACCCAGCTCACAGGTCAAATGACCTCTAAATGTTACATAACGCAGGCTAAAACTGAGCAGAACACTCATCAAAGTAAGCTTATTGAATAAAAGAATGGGGCAATGACTGTATTAAAAAGGTAAATTATTTAACTCAATTGAAACGGATGTGACTGTTATGCGCATCAGGCCACTTCATCCACGCAAACCTGATCTCTCCCCAGCGCTTTGGCACGATATAACGCCCTATCAGCGCGTTCAAAACAGGATTGCATTGACTCATTATCGACTAATTTGGCTATCCCAAAACTGCAAGTTAAACGTACATTACCGCTAAACTCATAATCCTTAATCGCCCCAGCTATCCGGTGGCAAAGTGATTGCACTAAAACTAATGAGGATTCCTGACACAGGATCACAAACTCTTCGCCTCCCCATCGGGCGACCACATCGGTATCACGCACGCAACGCTGTAAGACAACAGATAATTCCATCAGGATTTTATCGCCAATAGCATGTCCTTTAGTATCATTTATCTCTTTAAAGTGATCGATATCGATCATCACAAGACACATTGCAGAATCCGCATAGTTTGATGCTCTGTGATCATCAACAAAATGGCGATTAAAATAATGACGATTATAAAGTTTGGTAAGTGGATCGTGGGTCGATAAAAACTCTAACTCAGCATTGGTAGCTTCAAGTTGCCGCCGCAGGATTTCTAATTGCTGGTTCTTATAGGTCAAACGACGGTTGTATTGACTTATAAAGTAAGTACGAGAAGCCAACATCAAAGTGATAAAGAGTGTACCCGCAATAATTTGGTACATCAGAAAGTAGTTAGCCTCATCAATGATAGTGACATTATTCCATTTCTGGTAAATCCGTATCCGCTCAAGCTCACTCACAGAAGTAAGAACTCGATCTATTACGGGGAGTAATACCTCATTTCCTAAACTCACTCCCACACGCAATTCATCCTCAGGACCACCCCAACCCGCAATCTTAAGATGATCAAATCCCGTTTGCTGAATATAGGCATTGACGGAAAACATCGATCCCACAAAAAGATCCGCCTGTCGTTCAAAAACCGCCTCAAGTCCCGCTGGCTCACTCTCTACCGATAATATTTGAATCTCAGGGTAATAATGCTGAATGTATTCCGCCAGTCGATAGCCCTTAGGCACTGCGAGCGTTCGCGCTCCGATATTTTCAAATCCCTGCAAAAAAGGTTGTTCCCTCAATGACACCAACACATTCGGTGCTCGGAAATATACCTCACTAAACCGCAGATACTGCGCCCTAATATCCGTTTTATTCAGCAACGGAGTTAAATCGCACTGCCTATTTTGAAGGAGTGATAGGGTTTCACTCCAAGATTTGGTCGGTATCAAGTCAAATTTAAGCTGAGTATTAGATTGTATATATTGGATATAGTCGAATGAAATACCAACATGTTTACCATCGCGTATAGCTTCATAGGGTAACCAATCTGGGTCGACACAGTAACGGATAACTTGACTGTGGGAATGTGAAATATCATCGACAGACTTTAAAAAAGACGAAGCCAAACGTTCGGCATTCACCTGCAAGGGTAAGCACATAGACAAGACCCAAAACCAACACCGAGTGACCATCAACGTTCCTAAGTTATGGTAATACTGGTTAAGTTAGATAAAAAAAGTGTATACGCGAAAGTGGCGTAATACCAACCAAGCCAATCTATTTGCTTACCTACACTCGGTTATCTCACACAGAGTTCAAGTCACGGAGAATTGAAATAAAGATAAAAAAATACCCGCCAAAGGCGGGTATTGAGAGCGTTAGGCTCTGTTTAGCTGTAACGTTTAAGCTTCGACGGGTGATACCACAAAGAGCAAATCACCTTGAGAAACCTGTTGACCATTACTATTCAAAATACGCTCGATACGATACTTCTTATCCTCGGGATAAAGTACAGCACCTTGGCGGTTAAAGCCTGCCAAGTTAACCTGCGAGAACATCTTCATCGCTTCGGTTAACGCTAGGGTTTGCTCAACGGTAACGATATCGCCTTCTTTCACAAAGTCAGGTTCACCCGGTGCTGGTGAGGTATAGAAGATACCTGCGCCTTGGGCTAATACTTTCAGTTCGTTACTTTCACCCACACGTAAAGACTCAGTATCTACGCCCACGGTTTCGGCGGCGGCTTCCATTTCAGCGATAAGCGCTGGAATATCGAGTTCAGCCATAAAACGTGGTAGATAGTTAGTGTCGTATACACCTTCTTTGAAGGTACCGTCATTCAAGATGAGCTTAAGTAACGGAATGTTAGTTGCGATACCTTTAAGCACAACGCTATCCAGATATGCGTGTAACTTAGCAATCACATCTTCACGGTTTTCACCGCGCATAATGATTTGCGCAATCAAGCTATCGTAGTATGGCGAAACTTCTTTACCTGGAGCAGCAATCGAGATGATTTCGACATCAGGATGGTCTGGGAATACACACTCAGTGATCTTGCCAGGGTTGGGGATCAACTGCAGTATGCCATGGCTATCGAGCGCCGCTTTTTCAGCAGTCACACGCACTTCCATCGCATAACCTATATCTTTGGGTTCTAACGCTTCAATTGAGCGACCCGCTGCGATATCAAACTGTGCACTCACGATATCGATGCCAGAAGTGGCTTCAGTCACCGGGTGCTCAACCTGCAGACGGGTGTTCATTTCCATGAAGTACACTTCGTTTGCATCTAAGTTGTAGATGAACTCAACAGTACCCGCGCCCATATAATCAGTCGCGTCACCTAAAGCACGGGTATAATCCAAGACTCGCTTTTTAAGCTCTTCTGGCAACATAGTTGAACCAGATTCTTCGACCACTTTTTGGTTGTTACGCTGTACCGAACAGTCTCGTAGACCGAGTACTTTAGCGTTGCCAAACATGTCACGGAGTAACTGTACTTCAATGTGGCGCAGAGATGTCACATATTTTTCGAGGTACAAATCCCCGTTACCGAAAGCCGCAGCCGCTTCAGTAGCCGTTTTTTGGAATAGGCCAATCATATCCTCAGGGCGTTTAACAACCTGAATGCCTTTACCGCCACCACCTTGTACCGCTTTAAGCAGCACTGGGTAACCGATTTCACTGGCCACGTTAACCGCTTGCTCAGCGTTGGTCAGAATGCCGTGAGAACCGGGTACGACTGGTACATTTTGCGCTTGAGAGGTTTTAATCGCGTTCGACTTGTTACCCATAGTCGTCATTGAATGCACGCTTGGGCCAACGAAGTTCACGCCGTTATTCACACACAAGGCTGCGAACTGTGGGCTTTCCGATAGGAAACCAATACCTGGATGCAGTGCGTCGACTTGCTCATACTCGGCCACTTTCAGCACTGAGTATGCGTTCAAATAACTCTCGTCCGAGGTATTTCCCCCTAAACAAACCAGTTTATCGGTGTCTTTCAGCATGTCCGCTGGCACTGACGTCATATCGGGATCTGACGCCACCAATACTACATTGATATTGTTGTCATGGGCTTTGCGGATCAGTTTCACTGCGGTACAACCACGGGCATGAACCAACACTTTATTGATTGGCTTCATCAACTTACGTGGGTCACTTTGTACTATCACATCCTCTTCAACTGGCGCTTCAACCACAAGTGTCGATAGTGCGTTGATGATCACATCGCTAATTTTGGCCGTTGGCATTGGCATCAAAGGATCGATACCCGCTAACTGGCTATCTAAGGTTTCGCTAAATGGGTTATGGACTAAGCTCGCCATAGCCCCAGGTACTTTCGACAGGTAGTTAGACAGAGTCGCAGTTGATGGCAGGTACGCTGGCACAACCATTTGCCCCGCAAACGGCATGTTAGTACCTGACAGGTAATAGGTTTGTACTAATGGGTGAGTCACAAAACTCGCCTGTGCACCACCGGTACAGTCACCAAAACCAAACATCAATACAGGTAATTCATTATCACGAATAAAGCGAGTAATACGATCATTGACCACCGCCATAGAGAACAGTGCTGCCGCGCCCTCTTTAGTCTGCATACCACCAGAGCTAATAAAGCACACAACTGGCAATTTACGCTTAGCACACTCGATAAGCAGAGCAGAGAACTTCTCGGCGCTCGCCATATCGAATGCACCCGCTTGGAATGCAGTGTTAGAAACCGCCACACCCACACGGACTTTTTGACCTTTTTCTTTAAAGTCAGCAATACCAGTGATCAAACCACAAGGACGTATGCCCTTATCTAAAGCATCTTCAATCGACAAACGAAAACCAGGGAAATTCAACAGGTTAGCCGACATTTTGTCGCTATTTATCTCATCGAAACGGGTAAAGAACTGCTTGATGATGTTTTCCCACGTCATATTGCCTTTACGTTTTTCGTCCCGCAGTACTTTTTGGATCAACAGATCCTGATAACCCATGGTTAAGCGGTTCCAGAAGTCCTTACGACGACCAATACGCACAGGGTTGATCGCACCAGTGTACTTGGTGGTATCGCTTTCGCTATCGAAATACTCAGGTAGTAGACGCTCGAAGAAGTAAGTCAGTACCACGAACAAACTGTCGTTGAGCTGCGGGAAACCCACGCTCTTCCACTGCTCTACACGCACCAGTAAATCGGCACGGTTAGATTGACCCATAAAGTACTTAAGCCACTTGTAGAATTTGGCCTTATCGTTCGCGGTATCTTGCGTCGACAATGCATAGTCGATTGACTTATGCAGCAGATTGTTCACTGAATTGCGTGACAAGCTTTTTGACATCATGGCTTCTTTGGCGATTGACGCTAAGCTGCCTACCACGTTGTCGTACAGCGCGTTGAAGATCAGGATGTTATGGCATTGCCAAATAAAGTCTTCACGCAGCTCTTCATTTACGACCACATCGAGCACTGTCAGCTGGTTTAACTCAGGCCATTTAGCTTGAGTGACCGATTTTGGCAGGTTTTCTAGGTGCTGAATAAGCCCTTTAAAGTTGTTTTCTGCATTGCTCTTCCAGCGGTGGTATAAAGACCAACTAATATTAAATAACAGCGCCTTACGGGCTTTTTTATAGTTTTCCTTTGGTTCACCCAAAATCAAACGAGTCAACATGTTACGCTCGGTCGACACGTCATCACGCTTAGCAACAAAGTTGGCCCAAAGCTTGTTTAAGTCTTCGTCATAAACCAATTTATCTGGACTAGATAGCCAAGCTTGGAACACACGGTCTTGTTCTTGTTGGATACGCGTTAACAAATCACCTTCAGGCACGCTCACCCGTGACAGGCGACCGTATTGCTCCTGAGAAATCGAATGAATACGGCTACGGAGCGTAAGATAACGCAGATAACGATAGGCGCTACCGAACAAGTTATGGTGATTAGTCGGGCTGCTCGCAACGGCCAATTCTGCGTTCAGTTCCAAGGCCATCAAGTTTTTCGATGGATTGAGGTAACGTGTTAAACTGCGATCATAATGTTCACGTAAGTCACTAGATTCACGAACGAAATTCATTGCCGCACGTTCAACCGTTTCGATACTACTGATAATTGCGCGGCGCAGGTTATGCTGGCGCTCATCACGGTCGCTCGGTGAAAAATCGATGATCCCGTCAATACAACCAGAGGTATAAAGCTCTTCTGGGGATACGCCGACAGATTTCGCACATTCTTGCCAAGATAAGTTGTACTTACGGGCAATACTTTGCAAACCCTGAGGTTGAATTGTGTTGAAAATACCATCACGCAGTGACAGCAGTATGTTAGCCGCTGCCAATGGAATGGCGCCGCCGGAGTAGCCAGCACCGATAACAATACCTACCGTTGGTACGTCAACGTTGGCGCTTTCTGCAATGGCTTTAGAGATTGAATGTGCTTGGTTTTGGCTATTTGCCACTTCACCAGCATCAGCCCCTGGGGTATCGATTAGGTAAACTATTGGCATAGACAATTCGGCAAAATGGCGAATTGCTTTACAGGCTGCGTAATGATGCTCAGGCATCCAAGCACCGTTTGCAGTGGTTCGCTCTTGAGCGATAAAACCAATACGGCGAGTACGCGAACCGAAATTAAGCTCAATCTCAGCGCTGTAAAAAGAACCTATGTGGGTTTCTGTAATCAATCGACCTTTAAGGTCTGCGATAACACGTTTAGCCCCTGGACGACCTTTATCTTGAGTCGGCAGTATTACCTTGGCAACGTAACCATCAACATCTAATGATGCTAAGTCTTTCAAGTTTGCCTGAATGGCGTCTTCACTTAAAAGACCTTTAATTTCTTCCGATAAACTCTGTTTGCTATGTTTTGGAAACAGAGAAAAATCCTTTGCCAAATGCTCGGCTTGTAAAAAAAGCGGATCGGGCGTTTGGGCTTGAGTCATGTATGTGGGCTGATTTTTGCTGGTCATCAAAAGATCCTCTGCTTAGCCTCTGAAAATTTTTAGCGAATAAATATAACTTTGTTATCCCGTCAAATGCCATTAAACTGCATAAGACGCTATGTTCCAAATATGAGACAGTGGGAAAAACATGCCAGATTTAAACGGTATGATGCTATTTGCAGCCGTAGTTAGAGCGAAGGGATTCTCCCAAGCTGCACGTGAAACAGGCCATCCAAAATCCACCATAAGTCGCAAAATCGCGCAGCTTGAAGAACAACTTGGCGTGCGATTATTACAGCGCGACACCCGTAACCTGAGTTTGACCCAAGTCGGGGCACTCTTTTATCAACACTGTGATTCCATTCGCAATGAGGTGGAAGCGGCCAAGGCAGTTATCGAGAATACTCACGATGATGTGTCAGGATCATTACGGATTGCGATCCCTGTGTCATTTAGCCAAGAATTAATCGCTAACCTCTGTAGCGGATTTATGCGTTTATATCCCAATGTGGAATTGGATGTCCAGTTTACTGACAATGATATAGGTTTAGTCGGTGAAGGATATGACATAGCGATCAAATATGGTCCACTGCAATCATCGGACTTAGTTGCGAGATTACTGTTTGAACGCCAACCCATTTTAGTCGCAAGCCCTAGCTATCTGAAACTCAGGGGAACACCCGCAACGCCGCAAGAACTTAGCCAGCACAGTGGTATTTTATTAGGGACTTCACGTTCGGCACCTATCTGGCCGCTAGGCAAAGGCCCGCGTAAAACTATGGTGAATTTCCAACGTAAGGTGCGAGTCAATAGCCCAATAATGGTCAAACAACTCGCACTCGATGATTTTGGCATTGCAATGTTATCCAACTCAGCCTGTAAGACTGAGCTTGCCAACGGTCAGTTAGTGCCCATTTTACAGGAATGGCCGATTGAACCTTTTAAGGTCTACGGGGTTTATTCCAGCCGCCGCCAACTGGCAACCAATATCAGTGTGTTTTTAGACTTCTTCGTTAAACGTTTCAGTAGTCAAGAAAGCCTGCAATCTCTAATGGGTTAGCTTCATTAACAAAATCTTATTCAAAAAACTCAATAAAAAGCCTAGATCATTGTCTAGGCTTTAAATTTCTTGGTCTACGGATTAGCAAGAGGAGCGCGCGGCGCAATCCTTTCATATCTTCTCAAACTAACTTAAGGAATAATTTTTTCCAGTTTTAAGATTTCCTTGGTGATAGCTTGGCGTAAAGGTAGAGCATCGGCTGATGGCATATCCATATTCATCGCAAAAAACCACACATTATCATCAAGCTCTACCCAGCCCACCCACCAGCCGATACTCGGCTCAGCCCTGACCGCATAACCCGTTTTCGCGCGGATAATATAATCACCATTCGCTTCAGTCAGCATGGCTTGCTTAACGATACGCTGGCTTCTCTCGGACACATGCAATTTGTTGTGGTAGAGCCTACGTAGGAAATCGATTTGCTGTTTTGCTGAAATCCGAATTGCCCCATCTAACCAAAAACTGTCTAAATTACCCGAAATATCCTCATTACCATAATCAAAAACGGCAATCATCTTACCCATACGCGCCTCACCTATTTGGCGGGCAAACTCTTGATAAATAGGCACCACTGAATACTTCATCGCCGTCACTAGGTCGTGGTCACGATCCCAAGCGGCAATCGATCTACTTTTGCCATCCCACTTAAAGACTTGGTGCTCATCCTTTACCATACCTAAATCGAGGGCGATCAAACTGTTGGGGATCTTAAAGGTTGAAGCAGGCAAAAAACCTTGATTGGCACGTTTTAGATTGTTGGTGAATCCCTGTTGCTTATTTTCGTTCCATAACACCAGTACGCCCTTGGTCTGATGCTGGGTAAAATGAGGATCCCAACTGCGAGTCTCTTGCCACTCTTTTACCACTGGGGATGCAAAAGCAGCCGTACCCAACATTGACGATATCACTAGCACAGCCGACATGGCTAAAAAACGCATAACATCTCCTTGTAATCCTTTGTATAAAAAGCTGATTAACTAAAAAAAGAAAGCGCTTAAGGCTATCACTTCGTTTTCCACCTTGCCCTAGCAAACTGCTGACCAATTGTGGCAAAAATAAGGCAAACAGGAACGGTTATCATAGAAGCCATAGCTCGACAAACTTGTGATAACCTTCCAAAAAACATCTTCGCCATACACTCGATATACAAAATTGGCATAAGATGTCGATGAGTATTTAGATAGACAGTCTAATTCTGGACGAGTAAGCATACTTTTTGGCATAAGCTAACCCGTTCATAATGAGAATAAAATAGAGCATCAAACAATTTCCACTAAATAACTTCTTATAACTACAAGGAAATCCCAATGTTAAAGTCGAGTTTAACGCTCATTGTTGCCAGCAGCATCATACATACCGCTAGTGCAGTGCAACTATTGGGGGATGTTGAAGTTTCGCGCCTGCCAACAGCAGGAAAAACCATAGACGAGGTTGTGACTCGCTACCAAGCGTTAGACGATGGTCTTGCTCAGCGATTAACCGTCAAAAATAATGAAGTTGATGCCACCCAATTAGCAGCGCACCAAGGACACAGATTGTGGCAACAAGCTGTCCGCGATGTACAGTCAGGGCATTTTGACGACCGACCTTTATACTGGGCTCGCCTTGCCATGCTTAATAGTCTAAAAACCACCAACGCCAACTTTAAAATGGCCGATTGGCAACAAGACATATTAATGAGTGCAGTTGAAAAAGCCTCACGGGGTTTTAGCGATATTCACTATGCTGATGATGTCCAAATTAAAATCTTCCTCACGGGGTTCGATCCTTTCTTCCTTGATAAGGATATCACCCAAAGTAATCCCTCTGGTTTAGTCGCCCTCGCCTTAGATGGATTCCGTTTCGAAGTGAATGGTAAAACGGCGCAGATCGAAACCGCCATGATCCCAGTACGATTTGAAGACTTTGATCAAGGGCTTATTGAGTCGCTACTGAGCCCGATTTATCGCGATCCTAAAACCCAATTTGTGTTTACCGTTAGCATGGGTCGCAGCGATTTTGATATAGAACGCTTCCCCGGGCGCAATCGCAGTGCTGCTGCACCCGATAACCAAAATGTACTCACTGGCGCAACGAAAACTGCACCCGTTGCCCCAAAGCTTAATGGTAAAGATTTTATCGGCCCCGAATTTGTGGAATTTTCACTGCCAGTTTCCGCTATGCAAGTTAAAGACAGCCAATGGAAAGTCAATGATAACCATACTATCACTACCCTTACCCGCGGCGAATTTAGCGCAATGTCATTAAGCGAGCTGCAAAACGAAACCTCAGTCGAAGGCTCTGGCGGTGGTTATCTTTCTAATGAAATTTCTTACCGCGCCATAGTATTACAACAAAAGTTTAATAGCCTTGCCAAGGTCGGCCACATTCACACCCCAAGAGTCAAAGGTTATGATGCCGATACAGAGCAAGCGATAGTCGAACAAGTGCGAACAATGGTGATGCAAGCGGCGGCGAGTTTATAATGCTGTAAACCACGCTGGTATTGTTTTGGGGCGTTCGTTATGATGCAAACGCTCCACACCAGCTCACTCTTGCTAGAAAATGCATTAAGGATAAGGAGCAACACAGCATTCTATGTTTTTACCTTTAACCGACGAGATCCAACGCTAACCCTATGCTGAAACCCGCTGACTTACTCAATGCCTTACGCCGTCGCAGCAGTGAAGCACTTGCCCCACTGTCAAGGTCGACATACGCAGTCTTGGGCCAACAGCAAGATAAGCCGCAGGTTATAACGAGTCCACCAGCACAAAATCCGGCTCAGGCGCATATTTTCACCGGTTCATCACGCCCACTCTCGTCACTGCAAATACAAATACTTGAGCGAGTCGAAGCCTGCTACCAAGAGGCGGAAATATCGCTTAAGCGCGCTTTTCCTCGGCCTATAACCCAATTTACGCTCAGGGGAAAAAGTGCTGGAACCGCTCATTTGCAGCAGAATCGTTTGCGATTTAACCCCGTATTGCTGCGCGAAAATAGCGAAGCTTTTCTGACAGAGGTCGTTCCCCACGAAATTTGCCATTTACTGTGTTTTCAGCTTTTTGGCAAAACTAAACCCCACGGCAAAGAATGGCAATCTTTGATGTTAACGGTATTTAAGGTTAACCCAAATACGACTCACAGTTTCAACACAGCATCAGTTGCAAGCAAAGATGTGGAGTATCACTGCGCCTGTGGACCCATTCGGCTGAGTATTCGCCGCCATAACAAAGTGCTGCGCGGTGAAAGTCGTTATATCTGTAAACGTTGTAAAACTCATTTAACTGCTATCTAAGTACTGTCTGCGAACAAACCTCCCACCTTAGTACGACTCCATTTGCATAAGCAGCGGCATATCCCTTACCATCACGCCATAAAAGACGAGTCAAAGGCTCGCGTAGTGTTTGTTATTTTGGGATAAATTTTGAACAAAGCCTCTTTAACCGTTAATTCACGGCGAATATTGCTGTGCCTATTCACTTGGGCGACTCTTTTTTCTGTATCGGTAAGTGCATCTCCATCACACCCCAGCAGTTTCAGCCAAGCAAAAACCAAGTCGCAGGCGCTCTACGTTGGTAGTCGCCAAGGCACTTTACCTGCAGTAAGCTTTTATTGTGGTTGCGATATTCAAATCAAGGGCAAATCGTGGAAACCCAATCTCGCCAGCTGCGGTTATCAAGTCCGTAAACAGGAAACCCGCGCCAACCGCATCGAATGGGAGCACATAGTGCCCGCGTGGGAATTTGGCCATCAGTTACAGTGTTGGCAAAAGGGCGGCCGTAAAAACTGCGCCACTAACAGTAATGAATTTAATAAGATGGAAGCGGACATGCACAATCTGGTGCCCGCCATTGGTGAAGTCAACGGTGATCGCAGTAACTTCCGTTTTAGCCAATGGAACGGTAAAGCCGACCAATATGGCCAATGTGCTATGGTGGTCGACTTTAAGAATCGTCAGGCGCAACCACCAGCAAATTCCCGTGGCAAAATAGCCAGAACCTACCTGTATATGCAACAAACCTATGGTCTTAAAATCGCCTCGAGCCAATTAAAATTATTTAAGGCATGGGATAAAACCTATCCAGTTGATACTATTGAGTGCAAACGCGATAACGCCATAGCGCAGACTCAAGGCAACCATAATCCCTTTGTGCAGAATGCCTGCAATGCACCGCTACTGCGTCAACAATTAGCCGAATAAGGTCGACAATGAGAGTTCCAAGAATTTATCAACCTCAACCATTAGCCATCAATCAACCGCTGAACTTAGACGAAGATGGCGCGGCCCATATTGGCAAAGTGCTACGCATGGGTAACGGCGAACATATCAGCCTATTCAATGGCGATGGCAATGATTATCTTGCTGAAATTGTCGATGCGGGTAAGAAGCATGTCACAGTGAAAGTGCTCTCCTGTGAGGCGAATTTATCTGAATCGCCACTCAACTTACACTTAGGCCAAGTGATTTCCCGTGGCGATCGAATGGAATTCACCATTCAAAAATCGGTCGAGCTCGGTGTTAATACCATTACGCCACTGTTTTCCGATCGCTGCGGCGTGAAGCTCAACGGCGAACGCCTAGAGAAGAAAATTCAGCAATGGCAGAAAATCGTCGTGAGCGCCTGTGAGCAGTCGGGGCGCAGCCAAGTACCTGAAGTTCGCCCAGCGATGGACTTGCACGATTGGTGCAGTGAGCCTACCTCGGCGCTAAAACTCAATCTGCACCCGCGCGCCGCCCACGGTATCAATGGCTTAGATCTAGCTCATACCCGCGTGCGTCTGTTAATTGGCCCTGAGGGTGGTTTATCGGCGGAAGAAATCGCCATGACAGAAACCTATCAGTTTACCGATGTGTTGCTTGGCCCCAGAGTGCTTCGCACCGAAACAGCCTCGCTGACCGCAATAACAGCGCTACAACTTAGATTTGGTGATTTAGGCTAATGCAGTGCAAGCTATACAGCATGCTCTAAGCCATTCTCCAATAAATGCTTTTGTGCCTGCAAACGGCGACAAATAAGGAACAGATTAATGATAAAACTCGGCATAGTGATGGACCCCATCGGTGAGATCAACATTAAGAAAGACTCCAGTTTTGCCATGTTAATGGCCGCACAAGAAAGAGGCTATCAACTGTTTTATATGGAAATGGCCGATCTTGCTATGGTCAACGGTGTGGCGATGGCCAATATGCGTCCGTTAACAGTCATCAATGATGCGAGCAAATGGTTTGAGCTCGGCGAAGCTAAAGACACGCCAATGAGCGAACTCGATGTGATCTTAATGCGTAAAGATCCACCATTCGATACTGAGTTTATCTACGCCACTTACATGCTCGAGCGCGCCGAAGAGCAAGGCGTGTTGATCGTTAACAAGCCCCAAAGCCTACGTGATGCGAACGAGAAGCTGTTTACCGCTTGGTTTAGCGAATTCACCCCAGAAACTATCGTGACCCGCGACGCTAAGCGTATTCGCGCTTTCCACCAAGCTAAGGGCGATATCATTCTTAAGCCTCTAGATGGCATGGGCGGCACCTCGATTTTCCGCGTGAAGCAGGACGACCCAAACCTGGGGGTCATCATTGAAACCTTGACCAGCTATGGCCAACAATATGCGATGGCTCAAGCCTTTATCCCTGAAATCACTCAAGGTGATAAACGCATTTTAGTGGTTGATGGCGAGCCTGTACCCTATGCGCTAGCCCGTATTCCGATGAAAGGCGAAACCCGTGGAAACTTAGCTGCTGGCGGTAGCGGTGTAGCCCAGCCTTTATCCGACAGCGATTGGGCGATTGCCCGCGCCATTGGCCCAGAGCTTAAAAAACGTGGACTGATTTTTGTCGGGTTAGATGTGATTGGTGACAAGCTCACCGAGATCAATGTAACCAGCCCAACCTGTATCCGTGAGATCCAAGCGGCATTTGATGTCGATATCACTGGCATGTTAATGGATGCTATCGAGGCACGTATTAAGGCCTCAGCTTGATTGAAATAATGTGTTAACTTATAAGAGTTTGTTGATCTAAGGCGCTATGGATTAGCTAGCGCCAAGCCACTTTCTAGGGATGTGATATGAGTTTCACCAAAGCGCCACTCTTGTTACTCGGCATAGGCTTATTGCTATCGACTCCGACTTGGGCAAACATCGAAACAGGTCCAACGAAAGCGCCATCTCGCCCGAAAAATATCGTCATCATGATAGGCGATGGTATGGGGCCCGCTTACACTAGCGCCTATCGTTACTATAAAGATAATCCAGACACCGAAGAGGTTGAGCAAACCGTATTCGACCGCTTGCTTGTGGGCATGGCGAGTACCTATCCCGCCAGTGTCAGTGGCTATGTTACCGACTCTGCAGCTGCAGCAACAGCACTGGCTACTGGGGTAAAATCCTATAATGGGGCGATTTCGGTCGATCCCCAAAAGCAACCGCTACCGACCATACTCGAAAAAGCCAAAGCCCTTGGTTTAAGCACAGGTGTGGCCGTTACGTCACAAATCAATCATGCCACGCCAGCAGCATTTTTGGCCCATAACGAGAGCCGTAAAAATTACGATGCGATAGCACTCAGTTATTTAGAGACTAATGCCGATGTATTTTTAGGTGGCGGTCAAAAGTATTTCTCACCCGAGCTGCTAGCGCAATTTACAGCCAAAGGCTATCAACACATCACCCGTTTTGATGATCTTGCCACTATCACCCAACCTAAAGTGTTAGGTCTATTTGCCGAAGTCCAATTACCCTGGGCAATTGATGAAAAAGAGGCCAAAAAACTCAGCACCTTAACCCAAAAGGCCCTCAGCTTATTATCACAAAATGAACAAGGTTTTGTGCTCTTAGTTGAAGGGAGTTTAATCGACTGGGCGGGCCATAATAATGACATAGCGACTGCCATGGGTGAAATGGATGAGTTCTCTAATACCATTGAGGTAGTTGAACAATTTGTTCGCCAAAATCCAGATACCCTAATGGTGATCACCGCCGACCACAATACGGGTGGCCTATCGATTGGCGCAAATGGTAACTACAGCTGGAACCCCGAAATTCTACGCAATATTTCTGCCAGTTCAGATACCTTAGCCTTAGCGGCCATTAGCGGTGAGCAATGGCAAGCCGATCTCGCCCGTGGTTTAGGGTTCGAGCTTAGCGAAGAAGAAGTGACAACATTAAACGTCGCCAGAATGCAGGGATTAGAAACCATGGCTGTTGCGATTCGCCATGTGATTGATAAACGTACGGATACAGGTTGGACAACGAGTGGCCATACAGGCTTAGATGTACAAGTGTTTGCTGCAGGTCCTGCATCAGAGCTGTTTAACGGCCATCAAGATAATACCGATATTGCCAATAAGATCTTTAGCTTATTGCCAAAACCGAAGAAACCTAAAAGCTAATGTTTTGCTCCATTCAACAAATGAAAGGCAACCGCATAATGCAGTTGCTTTTTTTATTATCCTAGGCTGAAACTCTTGGATGCGAACTGGCTGAATAACGAATAACGGGTATAATGCCCGCACTTCAGTCTATTGGTGTTAGTCACAGTGTTAACCAATCCATCGCAAGTCATCATTCGCAATCAAGACAGCCTAAGCCAACACAAGGTGTTAGTGCTCAACCATGAAGCCGATCTACTGCCCAAAGCCCTGCTCGATATCGCAGCCTCGGTCGATGCACTCGCCTTAGATTACCACCATTACTTACACTTAGCGCCGCAGGCCAACTCAAAGTTGCGTTGCTACTTCGGACACGAGCTGCCACATCAAGACCCGCTTAAACCAGAAAAGTACGATACGGTAATCGTTTATTTTCCTAAAGCTAAACCCCTTGCGCCTTACCTGTTTAATTTAGCTGCAAACCATTTAGTGCCTAATGGTCAACTGTTAGTGGTCGGGGAAAACAAGGGCGGAATTAAGTCTTTGGTTAAACTCTTGCCTGACTATTTTGCAACGGGGATGAAGCTCGACAACGCGCGCCACTGTCTGCTTTTTGGCAGTAATTTGGAAGGCAGTGCCCCTACGATAAAACTCAGCGATTGGGTCAGCCAATATCAACTCACAACCCCACAGGGCGAGATCAGTATCTGTAATTTAGTGGGGGTATTTAGTGAGAAGCGCCTAGATCAAGGCACTGAATTATTACTGTCGCACCTACCGACACTGTCTGGCCGCGTACTTGATTTTGGCTGCGGTGCTGGCGTGATTGCAGCCGCCTTGCTCAAAGTGCAGCCGAGTCTATCCTTAGAATGCATCGACATCAATGCCATGGCATTAGCCTCCTGCGAACTCACGCTTGCGGCCAATGGCATGACGGCTAAAGTCTATCCCTCCGATGGATTAGCGCAAACAACGGGCAAATTTAACGGTATCATCTCTAACCCACCGTTTCATGATGGTTTAACAAGCACGACTAACATAGCAAAAAACTTCGTCACAGATAGCGCTAAGCAATTGCACCATAACGGTATTTGGCAAATAGTCGCCAACCGTCATTTACCTTACTCCGATACCATTGCCGCCGAGTTTGGCCAGTTAAAAGTCCCTGCGGAAAACAACAAGTACAAGCTGTATTACTTCCAACAACAATAAGTGCATTTGTACTCCCAATCGCGGCTTTAGGTTGGGAGTTTGATATGAGGATATCAAGCACGAAAACATTCGTGCTGATTTGTGAGACGGCTCACCCCTGTGTTTGATACAAGAAGTACAGTATTTCCACACTTTTATAGTCCCTAACACAGGTTTTTAACTTATAAAATATAAAATATTTGTTAAATTAAAAATGAGCACAACCCTCGGTAAAATCGACAATTAGGATAAAATAACCAGAGATTACACTGGATAATACTGATTCCTTCTTATAAAAAACTATTAAAAAACCAATGCATAGACCAAAAACAACAATAAAACAACATTTGCTGTTTTTACCGCCAAAAAGGCTTCTTTGCACAAAGTCTCTACTGTTATACTCAAAACAGTATTTCAAACAATAATAAAACAAACTAGTAGGAAGCTCTCTATGTTGCCACCTGAACTTCTTGAGTTAAGCAGTGATAAGACAAAGGCAGAGTTGCGTTTAATCCCAAATACCCACGGCCCAGTCACCCGTGACGACATACTACAACTATTGTCTTTTCCTGAATTCTCATCCCTGTTTCCACTAGAGCCTTCCATCACTAAAACGGTTACCCAAATCAATTCGTTATGCCATCAAGACGATGGTAAATTTGAGCTATTTGCTGAAATTGCAGAACGACGAAACGGCAGTGTTACGATTGAAATCAGCCCAGATAAAATGCACGCCAGTATGATACTTACCGCGCCTTGGGGCGGGAAACAGGTCGATTTGCCTGAAATCCTCACTCAACTCAAAAAACACAACGTATGTATGGGGTTAAGTAAACTCAAGATCCAAGCCTTAATGCAACAGCTTGGTAAACTCAAACCGGGTGAAAGTTGCCAAGGTGAAATAGCCCAAGGTAAAGCCCCCGTCAATGGTAAAAATGCCATATTAGAACGTAAAGTATTCCTCGCTCGAGAACGCCTACTCCAACCACAAGAGCGCGCCGATGGGACAGTAGATATGCGCAACCTTGGCTCAATGATCATGGTAAAGCCTAATGATATATTGATGATCAAACATCCCGCGACAGAAGGCACTCCTGGTTACAATATTAAAGGCGAAGTACTCAAACAAAAACCCGGCAAAGATAGTGCATTACAAGCTGGAACAGGGACAGATTTTCATCCAAGAGACCCCAATAAACTCATCGCCACTGCTGCTGGTCAACCCGTAGAAACCCGCACAGGTATGAATGTTGATGATGTACTGCAGCTCAAAGATGTGGATATCGGCACAGGTCATGTCTCTTTTAAAGGGAGTATTTTAATTACGGGTGATGTCCATGAAGGTATGCAAGTCAAAAGCTCTGGTGATATTACCGTAATGGGATTTGTGGATTCTGCCACCTTAGATGCGGAAGGCGATGTCACCGTAAGCAAAGGCATTATAGGCAGACAAATTAGAGCAAATGAATTTTCGACAAAGATCAATGCCCAAGGGCAAATCAGCGCACAATTTGTACAGTATTCCCATCTTGTTGCCAAAGGCAATATCCTCGTCACCAAACAGCTGTTACACAGTAATACTAAAACCACAGGAAACTTAACCGTAAGCGATGTCAGTGGTCGTCGTGGCGATCTAGTTGGTGGCGTGGCCCATGCCGAAAAAGGTATTACCGCCGTTGTTATAGGCGCTACCGCAGGGACAAAAACAGAACTGTATTGCGCCATGGAGCAAGCAGAGCTAAAACAACATCTTAAACTGCTGGATGAAGGTGTTCAGGCTATGGTTGTCGCCAGCCTCGATATAGAAGCTCGCCTAAAAAAACTACCACCCAAATCAGAATGGCAGGATGATCCTGTGATGGTTGAGCAGATTAAGATGATGCTCGATGAGAAAAACCGCATTTTAAATGAACGCTCCCGTGAAGAGCTTGAGTTCGATACACTTAAGCAAGAAGTCGAAGGCTATTATGACAAATACCGTGTCGAGGCGCTTAAACACGTGTTCCTTAATGTGGAGTTTCATATAGGACAAGCCAATCATCGTACAACGAGGGAACACGGTACTTGCTGTATAACCAATCTTAATCAAGAAATTAATTTCAACTATAACGCTAAGGTCAAAGCTCCCACACCAAGCCACTAGTAAATATAGACGCAAGAGTCCTTGCGTCTATATTAATCCAATCCAAGCGTGGCATACTGCCAATCTAGTGCATGACAGCTATCGTTTTATTTAATCCCAATAGCGTCATGCTACTCGCCCAGGTCTAATGACTTTAGGCTTGGGCCTATTTTAATCACAGGAGCAATAATGACCAGCGTCAAGATGTCGGACATTCAATGGCCCGCCGTAGTCAAACTCATTCAAAATGATGAGCTACTTTATCTTGCCCACCAACGGGATTGGCTAGAACTTGCCTGTCTTTATCAGCATCACTTTACCGATAAAGATCAATTGCTCGATAGCAAAGGCTACCGCTACCATATCAGTGCAAATTCTCATACTGTTTACGAAGACCCAATAGGGGAACTGCCAAAATTACTCCAGCAAGAGCAACATCTGCCACTAACTGAGTTTATTAAGTGGGTGCAAAACCACGCCAAAGCCTTAGATCACTGCTGCGTGGCTAAACTCGCCTTTACTACTATTAGCCAAGGAATGGAAATAGTACGCACGTTAGATGAGTAGGTTTACGCTAGTTTTTTGCACTAAAAACAATCTGATCTTAAAAGCTAATATCCTCGCCATAAATTCACAGGCATAATTTGTCTGAACCGAATTCGCATTAACGGCGCTATAAAGCCATGTTTTCAGGTCCAGCAATACCACTTACAGTGAAGGATTGCCTTAGGTAAAAACCACACTCAGATACACGAATAAATGGAACCCAAATTGGAACTACTTAAGATTGACTGCTTAGGCAAACAACTGCGTTTAGAAGGCTCCCTCGCAGGCTGGCAACAACTATTCTGGGACAATAACTTAGTCTCACAAAAGTCTGCCTCTATCGATAATGGTGGGCTCAGAATACATGAATTTGAACTCAGCCAGTTTAGCAGCCCACTGGTTATCGAGAGCGGAGAACAAAATCCCCTCGAAACCAAGATCACCATACGCCTTGAAACCGATTTAGTATGGCAACCGTTTCGCTTCGATTATCGCCTGCTTCAGGACGACGAGGTAATAGCCCAAGGGACGCGCACCGAAAAGGATATCGAAAGGCAAAGTCCTGAAATCCCTATCGTTAAGCAACAAAAGTTAAGCATAGTTGGGCTGGCATCCCTTGGTTTTAAACTCTTGAAAAGTGCCAAAGTCATTAAAGTGGTGCTAGCCGGAGCCAGTGTTGCAGCCTATTCTTGGCTATTTTCGCTTCAATTTGCGCTGGCCCTGATCGCCTGTCTGGTATTTCACGAATACGGCCATATTCGCGCGATGAAATATTTTGGTATGAAAACCAAGGGGATTTACCTTATTCCTTTTATGGGCGGGCTCGCCCTCTCCGATGAAAAAATCAATACACGTTGGCAAGATGTGGTGATTTCCATTATGGGGCCAACCTTTGGTCTATTCATGTCCATAGGTTCATTGATTGCCTACCACGCTACTGGCAATGTGTTTTTTGCAGGCCTTGCGGCCTTTAATGCCCTACTTAATCTCTTTAATCTATTGCCCATTTTGCCCTTAGATGGTGGCCATATTTTAAAGAGCATTAGCTTTTCAATGAACAGCGTGATGGGGCTTATTGCCTGTGCAGTAGGAGCAGCCTTTGGTGTCTATGTCAGCTACACCTTCGGCCTCGCATTACTCGGTTTTTTACTGTTAATAGGCAGTTTGGAAATTATCTTTGAATGGCGAACTCGCCATCAAAGTCATTTATTACCACTCGATAGATATGGGCAAATCTTCTCAACTATCTGGTACTTACTCACTGTAGGTGCCTTAGTCGGTATTATCTGGCATTTAGCAGGAACAGGTGACGATATGCTCAGCCTGCCACTTAAGATACTGCAAAGCTAAAATCTTTACGGCCCCGTGTAATCACGGGGTTTATGCCTGCACAACACAATTTCGACCTTGGTTTTTACCGCGATAAAGTGCCTCATCGGCACGGGCTAATGTACCATGCCAATTTTCATCACCTAAAACTGCAACGCCAAGCGTCATAGTCACAGGTATAGTTTGAGCTTCAAAACTGAGGTGACTACAAGCAACAACTTCTCGTAATCGCTCTGCTACCTTCAGAGCTTCTATCATATCGGTATTGGGCAATAGCAATAAAAACTCCTCACCACCCCAACGTGCCACTACATCATATTCCCTCAAAGCCCCTTGTAATAAATTAGCGACATTAGTTAGCACATGATCCCCAGCCGCATGACCATAGGTGTCATTAATGCGTTTGAAATAGTCAATATCACATAAAACTAGGCTCATAGGCGCTTGGGTACGCAACGCTCTTGCTGCTTCTCGATTAATGAGTGCAGTTAAGCTCCGACGATTAATTAACCCCGTCAACTCATCGGTATTAGCCACACTACGTAATGCTGTGACTGCCGACATCACAATTTGAGAATACGCATAGGATACACCTGCGAGTAAAGCGCAAGCACCGAGTACATTGATATGACGAAATACGCTGATCAATTCTTCGGAGTGAAGGTAATAAGGCTCGTAATCAATAAACCAAATATCACAAATGAGAAAGAATACTATGATAATCACAGCCTGTAATAGCTTATAAAATAATGGCTTAAAAACACTTGCAAATGATGGTGGTATAGTCGCAAGAAGGTAATATTGGAATCCGGCATCGGATCCTAGAATTAACACTGCAAATAAGGATTGAATAAACACCACCAACCAAGACCACTGTATAATTGGCGGTAATTGTTCAGGATGAATTTGAGCGCAGTAGTTTAACCAAAGGTGATAGCTTAAGCCTAAGATATAAATGAATGCTAAGGGCCATACGGATAGAAACAAGAATAGGATTGCAAAGGTAGCATTTATCGCGATGGAAAAAGGTTTGATCCCATTGAGTAATTGCAAAGCTTCCCGTGATGCGGCAAGGGAATGAGATCCGAGATCATCTTCCTTTAATCCAGTTGGAATAAGCAACCTCAACATACAATACCCACGGCTTGTGATGTGACCTTACTTTATATAGTAGCAAGTCTTTGGCAATACAGATGAAAACCGCATAAATCCGTATAGCCCAGCAACTGTTCTCCTCAATTATCCACCAATTATATAAACAAAAAAAAACCGCAACTGCAGCTAAAATTGCGGTTTTTTACCATGATATAAAGGCTCAGTTTGAAACCTTACCTATAACGGGTGCGATATCGCTACCACCAAGGGCTTGGTAGAGCGTCGCTTGGGCGGTGAACTGGTTATAGCGGTTTTCGAGCAAGGACGCCTCCGCTGTACGCAGGGTTTCTTGAGCATTAATCCAATCTTGAATACCTATCGCACCATGGCGATACTGGCTCTCATAAATGGCTTCAACCTCTGCGGCTGCAGTGTACTGTTGTTGTAATTTATCCCCTTGGTAGGCAAATTGCTGTTTAGCTGAGATAGCATTATCAACATCCTCAAAGGCCGAATACAGTGTCTTGCGGTAATTCACCACGGCGGTCTGATAGTCAATCTCAGCAATATCGTTGTTAATTTGCATTTGATTCCACTGTAAAAATGGCAATACCAACCCTGCGCCTAAACTACCAACCGGATTGCGTAGTAGCTCTTTTAACTCAGAGGTCGACTCCCCCACACTGCCTGTTAAGCTCAAGCTCGGAAAGTAGCTGGTATAAGTCGCATCTTTACTGGCTAGTGCTGAGCGCAATTGATATAAAGATGCTTTCACATCGGGGCGTCTCACTAATAAATCCGCAGGCACTCCCACGGCAATCTCTGGCACAACAACATCAGGCAAGGCGTTAATCTCGACCCAGGTCTCTCCCGGTGCTTGGTTAAGTAAAATGGCAAGGGCATTTTCCGCCTCCGTCAACTGTTGAATAAGTTGACTATGGGATGCCTCTTGTCCCGCGAGGCTTCGCTTAGCTTCTAACACGTTCACTTGAGTCACAGCGCCGGAATCATACTGACGTTGGGTTAATGCTAGTGTTTGTCGGCTGTGTTCAATACTTTTGTTGCTTATAGCAATTCGTTGATTTAAGTAGCCAATTTGCCAATAAAGCGATGCAGTAGTCGCAACTAAACCTTGGGTGGTACTTTCTCTATCCTCCGCGCTCGCCAGGGCTGCCCACTGGGCTTGATCGATATCTGCCGAGACTTTACCCCATAAATCAACCTCATAACTCACAGACAGTTTAGCCTGATAACTGTTTGTCGCCGTACCGCCATCGAGGGGTTTACTGCGCGAGGCCGAAAAATCGGACGATAACTGCGGGTAGAGTTCATCCCGCGCAAGCCCGGCCTGCAAACGCGCCTTGCGTAGGGTTAAAGTTGCGAGGGTTAAGTCATTGTTGCTACTCAGCACTTGGCTTACTAACTTATCAAGCTCTGGTTGCTGAAATTGTTGCCACCAAGGATCAACGTTCACTTGTTCGTTGACCTGAGTGTTTTGCCAATGACTCGGTATAGCCAGCGCTGGCGGTTCAAAGTCTGAGCGCATAAAACTACCGCAGCCGCCGAGCAATATAATGCCCACAGCAATAGCGCAAGTACGAAGCATAATTTTACGATTTAATATTGGGTTATTCATGGTGTTATTACTCTCTCGCTAAGGCGTCAACGGGATCTAATCGCGCCGCATTACGGGCGGGTAAAAAGCCAAATAGCACACCTATTAGCGTGGAACAGGCAAAAGCAGCGACAATAGAAGTGGTGGAATAAATCATTTGAAAACTGCCACCCGCTTGAGCAAACACCACGCCAATTAAAT
This sequence comes from Shewanella profunda, assembly GCF_023283765.1. GTDB lineage: Bacteria > Pseudomonadota > Gammaproteobacteria > Enterobacterales > Shewanellaceae > Shewanella > Shewanella profunda. The sequence goes on along the minus strand of NZ_JAKILG010000053.1, from coordinate 3,712 downwards.
AGGCTAAGGCGATACCTAAAGTGCCACCACATAAGCACACCAACACGGCTTCGATAAGGAACTGGCGCAAAATATCACTCTGGCGCGCGCCGACCGCCATACGTACACCAATTTCGCGGGTACGCTCTGTCACCGAGACCAACATAATATTCATCACCCCAATCCCGCCCACGATCAGGGATATCACCGCAATTGCCGAGATAAGCAAGGTCATAGTTGCCGTGGTTTTTTCAATATTTTGTCTAATGGTATCCGTGTTAATGGTGAAGAAATCTTGAGTGCCGTGGCGCATTTTAAGTAAAGCGATAATCCCCTGCTCGGCCGCATTACTGGGCACCGACTCATCGAGCCTCACTGTAATGCCATCGAGGTAATGTTTACCCACCATGCGACCAGAAACCGTAGTGTAAGGTACCCACACATTAAGGGCATCACTGTTACCAAAGGCACTTTCCTTCGGCTCTGTCACTCCGATGATCCGCACGGGTAAATCCCCAAGGAAGATCACCTGACCTATCGCCGAACTATCAGGGAAAATTTCCTTACGGGTGTTATTGTCAATCACCGCATCTTGGGCAAGTGTGGTGACGCTGGTATCGTCCCAAAATTGTCCCTGAGCTAATTCATAACCCCGAACACGAAAGAACTCTGGCCCAACCCCATTCACTGAGGCAGTCACCGCTTTATTCCCAAAACGTACCGTAGCGCTCGAGCTAATACTTGGTGTAACACTGTCAATATAAGGCAAGTTTTTAAGGGCATCAGCGTCACTTGCCGTTAGGGTTCGCACTCGCGCTGAGCGCCTATCACCAAAGCCGGAGCCTGGGCGAATATCAATAGTATTAGTGCCCATTGAGCTAATACTATTGAGAATTTCCCGCTGAGATCCTTCACCTAATGCCACAACAGACACAACCGATGCAATACCAATAATGATGCCAAGCATAGTGAGAAAGGTGCGTAATCTGTGGGTTGACATGGCAAGTAGCGCCATTTTTAGCGCCTCAACATATCTATCCCACGACGCTACACGAGCACGGCTATTCATCTTAGTGACCGCCGTACCAGCTTGCTTTGGTACCTTAGGTTTACGCTCGTCGCTGATAATAATGCCGTCTTTGATTTCAATAATGCGGTCGGCATATTGGGCCACATTCATATCGTGGGTCACGATAATGATGGTATGACCATCGCTGTGAAGTTCCTGCAACAACTGCATCATTTCTTCACCGCTGTGGCTATCCAACGCCCCCGTTGGCTCGTCGGCAAGGATCACATCACCGCCATTCATCAACGCACGCGCCACACTGACCCGCTGCTGCTGACCGCCACTGAGCTGATTGGGTTTGTGATCGAGTCGATCACCTAATCCTAAGCGAGTTAATAAGTGTTCTGCTCTGTCTTTTCGGGCATTACGTTCTTTACCTGCATAAACCGCGGGAACCTCAACGTTACCTATCGCAGTAAGATCGCCAAGCAAATGATAACGCTGAAAAATAAAACCAAAATGTTCACGCCGTAATTGAGCTAACTCATCGGCATCCATGGTGGAAGTATCTTGACCATTGATAAAATACGCCCCCTTCGACGGTTTATCTAAGCAGCCTAGAATGTTCATTAGGGTCGATTTGCCCGATCCTGAGGCTCCCACTATGGCAACCATCTCGCCACGTTCAATGGATAAGTTCACATCTTTTAGTACGGTAAGTTGCTGCTCTCCCGCCTGAAAAGTACGATAACAACCTGAAATTTCAAGTAATGCGGCAGTCACAATTAAAACCTCATACTAGGTGGGCGACGCAGTTTGCTACTATCTTCCGATGAAGGCATACCCAGCACAACTAAGTCACCTTCATTTAAACCTGAGGTAATTTCGGCATTAATTTTGTTGTTAATACCAACGGTTACATCCACATATTGTACTTGATTATTGACTAATACCGGCACTTGATACTGAGGCCCACGATTACCTTTTGGCTCGCTAGCGGCCCCTTCTTTAGCCGTTTGTTTATCCCTCGACTTGACTCGTAAAATTTGCGAAGGCACTAGCAATGCATCATCGGCTTTAGCGAGCACAATTGAGATCTGCGCTGTCATTCCAATACGTAAAGTGCGGTCTGGGTTTTCGACATCAAACAAACCATGGTAATAAATTGCATCCGAGTCGCTAGAGCTCATATTGCTATCATCACCATCCATTGATGTCGGCCCAGGCTCAATAGCTCGCAAGCTGCCGCGGTAAGGATGATTAGGGCGCCCAAGGATGGTGAAATAGACGGATTGACCGGGATGAACGTTGACCACGTCAGCTTCGGAAATTTGCGCTTTTACCGTCATAATATCGAGCTGTGCCATTTCAACTATGGTTGGTGTCGTTTGATTCGCGTTAACGGTTTGCCCCACTTCAACCGCGGTATACACGACTGTACCATCCATAGGTGCGGTAATTTCGGTATAACCTAAATCGATTCTAGCACTGTCGACATTTACCTCAGCCTGTTGTTTTTGCGCCTCTAATTGCTCTAACTCGGCTTGATAAACCGTTAAAGTGGCTTCGGCGGTTTCATAGTCGGCACGGGAGCTAGCCTTATCTGCAAGCATTTCCTGTTGGCGGGTAAACTCTAGTTTTGCCTGACGGATCTGTGCCTGTTTAGCACGATACTGGGCATTGATACTCTTAAGTGAAGCGAGTGCATCTTTTAGATTATTCTGTTGGGCTAAGCTGTCAATCTGGGCAATTAAATCCCCTTTTTTGACTTCATCCCCAAGCACAACGGGCAAACTTTGGATCTGCCCTGAAACTTGTGCACCGACACTCACCAATTTCGATGCCTGCAACATGCCATTAGCGAGTACGGAGTTTTCAATATTCCCACGTCGCACAGCCTCAGTTACATAGGCTGGCGCCGTTTCCGGTTCATGCCACAGAAAATAAGCACCGCCACCAAGGAGGATAAGACTGCTTAGTGCGATCAGCAGTTTACGCTTTGAGGATTTTTTCATCGGTATGTTCGCGTCCAGTAAACTAAAAACAGCAAGCATTTATCTTGCATGGGAAACTAAAATTGTTTCGATAGTATATAGAGTTACTGAATGACAGTAGACGAAGGAAGTGTCGTTAACAGGTAAAGATTTGCAAATATCTGTGTGCAAGCCTGTAAGGCAAGCGCACTTTGCTTTAGTGGTGCCACTCATTCCACACATGCGGAGAACTAAAGTTATACTTAGTGAGTAAATTTAGGATTTAAACTTCTTTATCTCTTTTTAATTTAAGAAATATCAAAGTTGCGGTGCTTATGCTGGTAAATAGAAAATCTGTGCTCTGAAATGTCAGCTGCACTCAAAAATTTTTTGTAGATTATCTGAAATAAACGACTCGTTTTGTATTCTATAGATGAGATCAATTATAAAATTTAGAGAAGCATAATTAACCAATTCATAATCATTACACCAACTTTACAACATGTACTCATTTGAACTACTATGCTGCGGCCAACAATTAATGTTCAAACAAAGGAACAACATGAACAATAAATCGATTCTTCTCGCCCTTACTTTCACAACAATGTTGCTGGGTGGTTGTGCCACTAAAATGCAAGCTGTGTAGTGGCATAGTGAATTTGGCCACCTAATAAGAAATGTTATGATCTCACTCATAACCCATTTAGGTGACAACATGAATAAAAGTAAACGTGCACGATATAGCGCCGCC
>NZ_JAKILG010000052.1 GCF_023283765.1 Shewanella profunda | reverse complement strand
TACCATCACGTAGTGCTTGAATGGCAGCATTGATATCAAAAGTAGGTGTGGTCATAAATCATCTCTTTTTGGTATAGCTTAAAGAAATGACACAGAAATTTGAACACTACCGCTAATTATTGATAACATCATTAATGATGATCCTAATGGATACAAGGAAAGCATGGAGATCCTTTCAAACTGGAGATCCAGTCATGTAAATGCGCTCAAGCACATGTCAAATGTTATTCAATTAGCTTGTGATAAAATTGATAAAAAGCATATTGTTGTATCCAGATTAAAACGAACACCATCAATTATAAATAAGCTAAAACGTTTCGATGGAATGAAACTGAGAAATATGCAGGATATTGCAGGTTGCCGAGCAATATTAGCAACTACAAAAAATGTCTATAAATTACGTAGGGAGTTAAATAAAAATAGAATGTTTAAGGTTACTGATTATATTGAAAACCCCAAAGAGGATGGCTATAGAGGTATTCATCTAATCGGAAAATATAAAGACGAAGATAATGGTGTTGACTATCCAGTCGAAATCCAGTTAAGAAGTACTATTCAACATTCATGGGCAACAGCGATTGAAATTGTAGACCTTTTCACTAACCAAAGCTTAAAAAGTAATAAAGGTGAAAAAGAATGGTTAGAATTCTTTAAGCTTGCAAGCAATGAGTTCAGCAAAATAGAAGAAAGAACTCAAGAAGATGTTTTTGAGTCATTGATGTTGACTGTTTCTTATATAAAAAAATTGGATATTTATAAAAAATTCCATGCTTTTGCTAACTCATTAAAAACAATAGAAGAGCAAATGGAAATCGTTGATGATAGTTATAACTTGATAAGAGTTGACTTTTCAAAGAGTACAGTAAATGTATGGAACTACCCTGATGATTTATTCTCTGAGGCAGCGAAAAATTATTTAATTCTTGAAAAAGAAGCAGCAAAAAACCCAAGCTTTATTGTCGCTTTAGTATCATCGTCTTCCATAAATAATCTAAAAGAAGCCTTTCCTAACTATTTTGCAGACTCTGGTATTTTTATTAAGAATCTTAAGGAAATTGAACAAAAATATATACGTTATCAAGAAATGCAACCAAACTGGTTTTCACGTTGGCTGGCATTAGCTGGGTTTACGGGGAAAAAGGAATAAAACAGGTAACATGAAAAATTGAAAAGATCGGACATATGGTGAAGAAAAATCGAGCCACCCATTTTAAATCGTGTTGTTTAGTAAATGGACATCCATCGTTAAAAAGAAAATCGCAAGAAAATCGAGCCACCCATTTTAAATCGTGTTGTTTAGGATCCTCTACTAGACTCTGTAAAAGTGTTGATGTGGAGGAGTTACTATGCCGCGGCCTAGAAGAACTCAGATTAGTCTTGAAGACACCCCTTTTTATCACTGTTGCAGTCGTGTCGTTCGACGTGCTTTTTTATGTGGCGATGATGATTACTCAGGTAAAAACTATGACCATCGCCGCGCTTGGGTAGAGTCGCTACTGTTTGAACTCGAAGCCGTTTTTGCAATAGATATGGTGGCCTTTGCGGTGATGTCCAATCATCTACATGTGGTTTTACGCATTGATGTAGAGACAGCAAACCGCTGGAGCGACAGGGAGGTGCTTGAGCAATGGCATAAGCTATTTAAAGGCGATGAATTAACGCAAAAATTTGCGCAGGGTGAATTGGTTGAGGCCCATGAGGTCAACAGATTAAGGCATTCAATAGCGATATATCGCAGCCGTTTATGTGATATCAGTTGGTTCATGCGCTGCTTAAACGAGCCGATAGCAAGACAAGCAAATCAAGAAGATAACTGTACAGGTCGCTTTTGGGAAGGTCGCTTTAAGTCACAGGCTCTACTTGATGAAGCCGCCGTTTTAGCCTGTATGACCTATGTTGATTTGAATCCTATCAGAGCCCAAATGGCTGGTACGCTGGAACAATCCGACCATACCAGTATTCAACTGCGTATTCGGGCAGCATTGAAAGGTGAACAGCCCAACAATCTACTGCCTTTTATCGGCAATGAACGCGATAACCAACCTAATGGAATCGCGTTTGAGCTCAAGGATTATCTGGAGTTAGTTGAGGATACAGGGCGAGTCATCCGCAACGACAAGCGTGGTGCCATCAGTGAAAATAGCACCAAGTTACTGACTAGGTTAAATATATCCCACGACAATTGGCTTAAGCTTACCACTGAGTTTGGCAAGCTATTTCATGGCCCAGTCGGTACGCTGCAAGAACTGACTGATTACTGCGAACACTTAGAAAAGCGACGACGGCACTTTGCTAAATGCTGTCAGCACCTCAACACTGGCTGATTTCAAGCCTGTTTCATTGACCGTTCCTTTCAAGACCGCCAACAAGACAATGGGCTGGGCTTTTTTTACTAAAAATCTTCGTTTTTTAGCCAAATAGGTTAATTGAGTCAGTCATAATCCTTTGAAGCCATACCTCGCTCGCTTTTTAGCTACTAAGTGACTTTTAGTCACTTGAATGCTAACCGAAAGTGCATAATGTTCTTGTTTTATAATGGGTGGCCTGATTTATTCTGCAAACCATCCTTGAAGGCTACGAATTGGCTCTATCTCTTGAGCACGAGATGTGATCAAGAGACAGGCCTAGGGCGCCTTTTCAATTTAAGTCATTCACAAACTTAACCAATACATCGCAGATGATTAAGCACTGTCATTCCAGTGACACGCCATAAACTCATCCATGAGGGCTCGACGACGGCATCCATGCCGTCAACGGTCACTTACATGCCAATGCTTAATTCAACCAACTCTTCAGTAATCTGTATGCCTTTTTACAAGCATACACTTTGCAAATTTAACAATGGGTGGCACGTTAAATTCTTAATCAATAACAAAGATATTGAAAATTAAACTCTCGCATAACGTAAGCATTAGCAAAAGAAAATTCGTCTAAATTAACTGTCAGCGAAATTGTTAAATGCTCAGGGAAAGCAAAACTACTTTGCTCAAATTCTTCAGTCTGCAAACCTACTACACCATTCATTTGAGAAAACTCGTTGATCATGCGCTCTAAACCATCAAATAATGTTTCATCATGAGCTTGACCGCTTTCTGTTAGCACAAGAGTAATAGAAAAATGATATAAATCAGCATCCTCATCACTTTCAGGTGTAACAAAAATTCTCACTGAATGAACATGCTCCTGATTTTCTGACAAAAAATCAGTAAACCAAAAGTTACTTTTCTTAAAATAATCTATTAAGATTCGATTAAATTTATCAGGAAAAGGCTCTCTCCTATAAGCCAAAAGACGCCAGTCTAGTACGATTTTCATACTAGTTATACTCAAAGAGCTTTTCACCTTTAAATCTTCGCTAGAAAGAGCTTCAATCAAAAGTTCCTTAGAAACTTTAGTTAGTAAAGCTTCTTCAGTCTCATATATATCACCCTCGAAATTCACATATAGTTTGCTATAATCTTTGCCAAGTAGTAGATGCTGAACTTTCGATTCATCTTTAACAGTTTTCTTTTTAAGTTGAGCTAACTCAATATATTTACCACTGGATATTGTACAATCTTGGGTGAGTACGACATAAAGATGTGATTTAGACACACCTTTTGGCTCAAAAATACCATATCGACCCTTTTTGATATTATCTTCAAGTACTTTAAACTCAGCTGACTGAATAGTTAGATGTTCAGAAAAACCTAAGACAGTACCTTGCCGAACGCCTATATTTATTAGCTCATCCAACTAACTTTCCTCAACCATATCAGGCCATCTTACCTACGCCACTAAGCCTAAGATTAACTTTAGACGCATCCATATCTGATTTAATTATTTTCATACCTTGTACTTTCTCTGACACTTCCGCAACTAAAGGCATAACTTTGCTAAAGTTATCAGAGTTGGTAACTAAATGCTGAATTAGAGTTTTACGTTCAACTAGAACATTTCTAACTCCATTTTTAATACTGTTTCCATATATAGCTTCAACTGATGATAAAAAACTATATAGACAATGGTACGTTGTCATATCTTTTACATTCGCACCTTTTCTATGCAAATCAAGAGTTGCTCTTGATACACCTAATAATTTGGCAATCTCATTAATCTTTAGGCCTAATACTTCCTGTCCTTTCAAAACACAATCATTGACACTAATCGTATCTTGCGGAGTAAGTATTAATTGTTCATAACTTACACATTTTTCACTTTCGACATGACTAAACAAATAGTGAAAGCTACTATCATTAGAGCTAACTAATTGAACATATTGATTACTATCATTAACAGTCAATGTTATTGGCAAAAACCTTGCCTGAGCATCCACGTATCGAACAAGCTCTGCTCTAGCTATATAACTAGGAGCATCGATAATACTGCTTAAATAATCCATAAAAGTCTCCTTAGTTAGCCTGCACTTGCCATATTCCTGCACAAATTTCAGGCACTAACATATGGTCAAAAGTTTTACGACTTTCAATATATAGTAATTCAAGCATTTCACGAATCTTAGTAGTATCAACAGAATCCATATTGATCAATGAGCCGCACGCTGTATGCACAATTGCATACTCATGCTGTTCTTTAGAAATAAAAAGTCTTTCAACATCTAAAGGCATTGATAGCTTAGAATCAGGTTCCAATAGTGAATCAGGCAAATACTTTCTTTTTTGAGCGTCTGAAACTTTAAACTGTTCTAAGTTTATAGACACCTTACTTGAACCTGAAGCTAACACACGAGTAAAACTCGTTGCACCAACTTTTAAAGCATCGTCATCATCACTATAAAATTGTTCCATAGGCATAGTGACGCTCGAAGCAAACATATCTTTTAGCTGGCATTGTAGTGGCACAAAAAGATCGACATAATGTAACTCTATCTCTCTGAGCTTATTACCCATCGCAATCCCATGAGCAAGACACATATCAATCAACAATTTAAACTCATCCAAAAAACGAGTATGGTTGTCATATTCCGATAATCTCAATTCAATCGTATTTTCATCAATAACAGCACATCTTCGTCTGTCTGCTGAGAAATATCCGACCCTTTCAGCATTAGTAGGGATTGCACTGAATTGATTGTCTGATTGTTTTAATCGAACACCCATTACTTTACTGACGGTGTAAGAAACAAAGCTATGCGATTCAAGCGCTGTAAGAAGGCTCTTATATTTCTCGTCGCTATAGCTACCAATCGACTCAAAAAATATTAATTTTGCAGCCGTGTAAACAACAGGTGGATTTTGAAACTTGGTAGCCATAAAAAAACCTTAATAAGACAAAAAACTAGACGTTTTATTTGACGTGATTATGAGCAAAAAGTTCAAGCATTGCAATGTAAAAGATGATTACTCACGGAAAGATGGAACATGGTAAAGGATGGGGCAGGCACATATCTTTGAGGATTAACAGCAAACACCGAGATCACAGAAGTTCACCCTCCCCTCGGAGTTGCCGCAGGGCATTTGCGTTCGTTGCGTGATCGAGGCATGGATGCCGAGATAGCGTCAGTCGAATCAGGGACGAGCGTCTGACGCGATAGCATAAGGATGCTAATTGCCCAAGGGGCTTTCAACTCCGTTGGAGGCGTCATGGAGCATCCAAGGAGGATAGGACGAGCAGTCCTCCTTGGTCGGGTGTGGGGTGAAGCCCCACGACGTTGATTTTGACTTTGATTAAAAAAATAAAAACTCGGAGGGGCTTATTAGTAATATAAAAAAGGTGCAACACTTCCTGTGTTACACCTTTTAAATACGTTCTAATATTCAGCTTATAAGTATTAAAGATCTACTTATAATTAGAATCGATTAATTAGAAGCGATATTCTACGCCTATGCTGGCCTGTTTAAAGTCCGTTTCTGTGTCTGCACCATTGGCAACGTTATCTGCATTAATTTCTGCGTCATACCAAGTGTACTCAGCATTGATTAAAAATCTGTCTGTGACTTTAAATGCGACACCTGCACCAGCAAATACACCTTCATCATCTTTATTCCCAGAAAAGCCGACTACTTCATAATCTGTGGAATACCATAACTGCCCAGCTTTCGCGTACAACTCGACTCGGTCTACAATAGGGAACATGACTTTAAGACCAGCGGTATAACCATCCGTTTCAGCGTTAGCTAGGTTATTGCCATAATCGCCAAAGTTAATGTATCCGCCTTCAAGGGCTAAGTACTGGTTGAAGCGATAACCAACAAGACCTTGAATAACATCGCTATTATCATCAAAATCATCAGCACCATCGACCTTTAAATACCCATAGTTAGCGCCTACATAGATGCCATTTTGTGCAACGTCGCTGTTGTTCGAACTATTGGCATGGGAATATGTACTAAAAGAGACTAAGGAAATAATGGCCGCTAAAGTAATAATGTTATTTTTCATAAAGTAATCCTAGTTAATTAATTTAAATACACTAAGAATGCTACAAAATTAATGCCAACCTTATATAACTAATATTTTATTAATCCAAGACAGCACAACTTACCTTTACTATCAACAACCTGTATCATTTTATTTATTGAGAAATGGAGCAAGATGAACGATAAAAAGATAAATCATCTTACGTTTTAGATATTCAAGCTCTATTAATTCTGTATTAATGTATTTTTTGCCTATTCAATTGTAACTATTTCACAAAAAAAATAAATTACAAAATTATTACATTTAATTAATTTCGTTATCATTTATATTAAGTTGAATATATTTTAAAGCAAGTTTAAAGCCAAATGTTGCCCGAGTTGCCAAACCTTCAATAAAAGGTCAAATCTTCACACAGACAAATAACGCATTACCCGATGCTAAATTCCACGGGACAATTTTTTCATAATCATGTTCGAAAATATGCACTTCAAAATAAGGAGCTAACAGCTCCTGCAGCTCGGCAAAACTAGTAGCGACCATTGCGTGTTGATCTTGCCATAGCTCGGTCTTGTGCATGGTAACGTCTGGTAACTCCGAAGCATTAAGCGCTATATCTGAGAGTAGGCTAAATGGCTGATGGCTTTTCTCAATACTCAGATTTAACGACTGCTTTTCACCCTCGCCACTGTAATGCCAGCCGGATTCGAAAGCGAAATGATCCCCCTCAAACTCGGCAAAATGCCTAATCGATGAAGCGTTATCGATACAATGTTTATCAACTGAATTAAAGCAAAACAGCCCACCGTCATTAAGCGCACTGTGCACACTAGCAATACAGCTTTTAAGGCGTTCGATACAGGCACTGTAATGGATGGAATATAAAAAACAGGTGATCAGATCGACGCGCTGATCTAAATAAAAAGCCGTCATATCTTGGAGGTTAAACTGTGCTTCTGGGCAACGACGCATAGCCATATCGAGCATAGGCTGATTGATATCTAGGCCACTACACTGGTAGCCAAAATCGATAAAATGCCGCACATGGGGACCGGTTCCACAGGCTAAATCAAGGTGTTGTTTACCGTTATTGCCCAGAAACTGATGCAGACGATGGATGCTCGCGCTCTGTTGCTGGTAGTTGATATCGGAACACATTAAATCGTAATAGCCGGATAAATCGGTATAGAGCGCGTTAGAATACATAATGTTCAATGTGATGTCAGGCAGTTTTTGGCCGCGTATGGTACACCTAAGTGACCTCAAAATGCGAGTTTCAACATTGGGAATTATTTGGGTATATCAATGGGCCAAATCCTGAAATAACGAATCGGTGGCGTATTCGGCTAACACAAACAGCGGTGAACTCACTACAAACGTCGAGTTCACAGTTGATTATTGACAGGCACACCTAGCGGATTGTTCACAGGGCGGGGCGGCGGCGACTTCACACATTCCCCCCGCTTTGCCCTCGCCTATGCACCAAGCGTTGCAATCGAAGGTATCGGGATGACCTAAGTCATCACTGTGACCATGCAGGATCTCTTTCCCAGGATTGGATTCAACCAATAGACCATCGGCTAAGCAAGCCTCACCAAACATACGGCCATTGGGTTTCCCCTTATCATCGGTACCAAGATGGCAACCCGCAATACCAGGCGCCACACCGTCACTGTCCTTCCACCAGCTCTTTTGTCCTTGAGTCCAATCTGAGGGTTTAAACTCTATGGTTCCCATTGCACCAGCCATGCCTTTAGCGCCTTCGGACGGCTGTCCGATTTCGCCATGGGCAAAGGCTTGATTTGCGAACCAAAAAGTACAAGACATCAATAAAATTAACGCGTTAATTTGTTTCATAATAGCTCCTTTTTTATGAACCAGATTAATCTTAGTCGCATGTATCAATACTGCCAGTTCAAATGTGTCTTCACAGTGACAGATAACCACTTATTGGCCAGTGCACAGTTAATCTAAGTCGATTACATACAATGGCAAGCTGTGCGATTAAAGTCCCCGCTGTCGCTAGGATTACAGGCCGCGTACGGGCAAGAACCATAGGGATAAAACACGTCAAGGTCTAGCATGAAAGGAGAGCGCTTCAAATGTGGTTAGGTGCTCCAATTGAGGTTTAGCAAAATAGTAACCCTGAAAATATTCGATCCCAGTGGCGGCGAGGTAATTGAGCTCACCCTCACTCTCGATCCCCTCGGCCAATACTTTCGTATTTAACGCGAGACAATGACGTTGAATATCGGCCACCACAGATTGTTTTTCAGCGTCTAAATCGATATCACGGATCAAGGTCATATCGAGTTTTAAGACTTGGGGGCGCAGGGCTTCGAGCCAGCTTAAATCGGCAAAGCCGCTTCCAAAATCATCGATTGCAGTGATAAAGCCACGCTTAACATAGCTCTCGAAGATACGCATTAATTTTGCCCTATCGACAATTTGCTCACTCTCGGTCATTTCAAACATGATTTTGTGGATATCAAATCCATAGATATCGGCGGCCTCAATGGTCGCGCGGATACAGGTTTCGGGGTTATATACGGCATTGGGTAAAAAGTTGATACTGAGCATCTTATCGAGCCCCAGCTTTGAAGCGGTTTCTATCGCTTTAACACGGCAAGCCTGATCAAAATAATATTTGTTACTTTCGTTAATCCGCTCAAACACCCACCCCGCCCCTTCCCCATTAGGTCCTCGGACAAGGGCTTCATAACCGCTAATCTCACGGCTAGGCCAATGGATAATAGGTTGAAATGCCATTCGAATTTCAAATCCTAATGACTGACCACTTAAGCAATCCATGCAGGTTTGCTGCTTTATTCTGGCGGGGAAATCCATAAATAATCTCCTAAAGGTTACCGATAAGAGTGTGGGGATAAAAACATCACTTTGCTAGTTTTACTGTTCATATTCCAAATAATACCTACAACTCACATAAATCGAGGTTGAATTTTCTATGTTCTGTAATCTTTTGCCCATAAACCTAATTAAAGCATATGAGTGAGACTACAGTGCACAGGGGTAAAACAATGGAGCTGAGTTGTAAATCCGTCCTATACCCAGATTTACATTTTCAGTTATTAAAGTTTAACAAATGTAAATGCGAATGAATGCCATTAAACTTACGGTGTGATTAGGTTATATTGTGCAATCTTTTGCACCTACACATATAACAATCAGGCTTAATGATGAATACACTGCGCTTATCCACACTCTACTCAGCCATGATGTTAGCCCTATCGGCCGCCGCACCTAGCTATGCCGATGATGCGACCAAGAATAATGACGCCACCGATAACATTGAAAAAATGGAAGTGAAAGGCAGTTATATTGCAGGTTACAACGCCCATTCTGCCAGCGGTGCATCAAAACTAGACTTAGCGATCAGCGATATTCCACAATCAGTCTCAGTGATCACGAATGCCCAAATGAGTGATTTCCAGCTCAATAATATCAACACCGCATTAGACTCTGTCACTGGGGTCAATGTCGAACGTATCGAAACCGACCGCACCTATTACACGGCCCGTGGCTTTGATATCACTAACTTCCAAGTGGATGGTATTGGCTTACCCTTAAGTTCTGGCAGTAACCACGCCGATGAAGATACCGCCATTTACGACCGCATAGAGGTCATTCGCGGCGCAAACGGCTTAATGACAGGTGTGGGTAACCCTTCTGCCACGGTTAACTTTATTCGTAAGCGCCCGACCTCAGATAACCAACTCACAGTCAATGGCTCCTATGGCAGCTTCGACAATGCCCGTATTGAGCTCGATGGTTCAGCCAATCTATCCGATAAAATTTCCGCTCGTGCGGTGGCGGTCAAACAAACCCAAGACTCTTATCTCGACCGCTATCAACAGGATAAAACAGTACTCTATGCCTTTATTGAGGCTAATCTGTCGGACAGCACTTCGCTATCGATTAGCCACAGCTATTTAGAGAACGATGCCGATGGTGGACTTTGGGGCGCATTACCCTTGTACTATACCGATGGCAGCGCGACAAATTACGATCGCTCCACCAGCACCTCTGCAAACTGGTCTTCATGGGTCGTTCAAAAAAATAATACTGTGGTAGAACTAAGCCATTACTTCAATGATGATTGGCACTTACGCGCAACCTATTCGCACAAATCCGCGACTGAAGATACTCAGCTTTTCTATGTTTATGGCACGCCAGATAAAACTACTGGCTTAGGCTTAACGGGTTACGGCAGTGAATATGATGCGGACGAAAAAACCGATCTGGCGGATATTTATGTGAAGGGCGATTTCAGCCTGTTTGGTCGAGAACACCAGTTAGTGTTTGGCGCCAATTACTCTACGGTTGATAAAAAAGAAAACTCGCTCTACGACTACACCACAGGCAATGGTTTTCCCGCCATGCCGGACCTCAATACTTGGGATGGCAATACACCCTACCCCACATTTGCTGATGCACAAACGGGTAGTGATACCAGCTCTACCCAAAAAGCCGCCTATTTCACTGGTCGCTTTAACCTGTTTGAAGGAATGCATGTCATTGCGGGTGGACGTTTTAACCAATGGGAAGCCGAAGGCCAATCATATGGCACACCACAGGATACTGAGGCAGACGATTTTATTCCCTACCTTGGTGCCGTATATCGCTTTATGCCTGAGCTTGTCGCCTATGCCAGTTATACAGAAACCTTTTTAGCGCAAACGGAGCTAGATTCTAATGACAAGTTGCTTGATCCGGTCACAGGAGAAAGCAAAGAAGTGGGCATAAAAAGTGAGTTGTTTGAAGGAAAGCTCATCGCGAGCTTGGCCTATTTCCAAATAGATCAAGTCAATCTAGCCACATTAGATCCTGCTACGGTCAACTTACCTCCCTCAGAACAGCGATATATTGCTGCTGACGGTATCACCAGTAAAGGTTATGAAATTGATATTGCAGGTGAAGTTTATGATGGTCTACAAATCAGTGTCGGTTTTACCGACTTCGAAATTAAAGGTAACGATTTGGTGGCCAATTATACACCAAGCCAGTTGTTCAAACTGGCAGCCACTTACAACGTTGAACAACTCGAAGGCTTAACCTTTGGCGTTAATATGCGCTGGCAGGATGATATTTCCCGCTACCAAGGTGATGTTGGTGAAGGCTTTGCAAATACCGGTGAGGCCATTATTACCCGCCAAGATGCCTATGCCATTGTCGATTTAATGGCGCGCTATGCCTTTACCGATAATTTAAGTCTCACAGTAAATGCCAATAACGTGACCGATGAGAAATATATCAACAGCTTATATTGGGCCCAAGGTTTCTACGGCGCACCCGCCAATTACAGCGCAACGATAAGCTGGAAGATGTAACGCTGGCCTGACGCAATAAAAAATCACTAAAAACAATGGGCTGATTCTATTGGAGTCAGCCCATTTTTATTCTTCAGTTCTTGTTATTTAATTTTATAAACCACTTCTACTCTATCTTCTATGCTCACTTGCCCATATTGATAACTCTCAGCGACTCCCATGGCATCGGCTTTGGCATTCATGCGCAGCATCACGGGTTGTACAGGACGTTGATCGTAATAGCGGATCTGCCAGATCTTACCTAGGTTTTCACCAAAACCTTTAGCCAAAGATTCGGCTTTTTGTTTAGCATCAACAATGGCGGCTTCGCGTGCCTTTGCGACGTATTCAGCTTCTTTGCTCGACTTAAGGGCAATGTTATTCACCCGATTCATGCCTTCTTCTAAGGCCGAATCTAAGATAGCGTTCAGGCGGCTTAAGTCTGTCACCGTCACAGTAATTTGGCGGCTGGCGGTATAACCCGTCAATTCTGGCGCTTTATCCTGCACATACACGTATTGCGGTTGAAGATTTAAATTCGCGCTCTGGATTTGATCTTTAGCTACACCCGCAGCCGTTAAACGGGCGATAAACTTAGCCACTGCCGAATCGGAATTATCTTTAGCGGCTTTAGCGGTTTTTTCTGTCACGGCCACTTCCACATTTAAATCCGCCATATCGGGTTCGACTTGGATTTGGCTCACCCCCATAGTTTCAATATGCGGAAAATCGACCTCAGCGGCGAGCGCCACGGGGGCAATAAACGCACTCGAAAAAAGGCCACCCGCCACCAATACCGCTAAAAGAGAATTTTTCATAACTTACTCCAAAAATTTAAGATAAATAAAACTGAATATTCTCGACTATCTAAACTGACTATCTAAGCTATCACTTAAAGAGACAAATACCTGTGTCAATATGTAACCCTGCTAAAACCTAAAACCTTGCACTGATAAACGCGCTGGAATTTAAAAAGGGTTAATTTTTCTGAAAATTTTTAAATCTTTTTATTCCTATAAGTTCAGCAGCACATCTCAGAAAGATATCCCTATGTCCACACTCAAAATAGGTCATAGGGTTAACTGGCATATTCAATGCCCCAGTTGTACACTTTTCAGCCAAAGCTGCTGTACCTTTTAGTCACTTCAGGTATAATCCGCCAACTTTTTTAAGGCAGCTTATACCTCAGCGAGACACCATGACAGTTGAAACGTTTAAACCCAAGCAAACAACCACGCTTGATACCCCAGCAAAAACATTAGAAGCAGCAAGCACTAATGCTGTTACCACTGGGAATCGCATCGGTTTCGTGTCTTTGGGCTGCCCAAAAAACCTCGTGGATTCAGAGCGTATTCTGACTCAGTTACGCATCGACGGCTACGAAGTCACTAACAGCTACGACAATGCCGACTTAGTTATCGTCAATACCTGCGGCTTTATCGATGCCGCGGTTGAAGAGTCTCTGGACGCTGTGCGTGAAGCCTTAGAAGAAAACGGCAAAGTGATCGTGACTGGCTGTCTTGGCGCCAAAGAGAACCAAATCCGCGAAGTGCATCCAGATGTGTTAGAAATCACTGGCCCACACAGCTACGAAGCCGTGTTAAAGCACGTTCACAAATACGTGCCTAAGCCAGAGCACAACCCTTTCACCTCGTTAATCCCACAAACTGGGGTTAAGTTAACGCCTAAGCATTACGCTTATTTAAAGATTTCAGAAGGTTGCGACAACCGTTGTACCTTCTGCATCATTCCTTCGCTACGTGGCGATCTCGACAGCCGCCCAGCGGGCAGCATCCTAGATGAAGCTAAGCGTTTAGTGGAATCTGGTGTACAAGAAATTCTAGTTGTCAGCCAAGACACCTCGGCCTACGGCAAAGACAAAGGCGGTCGTACCGATTTTTGGGACGGCATGCCAGTCAAGCAAGACATTACTAGCCTAGCGCGCCAACTGGGTAAAATGGGCGCTTGGGTGCGTCTGCATTATATCTATCCCTATCCATGGGTTGACGATTTGATCCCGCTAATGGCAGAAGGTTTAATCCTGCCGTATTTGGATATTCCAATGCAGCATGCTAGCCCGCGCATCCTCAAGATGATGAAGCGCCCAGGCCGTGTTGACCGTCAGTTAGAAGCGATTCAACGCTGGCGTGAAATTTGCCCCGATCTGGTGATCCGCTCGACCTTCATCGTTGGCTTCCCAGGTGAAACCGAAGAGGATTTCCAAATCCTGCTCGATTTCTTAAAAGAAGCTCGCCTCGACCGCGTAGGTTGCTTTAAATATTCTGAAGTCGATGGCGCTGTCGCCAACACCATCGCTGAGCTTATCAGCGAAGACGTTAAAGAAGACAGATACCACAGATTTATGGAACTCCAAGCCGAGATCAGCGCCGAGCGTTTAGCCCGTTTCGTTGGCCGTACTTTAGATATTCTGATTGATGATGTAGACGAAGAAGGCGCCATTGGCCGCAGCTTCGCCGATGCACCTGAAATCGACGGCATGGTGTTTATCAATGGTGAAACTGAACTTGAGCCTGGTATGTTGGTTCGTGCCCGCATCACCCATTCAGATGAGCATGATCTGTGGGCCGAAGTAGTCGACGCTGACACCCAAGATTAAGCTAGATTCGAGGTTCTAGGGCCTAGACTCTAGCAGCTGCGCCTTTTGCAGCGACCTAGCAGGGCGAAGCCCGTCCTGCTTTTTTGCTTCAGCTCAATGCAACTTCCCACTTAATGCAGCTTTCCATTCAATTCAACTGGGCATCTGGCCCTAACATCTTATTGGCATCGACCCAAAGCTCGAACTCTTCTGCCGTGACAAACTCAAGTTCTAATGCCGCTTGGCGCAGAGTCTTATGCTCGATATGGGCTTTTTTGGCTATCTTAGCTGCCTTTTCATAACCAATATGTTGATTCAGCGCAGTCACTAACATGAGTGAATTTTCCACATGCAGCGCGATTTGTGGCTCGTTCGCCACTATGCCGACCACGCAATGATGATTAAACGACTGGCAAGCATCCCCCAATAAACGCCCAGATTGCAACACATTGGCGATAATCATCGGCTTAAACACATTGAGCTCAAACTGACCATTGCAGCCACCAATACCAACGGCGACATCATTACCCATGATTTGCGCGCACACCATGGTCATGGCCTCGACCTGAGTCGGGTTCACTTTTCCCGGCATGATCGACGAACCCGGTTCATTTTCAGGCAGTAATAACTCACCAATGCCGCAACGCGGGCCCGAACCTAACATCCTAATATCATTTGCGATCTTCATTAAACTGACCGCCGCCACTTTATAGGCAGCCGACAGCGCGACTAATTCATCGTGGGCAGCAAGGGCAGCAAACTTATTCGGCGCCGTCGCAAAGGGCAAGCCCGTGAGTTTAGCGATATTGTCCGCCACCTTAACGGCGTAATCCTTATGTGTATTCAGCCCAGTGCCGACGGCGGTCGCACCTAATGCTAACTCGGCCACACGCTTGAGGCTCTGCTCAATGCCTTCGATAACATGATTTAACTGCGCGGCGTAACCGGAAAACTCTTGGCCTAAAGTTAACGGTGTTGCATCCATAAAATGCGTGCGACCGATTTTAACTATTTGTGCAAACTCCTCCGCCTTAAGCTGCAAGCTCTGCTGCAGGCATTTCATGTTAGGTAAAACGAGTTCCACTGCTTGGCGATAGGCAGCGATATGCATGGCGGTGGGAAAGGTATCATTGGAAGATTGTGAGCGGTTAACATCGTCATTGGGATGCAAACACTTGACTGCATCACTTAGTTGCCCATCCGAGAGCACATGGCCGCGATAGGCGATCACCTCATTGACGTTCATATTGGTTTGCGTGCCCGAGCCCGTTTGCCAAATCACTAGGGGAAATTGCGCATCGAGTTCACCTGCAATCAACTCATCACACACTTGGGCAATTAACTGGGCTTTATCTTGCGTCAAAGTGCCAAGCTGTTGATTAGTGATAGCGGCGGCCTTTTTTAAATAACCAAAAGCGTGGATCACTTCGACAGGCATAGATGCCTCAGCACCAATACGAAAGTGCTGCCGCGAACGCTCAGTTTGTGCGCCCCAATAACAATCTGCGGGGACTTTCACCTCACCCATAGTGTCGTGTTCGATTCGATATTGCTGTGCCATGCGTATCTCCTTCGCTAAAACGCTCTAAGCGTTCACCATACTCGCTCAGGGCGAAAGTACAATTAATCCCCGGCAAGGATCAATAATAAAAATGTTTAAGCGTAATGATTGGCGTAAAGGCTGGCGGAACAGCATGAATTGGCAGGATTAACGAGGCACTAACACAGCAGACTAAAGCAGCGAACTAAAGCAGTAAAAAAGCAGATTAACAAAAGCGCAGACCTAGAAAGTCAAAAGGGGCATCGCCCTTGTGCTGATGCCCCTTTCGGTTTTGTGCCTTACGGTCATATGACCCTTTGCCCTTTTTCGCTTTCTCGGTGCGGGTCCTAAACAAGGGACTCGTCACTAACGCTTTGAGTGCGTTGTCGGTAATGGTGCCTCGCCCACTTTCGTGTTCTAAGGTCATATTTTGCTGTTTTTGCTTAGTCATTATATTCCTCACTACTTAATGAAAATTAAGCCCATGGCCTAATCGCGCAAACTATAGCGCAATCTAATAAGATGTACAGAGTTTGTGCAACCAAACCTAAAAAATGACTTTTACTCGTCGGAAAGCATGAAATATTACCCAAATAAAAACAAAAGATTAGACCAACAGCCATAAATTTTAACCGTTATTTAGCCATAACATTTTTGGCAAATGGATTACCTATGTAATCCATAGATAAGGAGATCAATTTGAAATCCGCGTTCATATACAAAACAGGATTTACCACTTTTTGTTTATCGCCCTACAACCTATATTAAGCTATACCTTTTCCACCTCTGAATACTGCGTGAACACATTACTATCACCCAACACTAAAGCCTATGAATTTGCCAAAGCACTGGCGGCAATGGACTCGGGCGGGGAAACAGAGCAAATTTACTTCCACTATTTTGGTTAACTGATCCAGACCAACATCTATGCAATGAGTGGGTTTAATTTCGCTTAAGTCTTTATTTTATAAGGTGTGCGACAATATGCCGCACCTGCCGCACTTGGATGATCTTTATAATGCAGCGCAATTATCCAAGTGAATGGAATACTATAAAATGGCTGCAAATTCGGCGTATTTATCTCACCCCTTTAAAATCTCAGTAATCTATTCATCCCTTGCCATTGCGCTGGGTGTCAACCCCATACCACAGGCAATGGCAGATGATAGCGAAATCACTAATATTGAGCGCATCCAAGTCCATGGTCAGCAAAGTGTGCCCGGTAACATCTTAGGTTCAGCAGAAAATATCCTTAAAGAACAAGGCGTCGATTTTTCGGAAGCGGGCGGCGTATCGGCCCTACCGATCCTCAATGGCATGATGGGCGATCGTATTAAAGTGCTTGTTGATGGCGCAGATATAACCTCCTCCTGCGCTAACCATATGAATCCACCGCTGTCCTATGTTTCTGCTAATCAAATAGCCCTGGCCGAAGTGGTTGCAGGCGTATCCCCCGTGAGTGCAGGCGGTGACAATATTGCAGGGGTCATTAAGATCACCAGTCTTAACCCTCAATTTGGCGAGAGCGAAACCATCAAGTGGAATAGCGGCGATATTTCAGCTGGATATCGCAGCGTGAGCGATACCTTGTTATTCGGCACTAGTGCTGAAGTCGCCAGTAAAAATGTTAGCCTCAGCTACCAAGGTGCCTATGAAGATGCCAACAGCTATAAAGATGGCAATGGCGATAAAGTTATTGATACCTTATACCGTGCACAAAACCATGCGCTGACCGCCGCGTGGCGTGATGAGACTCAACAAGTCGCCATCAAGCTGACCCATCAGAATATTCCATTCCAAGGTTTTCCTAACCAATACATGGATATGACGGATAACAAGAGCTACGGCGCCCTCGCCCGTTATCAGCTCAAACTCGAAGATGATGGGGAGTTCAGTGCCCAGTTAAACTGGCACGGCGTGAAACACGAGATGGGCTTTTTCACCCCTGAAAAAACCGGCAAAATGCCGATGAATACTGAGGGCGATGACTATAGCTATCAACTGCACTGGCGCCTGCCAATGGGCAATGACAGCACTCTGCTGATCGGCCAAGAATACTATAGCTACCAACTCGACGATGTTTGGCCTGCGGTACCAGGCACTATGATGGCGCCTAATGAATACATCAATATCAACGATGGCGAACGTCAACGCGCCGCCGTTTATGGCGAATGGCAACAAAATCTCACCCCTTTGTGGTGGTTATCGGCGGGGATTCGCTTTGAGTATGTCACCACTAACACGGGTGAAGTCCAAGCCTATAACAATATGCCAATGATGGGCATGCCCAATGTCGATGCTGAGGCAGCCAAAGCCTTTAATGCCATGGACAGAAGGCGTGATGATGACCTGATTGACGCCACTTTACTGGCCCGCTATCAATTATCAACCAATCAACAACTTGAGTTTGGTCTAGCCCGCAAGAATCGCGCACCGAATCTGTATGAACGTTACAGCTGGGGTCGCGGCACTATGGCGACCACTATGATAGGTTGGTATGGCGATGGAAATGGTTATGTAGGTAACCCCGATCTTAAGCCGGAAACCGCCCATACCTTGAGCGCAGCCTATAAATATAACGGTGATAGCTGGCAAGCCTCGACCACAACTTGGTACACAGCGGTGACTGACTATATCGATGCTGAGGTGATTGGTGGCTTTAACCGTGCAAGCACGCCCGATGGCAAACGTAATATCCTCAAATTCACTAACCTCGATGCCAATCTCTATGGCGCTAAGTTTAATGCGCTCTACCAATTTGCCGAAACCAACAGTGGCAAATGGCAAGTGTTAGGCAAAGTGAATGTGACCCGTGGCGAGCGGGATGAAGGCGATGAACCTTTATATCAAATCAAGCCGTTACAAACCGAGCTGGCGCTGCAACACCAATGGAAAGATTGGGAAAACAGCCTAGCATGGCAGTGGGTGGCGACCAAAGACCGCGTCGACGACCGCCGCCTTGAAAATGAAACCGACAGCTACTCCTTGCTTAATTTAAACAGCAGTATGAAATGGCAGGATCTGACCCTCACCTTCGCGGTTAATAACCTGTTTGATACCTATTATGAGTTGCCATTAGGCGGTGTAAGTGTGGCCGAATTTAAGGCCGATAGCAGTAATGGTTTTAACCAAGTGGCAGGTGCAGGTCGCTCATTCGAACTGAGCGCAAGCTATGCGTTTTAACGACTAGTTTTTAAAGGCACTGTTTTTAACAACATGGGTTTTTAACGACACGGCTTTTTAGGGCGAACAGCTCTAATCGACGAGTTAAACAAAAAGGGCAAGCAGATTAAATGATTAATCGCTTACCCTTTTTTATACTCAAACCACATGCATGCCACTGGCACTCAAGCACTGAGACGACTTAAGCGCACTATGCAGCACGGCTGAACGAGTGACACTATGAATTAGTTACCCGCAACTTTCATCTTAGATAATAAGATGCCACCGGTACGAATCGATGAGCGCAGATCAAAATCCTTACTCACGGCTTGTACGCCACGGAACATGTCCTTCAGGTTACCCGCAATAGTGATCTCTTCCACTGGATATTGGATCTCGCCGTTTTCGACATAGAAACCCGCCGCACCACGGGAATAATCACCGTTCACCATGTTAACGCCTTGGCCCATGACTTCAGTCACAATCAAGCCAGTGCCCATGTCTTTGACCAGTTGGTCGAAGGTTTGGCCCGTGTGACCGAGCGTCCAATTGTAGATACCGCCCGCATGACCGGTGTTCGGTAAGCCTAATTTGCGCGCCGAGTAGCTAGTCAACAAATAGGTTTCTAACATGCCGCGATCGATAATGCGTCTATCTTGGGTTGCCACGCCTTCACTGTCGTAATTGGCGCTCGCGAGTGCCCCCTGTAAATGGGGCTGCTCTTCAATATTGAACCAATCGGGAAAGATTTGCGTGTGGATTGCATCCAATAAGAAGCTGGATTTGCGATATAAACTGCCGCCACTGATAGCACCGATAAAGTGACCAATTAAGCCAGTCGCAATCTCGGGGGCTAATAAAATCGGCAAACGTGTCGTGGCAATCTTGCGTGCACCTAAACGGCTCACCGTCTTCTCGGCGGTCTTTAACCCTACGGTTTCTGGCGCAAGCATCTCGCTGAATTTACGGGCGATAGTGTAATCGTAATCCCGTTGCATATTGCCTTCGCTATCTTCACCGATCACGCTGCAACTCAAACTATAACGTGAGCTGCAATAACCATTTAAGAAGCCATGGCTGTTGCCATACACTTTAACCGCGGTGTGCGCATTGGCACTGGCGCCATCGGAATTATTGATACGAGGATCGGCATCGAGTGCCGCAGTTTCGGCGCGGATAGCGAGCTTGGCTAACTCCTCGGGGGAAATATCTTCTGGATAATACAGCTGCAGATCTCGGATCTGAGTTGCCATCAAGGCTTTATCGGCAAGACCACTGAATGGATCAGGAGAAGTATAACGGGCGATATCGTCGGCCGCTTTCACCGCTAAGGCAATGGCCTCTGGACTTAAATCCGATGTCGATGAACTGCCCTTGCAACCATCGCGGTAAACCGTAATCCCTAAGGCACCATCTTTATTAAATTCAACGGTTTCGACTTCTTTTAAACGGGTAGAAACCGACAATCCTTGTTGTTTACTGATCGCCACTTCGGCAGCATTGGTTCCTAATTTGTTGGCATATTCCAACGCCACGGCCACTGCATCTTTCAGCGCGCCCAATTCACTATCGATTCTGTTCAAAGACACAAAGCTACTCTTTCGTTGTCGGCAATTGCGCTAGCATAACAAACACAAAACCCATTCACATTATTTATTAGCGTCATATCAGTACCAAAATGAGACTTATCACCATCACTATAAGCACATTCACCTAGGCGATTTTTGGCTGGAGATGTTATTATTAGCGAGTTATTTACTTGAGGTTTTATCTATATGAAGATTGTTGGTGATTCAGAGCATTTTAAACAGCCCTACGACATTGATGAAGATTATGTCAGCAGCAAAACATCGGACAAGCGTGATAGTGAGGCTGTTCAAAAAGTCGGTATGGAGCTTGTTTCACTGAGCAAGACTCAGCTAGATAAAATCGAGCTGGATGAATTTTTGTACGACGCTATCCTGCAAACACGCAAAATCAAAGTCAATACTGAGGCGTATCGTCGCCATATGCAGTATATCGGCAAATTGATGCGTAATTTTGATATTGAGCCAATCAAGGCTTCACTCGCTATCGTGTTGAATAAAAACAATAACGAAACCGCAAAACTGCAAATATTCGAAAAAATGCGTGAACGCTTATTGACTCAAGGTGACGATGAAATCCAAACCTTAGTCGAGCATTACCCGCAATTGGATCGGCAAAAACTGCGCACTTTAGTTCGCCAGGCGACTAAAGAGCTAGACAAAGGCCCTGATTCAAAATCATCTAAAGAGCTGTTTAAATATCTACGCAGCGAAATCCAAGACTAATTAACTTCAGCCCCACAAGGATGTTGCTTATGCGACTTAGCAAAACGTTAGCGGTATTTTCTTGGCTATTACTGGGCGCATTAGCGCTCAGTGGTTGTAATGGTGCCGCCGATGGTACCGACACTGACGGTACAACAGATAGCTACAGCTTAACGCTAGGCTATAAAACTGTAGTCAACGGCAAGTGCACCGATACAACCACTAATTTAAGCTTTGCCTCCGATGCGAGTTTTTGTGCCGTCGCGACCTTGAAAAAGGGCTCAAGTAAACTCAGCGGGCAGCTCGTTAGCTTCACAGCGACCCTAGGCACTGTTGCGCCCGCAACGAAACTCACTAATGCAGATGGCATTGCTGAAGTCATCATTTCCAACGCCGCATTGACGGAAGAAGCGGGAACTGTCACCGCCAGTTATACCCCAACCGATGCCGATGCACTCAGCGTCACGCGCAACTACGAATTTATCAGCTCAGGTGACAACACGACCGAAACCTTTAAACTCAGCGCCAGCATTTTAAGTGGTTCAGCCTTAGTGAATCGATTTAAAGTAGATGAATCAGTTCAACTGCAAGCCATATTGCTCGATAGCGAAAGTAATGGTATTACCGATGCAAAAGTGACCTTTACCGCAGGTTCGGCCACGCTAAATCCAGCCAGTGCACTGACCAATACCCAAGGTATTGCGCAGGTGACCTACACGCCAAGCGATACCGAATTAGGGGCAAACGCCTTAACGGTAACGGTGGAATATCAAGGTCAATCACTGCAAACCAGCAGTCTGTATGAAGTCTTAAGTAAAGATGCGGTCAATCAAGAAGGGACGCTAAAACTCGGCTCATTCAATGGCACTGTCTTTACCGAAGGTAAATTGGCGAGCACCTTGACCGCCGATGCCAATGGCGCATATAAGATCAGCGCAGGCGGCAGCTTTGGGGTAAGCGCGAGTTTAGTATTAGAGGCCAATGACGGCACTGTTACCCGAGTGCAAACTCCCTCTTCCATCAGCTTTAGCTCAGATTGCACTAGCAGTAATAGTGCAACACTCGATACGCCAGTCACCACCTTATCAGGTAATGCGAGTTCAACCTTCCAAGACACGAGTTGCAGTGGCAACAGTGAACGTAGCGACCAAATCATTGCCACTACAGTGGCCGGTAATCAGACGCTAACGGCAAATTTTCCGTTTACTCTGCAACGCCAAACACTTGCCAGCTTAAGTTTTGAGTCGGCAGAACCCACTCAAATTCGCATCAAAGGTGCGGGCGGTACAGGTGCAAGCGAGTCCTCTTTAGTTAGCTTTAAAGTCACCAGTGCCAACGGCCAACCCGCAGCGCAGCAAAAGGTCAGCTTTACCTTAGATACAGTGGTCGGCGGTTTAAGTTTTGCCAATGGCACAGCCAATGCTGAAAGTCTGACTAACTCCCAAGGTATCGCCAGTGTGCGGGTGTTATCCGGCACAGTACCCACACCAGTGCGCGTGGTCGCCACAGCCGTTGATGCCGATACTAACGAAGTCATTACTAGTCAATCGGAGCAACTGACAGTCAATACAGGTTTGCCGCAACAGCTTGGATTTAGTTTAGCAACGAGTAATGCCAATCCTGAAGCAGGTAATATTGATGGTGAAAAAGTCACTGTGACAGCAAGGCTGTCCGATAGCTTTGGCAACCCTGCGCCCAATGACACAACAGTCAACTTCACTAGTGAAGGTGGTCAAATAGAGCCAAGCTGCTTAACCCAAAATGGTGCCTGCAGTGTGACTTGGACCTCGAGCGCCCCAAGACCTCAAGATCATCGTATAACAGTATTAGCCTACGCTTTAGGCCACGAAACCTTTTTTGATACCAATGGCAACAACCAGTTTGATACAGCCGACGGCGGAGCCATTGCAACAGCTTGCTTGATAAATGGCGTTCCTGTGGCTTGTAGTGGTAACGGCTTTGATGTTGAAACCTTTCATAGCTCAGGCTTTAGCGATTTACCAACCGCCTTTCGCGATGATAACGAAAACTTTGCCTATGATAGTGGTGAACGCTATTTCGATAACCTCGCCAGCAGCACCTACAAAGGTGCCGATGGAAAGTTTAACGGCCCTCAATGTCAAGGCGCACTCTGTGGTACAGGCCAAGCTAATAAGACTTACGTTCGCAAAGCGGTTGTGATGATAATGTCAGGCTCAAAAGCCTATTTCTCCCTATGGCAAGATGATGTCAAAGTATATGAAGATCGCCTAGGTCAGAATATTCTCAACAATCTTGAGTCTTTAACGGCAATCCCTGCCGGGCAAACATCCGAATTTACCGTAAAGTTCTACGACAGTGCCGATCAAATTATGCCCTCTAGCACAACGCTTAATATCGGTGCGGATAAAGGGGAATTACTATCAACAACCTATACTGTCCCTAAAACGAATAATGCTAATGCTGGTATGACGGACTTTTTCCTCAAGAATACTGGAACCGCTAGCAGCCAAGTGGTACTAACAGTGAATACACCAAGTGGTGTTGAAACCTTGCTTAAGTTCAATATATTGCTGCAATAGTCGGTAATGTATCCGTAAAACAAAGACCCGCCAATGCGGGTCTTTTTTTAGCTCCAGATGCCAATGATTACCTATCATTGGGACCGAGATAAAACACACAAAGAGACGTATCCTCTGGTTTTTCCTCTTGCTTTCCAATGCCTTATATAAACACTCAGTTACCCTTGTTTGTCCTCTTGTTCTCCCACGATCGCTTTAGCTGGACTCATCAGCCTTAAGGTAAAGAACGTCATGGCGCTGAGCACCAGCGCAATTTCGAGGCGGCCAGTGGCGACCGATATCCCGATAGCTCCCGTTAACCATAGACTTGCAGCTGTTGCAGTACCTGAAACAAAGCCTTCACCTTTCACCGCATTTTTAAGAATGGCACCGCCACCAATAAACCCTATCCCTGTGATGATACCTTCCATCACACGGGCTTCTGCATCCGTTGAACTCAGTACCTCAATACCAACCAGCATATATCCGCATGCGGCAACTGCGACCAGCGGAAAGGTGCGCAAGCCCGCCGTACGTTCACGCTTTTCGCGGTCCCAACCGATCGGCAGGGCCAGAATAAAGGCAAACAATAAGTCGCGTACATGCAGTGCGGCAACACTTAACTCAAGATCAGGTATTAGGTTCATAGGCCTCTTTTACAGGGGTTTAAAAGTGAATCGAAAAATCATAGTCAAGCTCTGCTTATCGACCTTTAGCTGCAACAAAACAGGCGTTCCGCAACCAGTTTGAAGGATGCAAATCGCAGTGTCGGTGCGTTGTCGAACCGAACAAAAAAACGGCATATGGCGATGCAGATACGGTCCTGGGGATGGTTCGCTATCGAACAGACACAGCCCATCAACTCAATAAGAATCGATAAAGGTTGGCGGTTTGAGCGGTATCTCTATTGTCAACATTCCCCACCTCACCGGAGAACAATTATGGCTATGAATAAAAAACCAGACCCGTCATCACGAGTGCAAAGCAAAGACGACTCATCCGTCGCCGCAACAGAGGGTCAGGAATCTGTGCTTAAAACGAATGACATAGTTGCAAAGCAAGCTAGCGATAGCGATACCTTGGTCGCGGCTATGCCCTACAACATTAATAAGGCGTTCGACTATGGCTTTGATAACGCCATGGCACCTGTACCCGGTGTGACGGTGGAGTTGCCCTCTATTGCATTAACGGCAAGCACGGCAACTGAGGATATCGAAACGGCTAAAACCGGTAGCGCTGTGCGACCTGGGATTAACCCTATGGTCGACTCGCTCAATCGGGTTCGTGTCGATGCAAGCGCTCAGCCTTTGACCACCAATCAAGGGGTTAGGATTGGCGATAATCAAAATAGCCTGAAAGCTGGATTACGTGGGCCATCCTTGCTTGAAGATTTCATCCTGCGGGAAAAAATTACCCATTTTGATCACGAACGTATCCCAGAACGGATAGTTCATGCTCGCGGTTCAGGAGCTCACGGCTACTTCAAAGCCTATGATGCACTGGGCAAATATACTCGCGCAGCACCTTTTGCCGAGCAAGGCAAAATCACCCCTGTGTTCGTACGTTTTTCTACGGTAGCTGGCGAGCGTGGTTCAAAAGACACGGCGCGTGATGTGCGCGGCTTTGCGGTGAAGTTTTATACCGACGAGGGCAACTGGGATCTGGTTGGAAATAACATGCCAGTATTCTTTATTCAGGATGCGATGAAGTTCCCCGATCTAGTGCACGCAGTTAAGCCTGAACCACACCACGGCATGCCTCAGGCAGCATCGGCCCATGATACCTTCTGGGACTTTGTTTCACTGATGCCAGAGTCCACCCATATGCTGATGTGGGTGATGTCGGACCGCGCTATACCGCGCAGTTATCGCATGATGCAAGGCTTTGGCGTGCATACCTTTCGTTTAGTAAACGAAGAGGGGCAATCCGTATTTTGTAAATTCCACTGGAAGCCGCTGCAAGGCACGCATTCATTGCTGTGGGATGAGGCGGTGAAAATATCGGGCGCAGATCCTGATTTCCACCGACGTGATTTATGGGAAGCCATAGAGTCGGGCGAGTTTCCGGAATGGGAGCTCGGGTTACAAATTTTTAGCGAGGAACAGGCCGATGGTTTCAGCTTCGATGTACTCGATTCAACTAAGCTGATCCCAGAGGAACTGGTGCCAGTACTGCCTGTTGGGCGTATGGTGCTCAATCGCAATCCTGATAACTTCTTTGCCGAAACCGAACAGGTTGCGTTCTGTACCGCACATGTTATTCCGGGCATAGACTTCTCTAATGACCCACTGCTTGCGGGTCGTATCCACTCCTATGTCGATACTCAAATCACCCGTTTAGGCGGCGCGAATTTTCACGAAATCCCGATCAATGCACCACTAGCCCCGGTTCAAAATAACCAACGCGATGGCATTCATCGTCAGGCGATCAATCGTGGCCGTGTTGCCTACGAGCCAAATTCACTGGCGGGTGGCTGTCCATTTCAAGCTGGAAGCAGCGGATTTGTGTCGTTTCCAGAGAGAATTAGCGAAGACAAAATCCGTGGCAAGCCGGAAAAATTCGCCGAGCACTATCTACAAGCAACTTTGTTTTTCAATAGTCAAACGGCTGTCGAAAAAGCCCATATCGTCGATGCATTTCGCTTCGAGCTCAGCAAAGTCGCAGTCCCTGCCATACGCAATCGGATGCTGTCCTCGTTGGTGAATGTCTCCCCTGAACTTGCCGCTGAAGTTGCTGCAGGCCTAGGTATGGCTGTTCCCGATGCAATGCCCAAAGCCATCGCTGAGCCGCTGTCACCTGAAGTAACAGTCTCTACCGCCTTGTCGCTGATGGCATTACCGGGCGAATGCGGTATCCGTACACGTCAGATTGCCGTGTTAATCGAGGACGGTGTTCACCATGCATCCTTGGTCAGCCTTCATGCGGCGTTAGTAGACGCTGGAGCTGTCGTTCATTTTGTGGGGCCGCGAATAGGGAGCTTTGTGGGTGCTTCAGGCGAGAAAATAGAAGCGGACAAATCGATGGAGAATTCTCCAGCTGTGCTGTTTGATGCCATGGTCCTACCCGATGGAAACGATGCGGTTCGGGCACTTGCAGGCAATAGCAACACAATCCCATTTATAAAAGAGTTGTACCTACACGGCAAAACGATCCTTGCTTTGGGTAACGGACGGGAACTGCTGGACATGGCCAGCGTTGGATCAGGCATGGATGAAGATAAGGGGATCCTACTGGCAGACAGCGCCGATACGGCTGACATTGTGCCGGTATTTATTGATGCGGTCGCAGCTCATCGCCACCCCTCTCGCGATTCGATAACCCAATGAAGTTGTAACCATATTAAGCAGCACGATTGTCGCACACTACCAACCACTGTTTAAACAATGTCACTAAAGGATAACGTAATGAACAAGAAACCCTATATCAAAAAACAACTGCACGAGTTGTTGTATCAGGCTATCGAGACGGAACGCGGTGGCATAAAGATCTATGAAACTGCACTTTCATGCGCGCAGAACAAGGATTTAAAAACTGAATGGCAAGAGTACCTTGAGCAAACTCGCACCCACGAGCAGGTATTAATGGATGTTTTTGGTGAGCTAGGACTGGATCCGGACACCATGACACCAGGTCGTAAAGTCGCGGCTCATATTGGAGATTCGCTGGTCAAAGCGATGCAAATGGCAAAGGCAGGAGACACCGCCGCTGCAGCACAACTGGTCGCTGGCGAGTGTGTCGTTCTGGCAGAAACCAAAGATCACCAGAACTGGGAATTGATTGGACATCTGGCAGAGCACGGAGAGGGCCAGGAAACGAAGGCGTTAAAAACTGCATTCGAATTGGTGGCGCAGGATGAGCACCATCACCTCTATCACACCAAGGGATTCCTGCGCGAATTATGGATCGAGTCGCTTGGTTTACCTGCCGTCCTACCACCTCCAGAGGAAGTGAAAAAGGTTGAAACCGCCATTGGCGCAGCGCGGGCAGAAAACCTTCGTGATGACATGCTGAAGTCTAAAAACTGATGGATATGCGTGTTGGCATCGAATAACGGAGTGACACCAACAAGGAAGCCTGTGCCGTTATAACCGTACTGTTTTTCAGCTCCAACAACAATGCCAACACTGTGGATAACCTTACTACCTTATTTATAAATACAAAATGGAGAGACACATGTCAGAAGTTAACCTAGGTATGGAACCGATGAGAGATCGCCGCGTTCCAGCAAACATCATTAACACCCCATACGGATCTAGCGCCGTCTCATGGGCAGCCATCTTTGCAGGAGCGGCAGGTGCCGCAGCGCTGTCACTGTTATTAATGCTCCTCGGCACTGGGCTGGGTTTCTCTGCTATATCGCCGTGGAGTATGGAGGGCATCAGTGCAGCAACCTTTGGTGTTGCAGCAATCGCATGGCTGAGTTTCACTCAACTCGCTGCGTCAGGCATGGGCGGCTATCTAGCCGGACGACTGCGCACCAAATGGACAGATGTACATACGGATGAAGTGTACTTTCGCGATACCGCTCACGGTTTTCTGACATGGGCTGTCGCATCACTGCTAACCGTTGTGGTACTGACGTCGGTCGTGGGTAGCATTGGCAGTGGCGTCCGTGCTAGTGCTAACGTTGTCGGCAAAGCGGCAGGTGCGGTAGGGAATGTGGCAGGAACCGCTGTGGGTTCGGCTGCAACGCTAGCCGCAGGTGAGACTGGCTCTGGCAGGGGTGACCATTCCATCGGCTATTTTGTTGATTCACTGTTCCGTGGTGACACTAACAGCTCCCGTGAAAGAACACCACCGCAGGTAAACAAACCGGCCCAAGAAATTCCAGCAGAAAGAATGACACCTCAGGTCAATGAGCAAATGCCTAGCGTCCAAACTGAAGCTACAGCACCCCAAGTAAACGCATTGGCAAACGAGCAAGCCCCTGAAATCTTGCCAATTCCAGTCCGTGAAGTCTCACGGATACTCGCACAGGCACTGCAAACAGGTACGTTGCCGCAAGAGGACGAACGTTATATAGGTCAACTCATTGCACAACGAACCGATCTGACTCAGCAGGAAGCAGAGCAGCGTGTGTCACAGGGATTTGAGAAAGTACAAACCACGCTGAAAAATGCGGAAACTACGGCTCGCCAAGCCGCAGATGAAGCACGTAAAGCATCAGCCTATGCTGCACTTTGGATGGCTGTAGCACTATTGTTGGGCGCATTTGTCGCAAGTGTGATGGCTATTTTCGGTGGCCGTCAACGCGATGCTTAATTCGCACACTGTTTATTCAATTTAAAGGAGGTTGTTATGCGTTCAATATTACTTTGGTTTATCGGGATCCCAATTCCGATCATTATCTTAATCGCGCTGATCTTTTAGAACACGCGACTCCCCTTTACCAGTACGCAGAGTGCAAGCTGGTAAAGGTTTTTTTAATCGAATCGGCTTAATCTAAAACAAAGACCCGCCAATGCCTGTCTCTTATACACAAATCCCCCGATAAATTCGGGGGATTTTTTTGAACTCGCGCTGATGTTGTTGATCTGATCTACAAAACAACTTTAGGCGCACGCTATGAAT
>NZ_JAKILG010000051.1 GCF_023283765.1 Shewanella profunda | reverse complement strand
ATCGTTGGTGCCGGTAATGGTGATGGTGACGGTGTGCGCAGTGCCATCGGCACTGAGCACCACAAAGGTT
Organism: Shewanella profunda; assembly: GCF_023283765.1. Classification (GTDB taxonomy): domain Bacteria; phylum Pseudomonadota; class Gammaproteobacteria; order Enterobacterales; family Shewanellaceae; genus Shewanella; species Shewanella profunda. The sequence goes on along the minus strand of NZ_JAKILG010000051.1, from coordinate 29,340 downwards.
TCCACCTTGGTTTCGCCTTCGGCTAAATACTGCACATCGGCATTGTTGACGTTGTAGGTCCAGTTGCCCGCCGCATCAATGGTCAGACTGCCGAGGGCGCCGACGCTTGGGACGCCGCTGCCGGCTTGGAATACCGCTTGGCCGCTGTCCGCATCGGTGATGGTCAGGGTACCCGTGTCAGTTAACACTGGATCGCTGGCATCTTCGGTGACCGCGCCGCTGTCGTCACCAGCAATCACTGGCACATCGTTGGTGCCGGTAATGGTGATGGTGACGGTGTGCGCGGTGCCATCGGCACTGAGCACCACAAAGGTTTCCACCTTGGTTTCGCCTTCGGCTAAATACTGCACATCGGCGTTGTTAACGTTGTAGGTCCAGTTGCCATTGACATCAATGGTCAGACTGCCGAGGGCGCCGACGCTTGGGACGCCGCTGCCGGCTTGGAATACCGCTTGGCCGCTGTCCGCATCGGTGATGGTCAGGGTACCCGTGTCAGTTAACACTGGATCGCTGGCATCTTCGGTGACCGCGCCGCTGTCGTCACCGGCAATCACTGGCACATCGTCAACAGGGGTAACTTCAATAGTTAAAGTTGCAGTTCCACCTGTATTGGTGGTGTAGGTAATAACCGGAACTTGGCCATTCCAGTTTTCATTCGGTGTGAAGGTATAAGAACCATCGGCATTGATAACTAAAATACCGCTTTCAAGGGTAACGTCAGTACCCGCAGCGTAGGTGGTGCCGTCAACCTCAAAACTCACCACACTTAATTCAGAATCCACATCGCTGTCATTGTCGAGCACGTTGCCTGTTGCAACCGTGTCTTCATCAATAGTACTGATATCATTCGCAAGTATAGATGGAGAGTCAGTCGCAATTGTTTGGGTTAGCTCACTAGTTGCAATGGTTGTTGGTGCTTGGCCTGTAGTTGAATAGCCCGAAGCCGCAATCGTTTCACTGCCGCTACGCGCTAGAGTGACGTATCCTGAATTACCATCATTGCCGGGAGTATTACCTGCTGCGGTTTCTGGTAGGCTTTGGGTTGGATCTTCGCCAGAAGCGATTAAATCTTGTAGTGCTTGGATTTCATCTAAGGCTGCTTCGTTATTAGTGCTGGGTGATGCCGCTGTAGCCGTGCTAGGTACGTCTTCGTTCGATAGTTTAGTACCATCATCGAAGGTGATTTCATACGTTGCATTTTCGCCAATATGGAGGACAGCACCTTTCGGGAGTTGTTCGCCATCCTTAGCGGGTTGATTTGAACCATCAACTTCGATATTGATTTGCCCTTTAACTAACTTTAGCAAACCTTTTTTTGATGTAATGACCGATCCCATAATTAGCTCCCAACACCCAAGTGTTAATCCAAACAAAGGTTCACAAAACCAACAAATATGTGGAGTTGTGATACAAGTGGTGAAATTTTAGCTAATGTGTGATGGTAAGTCAATTTTTTGACGCGTCGCTATTGCTTGGTACTACAGCTTTTTACCGGGTGGTGCACGTAAAATTGACGTAATTTATGAGCGTAACTAGATGTTGTGTGTTTATTTATAAAAATAGCTGCATTTAGTGTCTTTGATTTCTAAATCTAAACATATATATAACAAATCGGTCTGGATCGTAGGAGGTTAAGTTTTTATGAATGTAAAATACTAGGGGCTTTTACATGGATAGAGGAAGGATAACGATTAAGAAAAACGCCATAACTCTAATATATGTGTTACAGCGTATGTGATCGGTTTTTATTCTTTGAATTACAGATTGACGGCTTGGCGATAACTTTGGTTAGCATTACCTTGTTCGCCCAATTGTTCTTGGATGCGTGCTAATGCTAGCCAAGATTCTTTGGTTGGCTCTAGTCGGCAGACGTTTTGCCAGCAGGTTTTAGCTTCTTTTATCTCTCGAGTTTGCTGATATAGCTTGGCTAAGCAAATTTGATAATCAGCATTATTCTCGTGGGTCACTTCATATTTTAGTAGCTGTTTACGGATATCCATGTCTTGGGCAGTGGTTATATCAGGTATTACCTTTAACAGTGCAGTATCGGGTGCTAATCGCAGCTTTTTCAGTAACAGTTTCATCGCTTGATCTTTACGATTAAAGCGGCATAGGGCAATAGCGTAGATAGCTAGGTATTCAGACTGATTTCGCTCACTACGTGATAACCACTGCCAGCACTCTTCTAATGCCGCTTCACTTTTCGTCGCAGCAGCTTTAAGTAAAGCGCAATGGGTAGCTACATCGAGTTCATTTAACTGATCATCATCAAGGATTTGACGTTTCTTCAATATGGGGAGTAATAGTTTTAAAGCATCCCAATCTTGTTGTGCCCGATATAACTCAAGGGCAAGCTTAAGTACAGGTGCTTTGCTCTTACTCGTGGGGGACAATTTATCGAGCTCAGCGCGTGCTAAAGCTAATTCACCTTGTTTTAATAGGTAACGAGTGCGGGTTGTTGCTACAGCATTGGCGGCAAAGGGTTGTGATGCTGCGCGGTCAAGATATTGATCACGCTCTGCTATTTTTTGTTGATACTGGGCAGCCCTGGCCGCTGCAAGTAAATTAAGTGCAGGTAATTCGCCGTTGTCGGCACCTTTTATCATGGCGCGTTCTGCCGCTGGCCAATCTTCTTCTGCGAGGGCAAGAGCGCCCATAAGGGTATGTTTTTTCGCAGAGCGGCGACGCCAGTGGTGGGGGATAAATCGACTGCGCAGTAATAGATTAATAGTAGTAATGACTAGCCATTCAACTACTTGGAATACTGCATAAAATACAATTAATGCAATGACCCCAAAGACTAAACTGGTTTCAATTTGGTAATCACCGGCTGCGATATATACATAACCTGTGTTACCGACTAGCCAAGGGCTGATACATAGACCTATCAGTACAATCCCTAATAAAATTAATATCTTTATCATAGTGGTGCATCCTCTGATGAGGTCAGTTCACCATAACTTGTGAGCTGTAATAACAGAGGTTTAGCCGTAAAGGATTTCAGGGTGATTGGATCTAGTTCCAATGTCGCTAACTTATCGATTTCGGCTATTGCTTCGATAGTTTTGTGATCTTGCGGATCAAAGTAAGTTTGGATCCACTTACGTGCCATCATTAATGATTGATGATATGCAGCTCTATCATAGCGATATAAAGCAAGTTGGGATTGCAGCAGTTTATGACGAATATTTTCAACTAAATACCACTGCTGTTCTGGAGCTAATAGTGCTGGAGCATCGGCTGTTCTGTGACGAATTGTAATAAAATCTTGGGTTAAGGCTTTCCACGTCTTACTTAGGTTACTCTGCCAATCATTCAAATCGTCCGTGATAGCTGCATCTTCAGTTGCATCGGCTTCTGCATCGCGACGGTTTAGCGGTAACTTATCGAGCTGCTCAATCAAGGCATCGAGGGCCAATACATTACCATCAATATCCGTAGCTTTAATGCTGGCCGTTGCTGCAATATCTTTGGCGAGTGCTTTGCGGATAGGCAGTAGTGCTGGATTGTTCATGGCGGCAATGGTTTCATCCGCCGATTTTAATAAATCGGTGGCGGTGCGGGGATCTTTCTCTAACCAGAGTTTACGCCCTGCCATATTTACAAGGTATTCAGCTTCTGATGCCATCCAATGTGTTGGGCTACGCTCGGCAAGTTTATTGACTCTGTCCTGCAGTTGGCTTTGGTTCTCGACAAGTTTTGACAATTCTTGGTAGGTTTTAGCGTCGTTAAGTTGCTGTTGTTCTAGTTGGTCTATTCGCTTATTAGGCTGTAATAACGCTTGTTCTAATTGGCCTTGCAGGGCACTGTTTTTTTCATCTTGTGCCAACTGTTGCTGCTGAATTTGTTGCTGGAGTTGCTGATACAGCACAAAACCACCGCCAATGGCACAAACGGTTAATCCTAAAGCTAATAAAATACTAAAGCGAATTGCCCAAGAACTCTTGGTTAACGCAGCAGCGTTACTAGTTGTGTTTGTAGGTTTTACTGCGTCGGCTTCAGCTTGGGTTTCAGAGGATGACGTTGGAGGTAACGATGGTTCATCGGTCGTTGCCGATGGCGCAATAATTGGATTTGCCTCGGATTCTGGGCTCTTTGCGTCGTGCTTGTTGTTATCCATTTAACAGTCCTTGAAAACATGCTACTGCCGAAATTCGAGTAAAATCGGGCTAAATAGCGCTTAGAGTTTAAGGGCGTTTAGCACGGCTTTGCTGTTGGCGGCATTGGCATTGGTGACTTGGTTTATACCAAAGGCGTGAGCTTGAGCTTCTACTCGGTTACTTGGGACTATGATATGACATGAGCGCAGCCATGCAAATAACTCTTTTGGCACTAAATTAATCAGATTATTGAGTACCTCGCCACTGGTGACCACAATAGTGTCAATGCCAAAGTCCTGCCATTGCTGTGTAATACTGTGCCCATCTAACGGTGGACACACTCGCTGATACACTTCCCAATAGCGCACATTTGCTCCACGGGCGGTTAATTGCTCGGCTAGGGCTTCACGACCACCAACGCCACGTATGATAGTAATTTGTTTAGCTGGAATATTTTGTAAGGAGGCAAGGGTAAGCAAGCCTTCCGTTTGTTGGCAATCATCGGGGGCTTCAACGGCGAAAATACCTAACTGATCTAGCGCTTCCCATGTCGCGTGGCCCACGGCAAAGTATTGAGCTTTAGGCCATGTTACGATTTGCGAGTCGGTTTTACTTAAGGCTTTATCCGCAAAAATAACGGCATTGGCACTGATGCAGATAATAATATCGGTATCGGCCAGTGGATGCGGGTCAGCTGTTGTGATGTGGATTGTCGGTTCAACACCCAGTAATGGCGTGACGTAGTGGGCAATGCCTCGTTCATTTAAGGCATCGACCATAGACTGATTGCGCCCCTCGGGGCGCGTCAGTAAGACTTTCATCGATTTAGGCTTTAGCGTAAACGGCGTCAAGGATACTTTTTGCGCCTTTGCTTAAGAGTTCTTCGGCAAGGGCAACACCTAATTGCGTAGCTTCGGTTTTTGGACCTGTGATGATGCCTTCGATAATTTCGCTGCCATCGGGATTGCCGACTAGACCGCGCAATGTCATCTCATCGCCATTAATCTCAGCAAATGCGCCAATGGGCACTTGGCATCCACCTTCGAGGCGAGTGTTCATGGCGCGCTCGGCGATAACACGGTAGCGGGTTTCTAAATGCTCTAATGGTGCCAGCAGTGCTTTAACTCGCTCATCGTTAGTTCTGCATTCAATACCCACAGCACCTTGACCGTTAGCGGGTAAGGACTCTTCGGCGGAAATAAAGCTGGCAATACGTCCTGATAATTTGAGGCGAATTAAACCTGCAGCTGCAAGGATAATGGCATCGTATTCACCGTTATCAAGCTTAGCTAGGCGAGTGCCAACGTTGCCGCGTAAATCTTTAATAATGAGATCGGGGCGCGATGCACGTAATTGGCACTGACGGCGTAGACTCGAAGTTCCTACTGTTGCGCCCTGTGGCAATTCGCTGATCGTTTTATAGATATTCGATACAAAGGCATCGCGGGGATCTTCACGTTCGCAAATCACCTCAAGCCCCAGTCCTTCAGGGAAATCTACTGGCACGTCTTTCATTGAGTGCACAGCAATATCGGCTTGATCTTCTAGTATTGCAACTTCAAGTTCTTTAACGAACAGGCCTTTACCGCCGACTTTTGCTAATGGCGTATCTAATATAACGTCGCCCTTAGTGCTCATTGGTAGTAATTCAACTACAATGCCTGGGTGAATGCGTTCTAATTCGGCTTTAACAAATTCAGCTTGCCACATGGCCAGCGGACTCTTGCGGGTTGCGATACGTATGCGGTTTTCAGACATGCCTAGTTTCCAATCAAAGATCTTAGTTGCGCCAATGCTAACATTGGCAATAAGTTAATGTAAGGAAGCCGTATCGATTCTTTGAAGTCGGCAGCGTTCTGAATGGCTTGAAAGTGTGATGAACATCTCATTTAGTTGCTCGTCTTGTCAAAAGTGTTAACATAAGCACACTTCTCATAAGTGTTAGGTATTGTGTTTTAGGATGGATCAGCAAGACCTATTTCCTGATATTGCAGAAAGACTTAATAAAGTACGCATCGCGCGTGCTTTAGCTTTGCTATCTCCTTTGCAAAAGCACTTATTCTATCTGATCCCCTTTTTAATGCATCAGAACAGTGTTCTGTATCCTGGCTATCATCACCCCAATACTCCGTGCGGTATTAATGGTTATATAGAGGGAAGTCGTGAGTCACTGGCGTGCGATGTATTTAAGCTCCCTTTTACAAGTCAAGAGTTGGATACCTATGCCTTTGAAGGTGTATATGCCATGGGCAGCACGGCAAGCTTTGGTCAAAATGCTAAGAGCGATGTCGATGTTTGGTTAGTTCACCATGCGCAGTTGTGCGATGAAGATTTGGCATTAATTCGTACTAAAGCCGATAGATTAACCGCATGGTTTGCCGACTATCATTTTGAAGTTAATTTTTACTTAGTGCATCCGCAGCAATTCAGTGGCGGCCAAAAGGGGCGTTCAGCATGTCAGTCATCCATGGCGCACGAGCACAGCGGTAGTACCCAACATTGGCTTTTGCTAGAAGAGTTTTACCGTAGTCAAATTCGTTTGGCGGGTAAAACCATTGCTTGGTGGCCCGATGCTAAGTTAAATCCTGACTTATTATATCTTGGTAATGTGGATGAGTTACCGGCGAGTGAGTATTTTGGCGCCTCGTTATGGCAACTCTATAAAGGTTTAAATAAACCGCATAAGGCATTGATTAAGGTGCTTTTACTCGAGGCTTACGCTAGCGAATATCCCCATTCACATTTGCTCTGTGATCGCCTATGGCAGAAAACGCTTGCTGGGGATTTTTCGGCCTCAAACGATGCGTATTACTCTATATATGAAGCGATTGAAACCTATTTATTGAAGCAAAATGACACTCGACGGCTTGAAATTGTTCGTCGCTGTTTTTACTTAAAATGTGGTGTGTATTTGAGCCGCGCTCAACATGGAAAAGATTGGCGTTACCCTAAAATGCAGCAGCTGGTTCAGGAATGGCAATGGCCTGATAGCCTCATCAATACCCTCGATGATTGTGAGCATTGGCACAGTGGTCAGCTCAATTGGTTTAACGAACAACTCAATGAGTTGTTGTTGGCGAGTTATCAAACCTTACTGCGATTTGCATCTACCCATGAGTTGAATGAAGGCTTACGGATAGAAGAGTTAGGTATGTTGACCCGCAAGTTGCACACCTATTTTACCCAAGACGAAGATCAAATCGCGAAGCTCAATTTGTTGTGGAGTAACTCGGTTGCCGAATCTGAAGTGACTATGGTATCCAGCTCCCGCGAGAGCCAATATTACCTTTATCGACAAGATCCACAGCCGAAGAACTTGCTGGGTGAATCCGCAATTTGCAAAGGTAAAACACCTTCGGCATTGATGATTTGGGCCTGCTTAAATGGGGTGTCTACTCCTGATACTAAGTGGTATGAATTTGGGCAGAGTAAACTCAAATCGAAACGACTTACCGATGCGGCAAAGCGGTTACTGCATTTTATTGACCATGACTGGCGGGTGTCTAAGCGGGACTTATGTCAACCGTGGCATTTCCGTAAACTCATTTTTGTGCTCAATTTGGACTGCGACCCCACCATTAACTGGCGTGGACAGGAGATGATGGTTGATCTGATGAATGCCAACGTGTTCTCTCTCGGGCGTAAAAAAGAGAATATGCTCGGTGCCCTAGATGCGATTTGCCTCAACAGTTGGGGGGAATGGCAGTGCCATCGTTTTGAAGGCGATACAGCGGTATTGCAGGCATTGGCTTTTGTCACTCCTGGGCTAAGGCGAGCAAGTTTGCCTGTCGATATGGATGTAATCAGTTGTTCACAAAAATTACGACCACAACTCAAACTCGCAGTGAAGAATTTACTCAAGCAAACGGCGCGTCTATGCCAGCAGGCACAGCAATCAAGCATACTCGTGCAACCCTTACAAATAAGTCATATCCGTTATGGCATTTTTTTTAATCCATTAGGTATGGCCTATGAAGATTTGAGTGATGCTAAATCTTTTTATCAGCAGCTTTCTCGTAGCCATCTAGTACAACTGCCACGGCCATCACTGGGGGATGATCCGTTTTCCAGCATGCCAAATATTATTCAAAACTTTGCGGCTAAGGGCGCTATTCAGTATTTCTTACGCCAACGGGGTGGTAATTTAGATGTGTTTATTCTCGATGAAGAAAATCAACTCAGTCATTATGTTCAACATGGTTCAAATATGAGTGAGCTTGTCAATAAAGTGAGTCACCATTACGTGTTTGATGAGCATTATGCTGCACGGGCGCGATTTAATATTCCGCAGTTTTTTCATTTAGTCCGAGTCGCTGGTGACCTAACCGTAGCGCCTTTTGGTATCGATATTACCGATCAAGATGCCGAGTTTTAATGATAATAACATGCACAATGGGAGCCTGAGCTCCCATTGTTATTTTGTCGTGTTTTAGAAGCTAAGTTTAATGCCGCCTTGGCGTAGTATAGAGTCTTGAACGAATGGCATAAATTCACCGCCATTACGCCCGTCTAGCCATTTGCCCTCTACAAAACTAAAGTGATAACCACCAAAACGCGTTGCCACCCAAATCTCATGCAAAGGTTCTTGCTTGTTGATCACGATTTTAGAACCATCGACAAATTCCAACTGCAGAACATTACCGCTGGCATCAATATCGACATCGGCATCTTGCTCATCAATTGCGGTTTCAATCGCGTTTTCTATGGCTTGGAACATGTCATCGGCGAGCTGGTGAAATTCTGTATCTGTCATAGCCATGCATTTCTGTCCTTTGCTTTCGTCAAGATGGGTGCGATTATAAGGCCATTAGTCACCAGATGCACAGATGTTGAGAAAAATGAGACTGTTTTTATTGTTATTGCTTGGTAGCCTATTCATTACTGCATGCGGTCAGAAAGGCCCTTTATATAAAAAGCCTGCGACCGAAGCGAGCCAGCCTAAAAAAGTCGCGGAACCTAAGCCAATGCTAAGTCCTGAAGAGCAGGCTGAAGTAACGACACAGACGCGAATCGCGACTGAAAAAACACGCTAATCAGCCTAACTAGAATCATTATCGCAACTAAGCGCAGTAAGGAATCGGACATTGGATCACTTTCTCTACCATAATAATGCCTTGTACGCCGAAGGTTGTCAGGTTGCTGATTTAGCCCAAACCTATGGTACACCGCTGTATATATATTCCCGTGCGACACTTGAGCGCCATTGGCATGCCTTTAATAATGCCGTAGCGGATCATCCGCATCTAATTTGTTATGCAGTAAAAGCCAACGCTAATTTGGCAGTGCTTAATGTGTTAGCGCGCTTAGGTAGTGGTTTCGATATCGTTTCGGGTGGTGAATTAGCCAGAGTGATTGAAGCGGGTGGCTCACCGGACAAAGTGGTTTTTTCTGGCGTGGGTAAAACCGTTGCCGAGATGGAGCAAGCGCTTAATCTGGGCATTTACTGTTTTAACGTCGAATCGAGTGCCGAGCTTGAGCAATTAAATGTGGTTGCGGGTGCTTTAGGTAAAGTGGCGCCTGTATCCTTGCGGATAAACCCCGATGTGGATGCAGGAACCCACCCTTATATCTCAACGGGTCTTAAGGAAAACAAATTCGGTATTGCTATGGATGAGGCCGAGACCGTATTCGCTCGTGCTCATTCTTTGCCACATCTACAAGTGAAAGGTGTCGATTGCCATATCGGCTCACAACTGACTGAAATCCAACCTTTCCTCGATGCCATGGATCGAATGCTTGCCTTAATTGATCGTCTGGCTGAGCAAGGTATTGTCATCGAGCATTTCGATGTAGGCGGTGGTTTAGGTGTGACCTACGATGATGAAACACCGCCGCATCCCGATGTATACGCCGCGGCTTTACTCCAGCGTTTAGGCAACCGTAAACTCAAACTCATTTTCGAGCCGGGCCGTGCCATTGCCGCAAATGCGGGGATTTTTGTCACCCAAGTTTTATACCTTAAAGAAAACAGCGACAAGCGTTTTGCGATAGTCGATGGCGCGATGAACGACTTGATCCGCCCCGCACTCTATAGCGCATGGCAGAATATTATCCCAGTCCAACCGAGGGACGCACAAAGCTATGCCTTTGATATTGTAGGACCAGTGTGTGAAACAGGTGATTTTTTAGGTAAGGATCGTCAACTTGCCTTAGCTGCGGGAGATTTACTTGCGGTGCGTTCGAGCGGCGCCTATGGTTTTGCTATGTCCTCCAATTACAATACTCGTCCCCGTGCGGCTGAGGTAATGGTGGATGGCGAGCAAGCTTTCTTAGTGCGTGAGCGAGAAAAATTGTCACAGCTCTGGCAAGGTGAGCAACTCCTGCCGTAAACTAGAAAAATTATATTGATTCAGGCGCTTGGTTTATTACTTAATGAACGGCGCCTCGGCTTAAAGGATAAGTATCTTGATCCAATTCACTAAGATGCACGGACTGGGCAACGATTTTATGGTGGTCGATGGGATCACGCAGAACGTTTTCTTTTCGCCTGAGCAGATCCGCCGTTTAGCCGACCGTAACTTTGGTATAGGTTTCGATCAGTTACTCTTGGTCGAGCCACCCTATGACCCCGATTTAGATTTTCACTATCGCATCTTCAACGCAGATGGCAGTGAAGTTGAACAGTGTGGTAATGGTGCCCGTTGTTTTGCCCGTTTTGTGCGTAATAAAGGGCTAACAAATAAGAATAAAATTCGTGTTAGCACCTCATCTGGCAAGATGACATTGCGTTTGGAGCGTGATGGTACTGTTACTGTGAATATGGGCGTACCGATACTTGAGCCAAGCCTAATCCCCTTTAAAGCCAAAAAGCCTGAAAAAACCTATTTACTGCAGACCGCGCAGCAAACCTTTTTATGTGGTGCGGCCTCCATGGGCAATCCGCACTGTGTGCTTGATGTGGAAGATGTGACCAGTGCCGCCGTTGCTGAGATTGGTGCTTTGCTGACAAAGCATGAACGCTTTCCGCGCGGAGTGAATGTCGGTTTTATGCAGGTGGTAAACTCTGGCCATATTAAACTGCGTGTTTATGAGCGCGGCGCTGCAGAAACCTTAGCCTGTGGCACGGGAGCTTGTGCTGCTGTGGTTGTTGGTCAAATACAAGGTAAACTTGATCAGCAAGTTCGGGTGGACTTACCGGGTGGCACTTTAACCATCAACTGGGAAGGCGAGGGTAAACCCCTGTGGATGACGGGCCCCGCACAACATGTTTACGATGGACAAATTCAGTTATGACAGAGCCTCTTATGCCGCAGATAAATCTTCCATTCGATGAACAGATTATTCGCGAGTATCTGCTGGATAATCCTGATTTTTTTAACCGTTATCCCGAACTATTGTTGGCAATGCGTTTGCCCCATACGGAACGTGGCGCGATTTCATTAGTTGAGCGACGCCAAGAACTGCTGCGCCAGCGAGTGAGTCTGCTGGAGGAAGAAATCACTAGCTTGCTGAGCATGGCAGCGCGTAATGAAAAAATCTATCTTTTCAATACTGAGTTGTCTTTCAAGCTATTGAATTGCGCAGATCTAATATCTCTTAAAGAAGTATTAGCTGACAACCTAAAGCAGCAGTTTAATTTTAGCCATGTGCGTTTGATCAGCGTTCTCGATGTGGGGGCCGATATGAAGGCCATTTGGGAGCAACGTCTGCGCAAGGGTCATTATTTTGGTCGTTTAACCCAGCAAGAAGCCAAGCGACTTTTTGGCGCCGAAGTAGGCTCTGTCGCCTTAGTGAAGTTAGCCGAAGATATTCCCGTTATTTTTGCTATCGCCAGCCAAGATGCAACCCATTTTCACCCAGATATGGATAACATGCTGCTCGAACAGCTACGCCGTTTATTGGTACATATGTTAGCTAAATTATGATTTCGTTTAGAACCTTGCTTGAAATAGCGTTCCAGAAAAGTCTATTTGACAGGCACTGATAAGGAAACCGATATGAGTACGCAAATGGGCGATATGTCGGACCTCAAGGTAACATGTCTGCAGAACTATGAGCGTTATTTACATTCAGAGCGACAGTTATCGGCCCACACAGTACGTAATTATCTCTATGAACTCAATCGTGCCAGCGCACTATTACCTGAAGATGTTACCTTGCTTAATGTAGGTCGAGAGCATTGGCAGCAAGTGTTGGCAAAGTTACATCGCAAAGGCTTGAGTCCTCGCTCGCTTTCCCTGTGTTTATCTGCGGTCAAACAGTGGGGGGAGTTTTTACTGCGGGAAGGGATGATAGCGGTTAATCCTGCCAAAGGACTCAGTGCACCTAAACAAGCCAAGCCATTACCAAAAAATATTGATGTCGATTCCATTACCCATTTGCTCGAAATCGAAGGCACAGATCCGTTAACGCTGCGGGATAAGGCCATGATGGAATTGTTTTATTCCAGCGGATTACGTCTTGCCGAGTTAGCGGCGCTCAATTTATCTAGTGTTCAGTACGATCTGCGTGAAGTTAGAGTGTTAGGTAAAGGCAATAAAGAGCGCATTGTGCCAGTAGGAAGTTATGCTATCAAGGCATTAGAGGCATGGCTTATATGCCGTCAGCTAATTCCCTGTGAAGATAAGGCGCTGTTTGTAACCGCAAAAGGCAAGCGATTATCTCATCGTAGTATTCAGGCTCGGATGGCAAAATGGGGACAGGAACAAGCATTATCTGTGCGAGTTCATCCCCATAAATTACGCCATTCTTTTGCGACTCATATGTTGGAGTCGAGTGCCGATCTGCGTGCAGTACAGGAATTATTAGGTCACGCAAACCTCTCTACTACACAAATTTACACCAGTCTAGATTTCCAACACTTAGCTAAGGTGTATGATAGCGCCCATCCTAGAGCGAAAAAACAGCAGGATAAATAATGCGTTGTTATCTTAGACCCCAAAATATTCAAGCGATCAGTTTCGATCTCGACGATACCCTGTACGATAATCAGCCCTATATTTTGAATGCCGAAGCCGAGTTAACTCAGTTTTTGCACCGGGCTTTTCCGCTAACGCAGGCATGGCAGTCCTTTGACTGGCGAAGGTTAAAACTGCAACTTTTACAACAAATTCCCGAATTGGCACATGATACGTCGGCGGCAAGAATTGCTACTCTTCGCCAAGGATTATTACAACTGGGCTATTGTGAAAGCGAAGCGGAACGGGGCGCGAAAGAAGGTTTAGATTGCTTTTATTTCCACCGTAGTCATTTTAAAGTTTCCGATACCGTGCTCTCATTGCTCAAGCAGTTATCAGGGCATTTTAGATTGGTTGGGATTACCAATGGCAATGTGGACCCTGAGCGAATTGGTCTTGGGGATGCCTTCGAGTTTGTCTTGCGCCCAGGCCAAGGTGTGCATATGAAGCCTGCTAAGGATATGTTTTACCTTGCTTGTACTCGGTTAGATATTGGGCCGCAACAACTTTTGCATGTGGGCGATAGCATGAATGCCGATGTGCGTGGTGCGCGATTAGCCGGTTGTCAGTCGGTTTGGCTTAATCCTAGTTTTGGACAAGTTGCATCATTGCCAATCGCCGCGCTTTTGCCCCATATGGAGATTGCCTCCTTAGATTCATTAGTCAAAATGCTAGTGTCATAGTGTCATAGTGTCATAGTGTCATAGTGTGGATTTGGTTAAGGCAACTAAGCCCCTAAGCTTTTGCCAATCTAAGGGTGATTAGGATCAAAGTTTGTATTTATTTTTTGCAGTAGAGTCTTGGCTATCATTTAACCTTATTAAAACAAAAACCTATTCACCAAGGATGCTGATATGGCACGTTTATGCTTATTGACTCTGCTGACATTATTATTTATTGCACCAGCATCAACCCATGAAATCCATTCTGGCGGTGGTTTTATGTCTGGATTTAATCATCCTGTGTTGGGGTTTGACCATCTGCTCGCTATGTTAAGCGTGGGGATGCTCAGTACACAACTCGGTGGCCGCGCGATTTGGACGGTTCCCTTAGCTTTTGTCACTTTTATGTTAGTAGGCGGCCTTTTAGGTTTATATGCTATTGCCGTGCCTTTCGTTGAAATTGGTATCGCTTTATCTGTGTTGTTACTCGGTCTTGCTATTGCATTTGACCGTCAGCTTCCGCTGTTATTTGCCATGGCTTTTGTTGGGGTATTTGCGATTTTTCATGGTCATGCCCATGGTACTGAAATGCCAGCGTTGGCGAGCCCGATGCTATATGCCCTAGGATTTTTATGTGGTACCGCAGTGATCCATTTAGGGGGGGTGATGATTGGACTGGGTATGCAGCGCATTACTGGTCAGCGTAAATTGATGCGCATTTCTGGTGCAGCAATAGCTGCTATGGGTGGTTATTTACTCGCAGGATTTTAAATTAACGTGCCTTGTCTGTTTATTGCAGTGATGGGCTCGTCTTAGTAATTGGTTTACCTGCCGGCGGCTTGCGTGCATGTCTGCGTCTCCCACCCGAAAATAAGTACCTGTGTAAGCATTGCCACCTATAAAAATGGGTTTTAAATGTTCTGGGGCCACAGGTACACGTATCCTGATCAGTTTTCTATTCATAATTTGGATAAGCTGAACATCTGAAATCTCGAGAATGTTGTGACTTGTGCGGTGCTGATCGTCGAGGATTTCCCAAAACTCCTGCAATACCGGTAAAGGGTTAGGAATTCCTTCAATGGTGAACTGACCGCGATCTTCCCGTACGCCGAGAATGATCTCGCCACCTAAGGTGTTGGCAAAAGAGCTATAGGTCGCCCAAATATCCTCGGGAAGTTGGCCTTGGCCGTCACGGCCACCCGCCAGTTTAAACTCCACCTGAGCCGATTCTTGTAAATCGGCGATATTATCGAGTGCAAAGGATTGAAATGTCATGGCAGCTTGTCCGTCAGCGGCACTTGAGTTTGTTGTAACATGCCAATGACTCAAAGGCCAGATCTGAGTCTAGCCTTTGGGTGCATGATTGGGCTAATCACCCAAGAGGATGGAGTGTGATAGTCAGTTATTGGGCCAAGTTTAAGCTCTTAGGAAATAATATATTATTTTCTAAATGAATATGTTGGTGCAGATCTGCTTCAAATTCAGCGAGCGTGGCATAGCATACTCGCCATGTTGTGCAGGCATATTCCGGTGGGGTAAAGTCATTGGTTAATTCGTGTAATTTCTGCAAAATTGCCCCAGCTTCTTCGTGTTCATGCTGCATTGCATTGATAGGATTGCCTATATGACCAAAGCAGCCTTCGATTTGCTCCCCCTGACTGAGGGCGCGAATTGCAGGAAAGAGTATTCTTTCTTCTTTCATTAAATGGGGCATTAAATCTTCAACTAAAGCACGAATCCAGCCAGCAAAGGGGACAACTTCAGCATAATGTTCACCGTGAGCCCGTACCATTTTTTCTGAATACTCAATGAGTAAAGGGGCTTTTTCCCGAACGTATTTATGGTGGGTTACTTCGATGTAATCAATGAGTTCACTAAGGGGTAACTGGTTTAATTTATCATCCTGTGATCCCAGCGATGCCATGGTATTCAGTGCATTTAACACCTCATCTGCATTCACACCTGCCCGTTCACAGGCCGTTGATAGCGGTTTACCGCCACCACAACAGAAATCGATACCAAATTGGCTAAATATATGGGCACGGCGAAAATCTTCGGCCACGAGTTCCCCGACTTTTCTATCTAACCAAGTGGACGAAACCGATGATTCTTGGTGATCTAATCGTTCCGATGATAAATCTGCAGCTGAAAGATCAGCATTTGATTGATGGGTAGTTGACATAGAAACACTCCAAAGCGGGCAATTATTTACATGCATATTATTTGCTGCTTTTGTTTTGATCAAGCAAACCCGACTAAAATACTCGGGAATTGCTATTGATGTCACAGTTAACAGCGTGAAATATTCCTTAGGGAGTAGGACGCATGCGCTCGAATCTTGAAGTGGATACATGAGTTAAGAGCGCTATTTGGGAGTCACTGGGCACCAACGGCTCTGTACAGTTTTTAAACGCCATGTACTTGTTCTATGTGTGGTAATCAACGCTATTACTGGGTTTCAAGTTTTCAGGAACTTCGGCAAAAATTGAGATGTATGTAAACGTGTAACATTACAGGACGTAAAGCGGCTCAAATGAGTGTTGGGTCGCTTTACTTTTTCTGGCAAATATTTCCTGAATGATTCAGTTTTAATACACCGTAAAGTCAAGCGGGTGTCGACCGTCTTCAATGCCTTCTGGCTCATCATCAATGATGTCCATTGACTCGTTATGAGCTTGCAGTTGCTCCAGAAACTCATCATCAAACGTAACAACTTCGTAGCCACTAGCTATAAGCGCTTGATATATAGCAAATGGAGAGCCGCTGTCATCCATTATTGCGCCACCAAGGTCGTCATGTTTACCGACCAGAAGTGATTTTACTGGCGCAGTCATGCTTACTGGATAAATCTCGTAAGCGACTGCTTTATATATTGATTCAAAATCGGAAGTTCTTATATCAAAGCAATCCACCATACCATTTACTATAAATAGCATTTTCAGATCCTTAAGGTTAGTTGTATGCTTTTTTTCGTCATTGATATGCTGTTTATTGTCTGGTGGCGTTGCCACAGGTTGTGGATTGACAGGAGCGACAATAGATTATTCTGGTGCAGAATTTTGGCTATCTAGCTCCTTATTTTTATAGTGTAGGTATCAGATTAGGCTTGAATTAACGGTTTTATTCAAATTTCTTTTTCCGATCATATCGCTAATTTTTAGTTGAGTAAGTTGGTGTAAGAACACTCAATACTGAGCGTTCAATTGACTCACGTAAGGGATACATATGGGGGTACATATAATGTGAAAAGGGGCTAACCATTACAGGTTAACCCCTTTCCTAACAATCAATTAATCTAGTTAGATTAATTCATGCCGTACAATCGTTTTTAGTGTATTTCGTTGTTTACCTTACTTTGCCTGAGTTTAACTAATCTATTTTAAAACAATATCTTAAATGTTGATTTGTTGTATATTGTTTATCCATGTTTAGGGTTAGACTATCAAGTGCGTGTAACCATGCGTGTAACCAGAGGTGAATATGGCAGGCAAGAATAAGTTAACTGATACAGCACTAAAGAAGCTATTAAGCGACAATTACGTAAAGGCCGTTACTCAAAGTGACGGGTTAGGGTTAAGTATTCGCGCTCGCCCCTCAAAGGTTAATAAGCAAAACAATTTAAATTGGCTTTTTCGCTACCGCATTGGTGACAGAACCACTAGCCCACATACCATCGTACTAGGCAACTATCCAGATTTAACGCTGGCTAAAGCTAGAGATAAACGTGACGAATGTCGGGCATGGTTGGCAGATGGTAAAGATCCTAAATTTGAAATAGCCCTTGCCATTGATAGAACAATTAAACCGATAACTGTAGAAGATGCGCTTAATTTTTGGATTGATGAATACGCCCTCGACAAACGAACTAACGCAATCAAACACAGACAGCAATTCAACAAATGGTTAGTACCAGAGTTAGGCCATTTACCCCTTGCCAGTATCCAAAAGCCCCACTGGATCAAAACAATCCGTAAGAGTTCAAAGCAATATCCTGTTGCGGCTGGCTACGTACTCAGGAATTTACAGCAAGCCCTTAAGTTTTGTGCCAAAAGAGGTTATGAGATAGACCGAAGCGTGTTTGATATTGAACTGGATGACATAGGTGCCAAAAAGCAAAACAAACGCTCACAGCGGCTTGTGGAGGATGATAGCTGGCAAAGGCTTGAGGATTTAGTTAAATGGCTGGATGCAGGCAAGATGATGCCTTATTACCGCAATCTTACATTGCTGCTCATCTCATTTGGTTGCCGAACTCAAGAGTTAAGGCTTGCACAAACCAAAGAGTTTAACTTTGATACTAAGGTTTGGACGGTTCCTGCAGCCCACAATAAAACCCGCGATAAAGACCAAGCCAAAGGCCAAAGTGGTGAGATAAAGCGCCCCATACCTGACGCGTTAATTCCTATGCTGAAATCATTGTGTGAGCAGCACAAGGGCGGTTATTTACTGGGTGAACTAAAGAGTGCAGAAGCGGTCAGCGGTTGGGGCGGCAAGATTTACAAGTTACTAGGCCATGATAATTCATGGAGCTTGCACGATTTAAGACGCACAGTTGCTACAGGGTTAAACGATATGGGCATTGCCCCTCATGTTGTAGAGGCGTTACTTGGTCACTCAATACAAGGCGTGGCGGGTATCTACAATCGCAGTCAGTACCTACCAGAAAAGTTAGATGCACTGAACACGTGGCAGGATAGGCTAGCTCTGCTACGAGGAGACACAAATAATGTGGTGATGCTAGGGAGGGCGAATGAAAAATTCTGAATTATCAATAGAACAGCATAGGTACCTTGATACGCTTTATGAGCAATTAACTGAACAAATGGATGTGTCTAGCTTTCGCTTTGAGCAATACAGCGCATTGAGGATAGAAGTACAAAACCTTGTTTTGAAATATTTTCAATTGAATGAGGCATGTTATTTAGAGGAAGCTTATTTGGCTTGCTATAAATATAAGATTTTGGTGCCAGTGCTTTTGGATGAAATAACAAAACTATTTTTAGATAAAAGGTGTGGTGAACATATTGTTGATCGTAAAAAGAAATCTAGCGTAAAGCCCCAAAAAGAAGCAGTTTTGTATCAAGCCTGTGTTGCGATTGCAAAGCTTGAACATTTGTGTGGTTTAACTAGGAAAGATGCTTGTGAGAGAGTTGCAGCACTTCTAGATATGATGTACCCCCAATTTACAATGAAAGGGTCTAGTCTAGATAAAAAACAAAAAGAAATTTATCCAGATTTGGAGATAAAGCGGATGTTGAATTATGTACCAGATGGTTGGAGTGCAGAACAAAAGAACAAATATTTGTCACATTTTCCTGTAAATATTCCACAAGCTTTAAAGGCTGATAATAGACGGTAGAATATTATTGCCAATTTTATTCCCTCATTGTTAAAAGACAAAGGTAGATAAAATGTAACGACAATAAACCAGAGGTACTTAATATGTTGTTACAGGAAAAGCTCGTTAATTTAAATTACGTGAAAGCCGCTACTTCTCTGAGCCGTACTCGAATCTGGCAGTTAGAAAGAGCAGGAGAGTTCCCACAAGGTCGCAGATTAACTAAACGCTGTGTTCGTTGGCTTGAATCGGATGTTCAAGCTTGGGTTCGTGGTGAATGGGAGGGCGTGCAATGAACTTCGTCCAAACATTACTGAAAGCCAATGCTAAGCGTTTCACCGCCAAGCAATATCAAGCATTGATGACTATTGCGGCTAATGGCGGTTACGACTATCGCAAAGAATATGAATTCCAAGATCACCGAATACCTTACTTACCTTCATTTATACAGCGTGTTGAATCCAAACTGGCTGCAATAGGCTTATTCATTGACTCAAGGTCTGCCAATGATGGTTCAAGGCGAAAGATTTACTCAATCGTCCCCTTAAAACAAAACGCCCCTGACCAATAAGCCAAGGGCATTTCGTGAACTTGCTGGTGGTGTGAAGTTTGGCGACCAAGCGTCACCAGCTTTTAAAGGGTAAGCCTATTATGTGTTCATATCAAGTTGAAAACTCACATAACAAACCGAACAAAAAGTTAGCGACTACTATCGTTAAAACTATTGCTGTGTATGGTGTGAACAAGCTAAAACAACCCTTACCACCTTGTTACCCCTCAAATGATAGCGGTCTGTATTGGCATGAAGTGCCGCCAGTAAAGGAAAGTTGGCAGGAAAGGCGAGTTAAATCAGCTCGGATATTAATAATATCTATTGTCTTAGTCGCTATTGTCTTAAGCATCTTTAAATGAAGTATGTGAGTTATCAAGAATACATTGAACATGGTGGTGAGGTGTACAGGGTGCAGGCTAAGCCATCAGGTATTCACACTAAGCCATTTAAGACCTTTCTTGATGAATTAGCTTGGATGGTAAGCCGACATTCTAGAGTGTTCCTGTACCGTTTTGACTTACGTTTTGCTGACGATAAGAGCGCAACAAAAGATTCTTTTTTGATGAGTATTTTTTTTAGGCGATTAAGGCGACAGCTTGAGCGGCATTATAAAACAAAAGATGTTGGCTATTCATGGGCTAGAGAAATAGAAAAGGCCAAGCAGCAACATTATCACTGTGTATTAATGATGGACGGGAATCGAATACATCACCCAAGGGCTTTAAGTATTAAAATAAAGAAAATATGGTTGGAAATCTCAGGAGGTAGCCCTTACTGGTCACGCTGGCATTTCTTTCATAGGTTAGATTTTAAGAAACAACACAAAGCAATTTATCACAGTTCATATCTATTTAAAGTTAGGGGGAAAGGATATAAACCAAAGCAAGCTAGGGATTACGGGCATTCACGATTATGTTAGAGATGTTGTGAGTCACTGTGATGCAGTGAGTGATCAAGCATTGGTTGCTGCGCGTTTAATGGTTAGTGGAGCTAGCTTTGAAGATACAATAATGCGTTCAGATGATCCAGAGTGGCGTTACCTAGTGGCTAAGGTTTATCGGTACTAGCCCTTAGTTGTTAAAGTAAGCGAAAAGCAGAAGGAAGAATTTGTTAAGTCGTTTGCTCAAGGCAATTAGTTCTATGTCATAAGGGAAATGGATAACCATAAGAAAACACTAAGAATCCTAATGTTACCCTAAGAATTTTAAACTACTTGATGAAAAGCTTTACGTACCCAGATATGTAGAAACTAGGGAAGGTGCGAACAAGTCATGTGGCACGAAAATGCTATCTTGTAACCATTTGATAATTAATGGTTAAAATTTTCATTTTTTATTCACTGGATACTTATTCGCACCTTCCCTAAGAGCTTACTGCAATTAAAAATCCACTAGAATAAATTAATGAGCCGATTTAATAATCTATCCCATTTTTTAAATGTTTTGCTCAATAGCTGCAATAAAAGGAGTGAGTTTTGAATTTATTGATGCAAAAACGCTTTTACCAAAACTAGACACTGAATATGAGTTAAGCATTTCAACTTTCATTTTGACCAAGTCACCCTTCGAAATTTTTTCAAAATCTCTTTTTGATATGACAAAAGCTGCTGTCGAGCGGTTGGGTAAATTTAAAGTCGCTGTATGCCCTAAATCAACATTAGTTATGCCCACTTTTTTGATGTTATCAATGATTTCACCATCAACATTAAAGGCTAACCCACTGACGGTTTCAATCCCTGCAACCCCTGCATACAAGTAAATGACATCTGGCGTTTGTTTAGCCCATTTGAAAGCTAAAGTATGTTTTGCTTCTGACATTGAGGAGGCTGCACTTACAGGCGCTTGAATTACTTCTAAACTTCCGTCAAACGCATTTTGTTGAATTTTAACTGATGGGGTTAATGCATCATTCATTGAGGTACAGGCTGTGAGTGTTAAGCACAGTGCAATCGCTAGTTTTTTCATAAAATTCCATTTTCATTGTGAGTAGGTATCAACGTAGTCAAGTTAGCATAAATACTTAACAGATTTTAATTACGTAGGATGATTATTTCTAATGTATGGAATATGGCTGCGTGTAACCATGTGTGTAACCATTAAAATAAAGCGGGCTTATCATTGCTAATAAGCCCGTTTCCTAACAATCACTTAGTCCTTTCGGATTAGTTCATGCCGTACTTTTTCAATTTCTTACGCAGAGTACCACGGTTGATACCTAGCATGTTTGCTGCGCGGGTTTGGTTGCCACGAGTGTGTTGCATGATGATGTCAAGTAGAGGCGCTTCTACTTCGCTTAGCACCATTTCATAAACTTCTTGTGCTTCCTGACCGTCCAACTGTGCGAAGAAGTTAGTTACGGCACGCTTGACAGCGTCACGTAATAACTGGGGCTTGATAGTGCCGTTTGCTGTTTCGATTTTGCCAACGGTAAGCTGGTGAACTTCTGTATTAGTTGTCTGATCAAACATTCTATTCTGCTCTTTATTAATTCTGTGCTAATTCATCAAAATAACATTCCACGAGGGAATACTGTTCTGCAGCGGTTTCCAGCCGATTAAAGTCAGCCCTAAATTGGCGCTGAGCTTCTTGGTCTAGGTACCATCCAATATGTTTTCTAGCGAAGCGGATACCCTTGTATTCGCCATATAAATCATACAGTTTGGTGAGGTGTTCCAGCATGACTTCACGTTGCTGGGCGACCTCAATGGGCGCTAGCTTATTACCCGTCTCCAAGTAGTGCTGGATTTCTCTGAAAATCCAAGGTCGTCCTTGAGCACCCCGTCCTATCATCAGAGCATCGACACCGGTGTAGTCCAGCACAAAGCGGGCCTTTTCCGGACTGTCGATATCCCCATTTGCGACGACAGGAATCGAGACATTCTGTTTGATTGCTTTTATGGTGTCGTACTCGGCGTAGCCTTTGTACATGCATTGCCTTGTGCGACCGTGAACGGCGAGCGAGGCAATGCCACAATCCTCTGCAATCTGGGCGATTTGAACACCATTCTTGTGTTCTGGAGCCCAACCTGTGCGAATCTTTAACGTGACGGGCACATTCACTGCGGCGACCACGGCTTGTAAAATTGCTTTTACCAGCGGCGGATTTTGCATCAGCGCTGAGCCTGCCAGCTTTTTATTCACTTTTTTTGCAGGGCAACCCATGTTGATATCAATGATATGGGCGCCTTGTTCAACGTTGAACAGAGCGGCCTGTGCCATTAAATCAGGATCGGCCCCTGCAATTTGCACTGAGCGGATGCCTTCCTCGCCAGAATGCATCATGCGTTGGCGGCTTTTATCCGTATCCCAAACATCAGGATTAGATGAAAGCATCTCTGACACCGCAAGGGCTGCGCCATAACGAAGACAGAGATTACGGAAGACTTGATCGGTGACACCTGCCATTGGTGCCACGATCAGCTGATTCTTCAGTTGATAGGGTCCAATCTGCATTCTATGTCTCACCTTAGCTCTTCAAAGGGGCGCTATAGTAGCCCTTTTTGATGGCCGTGAAAAGGTCAATAAATGACCTAGGCGCAATTTTTTTTCTTGACTTTTAAGTGTTGAGAAGTAATTGGCAAAATCTGCCGAAGCCAGCAATGGCGCATGTTAGGCCATGGCATTACTGCTATTTACGCTTACCTGTCAAGCGACTCCAGTCTTCTTTGTGAGCTGCTTCGTCCATATCGAACCATTGGCTGTAGAAGTCAGAGATTTCTTGGGCTTGTTCTTTGAGTAGGCCTGAAAGGGCTAATTTCCCACCACTCTTTACGCGTTCTGCGATAAGTGGTGCAAGTTCACGCAGTGGGCCTGCGAGGATGTTAGCAACTAATACATCAGCCTTAAGATCGACGGGTTGATTTTCTGGCAAGTACAACGCCAGCTTGTCGGCCACGTCATTACGTTCGGCGTTAGCACGTGAGGCGTCGATGGCTTGATAGTCGATATCGATACCTGTAACTTTTTTCGCCCCCAGTTTCAGTGCGGCCACGGCTAAGATGCCGGAGCCACAACCAAAGTCGATCACTTCTTCATCGCTTAAATCTAGGCTGTCTAGCCACTCTAAACAGAGCGCTGTAGTAGGATGAGTGCCTGTGCCGAAGGCTAGACCCGGATCTAAGATCACATTGACTGCGCTCGGATCGGGTATTTCGCGCCAGCTTGGGCAGATCCATAAACGTGAGCCAAATTGGATTGGGTGGAAGTTATCCATCCACTCGCGTACCCAGTCTTTATCGTCAATTTGTTCGACCTTGTGACTGAAGTTCTCACCGAGGAAAGGCAAGGTTTTCAGCATTTCAATGGTCGGTGCTAGGTCGGTTTCAGCGTCGAATAGGGCGACGACTACGGTGTCACGCCACAGTGGGGTTTCACCCAGTTTAGGTTCAAAAATCGGCGTGTCTTTACCGTCTTCGAAGGTGATAGAGACTGAGCCTTCTTCCATGAGTAAGTCGCTGATGGTTTCAGCGTCATCGCTATTGGTGTTTATGCGGAGTTGGATCCAAGGCATGGGGGCATCCTGTGACTAAGTGTTCAAAGGCTAAGGGTTCAAAATATCGCGGTATTGTATACCCAAACTATCTCAAAATGCAGGATTAGGCAGGAATTTAAAGCGCTTTAGTCAAGGTGGCTTGGGTATAACCATAGTTTAGGGGTCAGCTAATGGGTATCGAGGCATTGAGCTTTTGTCTGTGCAGACAAGGTGTTAGTGGCCGAGTGCGGATTAGTACTCAAAAACGGATTGTCAGTTTTATTTTTTAGCATAACCATATGAAATTTATTGGTTAATTGGTTTTACCTTTGTTTGGCTTTATATTGAGTTTTGTGATCTCCTTCTAAGGGTTACATTCTGCCGGGTGAGGTGGCTCACATTTTAAATCTGTGACGCTGAACGCCGATTTTTGTTGCTGCTATGGTGTAGTTTGCCAAGAGGTGCCAATAATAAACACATAGGTATATGCGAAATGACAAGCGTAACTCGAGTTCACAATAGGGTGACTACACCAGCGTTAGGACACCCTTGGTCGGCTAAGGCGGATAGATTACAGAGCGCCACGGGTTTAATGCTTGGGGGTTTCCTATTACTGCATATGCATATTGAGTCGAGTATTCTGCTGGGTAAAGACGCATTTTACCATGTAGTACAGTTCTTCGAAGGTGGCATGTTCAGTAGTACTGGCCATGGTTTTCCTATAGTGACTAAAATATTTTCTGTATTTATGTTACTCGTGGTGATTACCCATGCTGCGG
Source organism: Shewanella profunda (assembly GCF_023283765.1). Classification (GTDB taxonomy): domain Bacteria; phylum Pseudomonadota; class Gammaproteobacteria; order Enterobacterales; family Shewanellaceae; genus Shewanella; species Shewanella profunda. The sequence continues at coordinate 4,541 of NZ_JAKILG010000051.1, read as the reverse complement.
TGGCGCTTAGGCGGTTCCCCGCACAGCTAGGGCAGTGGCGTGCGCTCCGTTCACATTTGGGGGGAATTAAACACAAAGATACCCACGCTTGGTTTTGGCAGCTTATCACTGGTTTTATTCTATTTTTCCTTGTGCCAGTGCACCTTTTCACCATGATTACTAATCCAGAAATTGGTCCGCATTTATCGGCCGAGCGTGTGTATCACAATAATGCTTGGTTACTCTATGCACTTCTACTACCTGCAGTTGTGATACATGCCATGATTGGTTTGTATCGCGTGTCGGTTAAGTGGGGATTCACGACCAAGCGTTCTGGTCTGCGTAAAGTCATTAAGGTCTTGATTATCTATTTATTGTGCCTTGGTACTGCGAGCTTAATTTCATACCTTTTTATTGGAAGTGAGTTAAGTCTTCCCGTGCAGCCATTTGTTCCTAAGTAGGGATTGGGCTTGTCGCATACTACACCTGTAAAGCAGAGTTTTATTTCACTGCTAATATTTAAGCATTTGGTTAATTATTTATCTCTTGATTGATCTGTCTCAGGTTTTTTGATGGATATGTGAGCGATATTGACTTTTAGCTTTGGACTTAATGGGATTGGCTCAATGAGGTCAATGGGCGAGGTACGTGAAATGGCGATCAATTTAAAAATAAAAAAATGGAGTGCTTGGCTTGATTTAAGCCAGAGTTTATCGGGTGTCATTCTTGCTGTCTTTTTGTGGACCCACTTAGTGTTAGTGTCATCGATTTTATTGGGTGCAGATGCCATGAGTTGGGTAGCGCGCGCAATGGAGCTGAGTTTTCTGTCCTCTGATGGTCATGGTTACCCCTGGGTGGTTACTTGTATCGCCATGGGTATTGCTGTTTTGGCTTTCGTCCATGTGGTAGTGGCGCTACAAAAATTGCCCATGAATTTGCATCAGCAAAGGGCGCTACGGCAACAAATGCAGGTTATTAACCACAGCGATACTCGCTTGTGGCGTTGGCAGGCGCTGACTGGTGTAGTGATTTTATTGCTGCTACCCGTGCATTTGTGGCTTATCGGCTCAGCACCCGAAACCATTGGTCCCCAAGGCAGCGCCGACAGAATTTGGAACCAAGGTGTGTGGATGCTGTACTTACCATTACTGCTTACAGTGGAATTGCATGCGGCCATTGGCATTTATCGTGTGGCATTGAAATGGGGGGCGGCGAGGGATCTCAATAGTCGTGCTCGGTTACGAAAAGTGAAGACAATCATCAGTGTGGTATTTGTCACTGTGGGTATTGCGTCACTGCTGGCATTTTTACCACACGCAGGTTAAGCCTGTAATAAATTGAATCAAAAACAAAAAAAGCGTTATAGCATAAATAAAATGAGAATAAACCCGACAACAATAGCAGATCCCGTTAAGGAGCAGGCGTGAAACTGATTTATACCGATTCATTAGTGGTAGGAGCCGGACTTGCCGGTTTAAGGGTAGCCATTGCCTCGAAAGAACGCGGGCTAGACACCTTAGTCCTATCGCTTATTCCTGCTAAACGTTCACACTCGGCTGCAGCGCAAGGGGGAATGCAGGCGAGTTTAGGGAATGCCGTTAAGGGTATGGGCGATGATGAAGATGTGCACTTTCAAGATACGGTAAAGGGCTCAGACTGGGGCTGCGATCAAGAAGTTGCGCGTATGTTTGCTCATTGTGCACCTAAAGCCGTACGTGAACTGGCTAATTGGGGCGTGCCTTGGTCAAGGGTGACCGCAGGCCCAAGGGAAGTGATCGTTAATGCGCAAAAGGTCACTCTCCATGAGGCCCAGGAAGCCCATGGTCTTATCAATGCCCGTGATTTTGGTGGTACCAAAAAATGGCGTACTTGCTATACGGCAGATGGTACAGGCCATTCGTTATTGTATGCGATGGATAACAAAGCGATTTCCATGGATATTCCCGTCCATGAGCGCATCGAAGCTCTGGCTCTCATTCACGATGGCAAACGTTGCCATGGCGTAGTTGCCCGTTGTTTGATTACGGGTGAGCTACGCGCTTATGTGGCTAAATCCACTACAATTGCCACTGGCGGTTATGGGCGTATTTATGAAGTATCAACAAACGCCATTATCTGTGAAGGTGTTGGGCATGCGCTGGCTTTAGAAACCGGTGTAGCGACTCTAGGTAATATGGAGGCGGTGCAATTCCATCCTACGGCTATCGTACCAGTGGGTATTCTCACCACTGAAGGTTGCCGCGGTGATGGTGGATTATTGCTGGATAAAGACGGTTATCGTTTTATGCCGGATTATGAGCCCGATAAAAAAGAACTCGCGTCGCGGGATGTCGTATCACGCCGGATGACAGAACATATACGCAAAGGTAAGGGAGTCGATAGTCCTTATGGACCGCATTTGTGGCTGGATATTACCCTTCTAGGTCGCAAACACATCGAAACTAACCTTAGGGAAGTGCAGGAAATTTGTGAGAATTTCCTCGGCATCGATCCTGCTAAGGATTGGATCCCCGTACGCCCAACTCAGCATTACTCCATGGGCGGGATCCGTACTAACGCTACGGGCGAGAGTCCACAACTCAAAGGATTATTTAGCGTTGGTGAGGCGGCCTGCTGGGATATGCACGGTTTTAACCGTTTAGGGGGGAACTCGCTAGCGGAAACTGTGGTTGGCGGCATGATTATCGGTAAATATGTTGCTGATTTTTGTGAAAACAACAGTCTAGAAATCAACACCCAGCTTGCTGAGAAGTTTATGAAGCAAGTGCAAGATGAAATCGATACGTTAGTGGATGGCGATGGTACTGAGAGTCCCTTCGAGCTCAAGCGCGAAATGCAGCGCATCATGATGGATTATGTGGGGATATTCCGTAATGGCCCTGAACTCGATAAAGCCGTTGCCGAGCTTAAAGTATTGCTTGAGCGTTCGCGCAAGCTTGGGCTTAAGTGTAAAAAACGTCACGCCAATCCAGAACTAGTGGAAGCATTACGGGTTAAACGTATGCTCAAAGTGGCGCTCACAGTGGCCTGCGGTGCGGCGGCACGTACCGAAAGCCGTGGCGCCCACGCCCGTGAGGATTATCCGCAGCGAAATGACAGAGATTGGCTGAATCGCACTTTGGCGAGCTGGCCTGATGCCAATGCACTCGAACCTGTGCTTAATTACGAAGCGCTCGATGTGATGAAGATGGAATTACCGCCGGGTTATCGTGGTTATGGCATTAACAACGCCATAGTGCATCCAGATACCGAGAAGCGTGAGCAGCAAATTGCGGGGATTTTAGCTGAGCTAGGGGAAGATGCTGATCGCTATCAAAGGCAGCGAGCCCTTATGCCATTTGAGTTACCCGAGAGTTTGCAACCCAATAATGAACGTCTAAGTGATACCTTAAAAACACCATCTGCCAATGCGTTAGGAGAAAAATCATAATGAGCCAAGGTCGCCAGTTAACCTTTAATATTTTTCGTTATGATCCGCAGGAGCCAAACGACAAGCCCAAGATGGTGCGTTATCAGTTAACAGAAACGCCGGGGATGACGGTATTTATTGCACTCAATAAACTGAGGGAAGAGCAAGATACCTCTTTGCAGTTCGACTTTGTTTGCCGTGCGGGTATCTGTGGCAGTTGTGCTATGGTCATCAACGGTTTTCCAACCTTAGCTTGCCGTACCTTAACCGCCAAATACCCTAAGGGTGAAATCACCTTAATGCCGTTGCCAGGCTTTGAATTGATTGGTGATTTATCGGTGAATACGGGTAAGTTTATGCGTGAATTGGCCGAGCGCTTAAAGTTGTGGCTGCACCCTAAAGCTAATGATATTAATGTGCATCGACTCGAAGATCCCATGGATCCAGACGAAGCGGCGCGTTTATATGAGTTGGAGCGATGCGTTGAATGTGGTGTGTGTGTTTCTGCCTGTGCGACTAAACAAATGCGTGAAACCTTTGTCGGCGCCGTGGGCATGATGAAAATCGCCCGTTTCGAGATGGATAGTCGCGATGCCCGCACAGCAGAGGATTTTTACCATGTGATTGGTAATCAGGATGGAGTGTTTGGCTGTATGACCTTGCTCGGCTGCCAAGATAACTGTCCAAAAGATTTACCGCATATGCAACAAATCGCTTATCTGCGTCGTAAAATGGCTATGACGTTGGTGTAAAAGCAGTCCCTAGGAACTAGGGCAGCTTCGCTGAAAGCTAAGAAGGACGCTTCGCTGCTAGGACGTTGCTCGATAACTGCTCCTCACTCTTTCTAATTAAAGAGTTCTACCTCCTGCATCTGACCACCATGGAAGGTGGAAATGCCATATTTTGTATGGAACAAAATTGACCATGCAGTCGTACGCTCTTTCTAGAACCTAGAACCTAGAACCTAGAACCTAGAACCTAGAACCTTCGTTGATCTACCAGGCACAAAAAAGCCGCATAATGCGGCTTTTAGTTTAGAGATTGACCCGTCCTAAATAGCGTTGACACTTTTCAAACTCATTTTGGAGAGTGTAATGACTTCAACAATTAAACGAACTCAACGTGACTATTCCCTCGCTTTTAAATTGGCCGT
>NZ_JAKILG010000050.1 GCF_023283765.1 Shewanella profunda | reverse complement strand
AATTGTTAAAGAGCGTTGACCATTCACTTACACACTCAGTGTTTTCAGCGGGTCAGGGCTGCGTATTCTACGCATTCCCATTTTTGCGTCAAGTAGTTTTTTCAACTTTCTTTACGCTCATCAATCAGTAAACTCATCGATGAACTAACACATCAGCCTGTGCGTTTCGCTGTCTGCCGTGTCAGTGGATGCGCATTATAGGGAGATTAAAGAAGTCTGCAAGGGCTTTTTATTATTAGCTAAACTGTACGCTGATATTTTAGGCATCATGTTTAATTTTTGACAATTAATGCTTATTTATAAGATTTTAAAATCGCTATTTATCTAATAAATGATAAATCACGCTCAATTTTTCGGCAGCACTCTAGTGTAAAAGTAAATAATTCATTACCATATGCCTTGCTGTTAACAGTTATTTATCATTTTCTATTTCATCAGAGAGCATTCTTATGCAAAAGTCATTTCTTATTGTCTTGATTGTCGCCGTCCTTGGCGCCGTAGCACTATCTCAGTTTGCAACGCCATTATCAGCTATTGCTTTTGTTGCTGGCGCCATCATTGCAGGTCTTGTTTTTAAATTTGTCCCAGAGACTTCATCATCCCATGTAACAGAAGAACAATATGTAGGCCCTACTATGACGTTATATGTAGGTAACCTGCCTTATCGTGTCCATGAAGGTGAAGTAAAAGTATTATTTGGTGAGTTTGGCCCAGTAAATTCAGTGCGTTTAGTGCGAGATCGTAAAACCGGTCGGCGTAAAGGTTTTGGTTTTGTGGAAATGTCAGAGTCTGGCGCACAGAAGGCAATGGTTAAACTGAACGACTATAATTTCCAAGAAAGAACTTTGAAGGTAAGAGAAGCAAAAACACAGGATTCCGAAGGTTCAGAGCGTACTGGTACCGACGAGTAATTCCCAATATGTAAGTCGTGCTTAGTTGATTGTGGCAATTCGCTCAATCGTGGAAAAACCACAATCGACTAATGTTGATGATAATCCTTCGCTGATTTCAGCTTTAGTATAATAAGCCCGCATGCTCGCTTTACCTCCCACTACGTTGTTATCCAACACATAGCTTTCCTGCGTTAAGAGTGTAACAACCCGCTTTGCAATCGCTTCGCCAGAATCTAACAGGGTTACACCTGCACCGAGCACAAACTGCAATTCATTGCGGATCATAGGGAAATGCGTACAACCCAAAACGAGTACATCAAGATCAGCAGCAACAACTGGCGCCAATATGTGTGCTAGTCTTTGCATATTGAGCATACCTGTTGCTGCTTTTTGCTCAGCCATCATGACTAACTCTGAACAACCAAAAAGTTCAACATGGCAGCCATCGGCGAACTGGCTGATGAGTTTATGGGTGTAATGGCGTCTCACTGTACCAGGTGTAGCCAAGAGCCCAATGCGTTTACTTTTTGAAATAAGGGCTGCGGGTTTGATAGCGGGAACAACGCCCACTATTGGTATTGAGAGTTTTTGGCGTAATGCGGGTAATACGACGGTACTTGCGGTATTGCAAGCAACAACGACAATAGCAGCATCAATACGAGTTACTAGTTCGCCAATTAAGGCAACACAACCAGAAATCAGTACCTGCTCCTCTAGCTCACCATAGGGCAATCTTGCATTATCGAAAAGATAACAGTAGTCGTTTTGGGGCAGCAGTTTACGAATTTCCGCTAGTACAGATAGACCACCAATCCCAGAATCAAACACTAATATAGGTCGCGACAAACGAGTCTCCAGTCTTGGTTACTATGGATAAGCTACAAAAAGATGGCGTAATTTTGGCTTAGTGATCGAATATCTAATCCGCGTACTCAATCACAGCGATAAATTCAGATGAACGGTAAGAGCATCTCACTAGGCGAATGGATTTTCCCACAGCTTTGCCCAAACCGCAAAAGCAAGATACTGGACATTCGTGTCACCTAGTATAATATTTGCGCCCCAATTTACAGCAACGGTGAATCGACAATGAATTTAGCAGCAATGGACCCTCAGACTTATGATGCGCAGTTAGAAAGTAAGCGTATCAAGCTAGAACAAGCCTTTGCCCAATTTGAAACACCGAGTGTTGAAGTTTTTGCCTCAGAGCCTGCCAACTATCGTATGCGCGCCGAATTTCGCATGTGGCATGAAGGTGACGACTTATACTATTACATGTTCGATAAAGTACTGAACGAAAAAGTCCGCTGTGATGAATACTTACCCGCCAGTGCGCTGATAAACCAAATGATGTCAGCATTGATTGCTGAGCTAAAGCCAAATCACAGTCTGCGCCACAAGTTGTTCCAAGTGGATTTCTTATCGACTCTTAGTGGCGAGATCTTAGTTTCTCTGCTTTACCACAGACAACTCGATGACCAATGGCTCGCAGAAGCCAGCGCGCTAAAAGCTAAGTTAAGTCGTCAATTTAAGGTCAATATTATCGGCCGCGCCCGTAAGCAAAAAATCGACTTAGATAAAGACTTTGTAGTCGAATCATTACAAGTCAATGATAAGACATTCTTATATAAGCAAATCGAGAATAGCTTTACCCAACCGAACGCTAAAGTGGCGGTCAAAATGTTGCAGTGGGCAATCGATGTCACTCAAAATAGTCAAGGCGACCTACTAGAGCTTTACTGTGGCAACGGCAACTTTTCAATCGCATTAGCCCAAAACTTTAATCGCGTGCTTGCGACTGAACTCGCGAAACCCTCGGTAGATGCAGCGCAATACAACATTGAAGCTAATGCCATTAAAAATCTGCAGATTATCCGTATGTCGGCTGAAGATTTTAGCGATGCCATGGCAAAAAAACGCAGCTTTAGACGTCTAGAAGGGATCGATCTTGATAGCTATATCTGTAACACCATTTTTGTCGACCCACCACGTGCAGGAATCGATCCTGATACCTTGGCGTTAGTTCAAGGTTACGAGCGGATTTTATATATTTCCTGTAATCCTGACACCTTAAAAGACAATCTGGAGCAACTGTACAAAACCCATAGAGTCACACGATTTGCCCTATTTGATCAGTTCCCATACACCGATCACATGGAAACAGGTGTACTGCTAGAGCGTATTAAATAAGGTTTTCTTACAGTTTAAATCATCAGAAAATCTATCTGGGTACGGCACTGGGTACGGGGACCTTTAAAACACTCAATTTCCGATAGCCTTTACTACCCAAAAGTCCACCAGCAATGCTGGTGGCGAAATCTTACTAATGCATAGTTTGGGCAAGCGAAGACAGACCACTAGTCTCTAATATATTCAAAATCTATAGGGCTTGTGTCCAGTTAAGTTAGCAACTGATAGTAGTTTTGGATCTGAATATTTAAAATTAAAATAAAGTCTTTATTTAACAATGGCTAATTGATTTTATCTAGTGGTAATTCGCATTGGTACCCACCGATATGCCCACCATCTCGTTAATGCCTTAACGAGATGATTCTTTGTTTTACTATTTGCTAGCCGTTTTAGCCGCTCTTGCTCGTTTTCTAGGGCGGGGACCTGAAGTCTGGTTTTGCTCAGTACTTTCATCCGATTCTGTAGCCTCTATGGGCTCCTCTAAGGGAAGTTGCACAATGTCGATTAAAGTATGGGCTCTAGTTGCTTGCATCAGATGCTCAGCAGTGAGCTTTGAGCGGTTTTTTACAGCTTTTTCAATGATAGTAAATAGAATTGATGAATTGTCTTTTACGGCTTGAAGTTCACTCTTTAGCGCAGTTACCTGTTTTTTTAAACGGTTATTATAGTTTTTCTGTAGATGAAGTTCACCACTAAGCTTCTTATCTGTAAACGACTGGTTGAACTTTATTTCTGCTTTTTTCGTCCTTTCCGCATTTTTAGCTATGAGTTCTTGCTCCTTTAAACGTAAAAAATTCTTGTAGTTATCATCAATAAGCGACTCAAGCATTTGGATGAGATTGCATTTCTTCTGTAGTGCCATACCTTCAAACTTAGACTTGTGCTCTTTCGAAATGCTGACGTTGAGCATAGTTTTATCACTTGTATGTCTTTTCACGTCAGCCTTCCAAGCTTTCTCCATGTTAGAGGCCATCATCTCGAATGTTTTCTTATCGAGTTTCCTGTTATTACAGCTATCAATAAAAATTTTTTTTAAGTCCTTCATCGTCGTCTGTTGAATGATGTAAGGATTTTTTTTCTTCAGGTACTTATAGGCCCAATCCAATTGAGCCCTATTATTTTCAAGGAGAAAAGTTAACTGCCTCGTACCATATGAGTTACTTATATATTTTTCATTATCCATAATCATCTCTACGGTTCACTTGCAGGTTTTTCATTAAATTTTCTAATCCTTTTTTTAGCATTTTTAAATAAAAATTTCAATTTTTTAAAAATTACTAGTAAATTACTAGTGTTACCGGTACTGTTTTACCAGTAGGTGTTTAGAGGATATAAATGATTTTATTTAGTAGGTATTTTAATGATACGGATAATGCATGCACTGAAAGGAAGTAGGGCAAATGTAGTCTTTTTTATTTTGCTCTGGAATCGGCATTTTGGTTACTCTAACCCCATTTCACGAACTGTTGCAGAGATTGCAAAACAATTTAGTGTTTCTAAAACGGTTGTATCAGAGGCTTTAACTTACCTTGTTGAGCGTGGTTTTTTCGAAAAGGAGCGGTCAAGTACGCTGCCCAAAAGAGGTCGGCCAACATATCAATATATTGTTTCTCGGCAACTACAGGACTTATTAAGGTTGATGGGTACATCGAGCCAGTATCAACCGTTAGTCAATGAACTATTAACGCTTGACCAAAAATACGTCTCGCATACGAATTTGAAGTTAAATAATCGATTGTTGCTTTGTGTGTTGTTATTGCATGCGGACCCAACAGGAGTTGTGCGTAATTTGGATGTCAAAACGATTACTAATCTTGCTGGGATTAGCCGAGATCAATTTCGAAATCAACTTCAGAAACTGAAGGACTTAGGTTACATACAAGCAATCATTCCAGGAACATCATCGAGGTACTTATTCACTCACGCCAATAGTGTGTATTTTTTAGACTTTTCACTATTTTCTGCAAAACACACAATTTTAGAAGAGCTTGCACAAGGCTATCAATTACGTTTTTTACAAGAGATCAATGTGGTCTCATTGCGAGATCTTGCTAATCAGTGTCAAGAATGGTTGTTGAAGCGTCTTAAGAATCAACAATTCCTAAAATATCTCAAAGATGGCAACATTCCTGAAGAAAAAGTACCTAATAAGTTTTATAAGTTTGCTGGTTTTGTGGGTCATCAACCCGCTTATCAAGGCTGTGTGTATTTTCAAAATGCGGATATGTCAAGGTTATCAGTTTTGAATGTAATGCAAGGACAGCTGAATTATTACGCATCTTTTTTATTGTCAAATCATTGGTGTGACTTACAGTCTGAACAGGCTCCCCCCGCTTATGTAGAGCTAAAAAACATGATTATTAGGGATTTTGATGCGGTGGTAGATGCTTCCGATAAGGAGAAGTTGACACTTAAAAAATTCATTTCTAATGATGGTTTTATGGCATTAATTCCATATCAGTGCAAGGAGGTATTTTATGAAATTATGTATCATTTTAGCATTGAACTAGCGAGGTATTGTATCAGAGAATTGTCTAAACATGAGGAGTTGAAGAATTCTCTTGGTTCACTACATTTTTCGATTTTCCCCTTCAAATTTGTAGGTTTGGGAGCCCAAACATCAGTCAAAAAAGTAAAAGTATATCGCCAGAACCGTGGTGGAACTGGTGTAAATGTAAATAGTTAAATGGTTTAACTATCTAGTGACATGAGATCCCATCGCCCCTGAACGCCCGATCTACTGCTCAATGATTGACGGGGATTTCAGTTATTGCGATTGTCTGTTTGTTAATACTGTTAGCCTATAGCTACATCTACCACTCAGTAGTATTCCTTCATCAGTATCTCTAACGCTATCAACCCTTGAACATACAGAGTAAGCTGCCATCATAGGCGAGCTAACTTTTGCAATTGATATCAGCCCTTTTGGGCTTTTGAGTTATAAATTACACAAACCCCATACGTTATGTAACTTAACCAATATGGGATATCAATATGTACTCACGTCACACCTCTAACACTAACCTTACCGTCATCAGCAATGGTCAATACCAAGGTCTCAATGTTAATCCTAGGCCACTAAGCGCTGAATACTTAAACGCAATTCTACAGACCTTACAGGCAGCTCTGAATGAGCACCCTCGTACCTTTATGGTCCGGTTTGATTTGCATCTACCACAGCTCAATTTTCGTGACTCACCTATAGTTTATGATTCAACGGTGATCAGCAAATTCTTTAAATCTCTGAACGCTAAAATCCAGCATGATAGGCTTATCAAGGGCCGTGAGGGTAAGCGGGTGCATCCTTGTACTCTGCGTTATATTTGGGCAAGGGAGCGAGCATGTGTAGATACAGACCATTACCATATCTCTATCTTCCTCAATAACGATGCCTATAGCCATCTCGGTAACTACAATCGAAGTGGACAAAACCTGAGTACTAAGATTGTTGAAGCCTGGGCCAGTGCTTTGGGATTAGATGATTACAGCACTCGGCATTTAGTCCATTTCCCTGAAGATACGCCGGTGTACTATATCAACCGTAATGCCAACAATTATCCTCAAACCTTTGCGAGTGCTTTCTTCCGCTTGAGCTATTTTGCCAAACTAGAGACTAAGCATTATGGCGATAGAACACGTTCATTCGGTTGTAGCCGTATTTAAGCGTGGTGACAGAGTGATTGGCTTACTTAGCGCTAAGTGCGGTTGCTAGTGGGGTGAGTTAAAAAAGGGAGTAAAGGGCAAGGGATTAAGGTCCCTTGCTTTTGCGCTCATAGTAAAACGGTAGCGATATTCACAATGGCAGACTTGATGACATAGTCCATTGGGGCAATCCGTCGCTGATTCAGCCATATCAGTAACCGGCTTCTTTTTGGTGGCGGATACACAACACTGTCAATCGCTCGCCGCCATTATACTGGTACATTGCCAAATAACCCGTGTCACCAAAGTCAATCAGCAGTTCCCTAAAGCTAAAGTCATTGTCATCGATAGGCCGGCCAATGTCTGGATAGCTTTCCAGTTTTCTAATGGTATTGATTATGGCGCTGGCAGCGCGTTGTGCGGCGGGGGGATTTTTAGTGCGAAGAAACTCACGTAAGCGCTCTAAATCACGTAATGCAGTGGCGGTGAAGATTATTTGTGGCATGTAGGGGCAGCCTTTTCATTTTCACTTCCCCAGGACTCCAGCCAACTCACCACTTCGTCACCGGTGACATGCAAGCCTGATGTCTGGTGCTCTTCCCATGCGCGTAACGCTTCTTGCTGCAGCGCCTCGCGCTTCTCTTCTCTCTCAACGTATTCACGGATCGCTTCACGCATCATCCAGTGTGATGAACGTTTACGCGTTTCGGCTAAATGCTCGACTCTGGCTTTAATATCGGCATCTAATTTAACCGACACGGGTTTGATTGTGCTCATCTGTTACTCCATAGGTAATGCTTAGTACTACTAGGTAATACCTTAGCATAACGTGGTACAAAAAAATAATGATTACACGGTTTACTCGTCTGCTCGAGCAACGCCATGAGATCAATGACGTTAGCAGGATAGTTTGTATCACTGAACTGGGCATAAATTTTGTGCTGGTATCGCGCCAATCTTTAGCATAAAAGCAAGAGGGGTGAAACGATAGCGGCGAGCGGTGCCGCTTCGTTTATAGATTTGGCTAATGAGTGACTTAGCACTCAATACCGTCGCAGAATCATCATGACCTTAACCAATGCCATGCATCGGCTATCAGCTCAGCACCCGCTTTTACGCCATTGATGCCTACTTCTGCAGTAGTCAGTATGGTGTTTAAGCCGGTTTCTAAACTGCCGGTGACGAGTTTTATCCCTGCGTCGGTAATCTCTCCTTGGCTTAAGCAAGTATAAGTTTCTCCTAGAGTTTGGGTGGTGCCTTTTAGTAAGCATTCTGCAGGTTTAGCGACAAGGTCCCCAGGTGTCCCTAGCAGCGTGTTGACGTTATCGGGTAATCCTAGGTATTCACCGGTCATCTTAGCGGCGGTAGAGGCTAACACGACGTTTGCGACAGTTCCCGCTGCCAGCTTTGAAGCAGTGCTCCCCAGTAAGCCTGCTCTGGCTGAGCCTTGCAGGGCAAGGTGAGTGAGATTACTGACTTGATTAGAGGTACTGCTCCCTTCTAAGCATTCGTTGACGAACTGCTCACAATTGTTCGTAGCAACGCCGTATGGGCTGTGACCCAGTTGACTGCGCGCTAGCTCAATAGCTTGATGGGGAAACAAGCTGGACTTTTTCACTCTGATCTTATCGCCACCCGCAAATTGCTGCAGATCGATTTCTTCGATGATGCCCTGTTTAGATAAGTGAATCACATTGCCACGGCCGACATACAGGCCATGGTGTTCGGTTAAGCCAAGCGGATCGATATTGGTGACGAGGTGATCGCCAGGTTGTAATGCTTGCATAAATGTTTCCTTAGCCAGGGGGCATCATTGTGCCCCTCCATTACGCCATGCTGACTTAAGCTAGCTGTAGGTTGTTCGCGTTGATGGTCTATTGGCTGTGTGGGGGGATTAAAGGGGAGACGCTATTCAGTAAGTGATAAGCGCAGGTTAGATTTCCAGTTCGACAAAGTCCTTATCGATATCGTCTTGCTCAATACCGATATACCGCAGGGTGGTTTCTTCGGCGCTATGCCTGAGCATCTTCATTACTCGGCCAATGTCTTTGGTTTGTTGATACAGCAGATAGCCACGGGTTTTGCGCATCGAGTGGGTGCCTAAGGCGATTTTGAGTTCTTCACCAATCATCGCCAGTGCTCGGCAGATATAGCGGCGTGACAAAGGCGCGGGTTTGATGTTTTTAGCCCTTTGATTACGATAGGACTGAAACAGGTAGATATGGTTAGGATGCTCGCGTGCAATTCGTTGTATCCGTTCCAGCGTCTTTTGGTTGAGTTTGATATTGGCGATTTTGCCGGTTTTGGACTCCTTAATGATGAGTCTATCGCCGTGGATATCACTGAACTTAATCGAGAGTAAGTCAGAGATCCTAAGGGCGAGATTAAGGCCGATATTCCACACATCGGCCAGTTGCTGGCTAAACTGTCTTTCCAGTAGGTAGCTAATAAGCTTAACGGTGTCTTGATCTTTAACCGCGTGAACCTCAGGCATGGTCATGTTCCTCTTTTTGGCTATAGCGTATTTTGGGGCACTTGTGTTGTTGAAAGCCGCATGGGATAAGGGTTTGAGTGTTCCCGTTTTAGGATTCTGGGAACTTGATTTGGCTAAGTGGTTTAATCCAAACTGACCTTCACCTTGTAAACTCCCATATCGAAATAAGTGGCAAAGTTTTGGGTAAATAAATCGATTAATGCTATGCATTCCCGCTCGCCAATCCAGCCGCTAAACAGGCTATAGACCTGCTTGCTGTTAAAGCAGATATCGATGTCTTTAACCAGCTCAGGGAAGGGATGGCCGCGAAAAGCAAAGTCGGTGACGTAAACTAAACGCCAGTGATCTTGTTGTTTCTCAAGCCGGACTTCGACGGGATGAAAGCCACCATCTTCGGCGCTGTAATCTGGATCTCTAAAATTGAGCGTGATCGCGTTGGCATCTTTTGGATCTACGTTAGCTAGTTCCTTTTCAATGACTTGGTAAAAACGATTAGGCATCGCTGGCAGTTGGTTACGGTTAATGATTAATTTCATGGGATATTCCTTCTTTGATTTACGCGCACACGCAAGAGCCTAGGAGCTAAAACTCCTAGGCTCTTGCTGTGTTTGCTGGTGGGGTAAAAATTGCGTGAAACGAGTCTGATGGAGCGTGATGAGGTATTAGGATGCGCTTTGGTGTTACAAGGTTATCGAAGGGGCAAATGTTAATGCGGATTGTGGTTTGTCAGCGGTTTGATAAATCGCAATATACAAATAACCGTGGCTGCCAAGTGTGTCGGCCTCACAGGTAAAACCAGCGTGCTCAATGGTGACGCAGTGCTGCTCAGTGGCATCAATCTCGCCGGTGGCCACCAGCCGTTCAAGCTGTTTAACCATGGCGGGAAAGGCCTCGACAAATGGTTGTCTAATTGCTGATGGAAATTCACCGACAAAGCTTGAACGGTCATGGAGATAATCCAAGTGCTGACCGCGCAAAATCAGCCTCGCGCCAAAGCGGGGAGATACTTTACGGGGCAAGCCCCAGGCGTGTTCAATATCGAAAAGTTTTAGCGTTGTCATAGTGACCTCGATGGTTGAAGGATGAAACTAAGGGAGTGGGATGCTTGTTAGCGGACTAGCGGGAGCGGTGATAAATGCCTAGGCGAGTACAAGCGGTGAATACAGCTTACTAACGGAGTGGATGCAGGAAAGGTAACAGTCTTTAGGTATGCACACTCCAATTGGGCTGCTCATTGCTGCCATGGTTAAAGTACACCCCGTTGATCACCCGCTGCCATTCACCTATAGGCACCCCATAACTATCACAGGGGCAAACATAGCGGCAAAAGGCAATCTCCTTGGGTAAGTGTTCAACCACATCACGGTGAAATACACTCAATACGGTTTTATGCAGCTTTGGATTAGGTGCCACAATCGGCTTGCCAATCACTTGGCCCATGGCATTGAGCGGCCGCACAAACATCGGCAAAATCAGCTCAACCGCTAAGCGGTTACGCAGTTCAGGAAACGCGGCGCAGGCCTCGGCAACACAGGCCTGTGAAAAACTATCGGTAAATTCAATCATGATGGACTCCTTGATTTAGCGTGGCAGGTTTAAACGCTGGCTAAAGTAAGCCGCGCTCAGCAAAGGACACTGGCGTGCGGCCAACCACTATATGGTCAAGCACGCGCACATCGATAAGCGCTAATGCATCGGTTAACCGTTGAGTGATGTTCTTATCTGCAGCCGAAGGTTCAGACTCGCCAGACGGGTGGTTATGGGCAAAGATCACCGCTGCTGCATTGATGGCCAATACCGCTTTAACCACTTCTCGAGGATAGACACTGGCGGCATCTAAAGTGCCAAAGAACAACTCTTTAAACTCGAGTAATTGATGTTGGTTATCGAGCAGCATCACCGCAAACACCTCCCGCTCATAGCCGCCCAGTTTGTAAGTTAAGAAATCCTTAGTGGCTTGAGGGTTGGTATAGGCATCTTTCTTTACATAACGTTCGGCAATGATATTGGCGGCTGAAGCGAGGATGACATCATCCGAGGGCGGCCATAGCGTCACAGGTCGAATGGTAGTTCTGGTGTGCATAGGTTTTGTTGACATATCAGGCTCCTGGAAAGTGTTAATGGGCTTATGCACAGGAGTGATATATATCTGAAAAGATTTGGAAATAAGGAAAAAGTTAAAAATTACTCGAAGGACATATGTAATGAGACAATAACCGAGAAACTCATCATGAAACTAATTCGCCTTACAAAAGTTATGGATTACACAGGACTAGCGCGTTCCACTATCTACAAGTACATCGCAGAAGGAACATTTCCCAGACCGGTGTCACTCGGTAGCCGAGCTGCCGCTTGGGTAGAAAGTGAAGTGCAAGAATGGATTTTAACAAGAATAGAGGAGCGAGATGCCCAAAGTGCAACCGTTTAAGCCCATATCAACATCCGTTTTACTGCACATTAATTAACTTCAGAATATCCCTTACAACCTCCCGCCTTCAAAGGCTAAGAGTTGTCCGCCATTACTAGATTGAAATGCTTTTTCTTGGCTGAATCCCTCTATAAGTAATCCTATAAGCAATAACTAAAAATAACCTAACTAAACCAAGGGAACGACCGAAAAAAGCTAGGGTAAGGGCAAAATTCAGAGCTTACTTAGTTACAACACTTTCTGTCACGATGAATTAAGTACTTGAATGATTAACTATTCAAGCAGGGCAATAACTTGACATATAGACAAGCGCATCGCCCTCACCGGCATGCGCCTGTCTTGTCGCCCTGATGATCAACTCAAGGGGTGGATACTCCATCCCTTAGTTCTTCGCCTTCAAAGCGTTTAACTCCAGTTATGCTTCAAAAGACGAAGAGAACGTAGTTACATAGTCAAATCACCTGCCAAGAAAACCTGCGGAGGCTTTGAAGATACTCCAAGGGATAATGCCGCCCAACAGCGTGACAGCTTGGTACAAAGACTGTGTGCTATCTCACTGGATTAGATGGATCTTTTCTGACACAATCCTAAAAATTATTTGCATCAATCTAAATGGTCTAATCGCTTAATAAATCTGCTTTGAACATGATATTTGAAAGCTTTTAGGCGGTTACCGTTGCAGTTTTTGCTACAAGATTTGCCACAAGAATAATAAGAGGTGAGGCACAGGGATGGTCGATACAATTCCAAGCTATGAAGAGATGATGCCTGCAGTGCTTAAGGTGCTGGCGGATGGAGAGGTTAAAACACTCCAGCAGATGTACCTCGCTGTTGCTAACCATTATGGTTTTACCGCTGAGCAGTTAGCTCGAACAATTCCGAGTGGCAAAACCACATATGTTAGAAGTCGGGTTGGCTGGGCCAAAACCTATATGGTTAAAGCCGGACTTATTAGTCAGCCCAAACGCGGTGTTTGTCAAATTACCCAAGGAGGTCGGGAAGCTCTGGCTAGTGGAAAGCCGATTGATAACCACTACCTTGCACAATTTGAAGACTTTAATCGCTTCTTAAGTACCAGCAATGAGCCATCGACTACCAACAAAGCATCCTCTGAAGTTAACAGAAGTCGTGGCAAAGGGTTAACTCATCAACATGATGAAGCTCAAACTCCTACAGAGTTAATCGATATCGCCTTTACCGCCCTTAATTCAGCCCTTGCCGATGAATTGATTGAACAAATCCACACATTATCGCCTAAGTTTTTCGAACAGCTGGTGGTCGATTTAATGTTAGCCATGGGGTACGGCGGCAGTCAAAAGGATGCTGGTCAAGCAACTCAATACAGCAGTGACGGTGGTGTAGATGGTATCATCAAAGAGGATAAGCTCGGGCTAGACTCCATCTACCTGCAAGCCAAACGCTATCGCGATAACACAGTCGGTAGGCCAGATATTCAAGCCTTTGCTGGTGCGCTCGACATGCACCGCGCCCGCAAAGGGGTATTTATTACTACCTCAAATTTCAGTAAAGACGCCCGTGATTTTGTTACCCGTATTGAAAAACGCATCGTGCTGATTGATGGCCATGAACTGGCAGCCCTGATGATAGAGCACAATGTTGGTGTTTCGACTCGCGAATTGTATGCCGTTAAGGCAATCGATTCAGATTACTTTGCAGAAGAGTGAGCTATCTAGCTAACAAATTACGCTCGATAACATGCTGAAAACATATATGAAATAAAGCAGGCTTGGATATGACTGGATCGGAAAAGCAAACACGTATAGAGCTTATTGATAAACAGCTTCTGCTTGCAGGCTGGAATATTGATGATCCGACTGCAGTTATTCAGGAGTTTGATATTGTAACCGAACTGCCAGAAGGAGTCTCTGAGCCCCGCTCTAGGTTCGAAGGACACCAATTTAGTGATTACGTTTTACTCGGAAAAGACGGTAAACCGTTGGCTGTAGTCGAAGCAAAGAAAACTTCAAAAGATGCTGCTATTGGTCGCGAGCAAGCTAAACAATATTGTTATAACATTCAAAAACAGTGGGGAGGTGAACTGCCATTTTGCTTTTATACCAATGGACACGAACTCTACTTCTGGGATCTTGAAAATGCCGCGCCGCGTAAAGTGGTCGGTTTTCCCTCGCGCGATGACTTAGAGCGCTTCGCCTATATCCGTCGTAATCGCAAACCGCTCACGCACGAATTTATTAATACTTCTATTGCAGGCCGTGATTATCAGATCCGTGCCATTCGCTCCGTGCTTGAAGGCATCGAAAAAAAGCAGCGCGATTTCTTGTTGGTGATGGCAACCGGCACTGGTAAAACCCGCACCTGCATCGCCCTTTCCGATGCACTGATGCGCGCGTGTCATGCTGAAAAAGTCTTGTTTTTAGTTGATCGTATCGCTTTGCGCGAACAGGCACTGGCCGCTTTTAAAGAGCATATGCCTAACGAACCACGCTGGCCTAACGTGGGTGAAAAGCTCATTGCTAAAGATCGGCGGGTTTACGTGGCCACTTACCCCACCATGCTCAATATCATCCGCGACGAATCACAGCACTTATCACCGCATTTTTTTGATTTCATCGTGGTCGACGAAAGCCATCGCTCCATCTACAACACCTTTGGCGAGGTGCTCAGTTATTTCAAAACTATCACACTTGGTTTAACCGCCACACCTACGGACATTATCGACCACAACACCTTTGAGCTGTTTCACTGCGAAGATGGCATCCCAACCTTTGCCTACACCTACGAAGAGGCAGTCAACAACGCACCGCCTTACCTCAGTAATTTTCAGGTCATGAAAATCCAGACTAAGTTTCAGATGGAAGGCATCAGCAAGCGCACTATCTCATTAGAAGACCAGAAAAAGTTGATCCTGCAGGGTAAAGAAATCGAAGATATCAACTTCGAAGGTACACAGCTGGAAAAACAGGTAATCAACAAGGGCACCAACGCCCTGATCGTGCGCGAGTTTATGGAAGAAGCCATCAAGGATACCAACGGCGTACTGCCCGGCAAAACCATCTTTTTCTGCGCCACCAAAGCCCACGCTCGGCGCATCGAAGAAATCTTCGACAAGCTCTACCCGCAATACCACGGCGAGCTGGCTAAGGTATTGGTGTCGGATGACCCGCGCGTTTACGGTAAAGGTGGCTTGCTCGACCAGTTCACCAATAACGACATGCCGCGCATTGCCATCAGTGTGGATATGCTAGATACAGGCATCGACGTGCGCGAAATCGTTAATCTCGTCTTTGCCAAACCCGTTTACTCCTACACCAAGTTCTGGCAAATGGTTGGGCGTGGTACCCGCTTGTTGGAAACCAGCAAGCCCAAGCCCTGGTGCCTCGATAAAGACGTATTTTTGATCCTCGACTGTTGGGATAACTTCGAATACTTCAAGCTTAACCCCAAGGGCAAAGAGCTCAAGCCCCAGCTGCCTCTACCAGTTAAGTTAGTAGGCTTGCGTTTGGATAAAATCGAAGCTGCTAACGACAGGGGGAATATCGATACCGCCGTGCGTGAAGTCACCAAGCTACGCAAGCAAATTGCCGCTTTACCGCAGAATTCTGTGGTCATTAAAGAAGCCGCAGCTGTACTTGCCCGCCTTGAAGATGAAAACTTCTGGCTAACCCTTAACCACGACAAGCTCGAATTTTTGCGGGCTGAGATAAAACCGCTATTTCGCACCGTATCTGAAGCGGATTTCAAGGCGATGCGCTTTGAACGAGATATTCTGGAATACTCGTTAGCAATTTTGCAGGAAGAAAAACAACAAGCCGAAACCCTTAAAGAGGGTATCATTGAGCAAATCAGCGAGCTGCCACTTTCGGTGCCCTTTGTCAAACTCGAAGAAGAACTGGTCCGGACCGCACAAACTTCACTGTATTGGAACAAGGCCGACGAAGACTGCTTTGATGAGTTGTGCATCAAACTAGGCCCCTTGATGAAATTCCGTGAGCAAAGCACCGGGCAACAACAAACTCACCTCGATTTAGTTGATGAACTGCATAAAAAAGAATGGGTGGAATTTGGCCCAGATAATGAAGCCGTGAGTGTTTCGCGCTACCGTGAGATGATAGAGAACTTAATTGCCGAACTGACAGAACATCATCCGGTGCTTAAAAAGATCAAAAACGGCGAAGCAGTAAACGTTGATGAAACCCATCAGTTGGCTGAGCTACTACACGAAGAACGTCCACACATCACTGAAGACCTGCTGCGCCAGGTGTATAAAAACCGCAAAGCGCGATTTTTGCAGTTTATTCGTCACATTCTCGGCATTGAGGTGCTGAAAAGCTTTCCTGATGAGGTCCACACTGCGTTTGAGCAGTTTATTCGAGCGCATAATACGCTAAATAGCCGTCAGTTGGAGTTTTTAAATTTGCTGAAAAATTTTATCATTGAGCGCGAAAAAATTGACAAGAAAGATCTCATTAAAGCCCCTTTCACCGTGCTACACCCACAGGGTATTCGCGGGGTTTTCAGCCCAAATGAAATTAATGACATTCTGCAGTTAGCACAGATGCTGGCGGCCTGATAAAGGTAAACTCATGTTACAAAACAACCCCGAACTCAAAAGCAAAATCGAGCAGCTTTGGAATAAGTTCTGGAGTGGTGGTATTAGCAACCCGCTTACTGCCATCGAGCAAATCACCTACCTACTGTTTATGAAGCGCCTCGATGAGCTTGATTTAAAACGTCAATATGATGCTGCGTGGGTGGATGAAAAATATATATCAAAATTTGACGGCACCTGGATACCTCCAGAGTATAGAGCCCGAAGAGAGGATCAGGATACCGAAGAAGATTGGGCTAAAAAGCTAGAAGACGAAAAAAAGTATCAAATTGAAAAACGCACTCTTCGCTGGAGTGAGTTTAAGCACATGCAGGCTGAAGACATGCTTCAGCATGTGCAAGGCAAAGTATTCCCGTACTTAAAAGACTTAAACGGGTCAGAAAGTAACTTCACTCACCATATGAGAAACGCCGTGTTTATTATTCCTAAACCGGCATTATTGGTAGAAGCGGTCAAAACTATCGATGAAATTTTCGAGGTGATGGAACTTGATTCCAATGAAAAAGGCCAAGCTTTTCAGGATATCCAGGGTGATGTCTATGAATTCTTACTCTCTGAAATTGCCACAGCTGGGAAAAATGGCCAGTTCCGTACTCCACGTCACATCATCAAGCTGGTGGCAGATCTCGTTCAGCCACAACTTGGCAACAAGATTGCCGATCCGGCCTGTGGCTCCGGAGGTTTTTTGCTGGGTGCATATCAGTACATTGTGACTGATCTTGCTAAAAAGGCGGGTTCAAAAAACCTCATACCTGATGAAGATGGCTTCGTTCGCACCTCAGTTGCTGCGGCCTTACTGAAAAGGCCCAAGCCATCTTAAGTGCTTCACTTTGGGGATATGACATTGATCAAACCATGGTGCGCTTAGGTTTAATGAACCTGATGATGCACGGCATTGACGAGCCCAATATCGATTACAAAGACACTTTAAGCAAAAGTTATACGCAGGAAGCCGAATACGACATCATCATGGCCAACCCGCCCTTTACCGGCAGCATAGATAAAGGCGACATCAACGAAAACCTGCAGCTTTCTACTACCAAATCAGAACTGCTGTTTGTCGAAAACATCTACCGACTGCTTAAAAAAGGCGGCACCGCCGGGGTGATTGTGCCGCAGGGTGTGCTGTTTGGTTCCGGCAAAGCCTTTAAGGATTTACGCAAAATCTTAGTGGACCGCTGTGATTTGGAAGCGGTGATCACCCTGCCCAGTGGCGTATTTAAGCCTTATGCAGGGGTCAGCACTGCCATCTTGTTATTCACCAAAGTCTGGGGGCCAAAAGACAAGGTGGATAAACCTGCTACTCAGCAGGTGTGGTTTTATGAAATGGCCGCCGATGGCTATTCGCTTGATGACAAACGTACAAAGCAAGAAGGTTTCGGTGACCTACAAGATATTGTCGCCAAATTTCATGCCCGCAGTGTTATCACCGACACCGACCGCACCGCTAAATACTTTATGGTGCCGCGCCGCGAGATTGAAGCCGAAGACTATGATCTGTCACTGAGCCGTTACAAAGAGGATGTGTTTGAAGAGGTGCACTACGATGCGCCCGACGTGATTTTAGATCGCCTGATTCAGGCGGAAGTGGGCGATGTGGAAGACGCAGATTTAGCCAAGGTGCAAAGCGGGATTGTGCGGGAGTTGTTAGAGCTAAAGGGGATGGTGGTTTGAAATTTTTACCGATAACAGAACTTTGCGATTTCCAAGGAGGCACACAGCCCCCAAAAAACGAATGGTCTGACAAGCCATTGGATGGATATATTCGCATGTTACAAATACGTGATTTCACCCAATCCGACCGCACAACTCCTGAATTTGTAAAAAATTCAAAGAAGTTAAAAACATGCAGTTCAGATGATGTTTTGATTGGTCGATATGGCGCGTCCATTGGAAAAATTCTCACTGGCCTAAGTGGTGCGTATAACGTTGCAATAGTAAAGACAATTCCGAATGAAAAGCTCTTGAGCAAAAAATTTCTTCTTTGCTTGCTGAGATCTCCGTCTTTTCAAAATTTTATAACAACTATTGGTGCGAGAGCAGCACAAGCTGGATTCAACAAATCGGATTTAACGCAGTTTAATATTCCCGTTCTACCCCTCAACGACCAAATCCGCATTGCCCATCTGCTCGGCAAAGTGGAAGGGCTAATCGCCCAACGCAAACAACACCTGCAACAACTCGACGACCTGCTGAAAAGCGTGTTTTTGGAGATGTTTGGGTTTCGCGATCAAACCTATGCGAAATGGTCGGTTGATAAGCTAGCAGTGTATACCGAGGTGGTATCAGGTGTTACCAAAGGGAAAAAGTACAAAACTGATGAATTGATTGAAGTCCCGTATATGCGTGTTGCAAATGTGCAAGACGGTCACTTCGTGCTTGATGAAATAAAAACCATCTCGGTTACTGAGAAGGAGTTTGGACAATATCAGCTTCGGTTTGGCGACTTGTTGCTCACTGAAGGTGGTGATCCTGACAAACTTGGAAGGGGTTCAGTTTGGGAAAACCAGATTGAAAAATGTATCCATCAGAATCATATTTTTCGTGTCCGAATCAATAACTTTTCAGAGTTAAATTCGTACTATTTGAGCGCTCTCATCGGTTCTCGTTATGGAAAATCTTATTTTCTAAAGTCGGCGAAACAAACAACCGGGATCGCGTCAATTAACTCTACACAACTGAAGAATTTCCCAACTGTCATCCCCCCAATTGAACTCCAAAACCAATTTGCCACCATCGTCGAAAACGTTGAGGTCCTAAAATCACGCTACCAGCAAAATTTGAACGATCTGGAAAGCCTCTACGGCACTCTCAGCCAACAAGCGTTCAAAGGTGAGCTGGATTTATCGCGGGTGCCTTTGCCGGATGTTCAGGTCGATGCCGAAGAAACTAACTCTTTGGAACAGGCTGAAATGCCCCAAACTGAAGGTACTGCCATCAACCTGCCCGAAACCGATTATCTGCTAGAGGCGCTAACGAATACGTCGCTACGCGACCGTTTGCTGTGCGAGTGGCTGGAAAGTTATTGCCTGCAAATCGGTACAGCGGAATTTTCTACCTATAGGTTTTTAGCTGCAGCACAAACTCGTATTGCTGAGTTGCACCCAGATAACGAATTTGAGCTGGGTGCAAGCGATTACGACATCGTTAAAAACTGGGTTTTCGACGCATTAGCATCAGACAAGTTAAGCCAGAGCATGGATGAAGGAAATAATCGCCTTCGATTAACTAAGGGAAAGTCTGCATGAAACTGCTGCGCCTGAAAATCACCGACCCTAACGGCTTTCGCAGTTTGCCCTGTGGCTTTGAACATCACTTTCGCAGTGAATGGACACTGCAGGAAGAGCTGGCGAATAGCGAAGGCTTTGCGCCCTTCGTTTGCGCCGGACCCAATGGCAGTGGTAAATCCAACTTACTGGAAGTATTGGGTGCGATTTTCTATCAACTTGAAATTCAACGAGTAAGGCGCAGCTTTTTACCCGAAGCCCTGCAAAATTACGAACAAGATCTTTCACCCTCAGCCTTTGAATTAGGCTATCTGATTCGTGTACCTAAAGAATATCGTCGCCAAGACAGCCCAGAATGGGCAAAAGTCAAGGTTTGGAAAAATGATGGTGAAACGGTTCGCTTTATGTGGGAAAACCAGGGCGATTTTGATACCAATATCAATGAAGTATTTGGCAGCGGCTACGCCGACATTATCTTGCCGCAATACGTACTAGGTTATTCCTCCGGCGAAAACGAAATCTTAAGCCTGCCATTTTTTAAAATGCGCTTTATCCAGTTTGATGAATACTGGAATGCCCTAAGCCAGCAATTGCCTTACCCAGGTTATCCGGAAGCCCGCATGGCGTATCTGGATAACAGTTTCAGTCAGGCCATATTGCTGTGCAATTTGCTGTTTCAGGAAGAAGCAACCCTGCAGCCCTTTCGTGAGGATGTCGGCATAGAGTCGCTGAAAGAATTCCGCATTATTCTGCGTCGCACTATTTTGCTAACGCCAGAACAGCTTGAAAGCTTTGTCAGCAACAATGAAAGTCAGCCACAAACGTTGGAAAGCATCATCAAAGACCACCCGGCACTGACTGCCGAAGAAGATGAGCTGGGCAACACCCGTTACCGCTTGAATCTTTTGCAGCTTTTAGAAGGCGATGAAAAATCGTCGCGCATGATCAGTGCACTGAAGCGCTGCGCAACGCTGAGTTTCGAGGATGACACCAGCGATAGTTTGATATTGGATTACTGGGTAAATGAAGCGACCAAGCAAGCTTTTAGAGAAAATTTCAGTAACGATCCGCTATCGCTATTCCAAGCGTTTCAGGTATTGCTCACCTTGAATTTGTACACGGTAGGCGATGCGATCAAGGCAGATTTGTACCAGAGCAATAGCCACTATGTGAGCGAAACAATTCCAACTCTGGCATCGGACCAACGCATAATGCGTTTTAAGTTTGTGCGCTTTAGTAAGGTCGGATGTGATGAACCTTTAATGCTCAAAGAATTATCCGATGGCGAACACCAGTTATTACACAGCCTTGGCCTGTGCCTGCTGTTTCGCAATACCAACAGCCTGTTTTTGTTGGATGAGCCCGAAACCCACTTTAATCCCGACTGGCGCGCCAACTTTATCAGCCGACTGCGGCGGTGCTTCCCTAAAGATGCTGATACAAGTCAGGAAATGCTGATCACCACCCATACCCCGTTTTTGATTTCTGATAGTAAGCCAGAAAAGGTATTAGTATTCAGTAAAGATAAAATTACCCGCAAAGTCAGCATCACTCACCCCAAATACAATACCCTAGGTGCCTCGATTAACAAAATCACCATGAATACCTTCGGTAAACGCGAAACCATCGGTGCTTACGCGAAAGGCATATTAGATGACTTGCGTAAACGCTTCGAGCAAGGCGGCGAGGAGAATGAAGCGCTGATCAACGAAATCCATCAGCAATTGGGTGACTCGGTTGAAAAGCTGCTGCTGATCAAAGCTATTCTTGACGGCGAAGCAAACGATAGCGAAGAGGGAAATCAATAATGCTTTTTGCTTACACTTACGTACCGCATCAAATGGAAAAGATGCAGGAATTTATCGATTTTATTTTCCATCACGTGTGGTGTAAGGCACCGACTAACGGTCCATTCGATCTGGACCTCTTTGCTGCTAATGCCGACTTACAAGAAGTAATGACTGCATTTTTATATTCCGATGCCGCAGGAGCTGATTTCTTTTACGGCAATATTGAACGTATTCACGGATTATTTGCTAGGTTAAGCACAGCCGAAATCGCACAATTCACATTGTGGTATCAAGGCAATAATGATTTAGTGAAAGTGTGTGACAATGATCCGACTGCTTATCTCGCCCGCTACAGTGATATAGCTGTCAATCATAGTGATATAGCCGACCTTCTAGGCACCTTCTTCAAAGGGTTATATTCTCAATCATTGCTTAATCTTGCAGCTTTGCGTGCTAAGATCGGTGATATTGATGACCATTACCAAACATTCGTACAAACAAATAAAGCTGGCAAATGTCCCTTTTGCGGCATGAATGATTTACTGGGGGCAAACCATATTCCCAGAGAAGCCTACGATCACTATCTGCCAAAAGCGATATACCCGTTTAACTCCATCAACTTCATGAATTTGATGCCAGCTTGCCACCATTGCAATAGCAGCTATAAAACCAGCAAAGATCCTGCATATATACCAAAAGATCCTACACGCTTAGTGCATCGTCGCGCTTTTTTTTATCCTTACACAACGGCCCCCCATATAATCGACATCCATATCGCGCTACGAACGTCAGACATTGAAAAGTTGGCTCCTGAAGACATAGTTATTACGTTCGGCCCCGCGGCTGCCAACGAGAAAATTGAAACCTGGAAAGATGTCTATGGTATTGAAGAGCGCTACAAAGCCAAGCTCTGCAGTGAAAATGATGGCAAGTACTGGCTGACACAAGTGCTCGATGAGTGGAAAGAAGACGATCGAATGCCTGCTGATTTTCTTCGCACTTTAGCGCGGCAAACCGATAAAAAACCTTACGCCGAATGTAATTTTCTGAAAAAGCCATTTCTGGATGCTTGTTGTAACAATGGTTTGTTCGACGCATTACCACAACCTGAGCAATAAAAGATACCATGATTAAAACTGCGTTGGGTATGTAAAGCCAATTTGAGCAAATCGACACGATTAATAAGCTCTATCGGATCTTGTTTGGCAGAACATAAGCGGATCGTTTGCTAAGTTGTTAGATTTATAAATCAAGGAGTGATGATGATACTTGGGGAAACCTTAGCTGGCTTACAACTGATGGAAAAGTGCCTTTCTTGGTTCAGAGCAAGATTGGGGCCTACAGTGACGGATACACCCGCCAGCCGCTTCCTCGCCTTGTTTGATGCCCACGGTGTCAAGCCTGGCCAAATTCCCGATTTCTTTGGCCACGGTCTAAGCATTGCCGATTGTCACTCTACAGAATCACTCACTAAGGTGTTAACTTCTGATCTGATGGAAAAAGCGGCGCAGCTTTTTGGTATCAATAGAGATTGGTTGGATTGTGCTAGTGATGTGGTTTACGAGCCGCATTCCTTTTATAAAAATCCTCAAGGATTCGATGCCTATTTAAAAAGTATTGCACTTGAATCACATATACCTTTGCGGGCGACCTTGTACATGCCCACCTGCAATAACTTATTTTATCCTGATGACTCTGGGGTATTGGTGATATCTGTTCCCGTGGGAGAGGTTAATCAACGAACTATATATCGTTTTGAATTGGTCCATTATGATCGTATTTGTTACTGGCACTGTAGAGGTTATTTGGCCGCAAATTTGGCTTCTATGCTTAGAAGGTATGCGGTCGTTTATGGTTCATACGTAGCAGCCAAAGTGCTTGAGCCTGTTGCGCAAGGGCAAAGATTGCCTGTTTACGATTATGGGTCACAAGACGCTTTCCGGTTGAAGGTAAAAGGTCGTGTTTCAATTGAAGAGTTGATTTCACACCCTGATAAATATTTGGAGGGGGTCGATCCTGAAACTAACAAATTTGGGCACCGTGCTGCTATCGATCTATGGCTGAATATGGCAGACCAAATGCGTACCCGAAGTCACGCGGAGCATTCTCGTATAGTGTTGAAATTCGAAGAGGCACTGAAGTCTTTAACATAGAGGGTTACAGGCAAGAAGTATTGCCTCTCGAATCACAAACATCTCACATTCTTTGCTTTAGGTCGTTGAATAGCTTCTAAGGCTGTTGCACAGAACCAAGCCTACAGAGCCTGCAGCTAAAAAACCTAGCCACTTGTTTTTACTTGTAAGGCCTAAAGCACCTATTGCAACAACTGCCAGCAGTTGCCCAGAACCTTTGTTATCACCTAGAAGCCTATTAGCGAAGTGCTCACAGTTAAAGCTGAACGGACAATAACGTTTATTTTCATTTTTGATTTTTGATTTTCTCAAGTTGACTCAGCAAAGCGTCAGGGTCCACTTTCGTTGAACGCTGATATTTCAGTTCTTTTCCTTGAGCGAATTGTTCAATAGATACCACTTCCACATTGTTATCTGGCGAGTTATGTGCCACTAAATTTTCACTAACTATAACACCTACGTGCATTACAGCCCCCTTGCTGCGATAGACTCGATCACCTATCATCATTTTTGTATCTTTATGCATTAACCTCTCCTATAGTGGTTAAAATGAATTTAATTTCAAAAAAAGAATTTGTATGCGTTTAACGCATTTAAATACTAAATGTATTTTCCATAGGAAATCAAGAGCCTTATGACAAATATCGAACAAACGACTTACTCTGCTGTTATGGGAGCTGTGGTTAGTAGCATTCGGCGAGAGAAGGGGATCGAGCAAATTGATGTGGCAAATCGAATGGGCTTGTCTCAGGCAAGTTATAGTCGCTTAGAAGGAGGTAAGGCGACCTTCTCTATTGATCAGGTCTTTCTTGTTGCTGACGCTTTAAAAATTAGTCCTTCAGAGCTATTTCAACGAGTTTGCACGACGATAGGAAAGTTAGAAGCTGAACAGTTTGGGGTTGTTGCCCAGCAAAGAAGTAATGCAATAGGAAGTCAGGATTCTCAAGTGGGGACTTTAGTGGCGGGTGCTGCATTAGGGGCCTTGTTGATTGGGCTACTGAGTAAATCCAAGTAAGTAGACTTATGAGTAAGAAGGCAAGAGTGCTTTGTTTACGCCAATAAATTGATTTGCAGGTAAAAATGACTGTCAAAGTATCTCATATCACTCACATTGATAATCTGTTCAGCATTCTTACCCAAGGATGCTTGTGGTCCGATCATAAGCGCATTGAACTTGGTTTAGTTAACCAGAATATTGGCTATAGCCATATAAAGCAGCGCCGTTTAGTTCGTCTTGTGAATGTGGCTGCTGGTGGGAGTATTGGGCAATATGTACCGTTTAATTTTTGCCCTCGCTCCGTGATGTTATTTGTGATCCATAAAGGCCATGATGACTATCAAGGTGGGCAAGAGCGCGTATTACATTTGATCAGTGATATCGAGACCATTCGACTGACTAACGATAATTGCTTTTTTACCGATATACATGCAGATTTGGATTATGCCGAACAAATAGATGATTTCACTCGTATTAATGAATTGGACTTAGAGCGGATCATTAATGAACGCTATTGGTCAGACTTTAAAGAGGAGAAGCAGGCCGAATTTTTGGCATTCGAATCTGTGGCATGGCACACTATCCGACAAATCGGGGTAAAGACCCAAGCGGTAGCAGAAGAAGTGAGCGTATTACTACAAGCTGTACAGCATAAGCCTGAGGTTATTGTGCGGCCACAGTGGTATTACTAGAGGTTAAAATGATTACTTATCACAAAGGCAATATATTGCACGATCAAGCTGATGCAATCATCAATACTGTTAACACAGTAGGGGTGATGGGTAAGGGCTTGGCGTTGCAATTTAAAAAAGCCTTTCCTGACAACTTCAAAGTATACAAAAAAGCCTGTGACGATAAGTCGTTGATCACAGGTACTGTGCTTCCCGTTTCTCTGAATTCAATCAATTCACCTTTTTATATCATCAATTTCCCTACTAAAGCGCACTGGAAAGGCCAATCTAAGCTCGAATATATTGAGTCAGGTTTGGAGAGCCTTAAAGCTGAAGTTCGCCGTCTTGGCTTAAAATCAGTCGCTATTCCTGCTCTAGGCAGTGGATTGGGTGGTTTGCCCTGGCATGAGGTTGAGCAAGTAATACAGACTTCGCTCGCTGAGTTGCCTGATGTTGATTGGCGCGTTTATCCACCACAAACAGCGCCTAGTGCAGAGCTTATGCCTAATCAAACTCGACGCCCACGAATGACAATTGGCAGAGCAGCAGTTTTAGGTTTGATCGATCGCTATGTATCTACAGGTTTTGGCTACAGATTGTCATTACTTGAAGTGCAAAAGTTAGTTTACTTTTTGACAGTGGTAGGCGAGCCATTGAATAAGGTGGTGTTTAAAAAACATCATTATGGGCCTTACGCTGATGTACTCCGTCACGTACTCGATAAGATGGAAGGTCACTTTATTTCGGGTTATGCCGATGGTTTGAATAAGCCAGAGACACCTATTGATCTCAAAGATGATGCCGCCAAGGAGGCTTTAGGTTTCTTAGCGCAACACTCAGAGACTAAGCAGCGTTTTGATAAAGTGGCTAAGCTAATTGAAGGGTATGAGTCTCAGAACGGCATGGAACTACTGTCAACGGTTCATTGGGTTGTGACACAAGAGTCAAATCCTGCACTGTCTGCTGAAGAGTTGATTGAGCGGGTTCATAGCTGGAATGCGAGAAAGGCTACAATGAAACCCGCTCATATTCTTGCAGCATGGGAACGCTTAAGCGAACAAGGCTGGTTGCAGTTAAAAGCCCAAGTCTAACGATTTTTAGTTGGCGTTATCCTATAGCATTAAGCCTCTTCATTGAGGCTTTGTTATGCGTTTTTCCGGATAGGGTTCTTCTAACTCTTCAAGATGGCCTGTACTGAGGTGCTAAAGTTCCCGTCTAATTAGTTAGGCGGCATAAGGGGTTAGCACCTCCTGTATCAGATTAAGGTCAACTCAGTAGGTAACTGTCCAGCTCCCATTATTGGTTACTACGTCAACTTGCGTTAGATCACACGAGCCTCCATAAGAGACAGAAGTAGATTGACCAAATTTAAGCTGTTTGGGAAAACCTTTTTTCTCGAAAAGGCTTTCACAGTTGCCTCTGTTTACAATGATGTCGTTTACTATGACATCATCTTCAATAGCCTTGACCTTCACTTCGATTGATTTCATATACAAGCCCGCCCTGTCGTAAACTTCAATTTCAACATTCGGTTTAGAATCACTGCAAGCACTAATCATTCCGAGCAGTGCAAAAGTAAAAAGCAATTTCTTCATTTTAAATACACCTTAAATTAGTGATAAACCGCTAACGATGATGGCCATTAAATGGAATATTTATTGTGTTTAGCCTGCTGTAAATTGGCATTCGCATTTTTAGCTCTAATCGTCACCATGGACGGTATTGCACTGTGCTACTAGCTGATTGGTAATCAATAGATTGAGGCCCCTATCCACACTAGGGGCCTAATTGAATGTTTAAATTGTGCTATTAGCTGCATTTTTAGTTTTAACAAAAACAGTGATGGAATAACCAATCCCATACATGGCGGCAAAGATCCCCCATCCAGCTGAAGCTTCTAGATCGATTTCTGCAAATGCAGAAGCAAGGATTAAGCATAATGGGAAAAACACCATTCCTATGATTGACATGGTTTTTACGACTGACATGTGTAACTCCTTTTAATTAGCGTGTTTGAAGACACTGTTTGTTCCGAAAGAAAACATTTACTTTCTATCGGTGGGTGTTCTTAATGTAAAAACGGCCATATGACCACTATACAGGTCTAAATGTAATGTTTATAGCGTGGTTTGTCTATCCTGTGTCCGTGAGAATTATCCAGTATTCAATATCCTGGGGTTCTCTAGTGAATGAAGATGAAGTGTTAAAGATGGGCATGGCTTTTGGTCGGGCGGTTAAATTACGCCGCGTCGAGCTAGGCTATAACCAAGAGGGGCTTGCTGATAAGGCTGAACTTGCCAGATCATTTGTATCGAGTATTGAACGTGGTGTAGCGAAGGCATCTATAGCTTCAGTGTGGAAACTGGCCCAAGCGCTGAATTGCAATCCATCGGATTTATGGGTAACGGCCGAGAGGCTTTATGACTCACGCTGATAGATGAAACTAAGAGTTAAACTGTTCTAACTTGATTTGAGTCTACGCTCACGAATGCAGACTCAATCAAAACCGGCTCACAAAGTCCATGCGTTTTAATGCCATATTTACTGTTTGGCTATTGCCACGTTCTAGTGGATCGCGATCTGAAGGAAAACATAAACTCTATATTTACTAATGTGTTTCAATGTCTCAAGGATTCCGGGCATTTATTCGGTTAGCGGTAATGCCTCTTAAAAAATAATCTACTCATTCTCGATGAGAGAACATGATTACCTCCCTCCCCCGATTTAAAAAGTAAAATAAAGTGTTCACTCTATGTTGCCAAGATGTGTTTATTTTCGTATTGTCATTTGACAAAAATAGGAACTTGAACTAAAGGGAATGCCATGTTGCCGCTATGGACACAGCGCCGTAACTCATCTTTTGCCGTTTTTATATTGCTATTTGGGTTCTCTGTGGGAGCACCGAGTGAGGCGGCGCTGACAAAACCTGATGTTGAAATTGATCCTGTATTGCCGAGCATTCCTTTACCTATAGAAATACCTTCTCTTTCCGGTAGTCGTTTTTCGTCAAGTGTCGAATTACATTGGAGTATAGGATGTGAAGTTACTGCCGTTAATATCCAGGAATCTACCAACGGTAGCACATGGGGCAGTGTTTATAGTGGGCTCGGTAATGCTGATGATGGTGTATCATCAATGTCAATGGCATTAGCCCCTGCACTCGATAATGTCACTGGTACGGTATGCCCTACTAGCTGGACAAGTGCTCGCTATATCAATTTATCGGGTAAAACACTCCCAGGTTATTACTACCGCATCAATGCCTGCAAAGGCTCATTGTGCAGCGCTTATAGCCCCGCTATTATTGTTGGCAGCCCTTCGATGCCGACAACGCCATCGACACCTGCCTCTATCTCTGCTCCTGCAACCAATGCAACCGGGGCCTTTAGCATCTCTTGGTCGAGCGTCAGTGGCGCTGCGCGTTATGAGTTGCAACAGCGCGTTAACGGTGGCGTCTGGGTCGCTAAGTATTCTGGAACGGCCACCAGTTATACTTTATCGGGACTCGCTTCAGGCACTTATCAATATCAAGTGCGGGCTTGCTCAACGGCGTGCAGCGCCTGGAAGTTATCCAGCAATACTCAGGTCAGTTTGCCCGTGCTTGGCAGTGATTGGAAAAACCTATCACGGGTGACAGTTGCCGATGCGGGTGGTAGCGATATCGAGCCCGCAGAAGTTGTTGACTTAAATGCAGCAGCGGTTAAGGGGCAAGCTGGCGTTTCGGGTGGCCAGGCAAGTTATCACATTCCTATCGATTTACCTCCGGGGCGCAATGGCGTTCAACCTTCAGTATCGCTCAGCTATAACTCCCAGGGTGGTAATGGCATTTTAGGTGTGGGTTGGTCACTGAATGCTGGCTCAAGCATTAGTCGCTGTGGTGCAACCTTTGCCCAAGATACCTTTACCCGTGCGGTCACCTTTAATGCCTCGACCGATAGGTTGTGTCTTGACGGTCAGCGTTTAATTGCCATTAGCGGTACCTATGGCACAAGCAATAGCGAATATCGCACTGAGATGGATTCCTTTGTCAAGGTTATCCAACATGGCAATATTAATGACAGTAACAGCAGTTTTACCGCCTATAAGCCTGATGGCAGTAAGGCAACCTATGGGGCAAGTGCTAATAGTCGCTTTGTGCCAAATGGTTTAAGCACAGCATTAAGTTGGAAGGTGACCCAGGAGTCTTACTCCAATGGTGCCAATACCATTGATTATAAATATGACGACAGCATTGCTGGCGAGCATTTGCTACAGAACATAAATTACACAGGAACACTGAATCAAGTTGGTGATCGTAGTGTTGTGTTTAGTTATGAGATACGTCCAGACAGAAGTGTCAGTTATTTAGCAGGCAGTAAAATCGTTACAGAAAGAAGACTTTCAAGCATAACTTCATATCATGATGCAAAGCCAGTGTTTAAATATGAAGTCGAGCATTTAGTTAGCCAAACAACTCATCGTTCACTCATTTCTAATATAAGACATGCAGCTTACTCTAATTCACAATGGCAATGGGCTAAAGAGACTCATTTAGATTGGTCAGATACTCAAGCTATTGGTTTTCCAGAGCAAATAAACATCGGAGGAACACCAAAATATCAGAATGTAACAGAGTTAATTAACATTTTATCTCAGGGTGATATTGATGGCGATGGTAACCGAGATTGGATTGGATTTAATGCGAGTGCAGAGCAAGAATTAGTGAGCACTAATAGCATGACCTCTAATTTTTCATGCCATTACAACTACCTTACAGCAAGCCAAGAATGTATTGAAATCGATGTTGATCAGGATGGTATCAGTGATGCACATCGTATTTATAATGGAAAGCTACAGTTTAATTATAGTAATGATAATTCAAGCATATTTATAGATACTAATTTAAGTTTAGTATCTTCGTCAGTTGATTCTGACAGGATATTGAGCAGTGATGATTTTAATGGTGATGGTTGGCCCGATCTTATTCTATATCGATATAATAATGGTCAGCCCAAACTGGAACTGTACTTGCATACAAGAAATAAAAGTATTCCTTTTCAAACAGTGAAGCTGCTCTGGACTTATGCAACAAAACGCAGTTCTGTAGATTTTAAATTTTACCCTTCTCAACTAGTTGATGTAATCGGTGATATTGATGGGAATGGCTTGCCCGATATTTTAGTGTCAGATATTGACGCTAAAATTGTGGGTAGTATACCCGGCGGCAATCCCAAATATTTCTTGCTCAACTACAGTTCATCAACCAATGTTAATTTTGTTACAAGTACTCTTGATTTGAGTAGCTATTCAGGATTTCCTGCTAACTACCGATTAGATTATACATTTTTCAGTTATTTCAATGATATTAATGGCGATGGTTTACCCGATTGGTTTGGATGGGAAATGGGGGAGCTCGTCGTCAGATTAAATATGGGTAACGTAAAGTTTTCTGGATCCATAACGCTCGGTACTGATGCCTTTCTGGCATCAAGAGGGTACAGAATCCCTGCGGGGGATGATGGTAGCTTTGCGTTTATAAATCAGCCTAAATTTGCTGGCAGTATGCAATTTGTAGACATTAATAATGATGGTAAGAAAGAGTTGTTAATGCCTGGCAAGAGGCTCATTGAAAACTGTGTGAAACTGGTCGATCCATTTCGAAATGGGAAAGTGAGCAATGTGCTACAAACTTATTGTGGCGATCAGATATATGGGGATATT
>NZ_JAKILG010000049.1 GCF_023283765.1 Shewanella profunda | reverse complement strand
ACCATCACGTAGTGCTTGAATGGCAGCATTGATATCAAAAGTAGGTGTGGTCATAAATCATCTCTTTTTGGTATAGCTTAAAGAAATGACACAGAAATTTGAACACTACCCAACAACCACAAACTGACGCTTGAATACATCATTAGGATCTGCATTAAAGTTTGGTTGAATGACGTAATCTTTACCAGCATCTAAAACGTTGTAAGAAATAAATGGACGTAGGCCATTATCAAACTTATAGGAAACTAACGTTTCAGCGCCATATGCGTCGTTGATCAAACGACCTATATTGTCTGTATCATGGTTTTCTTGCTTGTTAACGTTAGCCGCTATATAAAAACCGTTATTATCGAAGTTACCCCATGTCACACCGGCGCCATAGATAAGGTCAACCGCAGTTTTTTGATCACCATCCCCATAGTCGATATCAAACTCACCGCGGTTAACACCTGCAGTCAAGCTCAGCATATCTGTCACTTTATAGGTCAATGCTCCGCCATAGGTATAGTCATGAGTCACTTGCTGAGCATCAGCACCGCCTTCATTCCAGCGAGCTTCACACTCTTCTTCTGTAATATTTTCTATATCACAAGTGAAAAAACTGCTGTTTTTCAACTGGGCTTGAACTGCAAAGCTTAGATCACCAAAAGCATTACGGTATTGGACAACCTTATCACCTCGCCCCACGCCGTTTACTGCACCATCGTCCTTATTGAATGTGTAAACACCCGCGGTATTACCATCCCATACGAAACCATAGTTTGTGTTGTATACCACGTCATACCAAGCGCCCCATTGTTTACCAATAGTGAGCGTACCGTATTGTTCATGGGATAGACCGACATAGCCTAAGCGGTTATAAAAAAACTCATCTTGAACAGATTCAAAACGGTTATTATAGACAATATCGCTGCTACCAACAGGGTTAACACCCCACTCTAATTTGGCAAACGCATCCCAGCCGTTGGTCAACTCACGGCTAAAGCCGAAATTAATTCGAGAAGCACCATTAACAACCTCAGTTTCTCCTTGAGTGTTGATTACGCGTACATCAATAAATCCGCCAATTTCTACGGCATTTTTATTATCTTTATAGATCTCAATTGCCGAAACAGATGGCGCTAAGAATATTGCTGCCAACGCAGTCGCTACTAACGTTTTGTTCATTTGGTGCTTAACCTTTTCGTTTATGTTTTATCAACGTCATTCCGTCGTTATATTTCCTTACAATTTCCCTTTGAGGGTAGCAAACTTTCAATAACCTCTCAAAGCGAAACCTAAAGAAAATGTCGACTAACACCACAAAAAGATAACAGTTAACCTCTATAAAACAGGTTAAAACGCCCCAACAGCCAGTGATAGCAACAGAATTAAAACAACAAAAACACTATATTAACACCAACTGTTTAGATGCAATATCCATGTAGTTTAGTTTCATTATTGAAAAGACAGGCTCTGCAATAGGCCTAATTTGCTTATCTATATAGTATTGGTAGTCAATTATAGATGTTCTGTATTGCACAGATTCCGGTCCGTTCACAGTAATCACATAATCAATTTGCGCACCTCTCTTGCCAAAGGTAGTCATTCCTGTTAGGTCACATAGTTGCCGCGCGACTTTAACGTGCGGGGATGATTTAGCCGTGTACTCTTCAATATTGCGACGCATACGTTTACGAAACACTAACTCGTCATCCCTTTTACCCGCTAAGATATCTTCAATCACAGTCGTAATATAGCCACTGATGTCCCGTTGATTAAACATCCGCTCGTAGAGTGCTTGCTGCACGGAACGCGCTAAGGGACTCCAATCACTACGAACTTGTTCCATACCTTTGAAGGTAATTTCAAGTGCATTTTCGGAATTACGCCAAGCACCAACATAGCGTTTTTTACTCCCCTCCACTGAACCACGTAGTGTTGGCATAAAAAATTGTTCGTAATGACGTTCAAACTGCAGCTCTAGAAAGCTGTCAACTTGATATTCATCTTGAATTTTAGCTTGCCACTTAGCGTTGATGTGAGCGGCGAGGGTTTGACCAAGCAGACTAATATCAGATAAGTCGGGTTCTGGCCCCAACCAAACAAAGGTGGAATCTGTATCACCGTAAATCACTTGATAACCCATTTCTTCTATCCAAGCTCGGGTCTGCTTCATAATTTGATGGCCACGCATAGTGATGGAACTCGCTAATTTTGCATCGTGAAAGACACAACCTTGGGAACCAAGCACACCATAAAGTGAATTCATAATAATTTTAATGGCTTGGGATAATGGCAAATTATGTTCACGCTTAGCTTTTTCTCGCTGTTCAGAAAGACGCTGGATAAGCATAGGCAAAATAGGCTGCTGCCGACTAAAACGGCCACCCAGAAAACCTTGTACACATTCTGACTCAGGTAACTGTAAGCCTTGAATCAACCCTTTAGGATCGATAAGAAATGTTCGAATAATTGACGGATAAAGACTTTTAAAATCGAACACCAAAATATGCTGATACAGCCCAGGGATAGAGTCCATCACATAACCACCAGGACTCTCTATTCCGTCACTAGCGGGTGCATCGGGAGCGACATAGCCAGCTCGATGTAAATGCGGTAAGTACAAATGATTAAATGCTGCTACAGATGCACCTACACGTCCAAGCTGTAAACCTGTGAGCTCAGCCCTAGCAAGAGCAAAATCCCATAGCTGAGTATGGTTAAAAATATCCCAAACTAATCGACTGTCGGTAAGATTATAGTGTGCCAATGCCTGCTTATTTTTCGCAAAAAGCGCATCAATTTCATCGACTCGATTGTCAACATTATGAATAGCCTTGCCTTCACCTAAGAGTTCACGGGAAACAAACTCAAGTGAGAATCGCTCAAAATGATAAAATGCCGCTTTTAACCAATCTATACCATCAAGTACTACCCGCCCTGGTAAACTCAAGGTTTCTGGGCGGAATTTATTGTCCACCTTCCATTCAAGCAAAGTCCCTCCTCGCCCAATCGTGAGGGGAATTCGATGTAATAATGCACGGCGAAACAATAGCGCGAGATCAAAACTCACCACCGACCAACCGATGATAAAATCCGGATCATATTCGTGGAACCAAGCAATTAAGCGGCAGATCAGGGATGCTTCATCCATAACCCATTCGATATAATGGGCGGCATTAGCTTCCGGTTTTCCGACCATAATCACTTTTTCATAAATATCATCCTTCGAGTCCTTGCCGTACAGGGCAACTGAATAGATTACCCCCTCGAAGCTGCACTCAAAATCCAGAGAAATAGTGCTTAAACTAATTGATGTCTGCAGAGCAATACTCTTTGCGCGCTCTGCAATAAATATGGGAAGCAAACTGACACCCGACGAATGATCATCACCCTGCTGCAGATAATGCCCAAGAAAGGCAACATCAAGAGCCACAAAACGCTCGATTAAGAAACGTTGTTCGGGGCGAATATCCGCTTCAAATAATGGGATATCGGCATCTTTAGCGATCCGCTGCAAAGTGCGTAATGCGCTACTCGATTGCGCATAAATGCCACTTATGGCTCCACCTTTGAAACTTTTAAGCGCTAAGGGGACAAAACGCAGTACTTGACCTGGCGTTTGTAATTGCAATGCCGCTACATCTGTTTGATGACAAAAGCAAATATACTCAGCATCTTGCACTTCCACCAATACAGGGCCTTGCTCGGTTGCCAAATAATATTGCAACACTAAATTGCCATTACGCTGGCTTGCATGGCGCGTTAAGACTCGACCTTGTACACTCACGGGTGCATTAGTCTCAGGCTTCATTAGCATGGGTTCTCAATTTAAAATGCCATTTAAAGGCAGAAATGTTTCTTAGGCTATGCAATCACTGTTATTATGTACAGCATTAATTCGATAAAGTAGTGACGCATGTTACCTGACAATGTAAAAACACAGATCCGCGCCATCTATAAGGATATCGCCACTGCGTTACCTAATTTTAGGCCGCGCCGCGAACAAAACTTTATGGTTGCCGAAATCTCTAAAACCCTCGCCGGAGAATACGACAAAGATAGACGTATTATTGTGGTTGAAGCAGGTACAGGGATTGGTAAATCGTTGTCTTACATTTTAGGCACTATCCCACTTGCCTTATCGAGCAAGAAAAAAGTGTGTATTGCCACCGCCACCGTAGCGTTGCAAGAACAACTACTGCACAAAGACTTACCTTTTTTTCTTGCGCAATCCGGTTTGAATTTTCGGTTTGGTTTAGTAAAGGGTCGGCAACGTTATGTCTGTCTTTCAAAACTAGCGATGCTGATTGGTGATGATAACAGCACCCAAATGGCCATGTGGCAAACCAAGCCCGATAATAGCCAAATTGCCATGCTGCAAGAATTATTGAAAGACTTTACCGAAGGGCGCTGGAATGGTGAACTGGATACCTTAACCACCCCACTCCCCGACTATCTCTGGCAACAAATCGCCAGTGATAAACACAGTTGCCACCGTCAAGTTGCCAGCCACCGAAATTGCCCCTTCCACAAGGCTCGCGAAGACGTCGATACTTGGGACGTATTAATCGCTAACCACAGCTTACTGTTTGCAGATTTAGAACTCGGGGGCGGTGTGATACTACCTGATCCTGAAGATATCTTTTATGTTATCGATGAGGCGCACCATTTGCCGATTGTGGCGCGGGATTTTTCCAGTGCACAAGCTACCCTAAGGGGTGCTGCCGACTGGCTCGAAAAAGTGGGAAAAACCAGTGCCAAGTTACAGAATCAAATCAAAAGCAATCATATCATCGCACCTGCGCAGGCCATGCAGGACCATATTGGCGATCTTATTGGCCAGCTGAATCAAGTCGCTCATTATTGCGATACCCAAACCAAACAATTTGCGAACCCTGAAAACCGCTATCGCTTCGAGCATGGAGTATTACCAGAGGCATTACGGATCCCAGCTGAAAATCTTGCTACCACGGCTAATCTTGCCTTAAAGCAATTTAACAAAATGCAATTATTGCTGACAGAAGCCATCAAGGATGATGATATTCCTAAGCATCAATCCGAAGCACTGCAAGCTGAAATGGGCTTTATGCTACAGCGCCTCGAAAATTTGCAAAAATTATGGCGCATGATGGCTAAAGAAGATAAACACAAAGGCGCTCCAATGGCACGTTGGATTGAGCTCATCACAGGTAAACAAGTGGATTATCTCTTTAGTGCATCTCCGATTGAAGTTGGCTTTATGCTTGAGTCTATGCTCTGGCAAAAAGCCGCTGGAGTGGTGTTGTGTAGTGCAACCTTGCGTGCACTTAATAACTTTGATCACTTTGTTCATCAAGTCGGATTATCACTCAACGATGGTAGCCGCTATTTAGCACTGCAATCTCCCTTCGACTATCCCAACAATGCCACGCTGTATTTACCCAAAATGAAAACGGAGCCAACGGACGATGCCTATACCGCGGAGCTTGCCGAGCAAATTATCGAGTTAATTGAAGGTGAGATGGCAACCTTAGTGCTGTTTGCCTCTTACTGGCAAATGGAAAAAGTAGTCGAACTGCTCGAAGGTAAGCTTAAAACGGAACTGCTTATCCAAGGCAATGCACCTAGGCAGCAATTACTCGAAAACCATAAGGCGAAATGCGATAGAGGTGAACCCAGTATTTTATTCGGCACGGGCAGTTTCTCAGAAGGATTAGACTTGCCGGGAGATTATCTCACTAACCTCATCGTAACTAAGTTACCCTTCGCCGTACCCACCTCTCCTGTAGAGCAAGCCCATGCAGAATATGTCAAAGTTAAAGGTGGTAACCCGTTTTTACAGCTAACAATTCCCGACGCCTCGCGCAAGTTGATCCAAAGTTGTGGTAGATTACTGCGCAAAGAGCAGGATTACGGTCGGGTAACGATTTTAGATAGGCGTTTAGTCACTAAGCGTTATGGTAAATCGCTGCTAGATGCCTTACCTCCCTTTAGACGTGTCATAGAATAGGATCAAAATTTGGAGTTGTTACTCGAGCCTAGCAACTGGGCTCTACTGGCCGTTATTGGTCTTATCGCAGGTTTTATCGATGCTATCGTAGGTGGTGGCGGCTTGCTTTCGATCCCAGCACTATTAACCCTAGGGATAGCAC
The DNA here is from genome assembly GCF_023283765.1 of Shewanella profunda. Taxonomy (GTDB): domain Bacteria; phylum Pseudomonadota; class Gammaproteobacteria; order Enterobacterales; family Shewanellaceae; genus Shewanella; species Shewanella profunda. The sequence continues at coordinate 27,959 of NZ_JAKILG010000049.1, read as the reverse complement.
CACATACGGCTTTAGGCACCAATAAACTTGCGGCCAGCTTTGGGTCATCAATGGCCGCATGGACTTATTACCGCCAGCATCTTTTTAAACCTTCATTTTGGTACATGGCCTTTATCGCTACCTTTATTGGTGCAGTGTTAGGGAGCGTGTTCGTTTACTTAATTGATACTCGGTGGTTAGAAAAAGTATTGCCGTTACTCATCATTGGGATAGCCATTTATAGTTTACTCAGCCCAAACGCAATTTCAGATGCCGATTGTCAAGTGCCAGCCCAGTCGCCACCAGCACAAAAACAAGGCTTACAAGGTCTGATTTTAGGTGCTTACGATGGTTTTGCAGGCCCAGGGATTGGCGCATTTTGGACAGTGAGTTCAGGTTCACTCTATAAATTGCCCCTACTTCACAGCTGCGGCCTTGCCCGTGCAATGACCTTTACCAGTAACCTCACCGCACTGGCCATCTTTGGCTGGCTTGGTCAAGTACAGTGGCAAATAGGACTATGGATGGGGCTATGTATGATGTTAGGCTCATTTATCGGCGCACAGTGCGCGATTAAATTTGGCATGCCTTTTATTCGTCCTTTGTTTATTTTAATCGTGCTATCAATTGCCGCCAATCTGGCTTGGAGTGCATGGTTTTGAATACCCAACAACTACTCAGTATTTTGAAAAATCAGCTAAAAGCTCTCGAACAGGAAGTGCTGCAACACGATAATCACCTCGCGCCGCAGCAACGAAAACTGTTACAGGACACCGAACGCTTTAATCAATCGTTGTTTATTCAACATGGCGCCCAATTGATGCCCTGCATAGAGCAAATCCGTAACAGTATCAGCCAATTAGAAAAACAAATTAAGCTCAAACTTGCACCACACACCATCTCTTTATGCTGTGAGCGTATCCAAGATAGATTTACCGCGGTAAAACGCGCATTGCTGACCACGTCGATTGATTTAAAATCGAAAAACCAACAGCGTGCGAGCAGCAGGGCGCGTTTTGCGAAACGCCAAGCTCAGTCACATCAAGAAAGTGGCTTTGGTTGGATTGCGAGCAATGTGTTACAAAATAGCCACGAAATCTATGGTGAACTTAACAAGCATTTGAATTGGGCTAAAAAATTTGAACAAAAAATTGAAGAAATGGAATCAAAACTTGAAAACTGTCATAGTGCTGACAAAATCAGTTTGCAAAATGACATCCTTTTAATGCATCGTCGTTTGGGAAAATGCAGGCAAGCTATCAGTTATATAGAAGATCGCATTCAAGCATTCGAACGTCCGTATCAAAGCAATAATCGTTAAGGAGCAACAATGAAATCACTTTTGCCAATCAGCAGCCTGCTAGTGTTACTCGGTTCTACCTCTGCCTTTGCAGCAGATCTCAATATCCCAATGTCCTTCGAATACCTTGCCCTCGATGGTAAAAAAGTCGAATCCAGCCTATTCAATCACAAAAGCAGCTTAGAACTGGCACCTGGCACCCACAAAATTGCTATTCGCTACCATGAAATGGTTGAAGATCAGTTCAGTGATAGTCAAAGCTTTGTTAAATCATCGCCTTTTATTGTGACCTTAGAAGTCGATGGCGATCACCAATACCAGCTTCAAGCCGCTGAAGGAGAAATAGTTAAGAAACCTAAAGTTTTTGCCAAAAATCCACAGGTCGTATTAACGCGCAGCGATAAAGGACTGGTCAATTACCAGGTGACTAACACCAATATTGAAGAAGAAGGCTTTGTTAATCGACTATTTAGTGGAAACCAAGCCGTTGATATATCGAGTTCCGCAGTTCAAGCAACGGGAGCCGCTGGCATGGCCGCAGTTGTAGTTGCGCCGACACCACCCACATCAACTCAAGCGGCCATTAATGCAACCTCATTAACGCCAGCCGCTGATGCATCAAAGGTTACGGGTGCAAACCCACAACAGATGCTGCAATACTGGTGGTTACAAGCTGATGAAAAAACACGTAAAGAATTTATGAGCTGGGCGATTTCGCAGCTGTAATCTTTTATGGTTCCACTGGGTTATCACGCCAGCTATTCTAAGCTGGCGCTTCCTGCTCACCCTAGATTACCAACCACAAAATACGCTCACCTCTATCAACATTTGCTCAATAATAAGCTCGCAAAACCAACCAAATTCCATAGCCCAATACCAATGACAGCGCTGGATGCCATGAAAGTGCATCAAAAAGATTTAATTCTCTATGATGCAAGGGGGGTGATATCCATCAAGATGACGACCTAGGCCATCTTAATATCAGCCAGTTAGGGCTATTTCAGCGGGATTTGATCAAACTACCAATGGCAAAATCGGCGAATATTCCAATTGCAGCCGTGATAGGCGGCGGTTACAGCAGAGACGCACTACAATTAAGCCAAAGACACAGTCAGCTTTTTATTGCCGCAAACCATTTGTGGCAGCAGACTCAATAGAAACCACCATGGAGCACAGCGATGCAACTCGAAATCCGTAACTATTACGAAGTTCTCTTAATGGAAATGTTATCAGATGAAGGACTTATGGATGAACTACCAGAGGACTATTTAGCCGATCTCTGCTGCGTAACCCTAAATCAACTGCCAGTGCGTTATATACGCCATCTCGTCGATACCTACTTTTTTGAAGACTATAACGAATTACAGGAACTAAAACGGGAGATCCAAGCTGCACTCGAAAAATCCCGAGCATTCCTCAAACAAAATCTACAAAAAAGATTACAGGAAGAGAACGCAGCTCTTAACTTAGCCGAAAACAATAACATAAATTAATAATGATGCTTGGATGACTATATTTTGAATGACTATCTAGAAGTTAATTAACTGGGTATAAATGATATGTGTAAACATGGGATTGGAGGTTCCCCTAGAGCCGACACCCCGGCACACGAGTCGCTTGCTGCGGTTGCTCCCTTCCGGGCCTGGCCGAGTTCACAAGTTATCATTGCGGGGGGACCCTAGGGTCACCATAGCTTCGAGTAATACTTTTAGATTTAGGTTAAACAACTAAGGTATTACTTGAACGGCGTGGATTATCCCCTATGGCACCTGAGGGATCAAGCGCTAATCCACCTGTTTGCAAAATATCCTGCTTAACTGGACAATCTATAGGCAAATATTAGTCTTAAAATAATAAAAGCCTGCATGGCAGGCTTTTCAATCGTTTTAACTCACACTAGAACCTATTGTCGGTAACGAAGGGATCATAGTTTGATTAAATGTCGATTCTGTTCAATCAGCTTTGCACCAATGCCTGACACATTGGCTAAATCATCAATCGCATTAAACTTACCATTTTGTGTGCGGTAGTCTACGATGGCCTGCGCCTTGGCGACACCAATACCCTTAAGCTCTTGCAACTGCTCAACAGAAGCTGTGTTGATATTCACTGCCAGTACATCTGGCACGGCCGTCTTCGCATCTGCTTTTGCCTGAGTCTGCATTTTAGCTTCGGCTTTACTGGGTGGTTCTGCAGCAATGACCGGATATGCCAGTAAAGCCGCTAATGTAACCCCTAACATCGACTTTATCTGAATTGATTTAACACTGGTGCTGAGAATCGTGGATAAACCATTTGTCATCTTCATATTTTGCCCTCTTTCCATGATATTCGGCCTTTCGTCCTACTTCCGTGGCCTCAAATCAAAAATAGACTAAAGTTTTATGAAATACCAAACTGAAAGCATAAATATTCCAAGTTAGTCAGGTTAAGCTAGCCGATTCAAAGCTTGACATAAGTCGGCAATGATATCGTCACAATCCTCTAAGCCGATAGAGATACGTAGTAAATTATCACCAATCCCCGCTGTTATCCTCGCCTCTGGCGTATAAGGCGAATGCGTCATCGAAGCGGGATGTTGGATAAGGGATTCGGCGTCCCCTAAACTCACAGCAATTGAAAACAACTTAAGATAACCAACAAAGGCCATCGCCTGCTCTAAATTTGCCGCTAGTTCAAAAGCAATAACGCCACCAGCACGTTTCATCTGCTGACCAATAAATTTATGCCCTTGGTGAGATCTAAGCCCTGGATAGTACACTTGGGTAATTTTGGGGTGCTCGGTCAAAAACTCAGCAACACGCTCGGCACTATCGCAATGGCGCTGCAAACGTACATCTAAGGTTTTAAGACCGCGTAAGATCAGCCAAGCATCGTGTGGCGATATTACAGCGCCAATATCTTTTAAGATTTCATACTTCACTTTATGAAGCTGCTCTTCACTACCACAGACTATTCCCGCAATCACATCGCCATGACCATTCAAATACTTAGTGGCGCTGTGGATCACCATATCTATACCGAAATCGAGTGGTCTTTGCAGTAAAGGCGTCATAAAAGTATTGTCGACAATACTGACCAGTTGATGGCGTTTGGCAATGTTCGCGATTGCTGCTAAATCAAATACCTGCAAATGAGGGTTTACTGGAGTTTCACAGAAAATGACCTTAGTATTTGATCTAATCGCCGCTTCAATTGCTTCAGCAGATGAAAAGTCCACTAAAGACACTTCAATACCAAAGCGGGCAAACTGAGTTGTCATTAAGGCAAATGTACAACCATAAACGGCATTAGATGCCACAAGATGATCGCCCATTTGCAAGTTTGCCAGTAATGCAGCTGACACGGCGCCCATACCGGAAGCCGTCGCGGCGGCGGCCTCAGCGCCTTCTAGAATCGCCATTTTACGTTCAAGCTCGGCGGTTGTCGGATTACCTAAGCGCGTGTAAATATAACCTGGCTCATTACCCGCGAATCGCTCACCACCTTGCTTTGCCGACTCAAACACAAAAGTCGCACTTTGATAAAGCGGTGTCACTAAGGCACCAAAGGCCTCTCGCTCGTGCCCGCCATGAATAACCTGTGTTGCCGCTTTCCACATCTTGTCTGATTCATCTTGCATACCTAGCTCCTTGTAATTGGCATTGAGTCGATCCCGTTCTTGATTGATTGTTGGTTTGGAGCGCTCAATGCTCGCATTATGGATAAGTTAATGAAACATTAGCCCTATCGAATAAGCCCTACCATAACGCGGCCAAGCACTTAAACCAGTAGCATGACGAAAATAGCAGCGCCCAAAGTGTAATAAACTTGTTACATAGCACTTTTACATCGCACTTAGTCATTCTCTTTATCTGCAAGAAGCATAAAAAATGCGCTAAGGAACAAGTCCATTAGCGCATCTACTCTCGGCTATTTGAATTGTTTAATCATATGATATTCAATAGCATCTACTCTTTAGACTTATCTTTAGACGACCTAGATACCTTATCATCAACATCAGCTAATTGACCTTTTAGTGCATCACGGCCTTCCTTAGTGAATAGCTTGCCTGAAAACTGCTTCAGCTCAATCAACAACTCCTGATGCACTTTAGACAATTTAGGTCTTTGTTCCTCCCTAAACACAATTGGCCGACACAGCGCCATAGCTTGATATCCAAGGCGTGCAGTTAACATGCCGCCGCCTAGCCCTTGAGCCAAACGGGCAGACAATTTACCCGTCATTTCAACCGATAACAGCTGCGTTCCTAGATCTGTAACTAACTCAGTGGTGCCCGCGTAGATGATATTAATAATAATGCTGCGGATAAGTTTAATCCGGCTCCAGTAACCCAACTCAATGCCATAACAGCGGGCCACATCACGCAGCATGCGTTGATTACGCCATAGGATAATCGCCATATCGAGCACGGCTAAAGGGCTGGCGGCTAATAAAACTGCCGACTCTGCCGCATATCTTCGCACGACTTTTTTCGCCAGCTCATCCCGCTCAGTCATAACTAAGTCCTCGAATAACAATACTTTCTCGGCATCATTATGTTCATCTTTTAATGAGCGACGAAGTTGCTGCAAACCTTGGCTGTCTTCATAGTGGCAAACAATATTATCGATAAAACTGTTGGCTTCGCCCATTTGCATGCTTTGCGCCAGCCTTGCGCCCGTTTCTTGGGTATCGGCGACCTGTTTGAGTCGCTTAAGCTTACGGTACTCACTGAGGGCACCGGCCAATGCCCAGGCACTGACAACACCAAGAACAACGCCATAAAAACTAAACAACCAAGGGCTTTCAAGCCATGCATCCCTCAGTCCTAATCCTGTTTGAACTACCACGAGCAGCAATAAACTCACGGCCGCTAGACGAGCGAGCCAAGACCAACGGCGTGATTTAACTAATTGAGGTGAGACTGATTTAGCATCAATCATTTTAGGATGGGCTAAAAGCGTCTCATCCATCAATTCCTCAATATCGGCAGCCACTTCTTGCACTGGCGTATGGGAATCAAAAGCTTTCGCGCCTTTGAGTTCCTCTTTGCTGAGTTTAAGTTCCACCACTTGTGAGTCAAACAGCTGCTGCTTTTTCAACGATTTATGTTCAAATGAGTTTGAAGATAAATTGGAGGCCTGCTCATTTGGATTATCAGATAGCTTTAACGTCATTCCAACTTATCTCCCAGTAAGTACTGCAGCAGATGATCGAGACGAATATGGTCAAAATGTACTTGAGATGGGTCGACATTGACATTGCTCGGCGGTGCAAACCCGACAAAATTAAACCCTTGATTACGCCAAAAATCAGCTTCAGGTAAGCGAGTGGGCACTTCACCTGGAAACAAAGTCAGGGCTTTACCGTTGAGTCCAGTGCCCTGCACGACTTCAACCTCACCGTCTTGAGTTGTTACCATGCCGTGGCGTGTGGCCTTGATGGCGCTAATCGCCATAGTTTCCACTTTACAGCCATCGAAACTGGCAAAGTGTTGACTGTGTTTCAACATATCGGTCAACAGGGACAACACATGGCTCTGTTGATCACGAGTCACATGATCAACCTTGCTCGCAGCAAACAATAAACGGTCAATTCTTGGTGCAAATAACCGTCGTAAATAGCTAGACTGCCCAAACTGAAAACTTTCCATAATGGCATTGAGCGCCGCGCCCATATCCTCAAATTGCTTTTTACCGCGATTCAAAGCACTAAAACAGTCAACGAGTACTAACTGCCTGTCAAAACCGGCAAAATGGTTTTTATAGAAAGGCTTAACCACTTTAGCGACGTATTCTTGATAGCGTTTTTCCAGTACGTGGAAGCCACTGTGTTTATCGCTTTGCGAAAGCGCGGTGAACTTTTCATCATTGACAAATAACAGGGGGAAAAAAGCCAATAAAGGTGCGCCCTGCCATTCGCCCGGCAATAACATCCGCCCGGGTTGGGCTTGGTAATAACCTTGCACATGTACTAAATCATTGAGTAATAACTGATATTGATCGGCAATCAGTTTCAATTGTTGCTCATCGGCGCTGGCAGCTAGATCCAACGTAGTTAAGGATTGCTCAAACTGGGCATACAAGGGTGAACTTTTAAGATTCTCAATACGAACTTGCTGGGCACGGCACCACTCGACAAAGTCTTGGCGCAGCATAGGTAAATCGAGTAACCATTCACCGGGATAATCGACTATGTCTAAGTACAAGGTGGCGGTATCGGAAAACTTAGCCAGTAAACCCTTTTGTGGTTTGTATTTAATCGCCAGCCGTAACTCAGAAATAGTGCGAGTGGAGGCTGGCCAAGCCGCAGGATCGGAAGTGAGCGCTAACATGGCGCCTTGATAATCAAAACTGGCAATTTCAAGGTCGGGCTGCATGGTACGCTTAACCCCGAGCAAACGCTGATCGCGGCTCACCTGCCAAAGTGGCAAAGCACTGCCGTTGCGGGCATGGGATAAATTAGCCACAGGTCCAGAATTGAGTAACTGATTAACTAATCCTGTGATAAACGCCGTTTTTCCCGCACCAGAAAGCCCAGTCACGGCCAAACGTAAATGCCTGTCCGCAGTGCGATGTAATAGGGATTGGCCCTTTTGAGTTAATTTATGGAGCGAGGCATCAAGCATTCCCATACAGACTTCCATTATGTCGAATGATGTTAACTATACACTGGAACGACAAAGAGATTAAACAATAAGGGCGGACATGGCCGCCCTTTAGAGGGGTTACAAACTATTGATTTGTCTTTTCAAATCAAAGTTGTCAGAGGTGACGTGACGTTCTAAGTTTTGCAATCTAACTTCAAGGCTTCGAAATTGACGACTCACGTCGCTCAATGCTTGCTTTGCGGGTTCACCCGATTGCCACGGCTTCTTCTTCACCTCGATATCATCCCTATCGTAATGATTCTGTGGTTTGATGTCTAAAATCACCCACAAAGCCACATAGATGATAAACACGACACCCGAACCACCAAGCAAAAAGATAGAAACCGTGAGCACCCGTACCAACCAAGTTTCAATCGCAAAGTACTCAGCAATCCCTGCACACACACCCGCTATTTTGCCTGACTGGGGAATGCGGTACAAAGTACGACCTTTAGATCCTCTCATGTTTTCCCCTCCATTCGGGCGATTCTGTATCCAGAATAGCCTCTAAGGTCTCGATACGTGCAGCCATTTTATCGGCTTTAACTATTAAATCATTGAGTTGTGAAAACTCTTCCTCAGTGAGTCCCTGGCTCACTTGTCGCTTACTGCGATAATGAAGAACTAACCATATTGGCGCGACTATCACCATGAAAATAATAATCGGAGCCATCAGTATGTCCATATCCATAACTCACCTCTGAATTGTTATTCTTTTGACTTAGTTGGTGCTTTGCCTTTTACCTTGGCTTTCAGCGCAGCCAGCTCTGCATTCACAGAATCTTCGGCTTCAAGTGCGGCAAACTCATCGGCTAAGGTTTTTTTGCTGCCAAGATCGTAGGATTCAACTTGTGCTTCTAACCCTTCCACGCGGCGCTCATATTGCTCAAACTTGAGCATAGCGCTATCGATTTTGCTCGAATCTAACTGCTTTTTCACTTCTAAACGTGATGAAGCTGTTTGTGTGCGTAAAATAATGGTTTTTTGGCGCGCTTTAGCATCCAATAACTTTTCTTGCAGCAAGCCCACTTCATCCTTTAAGCGTGCGATATGCTCATCAATAACAGCAAGCTCTTGATTCAGAATATCGACTAAACCTGTCGCTTTCTGTTTTTCAACTAAAGCGGCTTTGGCTAAATCTTCGCGGTCTTTTGACAATGCGAGTTCGGCTTTATCTTGCCAATCTTGCACTTGTTCTAACACGCGGTTGATACGACGTTGCAGCTCTTTCTTCTCAGCTAATACTTTGGCTGAGGTTGAACGCACTTCAACGAGTGTGTCTTCCATTTCTTGGATAATCAGACGAACCATTTTTTCAGGGTCTTCAGCTTTATCCAGCAATGCGCTGATATTGGAGTTAATGATATCGGCGAAACGAGAGAAAATTCCCATAATCCTATCCTCAAATTGATGTTGGTCTCGTCTAGGGTAATACACTAACTGTGCCAACTTTTATTTATTGTTTAAATACATGCGGATAAACAATTTTTTAACTTTTACTTTATTTTATCTTCCAAGCCACTTATTATGATTTTCACCAAAATTTAGCGCGAAAGACTAAAAAATATCGTGGATAATAAATTTCAACAAGACAATCTTATCGGTCAATCCAATGCCCTACTCGAAGTATTAGAACATGTGTCGCAAATAGCACCGCTGTCTAAACCCGTACTGATCATTGGTGAACGGGGTACTGGTAAAGAACTTATTGCCGAACGCTTACATTATCTGTCTAAGCGCTGGGATCAAAGTTTTATTAAATTAAACTGTTCATCTTTGAGTGAAAATTTACTCGAGAGTGAATTATTCGGTCATGAATCAGGTGCATTTACTGGCGCAAAAGGCAAACACGAAGGCCGCTTCGAGCGTGCCGATGGTGGCACTTTATTCCTCGACGAATTAGCCAACACTTCAGGACTTATCCAAGAAAAGCTACTGCGGGTGATAGAATACGGTGAGTTTGAACGAGTCGGTGGCAGTAAAACAGTGCAGGCCGATGTGCGGTTAATCTGCGCTGCCAACGAAGATTTACCCGCGTTAGCTGATGCAGGCGAGTTTCGCGCCGATTTACTCGATAGACTTGCCTTCGATGTGATCACCCTACCACCGCTGCGCTGTCGCCCAGAAGATATTATGACGCTAGCGGAATATTTTGCAGTCGGGATGGCAAGGCAGTTAAAACTGCAACTATTCAGCGGTTTTAGCGCCCATGCGGTCGAGCAGTTAATGACCCACGACTGGCCAGGTAATATCCGCGAACTCAAGAACGTGGTCGAACGTAGCGTGTATCGCAATGGTGGTGAAAATCGTCCAATTGATCATATTACCCTCGATCCCTTTGCTTCGCCCTATCGACCTAAAACCCGAGTCAAAACCCGTGAGCGCCAGGTGACACCTCAGGTTGCAGCAGTTCCAAATACGCCTCAACCCAATACTTCTGTTGAATCAGACTTAGCGGGAAGCACAGAGCCTTTTCTGAATAACTTTAGTTTTCCGTTGGATTTTAAAGAACAAACCGAGAAGTACGAAATGGATCTTATTCAGCAGGCACTATCAAACAGCCAATATAACCAAAAAAAGACTGCCGAAATTCTAGGATTAAGCTACCACCAGCTGCGTGGCATCCTTAAAAAGTACAATTTACTCGATAAAGCATAAGCAGATTGCCCATGGGGGAGATGCACTGCTAAAATAGCCGTTCATAGTCGATAAAATAATGATTTATAAATGAGTGTGCTAATTAGACGCCTGTACCTGACAACGGCAGTTTCGTGCATGAGTTGGTTGTTGGTTGCGTGTGGGCCCCAACAGCTTCCTTCCGGTTTGGTTTATTGCTCCGAAGGGAACCCTGAGTCTTTTAATCCGCAGTTGGTGACTTCGGGCACGACTATCGACGCCACATCCCATCAAATCTACAGCCGCTTAGTGGATTATGATACTCAGTCAGGCAATCTTGTTCCGGCCTTGGCGACCAGTTGGTCTATGTCTGAGGATGGCTTAAGTTATCGTTTTACCCTAAGGGAAGATGTCCAATTTCAACATTCATCGCGTTTTACCCCCACTCGCGCCTTTAATGCCGATGATGTGTTATTTTCCTTCAACCGGATCATTAATACTCAACATCCCTATCATTGGGTATCCCGCACTGGCTATCCCTTCTTTCAAAGTATTGGGTTTTCAGAACAAGTAAAGCAGATAGAAAAAGTTAATGACCACGAAATCGTATTTCATTTAGCCCGTAAAGACGCTTCCTTTTTATCTAATCTTGCCACCGACTTTGCCGTGATTTTGTCCGATGAGTATGCCCAGCAACAACTTGCCCTAGGCCACCCACAAAATGTCGATCATTACGCCATTGGTACAGGACCTTTCACGCTAGTTAAGTACGTTAAAAATGAATATATCCGTTATCGTCGCCACCCTGATTTTTGGGGGGAACCCGCGAAGGTCGATATGCTGGTATTTGATATAACCCCTAAAAGCACTGTGCGCCTAGCGAAGCTTATCGCAGGTGATTGCAGTGTATCGGCCCTACCCAAGGCGGGTGAGCTACCTATTATTAGGCAGCATAAAGAGTTAAATATTGAATCTCAACCAGGGCTTAACGTGGCGTTTTGGGCCTTTAATACTCAAAAGCCACCATTGGATGATGTGCGAGTACGTAGCGCCCTAGCCCATGCCGTCGATAAACAAAATATTCTGCGAGCGGTTTATCAAAATACTGCCGTTGAAGCCATAGGTGTATTGCCTCCGGCATCTTGGGCCTACGATAGTAATAAGGGACTTATTGATTACAATCCGCAAAAAGCGCGAGATTTATTGAAAGAGGCGGGCATAAAAAATCTCAGCCTTGATATCTGGGCAATGCCAGTCGCGCGCGCTTATAACCCTAATACGCTTAAAACTGCAGAGTTAATTCAGTCAGATTTAGCCAATGTGGGGGTTAAGGTAAACATTATCAGTTACGACTGGAGCGTGTTTAGCCAACGACTCAGCCGTGATGAATATGATTCGGTATTAATAGGATGGAATGCCGACAACAGCGATCCAGATAACTTTTTCACCCCCTTACTGAGCTGCTCGGCGATGCTGTCGAACAACAATCGCTCCCGCTGGTGTAACCCTGAATTTGATGCCATCTTAGCAAGAGCAAAGGATGTATCAACTCAAGCTGAGCGCAAAGTAATTTATCAGCAAGCTGAAGCCTTTTTAGCCGATCAGATACCTATGTTAAGTTTGGCCCATACGAAACGTGTCGCGTTAACTCGTCACGATATTACAGGTATGCAACTAACCCCCTTTGGTGGGATCTCCTTTGCCCATACCAGTCAAACCCCGCCGGAGACTAATTGATGTTTCGATATCTGCTTCGGCGCCTCAATCTTTTTCTGGCAACTTCCTTTGTAATGATTGGAGTGCTCTTTTGTGCAACCGGATTATTTCCCGTTGAGCGAAGTTTTGCGCTAACAGGGATCCATGCACCTACAACGATTCAAGCTATTAAAATTGAGCAAGACTATCAACTAAACGACAATCAAGCTTGGCAATTTATCGCCTATCTAGAACAAAGGCTGAGCGGTAATTTAGGGGTATCTGTCACCTCACATCAGAGTGTCGCTGAAGAATTAAGTGCTGTACTACCCGCGTCATTTGAGCTCGCCGTGATGGCGGCCATTATCGCCATTGGCTTAGGTGTGCCATTAGGTGTATTGGCGTCTCAGAGTCAACATAAACTTACCCAAAATACGATTATGGCAATCACCTTAACAGGCTACTCTGTGCCCGTTTTTTGGTTAGGTCTCTATTTATCCCTCTGGTTTGGGGTCGATCTCGGATGGTTACCGATTTCAGGACAACTCAATTTGCTATATGAAATAAAACCCATCACAGGTTTTATGCTAATTGATACGTTACTGTCAGAATCTGAATACGGCATGTCAGCCTTTAAAGACGCATTACTGCATATTATTTTGCCCGCGACTACGCTTGCGGTATTACCCTTTACCGTTGTCGTTCGCAGTACGCGCTCGGCGATGGTGAACGTGATGAATCAAACCTTTATCCGTGCTGCTGAGGCCAGGGGCATGCATACTGGCACCATCATTCTACGCCACGCATTACCTAATGCGCTGATCCCTGTGCTTAAACACTTAGGTTTGATGCTTGGCTCTTTTGCCAGTTATGCGATTGTAGTCGAAATGATTTTCTCTTGGCCGGGCGTAGGCTCATGGTTAGTGTCAGGAATTTATCAACGGGATTATACTGTTATTCAAGGTGGTATTCTGGCCGTGGCCCTGTTGATCATCTTTTTAAGTATCTTGATTGAAGTGCTGCATACCGTCTTCAATCCACTGAGCAGAAAAGAACTTTATGCCACCAGTTAAAATTTATCAGGAAGATCAAATCGCCTCCCCTATGATGCGGGTATGGCAAAATTTTTCGGCGAATCCCTTTGCCCTCGCAGGCTTGTGGACGATTGGATTCTTACTGTTACTCACCATTTTTGGACCTATGATTGCGCCATTCGCTCCTGAAACTCAGGATCCGAGAGCATTATTGTTACCGCCTTCATGGGATCCCTCCGGCACTGTTGCACATTTTTTAGGGACGGACGATCTCGGACGCGATATCTTTAGCCGCTTACTCCATGGAGCCCATTTAACCTTTGGTATGGCCCTTTTGATCGTAGCAACAGCACTATTCACGGGTTTTATTATCGGCTCATTATCCGGTATGATGCGCGGCATAAAATCCAGTATTCTCGCTCACTTGCTCGATGCGCTGTTGTCGATCCCTTCACTATTAATGGCGATTTTAGTCGTTGCCGTGATGGGGCCTGGGCTTGATAACGTCTTTTGGGCCGTGGGTATCGCGCTCACCCCTCAATTTGTGCGTTCCATTCATCAATCCGTACATGAAGAATTGCAAAAAGAATACGTTACCGCGGCGCGTTTAGATGGTGCTAACTCTATACAAATTTTTTGGTATGTCATTATGCCAAACGTATGGGAGGTAGTGATAATTCAAACTACCTTAGCCATTTCTGCTGCAATTTTAGATATCGCAGCCCTCGGTTTTTTGAGTTTAGGCGCACAGGCACCAAGCCCAGAATGGGGCGCTATGGTGGCACAGGGCGTAGATAATTTATTGACCGCCCCTTGGACAGTGACTATTCCAGGGTTAGCAATTCTTTTTAGTGTGCTAGCCATTAACTTGGTTGGCGATGGCCTACGGTCGGCGCTTGCGCCCATCAGAAACTAACTTATGCCTTTACTCGACGTACGAAATCTCACGATTGAACTCGATACGCCCCATGGTAGAGTGCGGGCACTCGAAAAAGTCAGCTTGACCCTTAATGCAGGTGAAATCCATGGGTTAGTGGGTGAATCCGGTTCGGGCCGAAGTCTTCTCGCAAGGGCTATTCTTGGCATTCCAGGGCCGAACTGGACTATCACAGCCGATCGCATGATGTGGGATGGTAATAATCTGATGGCCATGACCTCTAAAGAGCGTCGTAATCTTATGGGGTCGGATATGGCGATGATTTTCCAAGATCCTTCCGGCAGCCTTGATCCGGCGCAAACCGTCGGCAGCCAGTTAATGCAAGCCATGCCAAAGAATCCTAAGAGCCATTTCTGGCAACGCCGTAAACATGCACGATTAACCGCGCAAAAATGGCTCCATAAGGTGGGTATCAAACATCCACAGAAAGTCATGTCTAGCTATGCATGGGAACTATCCGAAGGCGAATGCCAAAAGGTGATGATCGCTATGGCTGTTGCCAATCAGCCACGGTTGTTAATTGCCGATGAGCCGACGAACTCTATGGAGCTCAGCACTCAAGCACAAATTTTTCGTTTATTGTCACAGTTAAATCAGCTACAGAATGTATCGATTTTAATCATTAGCCACGAACTTGAAACCCTAGCACAGTGGTGCGATCACTTATCTGTGCTCTATTGCGGGCAAGTGATGGAGTCTGGGCCAACGGCAGATCTCATCGCTCAGCCCTTTCATCCTTATACCAAAGCACTGCTCGATAACATGCCTGACTACTCAGGTATTGAAGCCCATAAGGCAATTATGCCTACTTTGCCAGGTTCAGCTCCGGCACTACAGCATCTTCCAATTGGTTGTCGCTTAGGACCTAGGTGCCCTGAAGCACAAAAGAAATGTGTAAATCAGCCTAATTTAAGTCACCTTAAAGACCGCTATTTTGCCTGTCATTTTCCTTACCACGGCGAAACAACAAATGACGACCCCACTGCTTAAAGTTAACGATCTCTACAAAAGATACGACATGGGTTATAAGGGCTTTTCACGCCAATATAACGATGCATTAGCGCCTGTGTCCTTCGAGCTGAATCGCGGAGAAACCTTAGCTATTGTGGGTGAAGCAGGTTCGGGGAAAAGTACCCTCGCCCGGATCTTAGTTGGCGCAGAACCCCGTAGTGGTGGTGAAATTTTCTTTGAGGGCGAAGCCTTAGATAGCCGTGATATCAAACAACGCTGCCGTTTGATTAGGATGATTTTCCAAGATCCTAACACTTCGCTAAACCCACGTCTGACCATTGGCCAATTGCTCGATGAACCGTTACGTTTTAATACTCAACTCTCGGCTAAAGAGCGCCATAATCAGGTAGTAGATACTCTTAGAAAAGTCGGCCTATTACCCGAACATTCGGATTTTTATCCGCATATGATCTCTGAAGGCCAAAAACAACGGGTTGCCGTTGCTAGGGCTTTAATGCTAAATCCTAAGATCATCATCGCCGATGAAGCCTTGACTGCATTGGATCTTTCTGTACGTTCACAAATTCTCAATTTACTCTTAAGACTACAAAAAGATCTCGGCTTGTCTTACATTTTCGTTTCCCATAATCTCAACATCATTCGCCATGTTAGCGATAAAATTATGGTACTACATAAGGGTGTGATGGTTGAAAAAGCACCTACAGAACAGATATTTAACTCACCACAACATGAATACACCCAAAGACTAGTCCAAGAGCAGAGCCTGTTTGTCCACAAGCGTTAAACTGCTCCAACCACTTAAATAATCAGGCGAATTGGCTAAAAATAGATGCCATTTACCCGCCGAAATATTTATCCTATTGGTCATTTTGATAGAAGAAGCTTAAACATGATTATCAAACCAAAAATTCGTGGATTTATTTGTACCACTACACACCCTGTCGGTTGTGAAGCAAACGTTCAAGAACAAATCAACCTAACCAAAGCCAAAGGTAAAATCACTAACGGCCCTAAAAAGGTGTTAGTGGTGGGTTCATCAAGTGGCTATGGTCTTTCTTCACGTATTGCAGCCGCCTTCGGTAGTGATGCTGCAACTATTGGCGTGTTCTTCGAAAAACCGGCCACAGAAGCTAAACCAGGCACTGCGGGTTGGTACAACTCCGCCGCATTCGATAAATTTGCTAAAGCTGAAGGTTTATATTCTAAGAGCATTAACTGCGATGCCTTTAGCCATGAAGCTAAGCAAAAAGTTATCGAGCTTATCAAGCAAGATCTCGGTGAAATCGACATGGTCGTTTACTCACTGGCATCACCAGTGCGTAGATTACCTGATTCAGGAGAAGTCATTCGTTCGGCATTAAAACCAATTGGTGAAACTTATACAGCGACTGCGGTTGATACCAATAAAGATTGCATTATCGAAGCGACCGTAGAGCCCGCCACTGAGCAAGAAATTGCCGATACTGTAACGGTTATGGGTGGCGAAGATTGGGAACTGTGGATCAAAGCCTTGTCTGAAGCGGGCGTTTTAGCTGATAGCTGCAAAACCGTTGCTTACAGCTACATAGGTACAGAACTCACTTGGCCAATTTACTGGCACGGTGCCCTTGGCAAAGCCAAAATGGATTTAGATCGCGCAGCGAAAGCCTTAAATGAACAGTTATCGGCTAAAGGCGGCAGCGCTAACGTTGCTGTACTTAAGAGCGTCGTTACTCAAGCGAGTTCCGCTATTCCTGTAATGCCGCTGTATATTGCTATGGTATTCAAGAAAATGCGTCAAGAAGGTCTCCATGAAGGTTGTATGGAGCAAATCTACCGTATGTTCAGCGAGCGTCTATTCCGTGCCGATGGTGCTAAGCCAGAAACCGACAGCGACAATCGCTTACGTTTAGATGATTGGGAACTGCGTGAAGATATTCAGCAACACTGTCGTAATTTGTGGCCACAAGTGACCACAGAAAACTTATCAGAATTGACTGATTATCGTGAATACAAAGCAGAATTCATTAAGTTATTTGGCTTTGGTATCGAAGGGATTGATTACGATGCCGACGTTAACCCATACGTTGAGTTTGACGTTATCGAACTCTAATCGATTCCGATTCTCATTGCTGCTTATCACAACGTTAAACGCCACTTTTTAGTGGCGTTTTTATTTATCGCAGATCCAGATACTGTAAAAGATATCCTTAAACCTCATCGACGACAAAAACAAAAATGCCAAGAGATCTCTCTTGGCATTTTTTATTTAGTTTGACCTTATAAAGAGGATAAGAAGTAAGCTCTCTATATCCTCACTTCAATCAACCTTCAACGGGATAAAGTACCTTGGCATTCGCTTTTAATGACTCAATCAAGCCACGGTAATCCGCTTCACTGTATTGTGCATTTAAACGTTGTTGAAGTGCATTAACGAGTTCATCGCTTACAGACTCTGCAGCATTTACTTTATCTAATGCAATCACAGCATAGCCATTAGCAAGGCCAACAGTCTCAACCACAGGAGCCGCACTTGGAGTTGGCATTTGGAAAGCCTTACCCACAATGGCAGTATCGATCTCTTGCTCACCACGACCAAGTTTTACTTTGGTGATTAAGGCTACATCAGCGGCATGTGCTTGTACTTGTGCCACTAATTCTTGTGCCTTAACACGGGCAGCATCATTTGCTTGCTCTTGCTTCAAACGGTCAATAATGTCAGTGCTGACTTTGTCCAATGGCAAAGTCCCCGCATCACGGTGTTCTTTAACACGAACCACCACCACATGATTAGGCTCAAGCTCAATCACTTCACTATTTAAGCCTTTTAACTTAACAGTATCGGAGAAAGCGGCCTTCACAAAATCAGGTTTATTGAGCCCCTCAGGTGCATCATCGCGCGAGAATAGAGGCGTGGTTTTAACTGGCACACCAACAACTTTTGCAGTTTCAGCTAAAGTGTCAGGAACTTCATAGCTGGTATCCGCTAACTTACTTTGCAGACTGTAGAACTGATCCACCGCTTTCTTATCCTGCAACTGAGCTACAATTTTGGCTTTGACATCGGCAAATGGCACTGTCGCGCCAGCCTGTATATCCAGTAATTTGATAATATGGTAACCAAAGCCTGTTTTAACAACCGCAGAATGCTCACCTTTATTGAGTGCGAATAAAGCCGCATCAAAGGTAGGTTCCATCACACCGGGCTCAAACCACTCCAGTTTTCCACCCTGCTCTGCACTTAACCTATCGTCGGAATTAGCTTTAGCAAGTTCCGCAAAATCGGCACCATTATCCAATTGCTTGGCTAAATCGGTAGCTTTGGCTGCAGCATCGTCGTGATCTGAATTAATGAGGATGTGGGCTGCTAAACGCTTCTCGCTAGCCACATATTGAGTTTTATGTTCATCATAGTAAGCTTGTGCCTCTTCGTCGGTAACTGGGCTATTTTTAGCAAAGTCGGCGGCGTTTAGCTCAACATACTCTAGGCTTACCTTTTCTGGGCTCATAAATTGCCCTTGGTTCGCATCGTAGTAATTTTTCACTTGTTCATCGGTCACAGTCGCATTCGCTAAAAATGGTGCAGAATCCACCACTAAGTAACGAATATCGCGAGTTTGGCCTTGTAGCTCAGCCAGTTGCTTAGCTTCGCCTGGTAACACAAATTCAGTACCCACAAGGGCGGCAGTTAACTGACGACGTGTCATATCAACACGCATCATATTTCTAAAGCCTTGCGGTTGGTAACCTAACTGACGCAAAATCGCTTGATAACGCTCATTATCAAACTTGCCATCGGTTTGAAACGCTGGTTCTAATTTTATGGCAGCAATAATTTGCTCATCAGAAACTCTAAGGCCCATTGCGGTTGCCGCTTGGTCGATAAGTTTATCGGCAACTAAACGCTCTAATACGCTCTGCTTTATACTTTCTAGGTATCTTTCGTCAGCAGATAACGCAGCAAACATCTCACCCAGTTGTTGCTCCATACGAGAGCGTTCACTCTGATACGCTTGCTCTAACTCGGCTTTAGTGATCTTGTCACCGTTGACTTCTGCTGCGGGTACGTCAGTAGTTGAGCCTAAATAACTACTCACACCTGCAAATGCAAAAGATAAAATCACAAGTACGAGAATGCTTTTAGCAATCACGCCTTGCGAACCGTCGCGGATCTTCTCTAACATCAGATTTCTCGCTTGTTGCGATTAACAAAATAAAAAGGCGCATCAGGTTGAGATGCGCCTTTCTGTAATTTATGGGGATGATTCAGACGCTACCACAGGTAAGTGCTAAAACCCCGAGTAATGGTAGAAAATAACCTTCAAAATCCATTACTTTCAATTCGTAAAAAGCACTGATTAAACAGTGCTTGTATATTACGAACGCCTTACAAAGGCTACGATATCAAAAATTAATTGACAGCGTCTTTCAGAGCTTTACCTGCTTTAAATGCAGGAATTTTTGCTGCTGCGATTTTGATTTCTTCACCCGTTTGTGGGTTGCGACCAGTACGCTCAGCGCGCTCACGCACTTCAAAAGTACCAAAACCAACAAGAGAAATTTTATCACCTTCTTTCAGACCTTCGGTCACTGCAGCGATAAAAGAATCCAGTGCACGGCCAGCAGCGGCTTTAGAAATATCAGCACCAGAAGCAATTTTCTCGATTAGTTCAGATTTGTTCATGTCATCCCCTTGAATGTAATTTTTTTGCGCCGCAACCAAATCCGTCTCTAGAGCGGTCTGCGGAGGCTTTTATAACAAGCTTGAATTCAAAGTTCAAGCTGAGTTCGAAAACCAAAGAAATAAAACTGGATACAGCTCAAAGCCAGTTGCGCCAAGGGCTTGGAGCAGCTGGCTCTCCACAGACCTAGGCTACCACAGGTCTGCGCTTTGTTAAGCCCCTTTTTTCACTTTTTTTAGCTTGATAGCGCATTTTCTTGCGTTATGCCAAGTTTTTAACCACTTCGAAGCCTTCAACGGGTCTTTCTAAGGCCAGTTTTAACACTTCATCGACCCAACGCACAGGACGGATTTCTAAATCGGCAATCACATTGGCAGGAATTTCTTCCAAATCACGCTCGTTTTCTTTGGGGATCAGTACCAGTTTGATTCCACCGCGGTGTGCTGCTAACAGTTTTTCTTTCAAACCACCGATAGGTAACACTTCACCACGTAAGGTAATTTCCCCTGTCATGGCCACATCAGCACGTACAGGATTGCCCGTTAAGCTTGAAACTAAAGCAGTACACATTGCCGCACCCGCAGATGGACCATCTTTAGGTGTTGCCCCTTCTGGTACATGTACGTGAATATCACGCTTCTCGTAAAAGTCTGCATTAATGCCTAGTTGTTCTGCTCGGGCACGAACCACTGTCATCGCTGCTTGAATCGACTCTTGCATCACGTCGCCAAGGGAACCTGTATAGGTCAACTTACCTTTACCCGGAACCGATGTTGCTTCAATCGTCAGTAAATCACCGCCGACTTGCGTCCAAGCTAAACCCGTCACTTGACCAATTTGGTTTTTCGACTCAGCTTTGCCGTAATCGAAACGCTGTACTCCGAGGAATGACTTCAAGTTCTCTTGGTTAACTGTCACAGATTTAACTGACTTATCCAGCAAGATCATTTTCACAACCTTACGGCAAATCTTAGATAATTCACGTTCGAGTGAACGCACGCCCGCTTCACGTGTGTAGTAACGAATAATGCCGACAATCGCACTGTCATCAACATGTATTTCATTAGCTTTAAGGCCGTTACGCTCGATTTGCTTATTCAGCAAATGTTGCTTAGCAATATTCAGCTTCTCGTCTTCGGTATAACCAGACAGACGGATCACTTCCATACGGTCTAGAAGCGGCCCCGGAATGTCCATCGAGTTAGACGTTGCTACAAACATCACATCTGACAAGTCATAATCGACTTCGAGGTAATGATCGTTAAAGGTCGCGTTTTGCTCAGGATCTAGCACTTCCAGTAATGCAGAAGCCGGATCGCCGCGCATATCTGAGCTCATCTTGTCGATCTCATCGAGCAAGAATAAGGGGTTTTTCACGCCGACTTTGGCCATCTTTTGAATGACCTTACCCGGCATAGAGCCGATGTAGGTGCGACGATGACCACGAATTTCCGCTTCATCACGTACGCCACCCAGTGCGACACGCACGTATTTACGGCCAGTCGCTTTAGCAATCGATTGACCTAGTGAGGTTTTACCCACACCTGGTGGGCCAACTAAACACAGGATTGGTCCTTTAAGCTGACGTACTCTGCTCTGTACTGCCAAATATTCCAAGATGCGTTCTTTCACTTTCTCAAGACCATAGTGATCGGTATCGAGTACTTCTTGGGCTTTAGCTAAATCACGTTTGATTTTAGAACGTTGACTCCAAGGAACAGAGGTCATCCAATCCACATAACTGCGAACAACTGTCGCTTCAGCGGACATCGGCGACATCATTCGGAGCTTGTTGAGCTCGGCGAGGGCTTTTTCTTTAGCCTCTACGGGCATATTGGCTTCTTCAATCTTACGATTTAAGGCTTCAAACTCGTCATGGCCTTCGTCTAAGTCACCCAGTTCTTTTTGGATGGCTTTCATCTGTTCATTCAGATAATACTCACGCTGGCTCTTTTCCATCTGTTTTTTAACGCGGGTTCGGATACGTTTCTCAACCTGTAACAGGTCGATCTCCGATTCCATCATCGCCATTAAATATTCCAGACGCTCACCGACGTTGATCATCTCAAGCACAGATTGCTTATCTTCAAGCTTAAGTGGCATGTGTGCGGCCATAGTATCGGCCAGACGCGCCGCTTCATCGATACCCGATAAAGAGGTCAAGACTTCTGGCGGGATCTTTTTGTTCAGTTTGATATAACCTTCAAACTGACCAATGGCACTGCGCACTAACACTTCTTCTTCTTTGTCTTCCAAAGGCTCTGATTCAAGATACTCAGCCTTAGCCACAAAGAATTCTGTCTCTTGGGTATAATGGGTAATTTTGGCGCGACGACCACCTTCAACAAGAACTTTTACCGTACCATCTGGCAATTTCAACAACTGCAAAATAGAGGCGACGGTACCGATGTCAAAGATATCGTCTTTGGTAGGTTCATCTAACTCGGCATCACGCTGAGCCACTAAAATAATTTGTTTATCCTGAGCCATTGCCGTTTCGAGACAACGAATAGACTTCTCTCGGCCAACGAATAACGGAATTACCATATGGGGATAGACCACCACATCTCGCAGTGGCAGCACGGGGAGTTCGATATGCGCTTCACGCTCTAGGGTCATAGTTCGATTCCGTTTTGGTGAATGGGATTGATAATGGAGTATATTGGGACGGTTTATTGAGTTTCAATGGTCAATACGAAAAAAGGAGCCCAATGGACTCCTTGTTTTTCAAATTATTAGCAATCAGTACAATTATTGTTCGCCAGACGCAGCTTGAGTCTCATTGCGCTCATAAATCAGGATAGGGGCAGATTCACCATTTACCACGGATTCATCCACAACCGCCTTCACCACACCGTCAACGGATGGGATATCGTACATAGTATCCAGCAGAATACTTTCAACGATGGAGCGTAGACCACGGGCTCCCGTCTTACGCGACATGGCTTTATGGGCTATGGCTTTGAGTGCATCTTCACGGAACTCGAGCTCTACGCCTTCCATCTCAAATAACGCGCTGTATTGCTTTGTCAGGGCATTTTTAGGTTGAGATAAAATTTGCACTAAGGCTTCTTCATCAAGTTCTGTCAGCGTTGCAACTACGGGCAAACGGCCAATAAACTCAGGGATAAGGCCGTATTTCACCAGATCGCCAGGCTCAACTTGAGATAAGGTTTCAGAAATCGTCGCCTTCTCTTTTTCGCCTTTAACCTGAGCACCAAAACCAATACCAGAACCAACATGTGCACGTTGTTCGATCACTTTCTCAAGACCTGCGAAAGCACCACCACAGATAAACAGGATCTTAGAAGTATCGACTTGTAAGAATTCTTGCTGCGGATGCTTACGGCCACCTTGGGGTGGAACTGCGGCAACAGTCCCTTCAATCAGCTTGAGCAGCGCTTGCTGCACACCTTCACCCGAGACGTCACGGGTGATCGATGGATTGTCGGATTTACGGCTGATTTTATCGATTTCGTCGATATAAACGATACCACGCTGGGCTTTTTCAACATCGTAATCGCATTTTTGCAGCAATTTTTGAATGATGTTCTCAACGTCCTCACCGACATAACCCGCTTCGGTTAAGGTGGTTGCATCAGCCATAGTGAAAGGCACGTTTAAAGAGCGTGCTAGCGTCTCAGCCAGTAGGGTTTTACCACTCCCTGTTGGGCCAATCAGCAAAATGTTACTCTTGCCCAATTCAACACCATCTTTAGGTGATGAATTTTTTAAGCGTTTATAGTGGTTATAGACCGCCACAGAGAGTACTTTTTTCGCTCTGTCCTGACCAATCACATAATCGTCTAAATGCGCCCGCAACTCATGTGGCGTTGGCAATTTATCGCTATCACGTTTTGGAGAGATCTCTTTAATCTCTTCACGAATAATATCGTTGCATAATTCAACGCATTCGTCGCATACGTATACTGATGGGCCAGCAATGAGTTTTCTCACTTCATGCTGGCTCTTACCGCAAAAAGAGCAGTACAGCAATTTACCGCTGTCACCATTATTTTTGTTGTCGCCCATTAATTACCTCATTTGCAGTCTGCTCTACTGCCAGTCTTAAATTTGCTTAACCTTTCACAGAGCATAGCCCAGTCAAAAGCAAAAATCAGCTTCGCTTGGTCATCACAGAGTCAACTAAGCCATATTCGACGGCTTGAGTTGCGCTCATAAAGTTATCGCGATCGGTATCGCGCTCAATCACTTCGAGCGGTTGGCCTGTGTGTTCGGCGAGCATTAGATTCAGTTTATGCTTTATGCCTAAGATTTCTTGGGCATGAATAGCGATATCAGAAGCTTGACCCTGAAAACCACCCAGTGGTTGATGGATCATTACCCGAGAGTTAGGTAAGCAGAACCGTTTACCTTTCTCGCCACCCGCTAACAAAAACGCACCCATGCTGGCCGCTTGACCAATACAAACTGTGCTCACGTTTGGCTTAATAAATTGCATAGTATCATATATCGCCATACCAGCTGTTACTGAACCACCGGGTGAATTAATGTATAAAAAAATGTCTTTATCGGGACTTTCTGATTCTAAGAATAACAACTGCGCCACAATCAAATTGGCCATATGTTCTTCAACTTGACCTACCAAAAAGATGATCCGCTCTTTCAACAAACGAGAATAAATATCGTATGAGCGTTCACCCTTAGCGGTCTGTTCTATTACCATTGGCACTAGAGCGTTTTGTATATCTGACGCATTATGCATTATTCACTTCCCTAAATAAAAATGGCTCGCATGAGGAGCCTCATACGAGCCATTATAAATGGCGAACAGCTAATCAAGTCAAGCTTAGCTTATGCGCGACCAGTAGCCTTGTTCATAAATTCTTCAAAAGCGACTTCTTTTTCGGTCACTTTGGCAGATTTTAACAGTGCTTCAACTGCTTGCTCTTCTAGAGCAACGTTACGCATGTTTTGCATCAGCTCTTTGTTGCTGTTGTAATAAGCAACGACTTCACTTGGATCTTCATAGGCAGAAGCCATAGAAGCGATCAAGCCTTGTACACGTTCATCTTCTGCTTTCAGTTCGTTAGTCTTGATGACTTCGCCTAATAGCAGACCGATTTTAACGCGACGTGCCGCTTGTTCAGTGAACAATTCAGCTGGTAGTTCTGGCATGTTAGCCGTTTGGCCGCCAAAACGTTGCATCGCTTGTTGACGTAATACGTTAACTTCACCATCAATCAGTGCTTTTGGCAGCTCGATGTCGTTGTTTGCTAATAAACCAGTGATCACTTGCTCTTTCACATTAGCTTTTAACGCTTGTTCAAGTTCACGATTCATATTTTTACGGATTTCAGTTTTCAGTGCTTCTAAACCACCTTCACTGATACCAAACAGTGATGCAAACTCATCGTTCACTTCTGGCAGGTTAGCTGCTTGAACTTCAGTCAACGTAATCGCAAACTTAGCCGCTTTACCTTTCAGATTTTCAGCGTGATATTCTTCTGGGAATGTCACGTCGATAACAAATTCTTCACCTGCTTTGTGACCTAAGATACCCGCTTCAAAACCAGGGATCATACGGCCGCTACCTAATTGCAGTTCGAAATCTTCAGCTTTACCGCCTTCAAATTCTTCACCATCAACAGAGCCAACAAAGTTCATTTTCACTTTGTCGCCATCAGCAGCTTCACGCTCAACAGCCGCGAAAGTCGCATGTTGTTTACGTAAGGTTTCGATCATAGTGTCAACGTCAGCGTCAGTTACTTCAGCTTTGGGTTGCTCTACTTCGATTGCATCTAAGCCTTTTAACTCAACTTCTGGGTAGATTTCAAAGGTAGCGATGAATTCAAATTTTTCGCCATCAGTTGAACCAGGAATAAAAGTTGGAGCACCGGCTGGATTTAACTTTTCAGCGATGATGGCTTCAATGAAGTTACGTTGCATCACTTCACCAGTGATATCTTGACGAATTGCAGCGCCGTAACGTTTGTTTATTACAGTGACAGGCACTTTACCAGGACGGAAACCTGGGATACGAGCACGCTTAGCTTCACGTTGTAAACTGTCTTTAACCAGCTTTTCAATTTGTTCCGCAGGAACAGAAATGGTTAGGCGACGCTCTAGGCCTTGGGTTGCTTCAACAGAAACTTGCATTGTTTTACCTCGAAATTTGTCTAACGTCCTTTGTAATAGCCGAGTCATCAACTATTCAGGTATTCGTTTCTTGATCATTAAATTTGACTACAATGCCCACCACTACTGGCTTTTGGCACAGGTCGCTCATAGTTGATATCTATCAAGACGCGACATTATAGCCACCGTTTTCTGCAGAGTCGAGCCTCAACAGCCGAATCTGAGGTATAAAAAAAGCGACCCAAGGTCGCTTTTTTTATTTTGTACTCAAAGTACTAAAAATGGGGTGACTGATGGGGCTCGAACCCACGACAACCGGAATCACAATCCGGGACTCTACCAACTGAGCTACAATCACCACTGAAACTGGTACGCCCGGCAGGATTCGAACCTGCGACCACCCGCTTAGAAGGCGGGTGCTCTATCCAACTGAGCTACGGGCGCATGGTGTACAGAATATTCTGCATCCTAACTGGCGTTGGATAGCATTTGGCTATCCATATTATTCGCTTATTGGGTTCGATTAAAAACCGAGGGCAAATAACTAAAGGTGGTCGGTGATAGAGGATTCGAACCTCTGACCCTCTGGTCCCAAACCAGATGCGCTACCGGACTGCGCTAATCACCGAAGGTCTTACTTTATTTGGCACTAACTCAGAGGGTTTCCTCTGGTCCGCTATCATCCAAAATCTGGATGCGCTACCGGACTGCGCTAATCACCGAAGGTCGCAAATTAATTCATACTTATAAGCTACTAGATAAGTATGTCTGAGAACGGAGCGCATCTTATCCCCTCACTTTACACCCGTCAACGATTTTTTTATTGTTCGACTCTAGGTGCTGAATTATCAGGCTAATCTATTTTTTTTATCCACTTGGCGACGGCTTTAACCATGACACAGTAGCTGGGCCCTGTTAAAATAGCCGCGATTGCCAATCTCTGTGTTAACTACCGTTTTAACCATCGCCCATATAAAGGATATCCTACACCCATGACAGCCCAAATAATCGACGGCAAGGCGATTGCTCAATCCATCCGCACTCACCTTCGTGAAAAAGTCACCGCCCGCAAAGAGGCTGGACAACGTGTACCGGGTTTAGCCGTAGTATTAGTGGGAGCCGATCCGGCATCACAAGTATATGTTGGAAGCAAACGTAAGGCCTGTGAAGAAGTTGGATTTATTTCTCGTTCATACGATTTAGAAACAAGCTGCACTGAAGATGAATTACTGAGCCTTATTGATAGTCTTAATGAAGATCCCACAATCGATGGCATCTTAGTGCAACTCCCATTACCAGCGCATATCGAAGATTCAAAAGTCATCGAACGTATCCGCCCCGATAAAGACGTCGATGGATTTCACCCGTATAACGTTGGCCGTTTAGCCCAGCGTATTCCGGTGCTGCGCTCTTGCACCCCCATGGGCATAATGACCCTCATCAAATCCACCGGCGTTGATACCTATGGTTTAGATGCTGTTGTGGTTGGTGCATCCAATATTGTCGGCCGTCCTATGACGTTAGAGTTGCTGCTGGCTGGCTGCACCACCACCACTTGCCACCGCTTCACTAAGAATCTCGAGCAAAAAATCCGTCAGGCAGATCTCGTGGTCGTCGCGGTAGGCAAACCCGGCTTTATTCCTGGCGAGTGGATCAAACCCGGCGCGATTGTAATTGATGTGGGCATTAACCGTTTAGATAACGGCACCTTAGTCGGCGATGTGCAATATGAAGTGGCAGCGCAAAATGCCAGCTTTATCACTCCGGTTCCCGGCGGTGTGGGCCCGATGACAATTGCGAGTCTATTAGAAAATACCTTATACGCAGCCGAGCAGTATCATGACTAGGTTCTAGGTTCTAGGTTCTAGGTTCTAGGTTCTAGGTTCTAGGTTCTAGGTTCGGCAAGCATAAAAAAACCTGCATCATGCCTGTCTCTTATACACAAATCCCCCGATAAATTCGGGGGATTTTTTTGAACTCGCGCTGATGTTGTTGATCTGATCTACAAAACAACTTTAGGCGCACGCTATGAATT
>NZ_JAKILG010000048.1 GCF_023283765.1 Shewanella profunda | reverse complement strand
ATTTGATTACATCATGGCTTGCCTTAATGAACTGTGCCAACCAGCACCGGATATAGACAGCCTGTTACCATGGAATTTTAAAAGATAGGTGTAGTTGCCCGGACGCTTACAGCTTTTCTATAATTTCATAGTGTTGAGGTTGAAATTACAACAAACAACTTTCTGTGTTTTATGGTTCCCAGGTTTATTCGACATTTCTCCCAGGGCTTCGGGGCAGACGCGGGTCTTCGTGGTAACGCTTTTGGTATTCAGGCTCTGAAGTGATGCCTAGCGTTTGAGCGACCAGCTGAGCTTCTGTGAAGGAGGGATGGAATGTTTTTTCTTCTTTACCTAAAAATGTGGGCCAGGATTGCCAGTTGGCGGAATAGGTCACATTCGGGGCGACTGGGCAGTCGCGGGTTTTCAAGGTGTCGCTGCTGGTATTCTGCCTGTGAGGCGATGCCAAGGGCTTGGGTAGCCTGTTGGGCTTCTGCTAGCGAAGCATAAAAACATTTTTTCATAGGTTCATCTCCCTGATTTTTTCTCTAATTTCATAGTCTTGAGGTTTTATATACACCAAGCAACTTTCTGGGTTTTTATGGTGCATTGCTTTTTGAATTTCTAATTGATTGAACCCCGAGGTCGCGAGCCTATAACCATACGAGTGTCTGTGAGAGTGTGGACTGGTTCCCTGATGCTTATCCGAATCTAGTCCTATACGTTCTATTGATTTTTGATACTTTTTTATAAAGTTTTTTTTGGATTCGGGTTGTCCTTTGCTGTTGGTAAAAAGATAAGGGTGATCGCCATTTACTCTGGCAGATAGATAATCTCTTAGCAGGCCAGTAAATTCGACCGCTTTAGTGTAGGGAAATATCATGACATTAAATGAAAGGTTACGAGCAGTAAGCAGTGCTCCTTTCCAGCCCGAAAAAAGTCTGTGTGAGCGTTGATATTCATTTCGGGGCTTAAGATGAAACTGTAGATTTAAATAATCGCGACGGTTAGTAAAATTAGGCAATGGACTGGCCCCGTCGCTTGGATGAAACACTGAAATGATCGTAGCGCCAGTTTTATTATCAATCGCAACATCATGAGTATAGATGTGGAAGCATTCGGATAGTCTTAGGCCACCATAGTGCATAAGCATCACGATGAGTATGCTGCCTAAATCGAATTCTCCTGCAGGTTTTGTAAATCCGTATTGTAATAATCGTTCAAAGTGCTCGTCTGGAAAGCGGGACACGGATTCAATCGAAAGCATATGAGAGTTTGGCGCTTGCACTCTACGACTCATTGCAAATTTGTTTGGCGATGGGTGATTTAAGTGGTTTAAAAAGCAGTTCGATTGACGTTTGTAGTAGGCACACCATCGGATTCTTTCTTCTGCCTTAGTTGACCGCCTCAGGGGATTTAAGTTGGGTAATTCGTGCCCATAAATTCCATCAATGTAATCGCAATACAAGTTGATATGACTTAGCAGAGTATTCACATCAGCAACTCTTCGAGGGAACCAGTAAAGGTTTAATTCATCAATTTGTTCATTGTCTAAAGTTCCAAAGTTTAGGGCATCAACGAAAGATTGGAGCAACTCAGTTGCAGACATGTCTGAATGTTGATGTGCATCTATGAACTTCAAAAGTAGCTGAATTGCAAACGTATTCCGTTCAATCCAAGATTGGGATTTATTTCGTTTTGAGAAGAGAAATCTTAAATGAGAAATGAGTAAGCCATTTTCAGTGAAAAGGGCAGGAAGTTTTATTGCTGTAGTTGCATGAGAAGCTGTAAATGCAACATTGAGCTTTCGAACTGAAGGCATTTTTATACCAACAAATTAATAGTATAAAGTATATAGTTGGGGATTCTTATTTTGTCAAAGTGCTAAAAATTATTAAAAAAAATGATCTCATTGAGAAGATAACGATGTATTTAGTATGATGTTGTTAGGGGAACTAATACACTTATAACAAACGCCTTTTGCGTCAAATAGATAGCCGTGTTCGCTATTTGGTTAAGCGTCTTGAAGAGTTAAAAATCGTCGACTATTCACCGCAGCAGGAAGGTAAAATTTACTTCGGTGCTTGGTTCGAGCTTGAGAATGAAGAAGGTGAACGGGTGCGTTACCGCATTGTCGGCAAAGATGAACTCGACACTAAACTCGGTTATATCACTATCGACTCGCCTATGGCGCGCGCCTTAATTGGCAAGCAAGTGGACGATGAAGTCGTTGTACAAACGCCATCGGGTCCAAAAGAGTGGTATATCAACCAAATCCGGTATACCCCTTTTGAAACTTCCTCAATTGCTAAGCCAGATTAGCAAAAGGTTGCAATACCGGTATATCGTACCTGCGGTTTTACGTCGGTATGGCAACATCTGTGATTTGCCCTAGGTTTTAATCTAGGCATTAGCATGAAATTGATCCTGCGCCTGTGGTATCTTGGGCGCAATTACGACTCACCGTTAAACACGATATTTTATTTATGCAAACGACTGCCCAAACCATTGCTCATAACATCGCTCAAATCATTGCTCAAGAACTGAATGTTCGTGAGCAGCAAGTTACCGCGACCATAGCATTGCTCGACGATGGGGCTACGGTTCCCTTTGTGGCGCGCTACCGTAAAGAAGCCACTGGCGGCTTAGACGATACCCAATTACGTACTCTACATAGCCGTTTAGCCTATCTGCGAGAGTTGAACGATAGACGCCAAGTGATTTTATCTAGTATTCAGGCTCAAGGTAAATTAACCGCAGAGTTGCAATTTGCTATCGACAGTGCCGACAGTAAAACTCGCCTCGAAGATCTCTATTTACCCTTCAAAC
Source organism: Shewanella profunda (assembly GCF_023283765.1). GTDB lineage: Bacteria > Pseudomonadota > Gammaproteobacteria > Enterobacterales > Shewanellaceae > Shewanella > Shewanella profunda. The sequence goes on along the minus strand of NZ_JAKILG010000048.1, from coordinate 32,181 downwards.
CTAAGCGCCGTACTAAAGGGCAAATCGCCATTGAAGCGGGTCTTGAACCATTAGCCGATGCACTGCTTGCGGATCGCAATGCCGATACCGAAGCGCTGGCTGCGGATTATATCAATGAAAATGCTGGTTTTGCCGATACTAAAGCCGTGCTCGAAGGTGCCCGTTATATTTTGATGGAACGCTATGCCGAAGATGCGGAACTATTGCGCAAAGTGCGTGAGCATTTAAGCCAAAACAGCGTATTAGAAAGCCGTGTGATCGCGGGTAAAGAAAAAGATGGCGCTAAATTCCGTGACTATTTCGAGCACAATGAGTTGTTATCCAAAGTGCCATCCCACCGAGCTTTGGCTATGCTGCGCGGTCGCAATGAAGGCTTTTTATCTTTATCAATGAATACCGATCCTGCTGCGCAAGCAGGTCAGGGCAGTTACTGTGAAGTGATTATTACTGACCATTTAGGCCTAAAACTGGGCGATAGCAGTGTTGACCAATGGCTAAAAACCGTAGTGACGGCAACATGGCGCATCAAGATAGCCCTGCAAATGGAAACCGAGTTTATTTCGCAAATGCGTGAACGTGCCGAAGCCGAAGCCATTAAAGTGTTCGCCCGTAACTTAGGCGATTTACTGATGGCGGCTCCCGCAGGCGCAAAAGCCACCATGGGACTCGACCCTGGTTTACGTACTGGCGTTAAAGTGGCCGTGGTTGATAACACGGGTAAACTCCTCTGCCATGCGACAATTTTCCCCCATGCGCCGCAAAATTTATGGGAAAAATCGATTCGCACCTTGGCTAACCTAGTTAACATGCACAAGGTTGAATTGATTGCGATTGGTAACGGTACGGCTTCCCGCGAAACCGACAAACTTGCCGCTGAATTAATTGCCAGCGTTAAGGACACCCATCCACATTTAACTAAGGTGATGGTGAGTGAAGCGGGCGCTTCGGTTTATTCTGCTTCGGAATTAGCGGCGCTAGAATTTCCGGAACTCGATGTATCCATTCGTGGTGCGGTTTCTATCGCCCGTCGTTTACAAGATCCTCTGGCTGAGTTAGTGAAAATTGAGCCTAAGTCAATCGGGGTTGGTCAATATCAGCACGATGTCAGCCAAAGCCAATTATCTAGCTCGCTTGAAGTCGTGGTTGAAGATTGTGTAAACGGCGTGGGTGTAGATTTGAATATGGCATCTGTGCCGTTACTGTCGCAGGTGGCGGGTTTAAATAAGACGTTAGCCAAAAATGTGGTCGATTACCGCGATGCTAATGGTCAGTTTAAAAACCGTAAAGAGCTGCTTAAAGTTCCGCGTTTAGGGCCTAAGGCCTATGAGCAAGCGGCGGGTTTTTTACGTATTCGCGAGGGTGACAATCCACTCGATATGTCTGCAGTGCATCCTGAAGCCTATTCGCTGGTGGAAACTATAGCGAAAACGAAACAGGTGGATTTGGCTAGTCTTATTGGCAACTCAGATCTATTACGAACGATTAATGCACAGGAGTTCATCACGCCGGAATTTGGTCTACCCACAGTGACCGATATTTTAGCCGAGCTGGATAAACCGGGGCGCGATCCCCGCGGTGAGTTTAAAACCGCTAAGTTTAAAGATGGGATTGAAGAACTTAAGCATCTCAAACCCGAAATGATCCTCGAAGGTGTAGTGACGAACGTGACTAACTTTGGTGCCTTTGTCGATATCGGTGTGCATCAAGACGGTTTAGTACACATTTCCTCATTGACCGATAAATTTATCAGCGATCCCCACACAGTAGTGAAAGCGGGTGATGTGGTAAAGGTCAAAGTGATGGAGGTGGACGTTGAGCGCCGCCGTATTGGTTTGAGCATGCGCTTGGACGAAGCGATTGATCAAAGTAAGGCTCAGGTTAAGCATTCATCGCAAACTAAAGCTAATCACAAACCGGCTCTGTCTGGTAAACCCGCACGCCCAGCCCAAAAGCCAACACCGAAAGCGCCCGCTAATGCTGCTATGGGTAACGCCTTTGCCGATGCTTTCGCTAAACTGAAAAAGTAAACCTCACTCGTTCTGACTCGGACATGCCTGTGTCCGAGTCGACACTTTTTACCTATCATTTACAAAGTTATTGCATAAATGTCGCTTTAGATAATATAAAGTCAGCATTTAATGCAACCTTAAGAAAAGTTGGTTGTCATAGAAGTACTTTTTTATTCATTTTCTCAAATTGACACTCCAAAGCTGAGTGAACGTTGATTGTTTTGGAGTAATACATGTTGTCAGGTTCATCTGCTCGCGGACGCCACCACGCCCACGGGCCTTTTCGCGCCATCCTTATTTTCTGCTTATTAGTACTACTGATTGCGACCATAAGCCGTATAGGCTTTGGGTTTTGGCAGGCCGATCGTGTGGCTGCAGTGAATGGTTGGCCACACCTTTTATTACAAGGATTGCGTGTCGATATCGCCACTTTGTGTTGGTTGTGGGGTATAGCTGCACTTGGTACGGCTTTATTTTCTGGTGATCACTTTATTGGTCGTCTGTGGCAGCCGATTTTACGGGTGTGGTTGACCTTAGGCCTATGGGTCATTTTATTTTTAGAAGTATCAACCCCAGCTTTTATCGAAGAATATGGTATTCGTCCCAACCGCTTGTATGTGGAATATTTAATCTACCCCAAAGAAGTGATTTCTATGTTGTGGGCGGGTCGAAAACTTGAACTGATTTTCTCCGTGATCCTGACCATTGCGACCCTTTGGGGTGGATGGGTGTTAAGTGGCAAGCTAACGAGCAATTTACGTTTCCCTCGCTGGTATTGGCGCCCAGTGCTTGCGGTGCTCGTGGTGGTAGTAACATTTATGGGGGCTCGTTCAACCTTAGGTCATCGACCACTGAATCCTGCCATGGTCGCTTTTGCTGACGATCCATTAGTTAACTCACTTGTGACTAATTCATCCTATTCGTTAGTTTTTGCCATCAAGCAAATGGGAGACGAAGAGGATGCATCAAAGGTTTATGGCGAGTTAGATAACGCTGAGATTATTGCCACCATAAGGCAGCAAAGTGGTCGTCTAGAAAGTGCGTTTACGTCAACAGATATACCTTCGCTCAGCTTTAACCAAGCCAGTTATGTGGGTAAGCCAAAGAACTTGGTTATCCTATTGCAAGAAAGTTTAGGTGCACGTTTTGTGGGTAGTTTAGGTGGTTTACCACTGACACCCAATATCGATTCCTTATCTCAGGAGGGTTGGTATTTTGATAATTTATATGCCACTGGTACTCGTTCTGTGCGTGGAATCGAAGCTGTAACAACGGGTTTTACGCCGACACCCGCGCGGTCTGTGGTTAAGCTAGGTAAGAGTCAAACAGGCTTTTTTTCTATTGCTGAACTGCTTAAAAATCATGGTTATACAACGCAGTTTATCTATGGCGGTGAGAGCCATTTCGATAATATGCGCAGCTTTTTCTTAGGTAATGGTTTTAGCGACATCATAGATCAAAAAGATTATCAGTCGCCTGCTTTTGTGGGGTCTTGGGGAGTTTCAGATGAAGATCTTATGCGTAAGGCGAACAGCGAGTTTGAACGTCTACACAGTGAAGGTAAGCCATTCTTTAGTTTAGTCTTTAGTTCAACTAATCATGATCCATTCGAGTTTCCTGATGATCGTATCGATCTCTATGAGCAACCGAAGCAAACTCGCAACAATGCGGCCAAATATGCCGACTATGCCATTGGTGAGTTTTTCAAACTCGCAAAGAATGCTGACTACTGGAAGGATACTATTTTTATCGTTGTTGCCGACCATGACAGCCGAGTCGGAGGTGCTGATCTAGTGCCTGTCTCGCGTTTTCGTATACCAGGGTTAATCCTAGGGGACAATGTTGCACCGAAACGTGATCATCGAATAGTGAGTCAAATTGATTTGCCACCAACACTGCTGTCTTTGATTGGTATTTCAGATTCATACCCTATGCTTGGCCGTGATTTAACCAAAGTGAGCGATGACTGGCCCGGGCGTGCTTTGATGCAATACGACAAAAACTTTGCGCTGATGGAAGGCAAAGATGTAGTGATTTTACAACCAGAAAAACCAGCTCAAGGTTTTCAATATAATGAGAAAACCGAGCAATTAACTCACTATGCCCCTGCGGCTAAAATGCTTGAGAAAAAAGCTTTAAGCTGGGCATTGTGGGGCAGTTTAGCCTATCAGCAAGAGTTGTATCGGTTGCCGAAGTAAGGTTTATCTTAATTGAAAAATGCCGCTATTTAGCGGCATTTTTGTTTGGTGAAAATGGGAGAAACTAAATCCAAGTCGACATGGCAGACTCGGGCTCTGGCTGGGTCTGTTGCTCATAGAATTGGCTAATGCTTTGCCTAACTTGTTGATAGAACTGAATGGATTCAGCTTGAGTGGACTGGAGAGCAACGCTAGTCACATTGTTTTTAGGGCTACTATTTGCATGATTGGTTATATCAGCTTGACCCACCTTTAAGCGTATATCCTTACGCTGCAATGCAGCTTGACCTCGAGTCGCAATCTTTAACATTTTTGATTGCACACGCTCAGCCACTACAACAGGGGCTTTTTTCTCCTGTTGCTGCTGGTTTTGCTGTTGGGAAGATTGCTGTTGCTGCTGTTTTTCTTGAACTTGTTGCTGATTATGTTCAAGTAATCGCGCCTGTTGTTGGGCTTGATCCGCTGTACGTTCATTCTGTGGATTAAAGGCTCTTTCTTCGTGTCCTTTAGTTGTTGCTTGGGGAGGAATGACCACAGGTTTAAGTTGGTTGTCGACCCGAGCTAAGTCCGTCGCGACATTACTGGTCGCTAGCGGAACTTGTGGGTAGTTACTGACAACTAACATGGAAAATTCCTTGAAGCACTAATGGTTAAATACTAGCCACTAATTGCTTAAAGATAAAGCATTAGCGAGTGTGTATTGCTAACCAAGGCAAAAATACTTGTAAAAAATCGTCGCGATGGGAAAAGAAGGGGGCGTGTGAAGCTTTGGCTAACATCACGTCTTCAACTTGGTCACCTATTGGCATTTTTGGCTGTACGCGCTTTGGCACTAAACCATCGAGTCGTCCCCACACCCTAAGCCAAGGCTGTTGTAGCTCTCGTATTTGGGTTCTTAGGTCTAGATCTTTAAGCATACTAAGACCTTGGGTTAGCGCTTTGGTATCTGGCAAGGGGCGGGAAAGAACAAGATCCCGCAGTTGTTTAATGTCCTCTTTAGCGGTTTCACTACCCATGGCCTGAATGGCGAGAAAACGCTCTATGGTACGGGGTAGATTTTGCCCAAGTTGTTCACTAAATTGACTTAGCACTTGGGGGGGAATACCTGGCCAAGCTTCATCCTCCCTTGCCATAAAACAGGGGGACGATGCGATAGTGATAAGCCCTTTAACATATGAGGGATAGTTTAATGCAGCTTGAGTGGCCACTAATCCCCCTAATGACCAACCCGCCCAAATAGCATTTGCTGGCAGGGATTGTACTAATATATCAACCCAAGCTGTTAGATCGCCTTCAACAGGCTGACTTAAGCCAAAGCCAGGCAAATCGACATAGTGCACCCTATACTGAGAAAGTGACTCATGTAAGGGAGTAAACACTGCACTGTTAACACCCCAACCATGGAGCAGCACCAGATCTGGCCCTTGCCCTTTGGTTTCGATATGCAAATGTGCTTGAGTGGCGCTTGTCACTTGATTCACTTGAATGCCTCTAAAATCAATTGGAATGAATTTATGCCGCGCGATATCAAAAGGATTTGGTCGCAGGAGACCTATCGGCTTCTACGTTTAGTGTATCGCTTGAGTACAAGGTGGTTGGCGAGCAGTTTACCTAACCGCTGTCTGCTGTGCCACCAATCCATTCAAGCTCCTGACACTGGTATTTGCTTGGTTTGCCTGCAGACGGGTTTGTACCATACCCCGATTTGTCTCGGGTGCGGTAAGTCTATGCAGCTTGAGATGAATTATTGCGGCGAATGCCAAAAGCATTCACCCCGCAAAGTCATTGCACCCTGCAGTTATCATCAAGGTTTAGGAACTTGGATTGGTGCTATTAAGTACCAAGGTCAACTTGCTGCATTGCCCGTGCTCTGTCGTGCTTTGGTTGCGCGAATTAACCACCTTGAACAGCAAGGCCTATTAACGCTTCCCCAAGCGATAGTACCAGTACCATTGCACCCTAAACGATTGCAACAAAGAGGGTTCAATCAGGCTTGGCTTATTGCCCATGAGTTGTCTCAACTCTTAACGCTTCCATTAATAGGTGAAGGGTTAACGCGTCAACAAAATACTCGACCACAGGCTGGGTTATCTGGGGCTCAGCGCAGGCGAAATTTACAAGATGCTTTTATTTTAGATGATGATTTTGCCTATCAGCGTATTGCACTGGTAGATGACGTGGTGACAACGGGAACGACAGTTTCTGAAATCGCGCGTTTATTTGAAGCACGTTATATCCATGTGCAGGTTTGGTGCTTAGCCAGAGCTGAAGCACCAGGATTATTGGATGATTTAGATAATGGATAAGCTCATTAGTTTCAATGTGGTATAGTTATTTTTAACAGCATTAAATGCGTGATTTGATTTTTTATTAACTGAGCGTTAATCATTTTAGTCATCAAAATGACTCACTTAAATCGTGATCACTTTTGCAAAAATCCACAAACTTGGTATTCAAGGGACTACAAAGCGGCAGTGAGTCGGAGTATCATACGGCTAATTCTTACTAAAACACTCAGGTATCCCCTGACGGAGCAGGTTTTCATGATTACTATTTCCGATGCGGCCCAAGCCCATTTTGTTAAGTTGTTAGCAGATCAACCTGAAGGCACTCATATTCGTGTATTTGTGATAAGTCCTGGTACCGCCCAAGCAGAGTGTGGTGTGTCCTATTGTCCACCTGATGCGGTTGAAAGTGATGATATTGAACTTGAGTTCAATGGCTTTAACGTTATGGTTGATGAAAAGAGCGCGCCTTTCCTTGAAGAAGCAACAATCGATTTTGTGACTGATCAATTAGGTTCACAACTGACACTTAAAGCCCCTAATGCCAAAATGCGTAAAGTATCAGGCGATGCACCTCTGGTTGAACGTATCGAGTATGTGATCCAGTCTGAAGTCAACCCTCAGTTAGCGAGCCACGGCGGCAATATCATGTTAGTTGAGATCACTAAAGAGGGCGTTGCTGTGCTGCAATTTGGCGGTGGCTGTAACGGTTGTTCTCAAGTGGATATCACCTTAAAAGATGGTATCGAAAAACAATTGTTAGACCTGTTCCCTGGCGAATTGACTGGTGTGCGTGACGTTACTGATCACCAACACGGTGAGCATTCCTACGCTTAACCTTGTTTGTTGAATTTAAATAAAAAAACGCGACATAAGGTCGCGTTTTTTATCGTTGGCGCTCAAACTATAGTGGCGTTTTCAGGTTATCAGCCAAAAATCTATCGAGTGCTTTAAATGTGGTTAATCTATGGTCGTTATTGCTGAGATGATGATCGCCATTTTCTAACTCGATATATTCCACGGGCTTCTTGAGTGACTTCAGTTCATCGTACATTTCGCGGCTGTGTTGTACCCTAACGACTCTGTCTTTATCGCCATGCAGTAGAAGAACTGGAACGGTAATTTTGCTTGCTTTACTAATGGGAGAACGGTCATAAAGTGCATCAAAATCTGAGCCGACTTGTTCTTTAACCACTTCATAGTTGGTAGATCTACGGCTCGATTTCACGAGATAGGCTACATCGGTAACGCCGGCAACGCTAACCGCGCAGCGATATAGATCCGGCGCCATGGCCGCGCCCATTAATGCGGCGTATCCGCCATAACTGGCACCGACGATACAAATGCGCTTAGGATCGCTAATACCCTGGTCTATCAAGTAGCGAGTTCCATCTTCTACGTCATTTTGCATTTCTAGTCCCCAGTTTTTCAGGCCGGCTTTCATAAACTCATAACCGTAACCAGCAGATCCCCTAAAGTTCATTCTAAAGACCGCATAACCGCGGTTAGCGAAAAATTGTGCCCAGTAATCAAAGTCATTACTGTCATAACTGATGGGGCCACCGTGGGGGAAAATAATAGTCGGAAGCTGTTTGGCTTCAAGCCCATTAGGGACGGTGAGATAGGCATCAATTTTTAATTTATCCCTTGCTTCGTAAGATAAATATTGGGTTTGGGCAAGCAAGTCACTCGTGAGTTGGCCATATCTATTTGCAACGGGATAGAGAGCTTTGGCATCTCTATCACCAAAATAATAGGTACCAGGCTCGGTTGAACTGGTGGAATACACTATATAGCGACGCTCATTGGCGCTGAACTGCGTAATGTAGTTGTGTGCATCGGGCAAAACGGCTTTTAGGCCATTTTGTAGACCCGCGTACTCCTTATCCCAAAAAGTATATTCTTCGCCGTCACCTTCACTGATACCAATTACTTTTTGTTTTAATTGTGAATAGAGTAATTCGCCTTCAACATCAGTATCTTCATTGGCATACACTAATTCTTTTGTGAGTTTAGGATCGGTAAGATTGACCTTGAAAATGGCTTCAAATCCTTTGTGATAGGCGCGTACAAAGAGGATGTTAGGATCGGCGTCGAAACCCAGTGGCCATACTATGTCTTCGGAGAAAGCTTTAAAAGTCCAGAGCAAGCGCGCCTCACTCTTTTGCTCTGGCTGTTCGTAAATGCGGAACTCAGTATCATCGTTATAGATAGAAATACGGACTTTGTGTTGTCTATCGGTGATCCAACTGATGATATTTTTTTTAGCATTTTGAATATAAGAGGATCTTCCCTGCGCCAGATTGACTTTAAGCACACTATCTTGACCGACTTTTTCACCCATACCGTCCAATGACAACAAAATAGTATCTGGGTCATCTGGCATAAGATCGATGATTTGCCCTTGATGTTGTGGTATCCAATTGAGGCGTTCTAAGACGCTCGGCGCTAATACGCTTGAGGTCTTTTTAGTCGTTAAATCATATTTAACAAGGCGGGTTTCTGTGGTCGGTGTTCCGTAGCGGTTTGCAGGAAATTTAGCTTTGATAAGCAAGGTGTTATCGTTTGCCCATTGCAACGATAAAATGACGAACTTTTGATTATCTGTATGTAGTGGATAGGTTTTCTCGCCGGTATCTATATCTAAGATACTGACAACCGTGCCTTTAAGTTTGGTTTGCTCGACACGCACCACCGAAGCTAGTTTTTTGCCATCGGGGGAGAGCTGTACATAGCTGACATCGGGGATACTCGCAAAGGCTTCGACGGGTAATTGCGGTACTGTATTGGCGACTGTGTGGAGGGGTAGGCACAGTAGTAAAAAAGCTAAAATCCTTTTCATTGGTACGTCACATGTTAGTTACATTTGTAATTTTTGCATCATAATAAGTTTATCGGTAGTAAGCCACTGTCTTTACAGATTTATTTTATGTAAAAACCTTGCTGAAACGATAGTGGCCTATCAGGCTGAGGCTTCTCGTTAACATGAATGCGCTCATGGCGGCCCAAAGTGCGTGATTACCTAAATCCTGCAACAACAGCCAAGTTGGGAAAAAAGCACCAAAGGTCGCGAATATCATGCTATTACGCATGACTTTACCTTTAGCCGCACCTATGTAGACACCATCGAAAAGATAAGAGCTAAATGACCACAAAGGTAACAAGATTAACCAGATAAGATAGGTCTGCGCCGTGGTTTTTACCTCATCAATACTGGTCATTAGGGCGATAATATTGTTGCCCCAGAGACTAAACGCAACGCAGAACCCTAACGCGGCAATGGCCGACCAGCACCATGCAAGGATCACGGTATCTCTTAATAGTTGGGTATTTTTTTGCCCATAGGCTCGGCCGACCTCAGCCTCGGCATAGTAGGCAATGCCATCTAAGGCGTAGGAAATTAATAGTAGTAAATTCAATAACACAGCATTGGCGGCCACAGTATTGTCACCAAGGCCTGCACCATGAAATGTCATAAACGCGAAGGCGGCTTGAAGACATAAGCTACGGATAAAAATATCTGTGTTGAGCCCAAGTAATTTGCCATACCCCGTCAGCGTTACATGGGGTAATAGCTGAGATAAATGAAAGTATGGGGCGCGCTTGAGTTGTTGTAGCACCATAGTGAGCGCGACCGAGAAGGCCGTCAGATCCGCAAATATCGAGGCGAGGGCGGCACCTTTTACTCCCCACCCTAAGCCAAGCACAAACACTAAGTCGAGAATAATATTGGCTAAGTTTGCGAGTATGAGTTGCCACATGGCGGCTTTAGGTTGCTGACGTCCCAACAGCCAACCAAGCATGACTAAATTGAGTAGAGCGAAGGGCGTAGACCAAATCCTAACCTGAAAATACTCGCGGCAATAATGCTCAACCTCGCTACTCGCTTCGGACAAGCCTAGCGCTAAATTCAGTATTGGGACTTGCAAAGCAATAACACTTATCCCCAGCAATGTGGCTAAGATGGTACCCTGAACTAAGAGTTTATGTTGAGCGTGAATATCATTTGCGCCATAGGCCTGGGCGACCAGACCTGTAGTCGCCATTCGCAGAAATCCCAATAACCAAATGATTAAGGTGATAATCGTTGACCCAAGTGCAACACCCCCTAAATAATAGGCGTCACTTAGATGGCCTATAACAGCCGTATCCACTAATCCTAAGAGTGGAATAGTGATGTTTGAGAGGATCATCGGCAGGGCAAGCGCGAACAGTTGGCGATTTTTGTTGCCATTGAGCAGTAACGCAAGCCAAGATAATTTAGTTACATTCATTAATTTTTGAGGTGTTCGCTATGGTTAAATCTGTGCTATTGGCCCTATTAGGACTGATGACGTTTTCGACCCAGGCCGTAGTGATTTTGCAATATCACCATGTGTCAGAAACCACTCCTGCGGCAACCAGCGTTACGCCTGCGCAATTTCGTGAGCAAATGCAGTTTTTGGCCGATGATGGCTTTAAGGTGATCCCGCTTAATCAAGTAGTTGAAGCGATAAAGCAAAAACAAGATTTACCTGCTAAAACCGTTGCTATCACCTTTGACGATGGCTATCGCAGCATAGCCACTACGGCGCATCCTATCCTAAAGGAATTTGGATTCCCCTACACCTTGTTTGTGGCAATTGAGCCGATTAAACAAAAGTTTACCGAGATGATGACCTGGGATGAGCTTGTCATGTTATCAAAGGAAGGCGCTGATATTGCCAACCACAGTTGGGCGCATGAGCACTTGATCCGCAGATTAGACAATGAATCACAGGCACAGTGGTTAGCGAGGGTAACGGCTAATATCCTCGATACTGAAAAAGCTATCGTGGATGCGACGGGTCATAATTTTAAAATGCTCGCCTATCCCTACGGTGAATATAATCAAGCGCTGCAGGATATGTTAACGCAGAACGGCTTTGTCGCCTTTGGTCAGCAATCTGGCGCTGCGGGCCCTTATTCACCATTGACTGCGTTACCGCGTTTTCCTGTGGCAGGGCAATATGCGGATTTAAAGAGCCTAAAGGCCAAGCTTTATAGCCTCAATATGCCAGTACTTTCCCAAAACCTGAGCGACCCAGAGTTAAAAAACGGCCAATGGCGACCAGAGCTTAGGATCACGCTTGATATGAGTGATATTTCTGCCAAACAAGTCATGTGCTACATCCAAGGGCAAGGAGCAAAACCACCAACTTGGCTTAGCGAAACTGAATTTAGCGTACAGGCCGATTCAGCATTGCCTGCGGGACGCTCCCGTTATAACTGCACTGCACCCAGTAAAACCCGCAATGGTTATTATTGGTTTTCTCAGCCTTGGGTAAGACCTAGGGATGATGGCTCTTGGATTAAAGAGTAATCATTGACTTGGCTTGTATTGCGTGACTATTTTGCCAAAATCGCTAATGAGTTCGTTATTTAATATTTGCGGCGGCTGCCCTAATGTCGCCGTAGGTTTGAATACGGCTACTCGTGTTCCTTGAGGAGATACCAATACATAGCCAGCGCTATGGTCAACTTGATAATTATCCCCTTCACCCACCATGGCATAGGCTAGGCCTAGACTACGGGTGAGTGGAAATATCTGCGTATGCTCACCCGTCACCGCTTTAAATTCTGTATTAAAAAAGTTTACATAGGTCAGTAATTTTTCCGGCGTATCCCGATTAGGGTCAACGGATAAAAACACCACTTGAATTGGCGCGATTTTATTGAGTTCAGGGTATGCCGCGGCAAGTTTATTTAAGGTAGTCGGACAAATATCGGGACAAAAGGTAAATCCGATAAAAAATAGATTCCATTTTCCTTGCAGATCCGCATTAGTAAATGCCTTATTGTGCTGATCGACTAGTTCAAAGGGCGCTATCTCAAAGGCTTGCGGAAATATAAATCCGTTATCAAGTTCGATAGGCTTGGGGGGATTAAATTGCACCGTGAATAAACCACCGAGGCCAATCAATAAAATGGCGATGATTAAAATGCTTTTCTGCATAGCGTTAGCCCCACACATAATGGTCGAGCAGTAATGCCATAAATAACAACATTAAATGGTAAATAGAGAAGCGAAATACTTGCATCGCCAAGCCATCGTGATCCCGATATTTAAGTTGCCAAGCCTTATAGATAAATCCCGTACTGAGTAAGCTAGAGCAGACAAAATACACTGGCCCACACATGCCAACTAACACGGGTAATAGGCAGGCGATGGCAAGTAAAACCGTATAAAGCAAGATACAGGTTTTAGTAAATTCGACCCCGTGGGTGACAGGGAGCATTGGGATATCTACTTTGGCATATTCAGCGCGTCGGTGAATGGCTAATGCCCAAAAGTGAGGGGGAGTCCAGGTAAAAATAATGATCACTAACAGTAATGCATGCCCATGGAATTGGTTGGTGACAGCCGTCCATCCCAGCAATGGTGGCATCGCCCCCGCAAGGCCACCAATGACAATATTTTGCGAGGTTGCCCGCTTTAAATAAGCTGTGTAAACCAGTGCATAGCCGATGAGGCTAGCGAAGGTTAACCACGCAGTGAGCGGATTAACTAAAGTATATAAAACCACAAAACCTAAACCCCCAATGCTGGCGGCAAAAATTAAGGCTCGCTTGGCTGAAACTCGTCCCTTGGGCAATGGGCGATTATAGGTGCGAGCCATCATGCCATCGATGCGTCGATCAATTAGATGATTTAAGGCAGCAGCTGAGCCTGCCATTAAGGCAATACCGAGCATACCTGCGAGTAATGGCTGTAGGGGGACGGCATTGGGTACCGCTAAACACATGCCGACTAATACCGTAAGCAACATTAAGGCGACGACTTTGGGTTTGGTCATTTCAAAATAGGCGCGCCATGCCAAGCTAAAATGGGACTGGCCGCTAGTGATTGTGAGTGGTTTTGCCATCTTGGATCCCTCGCTTATGCTTTGCGCCATAAAAAGTAGTTAATCGTCACTAAGGTTAGTAGCAGTAGTGCCGCACCACCATTGTGAGAAACCGCAATACCGAGTGGTAAATGCATGACGATATTAGAAATGCCTAGTGTGACTTGCAGTATCACTAGGGCCACCAATAAGAGGCTTAAGGTTTTTAATGCTCTAGTGCTAACAAATAATTTATATGCCAGAAGTAACAGTACTCCTGTCGTAATGATGGCACCGAATCTGTGTGCTATGTGGATGGTCATCCGTGCTGGGTAATCTAATACTCCAAACTCAAAACTAGGGTGCTGGCCTTGGAAAGGGGAGAATGCATCGGCAATGGCGAGATTATCTATCCAATTACCTTCGCAAATGGGCAAGGTGGTACAGGCGAGTGCCGCGTAGTTTGAGGATGTCCAAGCGCCTAGCATGATTTGGCCGATAAGGATGACTAAGCTTACAAGCGCTAAAATCGCAAGGTTTTGTGTCTGCAAACCACCAATATTGACCTGTTTTTGCCGGATACGTAAATAAAGAATTAGCAGCAGTGAAATCAGACTAAAGCCACCAATCAGGTGTGACATTACCACTATGGGCATAAGCTTCATTGTAACTGTCCACATACCCAAAACTGCTTGGAAAATAAGCAGTAATAATATAAGGGTGGGCAGTTTCTTCGGTGCTGTTGGTGTTTTTAGACATATGATAAAAATGAACAGTATGAGCAGGCCAAGACCAGCGGCAATGTATCTGTGGATCATTTCCAACCATGCTTTTTCAGTTTGAATATCATGGTCTGGAAAAATAGTTTGAGCACGGGCGATTTCATGGTCTTGGGTGGGCACTTTTATTTGACCGTAGCAGCCCGGCCAGTCAGGGCAACCTAAGCCGGCATCCGATAGCCGAGTGTAAGCACCCATTAAAATGACCATTAAGGTGAAGACTAAGGTTAAGCGTAGGATCCAAGTCAGTTGCATCAATCTACCCTCGACAGTTTTAATAACTTACGCAGATCCGCAATCAGTGCTTTACCTTGGGCTAAATGTGCTTCTTTACCTTGTACTTGGGGATAACGCAGCACTAAGCTGCCGAGGGGATCTACTATGATCAGCTGCTGTGCATTTAACCAATCGTTTAAGCTGTTATTGGTTGGACTAGTGTTAAAGTTAAATGCCTTTAAGGCACTAAGATCACTATCTGGACTGACAAGAATAAGTGGCTCTACCCTTGCTTGATCTGGTCCTAGTGCGGTATGACTTTGGCGTAAAATATACAAGCGTTCCCGGCAATTATCATCGCAATGGGAGGGCAATAAATAGAGTAGTTGCCATTCTTTGGGTTTAGGATTGGTAACCCCAAGACTGGTATAGCTGGTTGCGGGATTGATCAGTTCACCAAAGTTGGTTGCACCGCCGTGGTATAAATTAAGGCTCAATACTAGCTTGGCAATCACTACAGGTGCGATAAACGCCACTAGCAATAATCCCAACGCTTTATGTGTCGATTTGGGCTGGGAGTTCATGCTTGCTCCTCTCATTTAAATTATCCCTAATATATTGTTTTGATATTTATCTGGATTTAACTAGGCTGTATTTTTACTATTCACCCATAGAGTTTGAGTTGGCACTGTGATGATGTTTTACATACTTAATCCCTTGCCATAGCATCAGACCTGCAAATACCGCTGCCATTGAAAACCACTGCAATGCATAACCCCAATGTTTTTGTGCCGAGAGTGGAAAAGGTTGCCAAGGGTGCGCTAAATCAAGGTTGGGGAGTTGATCAGGTTGCAGTACTGCCGCCACTAAAGGATGACCTACTAGCTGAGTTATTTCAGGAATATTAAGATTCTGGATGCGAATGCGAGTCCCGACTTCTGCCATTAAGGCATGACTTAAAGGATTGGTTTGTTTTTGATATAGCTTGCCGACAAGACTCAGTTTCCCGCTAAGTGGCTCGATTTGTGGCAGCTCATCACGGTGAGCTGTTGCGGCGATAAAGCCTAACTCGACCAGTAGCCAAGGTTGTTCAGCGTCGATTTGCAGTGCTTGAAATGCTAAATATCCCACTTGCCCCTGATAGATTTGATTGTCGAGCAGCCAGATTTGCGCACTGGCTGGT
The DNA here is from genome assembly GCF_023283765.1 of Shewanella profunda. Classification (GTDB taxonomy): domain Bacteria; phylum Pseudomonadota; class Gammaproteobacteria; order Enterobacterales; family Shewanellaceae; genus Shewanella; species Shewanella profunda. Next base: position 16,669 of record NZ_JAKILG010000048.1, on the reverse strand, counting down.
GAGGCATTGATATTGAGTCGATAACCCGTGACATCTTCTATGCGGATTCTTTGCAAAAGTTGTTCAAAGCTTAGTGGTGGCAAGGCTTGCCTAGATTCCATTTGGGCTAACAACTGGGCTTTTTCTTCTCCGCGATGGAGCTGCCATAGCCCGAGCTTGACCAGAATCACGAATACAGCCACAGTTAATATCAGCAAGAAAACGGTTAATTTATTCAGCAGATCATAAGGATATTGCATGAATGCCCTATTCATCTTTAAGTTAGTTTTAGTGCTGCTGTTGCTGTTTATCATTTTTAATTTAGGTAGAGCCTTATTTATTATGGTGAAAGGTGACAACACTGTCCCTATGAGTCGTTATCTGGGTCGTCGTGTTATTTTCTCTGTGCTGGTAATCCTCTTACTGCTGGTGGCACTCGGGACTGGACTTATTAGTCCAAACCCTAGGCCCTATTGAGTGTCAGTTACAGTACATAGACGAAGATAAATAAACACAACCAGACCACATCAACGAAGTGCCAGTACCAACTCCCAGCTTGAAATGCAAAATGCTTATCTGCCGTAAAGTGTCCTTTTAATACTCTGAAAAATAAAACTAATAGGAATACTGTTCCCAAAGTGACATGCATGCCATGAAACCCAGTTAACAGAAAGAAAGTGTTGCCATAAATCCCCGAAGTGAGGGTTAGTCCCATCTCTTGATATGCGTGACGGTATTCTTCTACTTGCAATCCAACGAAACCTATACCCAATAAAATCGTGATCCCTAGCCATAGCACTACGGCTGAGCGTTTAGCTTTTTCTAAACTAATGTGAGCAAAATGTAAGGTCACTGATGAGGTCAGTAAAATAAGGGTATTGATTAAGGGGAGACCCGTCCAAGGCATAGCCTCTGTCTTGGTACCATCTGGCGTAGAGATAAGGGGCCAAACCGCTTCAAAACTTGGCCAGAGTATTTCGTGGGTCATAGCGTTGTTAGATGCACCGCCAAGCCAAGGTACGGCGATAGCGCGGGCATAGAACAGCGCGCCAAAAAAAGCCGCAAAGAACATCACCTCTGAGAAAATAAACCAACTCATACCTTGGCGGAAGGATCGATCCATCTGAGCGGAATAGAGTCCAGTTGTCGACTCTTTGATAACCGCGCTAAACCAGCCAACCAACATAAATACAATGACAGCTATGCCTAAAAGCAGTAAATAGCCGCCACCAGAAGCACCAGATTTCATCTGTTGGACGAAAAGTCCTGCGCCGGCGGCAATAAAAAATAATCCAATGGCACCGACAATGGGCCAGACGCTTTGGGATGGGACATAGTAAGTTTGATGTTTCGTGGTCATTTTGCAGCTCCTTGCTCTATGGCAGACGCTAACTGCTTGTCGGTAATGTCGTAGAGGGTGTAAGAGAGGGTTAAAGTATGGATAGACTCAGGTAGTTGAGGATCCACAAAGAAAATAAGCGGTAACTCGGCGCTAGTTGCCGCGGCCAAGGGTTGTTGATTAAAGCAAAAACATTCCGTTTTATTGAAATAGGCTGCCCCTTGGCCGGGGGAAACTGAGGGTATTGCTTGCCCAACTGTGGCATGGTTTGACTCATTACGAGCTAAAAATGCTGTGTGAACAAGCTCGCCAGGATGAACCACAAGCCGTTTAATTTGCGGTTCAAACTTCCACGGCATTCCGGTTTGTACTTGGGAAATAAACTCCACAGTTACAGTGCGGCTCGTATCGACAGTTATCGCTTGATAACTACTGGCTGTACTTGCGGGTTTACCATTGATCCCTAATTTTTCACACAGAACATCGTACAGTGGTACGAGCGCGAATCCAAAGCCAAACATACCCACACAGCCAAGAACTAACAAGCTGATAAGTTTACGATTTGACCTAGTTGTGCTGGCCATTTTATTTCACCTCAGGAGGTGTAGTAAATGAGTGATAGGGAGCAGGACTCGGTAGTGTCCACTCTAGCCCTTCGGAGCCTTCCCAAGGTTTAGCGGGCGCTTTCTCACCTCCACGGATGCACTTAATCACGAGTACTAAGAAAATCAGCTGTGATAGACCAAAGGCAAAACCGCCAATCGATACGATTTGGTTTATATCGGCAAATTGGATGGAGTAGTCAGGGATCCGTCGCGGCATTCCTGCAAGCCCGAGGAAATGCATAGGGAAAAAGAGTACGTTGACGGAAATCACTGAGCACCAAAAATGCCACTGTCCCAAACGTTCGTTATACATATGGCCTGTCCATTTAGGTAACCAGTAATAGGCTGCGGCCATAATGGAAAAAATAGCGCCTGTTACTAGCACATAATGAAAATGGGCCACCACAAAGTAAGTATCATGGTATTGGAAATCGGCCGGAGTAATGGCAAGCATTAGTCCCGAAAAGCCACCAATAGTGAAGAGGATAATAAAAGCTACGGCAAATAACATAGGTGTTTCAAAGGTGAGTGAGCCTCGCCACATGGTTGCTACCCAGTTAAAGACTTTCACTCCTGTAGGCACGGCAATCAGCATAGTGCAGTACATAAAAAACAGCTCTGCAAACACGGGCATACCCGTTGTAAACATATGGTGTGCCCATACAAGGAAAGACAAAATGGCAATACTGGCTGTTGCATACACCATAGAGGCATAACCAAAGAGTTTTTTGCGACTGAAAGCCGGAACTATGGCCGAGATGATGCCAAAAGAAGGCAAAATCATAATGTAAACTTCTGGGTGACCGAAGAACCAAAAGATATGTTGAAACATTACAGGATCACCGCCGCCTGCCGCCTCGAAGAAACTGGTACCAAAAAATTTATCGGTGAGCACCATAGTTACCACTCCAGCGAGTACAGGCATGACAGCTATCAGCAGGAACGCGGTAATAAGCCAAGTCCACACGAATAGCGGCAGTTTCATCCATGTCATGCCTGGCGCACGTAAGTTCACTATGGTCACAATCACGTTGATTGCGCCCATGATCGAACTTATCCCCATGATATGGATAGAAAACACGAATAGAGCTGTGCTGTCAGGGCTGTAAGTCGTTGAGAGTGGGGCATAGAAGGTCCAGCCAAAGTTTGGGCCTCCTCCCTCCATAAATAATGAGCTGAGTAAAATGGCAAAGGCAAAAGGGAGGATCCAAAAGCTCCAGTTATTCATCCTAGGTAACGCCATATCTGGAGCGCCAATCATCATAGGGATTAGCCAATTCGCTAATCCCGTAAAAGCGGGCATGACGGCACCAAATACCATAATCAGGCCATGAACAGTGGTCATTTGATTGAAAAAGTTTGGCTCAACTAGCTGTAATCCGGGTTGAAATAATTCAGCTCGGATCACCATTGCCATGGCCCCGCCCGTTAGAAACATAATGAAACTAAACCATAAATAAAGGGTGCCAATATCCTTATGATTTGTGGTTAGCAGCCAGCGCATAATGCCCTTAGGTGCACCATGATGATGGTCGTCATCATGGACTGCGGTTTGGTCTTGAGTCATAGTGCTCATCGTAATCCCCTACTGTCCATGTCTAACGATATCAGAGGCTTGAACTGTATCGCCTGTATTGTTACCCCAAGCATTTCGCTCATAAGTAATGACTGCTGCGAGTTGTTGTGGGCTGAGTTGTTTGTCGAATGCCTGCATCGCGGTGCCAGTTTTGCCATGCATCACAATATCGATATGACTGGCAATTGGCCCAGTTACAATTTTACTGTTAACTAGCGATGGAAAAGCGGGTGGAATACCAGAGCCATTTAATTGATGGCAGGCTGCACAACTTGATGTATAGATTGCTTCTCCTTCCGTCATTAGAGCTTCATGGCTCAGTGTTGGTAGGCTAGCGGGATCTATGCTGGTAGCTTGGGTTGATGGCTCTGTAGCTAACGCGGCTACTTGCTGCGTTTGTGCTGTTGATGTTTGAGGCTGACCACCACCATTCATATATTCGTTCACATCTTTGGCTTGAACGGCATCCCCCATATTATTTCCCCATGCATTTCGCTCATAGGTTGTCACTGCGGCAATTTCTTGGGTTGTTAATTGGTTAGCAAAAGCCTGCATTGCCGTACCCGCTTTACCGTGGATGATAATCTCAAGATGGGGTGTGATAGGGCCCGTTGCGATAGGGCTACCTTTAAGGCTTGGGAATACACCTTTTAACCCTTCTCCGTTGGGTTGATGGCATGCTGCACAGCGAGCCATATAGACTTGCTCACCTTGAGTCATTAAGTCTGCTTGGCTGAGAGTTTGTGATAAGGCTGCCTTAGCTGTGGCGGCGGCAGTCTCCGCTGCTTGTTTTTGCTCTGCAATCCAAGTATCAAACTCTGCTTCTGGTAAAGCTTTAACGACAATGGGCATAAAACCATGATCTTTACCGCAAAGCTCTGCACACTGGCCGCGATAAATGCCAGGTTTATCGATGCGTGTCCATGCTTCATTAATAAAACCCGGATTCGCATCTTTTTTCACGGCAAAGGCTGGAACCCACCATGAATGGATTACATCTTCTGATGTCATTAGGAAGCGGATTTTGCGATTTATTGGAACAACAAGTGGTTTATCGACTTCTAAAAGGTAGTATTCGCTTTTAGGTTCAGAACCATCGATTTGCGTTCTAGGTGTTGAAAGTATGCTGTAGAAATCAATGTCTTGATCGAAGTAGCTGTAATGCCATTTCCACTGAGAGCCAGTGACTTTGATGGTGATATCTGCATTGCTCGTATCTTCCATGGCGATTAAGGTTTTTGTCGCAGGTATTGCCATTAGGATTAGGATAATAAATGGCAGTATGGTCCAAGCAATTTCAACTTTAGTACTTTCATGGAAGTGTGCGGCAACCGCGCCTTTGGATTTTCTGTGGTTTATCATGGCATAAATCATTACGCCAAAAACCACTAGGCCAATTGCACAGCAGATATACAAGATAGTCATGTGCAAGTGATAAACCTTGCCACTTATCTCGGTTACGCCAGTGGTCATATTGAACCGCGAATCCGCTGCGTTCAACGGTGGTGCGAATAACACCACGAGTAAACAATACAACAATTGCTTCACAAGACTTCTCCTCTGCTAATTGCAAATAGCAACTACAAAGAAGAGTCACACAGTAAGTCTCAACTCTATGCAAACTCTTCAGTTCCCAAAAAAGCGCTTTTGACTTCAATGTGCGTTGATGGCTACTTTTGATTAAGTATTGTTACTGCTGTTAATTAGCCACGCTGGCACATACTGCTGAAAAATCTGTCGTTTCAATTATTGATGGAAAATCGACTAAGGTAACAGCTCGGTTTTTACCATCGGCAGTGATATAGGTTCACCGACTTAATCAACCATACTTGCTGTTTAAATATTGATCAAGATCACTTATTTTTCTAATTGTCTGAAAAATTGCTAAAAAAAAGCCTCACATTCATAGGTGAGGCGGCTTTCACGGCTAAAAAATATTTCGTAAAACTAATGTACAGAGTTAAAAAAAGTGGGTTGTTTAAAGTGTGTATGTTGTTCAAGGTGCACCTTATCGTGTAAGTGGTTATTTACTTCCTCTAACACAATTCCCATTGCTCTGGCACTTTTCGCCACAATTTGTAAGCGCCGATTATCACGGGCATCTAGTGAGGTGGTCCAAGTAATTACCGCACTGGACGTACCACTTGTTAAGGCTTTCTCCATGGCCCATAGGGTTTCTACCTCATCTTTTGCATGAACGAGTAATATACGATCCATGCGTACACCTGCAGACGTAAGCAACTGTTTATAGCCAATACTTGGTGGATTGATGAGCACAACCCAGCGACCCTGTTGACTGAGTTGCGCGAGCTGCGTACTGAGCTGAATTAACTCATGGCGGCCTTGAGTTTGTGTTGGCACGCAGCTAATAGGTGCATATTGCCAGTCGGTATCTGGATCTCGAATGTTGTCGAGCCATAGACCAGGATGACGTGGGGCATTGCCTAATAGTTTATTCATAGCCAATCTCCATTACGGATCACACCAACGGCGAGTCCTTCAATTGTTAAACTTTGGCAGCTTAAATCGACTTTAATCGGTGAATAGTCTTCATTTTCTGCGTGTAGATAGACTAAGTTGTCTTTTTTTTCGAAACGTTTAACAGTGACATCGTCGTCGACTCTAGCGACAACCACTTGGCCATTTCTTGCCTGTTGTACTTTATGCACAGCTAACAAATCGCCCTCGAGAATGCCGATATTTTTCATGCTGTCACCTTTTACTCGCAGTAAAAAATCGGCTGCTGGGTGAAACATACTTGGGTCAATTTGGTAATACTGTTCTACATGCTCTTGAGCTAGGATTGGCTCACCAGCGGCAACTTGGCCTATAAGTGGCAGGCCGGATTCAGTCACGACTTCTTCCTCTGCAGGGAGGCGAATACCACGAGAGGTACCAGGCATGATCTCGATACAGCCTTTTTTAGCGAGTGCTTTTAGGTGTTCCTCGGCAGCATTTGCACTCTTAAACCCTAAACGAGTGGCGATTTCAGCCCGGGTAGGAGGCATGCCAGTATCGGCAATATTACGTTTAATTAGCTCTAAAATTTCAGCTTGGCGTGGTGTTAAGGGTCTCATGGTGATTCCTGTTTTTCTATACAGTTACTGTCAGTATATACAGTATTATTTGTAGTGCAAGTATTAACCACTTTTAGATCTTAAAGTACTTTCAAGCTGCAAATTTCAGTTTGATCTGAAGGTTCAGTATTCTTAAATTAAAATTTTAATTATACGTTTGATATTTAGTAAAAAATTTTTGTTTTCGGTTGGGTTGTGTACGAGTTTAATCGGGGGTGGACAAGCTATTTATATACCCTAAAACGCGATATTTTAGGGTGGTTTGGGGATATGTAGGAGAGAATTAGCGAATACTCCCCAGAGTCTGGTATTCTATTGGGCTAGTAAACGTACTTAATTGCATAAGAATAATGCCTAAACAAGACTCTCTTTGGTTGAAATCATTACGCTGGATCCAAAAACACTTAGTGCACACTATTGTGGTGCCTCAGGATCCCTTTGCCGATCTGAATTTGGATGCCTCCAGACCGCTTGCCTATGTCATGAAGACAGAATCGCTTAGTGACATTGCTGCACTGAGTGAAATCACCGCGAAGTTAGGTTTGCCTAGTCCCTATGAGCCTTTAGTTGTTAATGGCGTTGTAGCGCCACGCGTTGTTTGCCTTGGAGGTCGTAAACCTTTATTTGGAGAACGTGCGAGTAATGAGCCATTCCTCGAATGTTTTATGCGTCTCTTGGCTATCCATAAGGAGCGTCCTGAGCTCGATATTCAACTGGTACCAGTAAGCCTTTATTGGGGTCGCACCCCCGGTAAAGAAGACGATACGATGAAGGCGGCTGTGCTAGAGCGTGAAAACCCGACTTGGCTACGTAAGTGTTTGATGATTCTGTTTTTAGGTCGTCATAATTTTGTGCAGTTTTCAAATGCCGTTTCACTGCGTTATATGGCCGATGAACACGGTACAGATATGGGGATTGCCCATAAGTTAGCACGGGTGGCGCGGGTGCATTTTCGCCGTCAACGCAAGGTGATGACGGGCCCTTTACTGCCAAATCGTCAGGCATTATTTGATTCGTTGCTAAAGTCGGAGTCGTTACGTAAGGCGATTCAGGAAGAAGTCGCGAGCAAAAAGATTTCGGAAACTCAAGCTCGTGAAACTGCAATTGAATATCTTGATGAAATCGCAGCGAATTATTCGGATAGTTTAGTTCGTATTGCAGAGCGTTTTTTAACGTGGTTATGGAACAAACTTTACAGTGGCATCAATATTAAAGGTGCTGAGCTGATCCGTCAGTTGCACCACGATGGCCATGAAATTGTCTATGTGCCTTGTCATCGCAGTCATATGGATTATCTATTGTTATCCTACATTTTGTACTACCAAGGAATGGTTCCACCACATATTGCCGCTGGCATAAACCTTAATTTCTGGCCCGCCGGGCCATTATTCCGCCGTGGCGGGGCTTTCTTTATTCGCCGGAGCTTTAATGGCAATAAGCTGTATACAGCAGTGTTCCGTGAGTATTTAGACCAACTGTTCGCTAAGGGTTATTCGGTGGAGTATTTCTCTGAGGGTGGCCGCTCACGTACGGGGCGTTTGTTAGCACCCAAAACGGGCATGATAGCGATGACGATGAATAGTGTACTACGTGGTATTGAGCGCCCCGTTACTTTGGTGCCCGTTTATTTGGGTTATGACCATGTGATGGAAGTTGCTACATATCACAAAGAATTGAGCGGTAAGAAGAAACAGAAAGAATCTGTTTGGCAAGTTTTTGGGGCAATTCGTAAATTAGGTAATTTTGGTCAAGGTTATGTGAACTTTGGTGAGCCCATTACCCTGCAAAACTTTTTAAACGAAATAGCACCTAACTGGCGTGCAGAGCTTGCCAATGATCCAGAGCAAAAACCAACGTGGTTAACCCCTGCGGTTAACACGTTAGCAAATCGGGTGATGACTCGTATTAATGATGCCGCGGCGGCAAGTTCTGTCACACTCACCAGTTTAGTGCTATTGGCATCGGAGCAAAATGCCCTCGAGCGTTGCCTGCTTGAGCGTCAGTTGGATTTGTATCTCACTCTGCTGAAGCGGGTGCCTTATACCTCTTTTACTTCGGTCGCTGAAGGTGATGGCAAATATCTAGTACAGCAAGGTCTTGATCTGAATAAGTTTTCCGTGAGCTCCGATCCGCTAGGTGAGATAGTGTCTATTGATGCCAATCAGGCTATTTCGATGACCTATTATCGCAATAATATTATTCACTTATTTATTATTCCTTCGCTTGTCGCGAGCTGTTTGACCCATAATGAGCAAATCCAACGCCAGCAAGTCGTGGCCATCCTAAATGACTTTTATCCACTACTAAAGGCTGAGCTTTTTATGGGGATTAAGGATTTGCCTACTTATGTAGATCAAGTGCTGGATCTCTTTATTGAGCAAGGTTTAGTGAACGAGTCAGATAGTTTGTCAGTTGTAACAGAGCATTCCAGTCACTTGGTATTGCTTGCGGGATCTGTAAGCGAAACATTGCAACGCTATGCCATTATTTTCAATTTGCTAGCACATCGTCCTAAGATGGAACGCTCAGAGCTTGAGTCAGAAAGTCATTTACTTGCCCAGCGTTTAGGGGCGTTGCATGGAATTACTGCGCCAGAGTTTTACGATAAAAAACTCTACGGCACCTTGAGTGTTAAGCTAAAAGAGTTAGGTTATCTTTCTGACAAAGATGACAAATCTGATATTAAGCGTATTCGAGATCAAGCCAATAGCCTATTGAGGGCCTCAGTGAGACAGACGATAGTCGCGAGTGTCACTGCGGAGCACGTTATCTAATGGCAAATCATATGAATGCGGCTAAACATAAGCCCGCAGGTAAGTCTTTGCTCGGTGGCGCCATGATTATTGCTGGGACGACCGTGGGGGCGGGCATGTTTTCCTTGCCTGTGGTGGGTTCTGGCATGTGGTTTGGGTATTCCATTTTAATGCTGCTAGGTATTTGGTTTTGCATGTTGATGTCGGGTTTATTACTGCTTGAAACCAACTTACACTTTGAACCTGGTGCTAGTTTCGATACTTTAACAAAACAAACCTTAGGCCAGTTTTGGCGCATAGTGAATGGTGTTTCGATCGCCTTTGTGCTCTACATTTTAACTTATGCCTATATCAGCGGTGGTGGCTCGATTGTAAACCACAGCTTGCAGGGCATGGGGATTGAATTACCTCAAAGTGTGGCAGGGTTAGTATTTGCCATAGTGCTAGCGAGTATCGTGCTGATCAGCACCAAAGCTGTGGATCGTATTACGACCATTATGCTCGGCGGTATGATCATCACTTTCTTTCTTGCTATAGGTAACTTACTGATAGAGATTGATGTCACTAAGTTGCTTGAACCCGATGGTTCAGCAAGTTTTGCGCCCTATGTGTGGGCGGCGTTGCCCTTTGGCCTTGCTAGCTTTGGCTATCATGGCAATGTGCCTAGTTTAGTGAAGTATTATGGTAAAGATTCCGCCACTATTATCAAAGCTATCTTTGTCGGTACTTTTATCGCGCTTATCATTTATGTCTGTTGGTTAGTCGCCACTATGGGCAATATTCCCCGCAGCCAGTTTAGCGATATTATCGCCCAAGGCGGCAATATGGGAGTGTTAGTTGGCGCCCTGTCTAAGGTGATGGCAAGCAGCTGGTTAAACAGTATGTTGACCCTGTTTGCAAACTTAGCGGTGGCCTCGTCGTTCCTGGGTGTAACTTTGGGTTTGTTTGATTATCTTGCAGACTTATTTGGTTTTGATGACTCCCGTAATGGAAGGATGAAAACTGCCGCTGTAACCTTTGTGCCACCGACGGTTTTTGGGCTGTTATTTCCAGATGGTTTTCTAATTGCTATCGGTTTTGCGGCATTGGCTGCAACGGTTTGGGCTGTGATTGTCCCTGCGCTGATGGCTTATAAATCTCGGCAGTTATTCCCCGAAAGCAGGGGCTTTAAAGTGATGGGTGGCACACCCATCATCATTATCGTCGTGCTATTTGGTATAGTCACAGGTGCGTGTCACCTGTTGGCGATGGCGAATTTTCTGCCTCAATATTCCTAGTACGCTTTATTAACTTAAGCCCTCTTTTATGAGGGCTTTTGTGTTTTTGGCGATCCCATTTCTGCCCTTATCAATCTGTATTTAGTCGATTAATTTGGGTTATCTATGATGATTGTTTCTGAGCAAGAGCCTTTTTCCGCCTTATTGGCTTTTGCAAGGAGGCTTGGCATTGAATCAGAGCCTTTAATCACTTCGGGTAGATTAATGCGGATTTCACTTAACAGTCCTTTGGCACATTCTAAGCTTATTTTGGTATGTGAGCCTTGACCGAAGCTTGCATCAAAGTTCGTATTCAGCTCCTGTTTAGTGACCTTTTTACCTATGTTCCCATGGATGAAGTTTTTAACCCATGGGGAGGCGTTTATCGTTTGGGTTAGCTGGGTGGCTAACAAAAAGTAATCGTTAGGATCTTGGTTGCGACAAGTTCCATGTTTCCACCATTCATGTCGCTCTAAACAGGTGCCGTAGCGAGAGCTCGGCATCACTTCTTCTAAATTTTTGCGTACTGAAGCATTAAGTTCAACTTCAGGATAACTACAAAAATCGCTAGGTTGCAGCTTTACTGTACTGCAGTAGCCATAACGTGTGCCGCATTGTTTCCTATTAGGCCAAAGTCCATGCAGGCTAAAATGTTGCCATTGGGCTGATTCACTCGTCTTACTTAGGGCGTTGCATTCTGCTTTGCGGTTGCCATAGAGTTCGCAGAAAGTACTTTGCCAGCTCAATGCTAGAATGTGAGAGTCGAAGTTTCCGCCAATTTGGCACTGATTGACTTGGCCTTTATCTTTTGTACTTTGTTCTTTAAGGCTATCGCGATTAATTGCTTTGATATCCGATGCTGTAGTGGTTTGCGAGGGTTCCATTGCCGACACGGGTGTAGAAAGGTCAGTGTTCGTTACGCTGGTGAGGTACTGACCACAATTAGCGCTTATCCAGCGCAGAGGTGAGGTTGCTGCATTGGTCCTTACTCGCAGCCATTGAGGATTGGTACTGTTACCTAAAATTTCCAGTACTGTATAGCGCTCACCAATATTGCTTTGTAACTGCTCTGGGTTGGTCTGTTTATTCTTTGATTGAAAGAGTTCACAGCGTTTGTTGGAAATAAATTCGCCAGAAGCGGGGGCCGCTAACGCAAAAGTTGTCCCTAGGAGTAGTACGCCGAATATGCCGATGATGCGATATAACATGCGAGGTTGGCACCATAGCACTTGCTGTGAGCGCTTAGAGCTGGCGGTCAAACGAAATAGCATTGTCATTTAATGGCATCCTTATCAGTGGCTGTGGAACGGGTATCAATAAGTTAATGGTACACACAAGCACTATGATAAGAGAGGCTTATTTTTGAGCTGATGTTAACGCTGATTGGTGCTGTGTTGGTCACTTTTGCCGCTGGTTTAAGTAAACCGTGCTGGTTACATAGTATTTGAGGCGTAGAGAACAATAGCGTTATTTGGCTGCAATTGCGGATTTTAGTCGTTACAATAAGACATTTCTTGCTACCGATCTATCGCATGTCCTTGTCTCATAGTCTTAAGTCATTCAATACCTTTGGTCTTTCACAGTGCTGTTCAGCACTTGTTGAAGCTCATTCAAAAGAAGCCATTAAAAATATTTGCTTGCCATTATGGCGAAGCCAGCAACCCTTACTCGTTTTAGGTGGCGGTAGTAATGTCGTTTTTACAGATGATTTTCACGGCACTGTGGTGCGAGTGTTATCTAAGGGAATAAAAGTCAGCGAAGACGCTGCCAACTTTTATCTTGAGGTTGAGGCGGGTGAAAACTGGCATGAATTAGTCGAGTTTACCTTAGCTAATGCTATGCCAGGTTTAGAAAACCTCGCTCTGATCCCTGGAACCCTTGGTGCAGCACCAATCCAAAATATTGGTGCTTATGGTGTAGAGCTTTGCGATGTTTGTGATTGGGTTGAATATCTCGACCTTGATGCCGGTGACTTTTTCCGTCTAACGGCGGCTGAATGTCAGTTCTCCTACCGTGAATCGATTTTCAAAGGAGAGTTGCGTGGTCGTTCGGTTATTACTGCGGTTGGATTACGTCTAGTTAAGCAGTGGCAACCGCATCTTGCCTATGGTCCTTTACAATCTTTTGATCCCGAATCTGTAACAGCCTCTGACATTTTCAAGCGAGTCTGCCAAGTACGAAGTGAAAAGCTTCCTGATCCTAAGGTATTAGGCAATGCGGGCAGCTTTTTTAAAAATCCAATTGTCAGTGCCGCCTGTTACCTTGAGCTTGCACAACGATTTCCGACAATCGTCGGCTATGCTCAAGCTGATGGCAGAGTTAAGCTCGCGGCTGGTTGGTTAATCGAACAGGCTGGTTTAAAAGGTTTTGTCTTGGGAAATGCAGCCGTACACGATAAGCAAGCATTAGTTTTAGTTAATCGCGGTGGCGCGACCGGGCAGGATATTTGCCGTTTAGCACTGCATGTTATTGATTGCGTCAATGACTCCTTTGGTGTGTTGCTAGAGGCAGAGCCAAGGATTATCGGAGTCACAGGTGAAGGAGAACTGCATGTCTGACAACTGGGTAAGGAAGCGCGAAATTTTAACTTTATTATCTAGCGAGCGTTTTGTCTCGGGCGAACAGCTAGCGAGTGATCTAGGCATATCTCGTGCTGCTGTGAGTAAACATATTGATGCGCTAGAAACCTATGGCGTTGCAATTTATAGCGTTAAAGGTCGCGGCTATAAACTTGCGAATCCGATTTCATTGATTGATGCGTCACGCTTAGTGCAATCGATTGATAATCGGTGTTTTTATTTTGATGAAATTCCGAGCACTAATGGATTTATGCTCAGCCACACAAATGAGCTGAAGAGTGGAGATGTTTGTGTGGCCGAGTTTCAATCGGCTGGCCGAGGCCGTAGAGGCCGAACTTGGGTATCGCCCTATGGTCATCATCTGTATTTTTCACAATTTTGGTCATTCCCCCAGGGCATGGCACAGGCAATGGGCTTGAGTTTAGTGGTGGCCTGTACGCTGGTTGAGGTACTTAAGTCCTATGGCGTTGAGAATATAGGCGTTAAGTGGCCGAATGATATCTATTTGGACCATAAAAAACTGGCTGGGATTTTAATTGAGATGTCGGGGCAGGCTGATAGCGAATGCCAGCTTATTATCGGGATTGGCGTCAATATGGCGATGTCAGAGGATCATGGAAAAGGAATAGACCAACCTTGGAGTGATTTATCAACACTAGCGACTATGCCGGATAAGACTGACCTAGTGATTGAGTTACAAAAACAGCTCAAGCGAGATATTCAGCTATTTGAGCGCGAGGGGCTCAATGCATTCAAAGCGCGTTGGCAAGCTGCAGATTTATTTTATGGCAAACCAATCCGTTTACTCATGGGTGAAAATCATATTGATGGGATTTGCATGGGGGTAGATGATCAAGGGGCGGTATTACTCGACACCGCCGATGGTATTCAAGCGTTTATCGGCGGAGAAATTAGTCTTAGACCCCGTTAGCTTAGGGGTACTACTTGCGCATGAGCACATGGGACATCAAATGATCTTGCCCCTTTTGTAGGATCAAATGTGCTCTTTCCCGCGTGGGTTGAATGTTCAGTTGCAAATTAGGGCCATTGATTGTGTCCCAAATATTAGCGGCAATTGTATTTGCCTCATCATCAGTTAAATTCGCATAATGATGGAAGTAGGACTTAGCATCGCTAAATGCGCCTTTACGAAATTGCAGAAAGCGCTCTTTATACCACTGCTTAAGCAATGATTCATCAGCATCTACATAGATAGAAAAATCAACAAAGTCAGATACAAAGGGTCTACGAGTGTCGACGGGTGAGTCCAACCCCGTTTGGAGTACGTTTAAACCTTCAAGGATCAAAATATCGGGTTGCGAGACAGTTTGATGCTGATTGCGTACACGGTCGTAGGTCACATGGGAGTATATAGGGGCTTTTGCATGTGGTTGTCCCGATTTTACGGCCGAAATAAATTCCACCAACATTTTCATATCGTAGCTTTCGGGAAATCCTTTGCGCTGTAATAAACCTTTGCGCTTGAGATCGGCTAATGGGTAAAGAAACCCATCCGTTGTAACAAGATCAACTTTAGGGTGCTCGGGCCAATGTCGTAATAGTGCTTGTAAAATACGTGCAGTCGTACTTTTACCAACCGCAACACTCCCCGCAATGCTAATGATATAGGGACTGTGGAATGGTTTTTGTCCCAGAAACTCATCAAGTACTAAGCCCCGTTGTTGCTTAGATTTAACGATCAAATTAAGTAACCTACTGAGGGGCAAATAAATATCTGTAACCTCGGAAAGGGATACCTTTTCATTAATACCCCTAAGATTTTCTAAATCCTGTTCACTTAATGTTAGCGGTACTGAATCTCTTAGCTCTGACCATTGTGGGCGTTCAAAGGTAAGATAGAGCGCTTTTTGAATTGGATTTTTAGAAATCATAGGCTTTCCTCGGCTTAGGAAAGGCACAGTACACCATGGCATTATTGTCGACAATAAAAAATCAGTAATTTCAACCTTGTTTAATTCACTGACAGTCGCATTTGCTGGATAATTGCCCATCGGAAGTGATTGGCGTGTAAAAAAACATCGTTTAACTAGTTTTTTTAATCAAATAGGCGTTTTTTACTTGCACTCAGAGGCACATTTACCTAATATCCCGTTCCGAAATGATTTGCCGGCATAGCTCAGTTGGTAGAGCAACTGACTTGTAATCAGTAGGTCCCGAGTTCGACTCTTGGTGCCGGCACCATTTTACTGGAGGGGTTCCCGAGTGGCCAAAGGGATCAGACTGTAAATCTGACGGCTCAGCCTTCGAAGGTTCGAATCCTTCTCCCTCCACCATTTTTTCAAGGTAGTTAGGTAGCCTAGTTAGGTTGCGCGGGCATCGTATAATGGTATTACTCCAGCCTTCCAAGCTGATAACGCGGGTTCGATTCCCGCTGCCCGCTCCAAATTTGTATGCTGATATGGCTCAGTTGGTAGAGCACACCCTTGGTAAGGGTGAGGTCGGCAGTTCGAATCTGCCTATCAGCACCAGCCTTTCTAAATTAAGCTCCTATACCTAACATAATCGGTTCGATGTAATTTATATGCATCGGATTTTTTCTATATGTAAGTTTTCATCACCAAGATTCTTGGACTGAGGCATTACCATGGCTAAAGCTAAATTTGAACGTATTAAGCCCCATGTAAACGTGGGCACCATTGGTCACGTTGACCATGGTAAAACCACTCTGACTGCAGCTATCTCTCACGTACTGGCTAAGACCTACGGTGGCGAAGCTAAAGACTTCTCTCAAATCGATAACGCTCCAGAAGAGCGTGAGCGCGGTATTACGATCAATACCTCTCACATCGAATATGATACGCCAGCACGTCACTACGCCCACGTAGACTGCCCAGGCCATGCTGACTATGTTAAGAACATGATCACAGGTGCTGCACAGATGGACGGCGCGATCTTAGTAGTAGCGTCAACAGACGGTCCAATGCCACAAACACGTGAGCACATTCTGCTGTCACGTCAAGTAGGCGTACCTTTCATCATCGTATTCATGAACAAATGTGACATGGTCGATGACGAAGAGCTGTTAGAGCTAGTGGAGATGGAAGTTCGTGAACTGTTATCAGAATACGATTTCCCAGGTGATGACTTACCGGTAATCCAAGGTTCAGCACTGAAAGCGTTAGAAGGCGAGCCAGAGTGGGAAGCGAAAATCCTTGAATTGGCCGCGGCACTGGATTCTTATATTCCAGAACCACAACGTGACATCGATAAGCCGTTCCTACTGCCAATCGAAGACGTATTCTCAATTTCAGGCCGTGGTACAGTAGTAACAGGTCGTGTTGAGCGTGGTATTGTGCGTGTTGGTGACGAAGTAGAAATCGTTGGTGTACGTACAACAACGAAGACAACTTGTACTGGTGTAGAAATGTTCCGTAAACTGCTTGACGAAGGTCGTGCAGGTGAGAACTGTGGTATTTTGTTACGTGGTACTAAGCGTGATGACGTAGAACGTGGTCAAGTATTAGCGAAACCAGGTTCAATCAAC
>NZ_JAKILG010000047.1 GCF_023283765.1 Shewanella profunda | reverse complement strand
TGTGAAGCGGTTGGCGCTGTAACACTCAACCCAGATAAGGCACCAGAAGAAGGCGTAATAAATGCAGCTTAATATTTAAACAAAGAGTGACAACTATCTTGAAAAACACCGCACGCCACTCAGCAAATGCTTTGCCAAAATTTTCGGCGGGTACAACGTGTTCCCATTCGATTTTTTTAGCGCGCGCTAAATGCGTTTTAGTAGTAAATCCTGGCGAAGAGATTACCAGCCCTTTTGCGTCAAATGCAGCACCACAATACAGGGTTTCACGATGGTCTTGATAGACTAATAAAAGCTGTTTTTTAGCCTGATTAAACGACTGATTCGTCGTATTGGAAGCAACAGCGATGAAGGGCGATAACGTAATAAAACAGACCAAACCACGGTTCAACATTTTTTCCTTTTCTCAAGTAAATCACAATATTCACTACATCGTAAATCGAGGTCAATAATGCGACTAGGCCAAATTTTCTTCAACTTGATCCAGAAACCTAAACCATTATTGATAACATGAACGGGTTGTATCATTTCAGAAGAGTTAGCCACCAACCAACTCACCATAGCAGTGCCATTTTTTATCCCTATAGTGGAAGCCCTTATATCATGAACCAATAATAGATTATCCTCTTTCCATAGCTCAGTACTAACCGAACCAATATATATGGAATTGGCGTAAAAACGATAGTCCGTCACAGGGCCTTGGTGTTCGGGATTGTAAAGTTGAAGCTCTTCGGAAACCCTATCTATAAAGGGCATGGGGATCTGCGGTGTTCTTCTAAAGAAATTAAACATTCCCGAAATTCCGTTCAGTCCGTTGCTTTATTCAAAACAACTAATGCTTCAGCTATACACTGTTCATAATAGGCTGCATCAAGTCTTAAAAATGGAGTGAATTCAGCTTTAGTCTCATCGGTAGTTGTAGCCAGGAAGTCTCTCAACGACTTCTGAGACTTGATCACATTACCTATATTTTTGGCAGAAGCTGACGGGCATAGATTTTGCTCAACCAGCTCTATTAGTTTGATAGAAAACTTCGCGAAAGTGTTTTCGCTATGACCTTTTCTCACAATATCACTTATCATTCTGAAATTCCGAGGTTATTCTACGATGATGTTTAAACTACCGCAGGAATTGCAGATAGACTCTTGAGCATCAGTAACCCCAATGTCATGGCTACTGCAATCGTTGCACACGTACCAATCACTAACGCTAAAGTTTCCTTTGAGGCTGTTCATATTTACAATGCTGTATTCCTTATGTTCACCGCACACAGGGCATGATTCAGGAATATCGTCATCAATTTGATAGTTTTTGCCGTTGTCACAACTCATACAATGAGTGCTAAATGCATAGTCTTGTTTAGTATCTTGATTACTAAGTACCATTACAGTCTCCATAGAGCCGATTTTCCGCTAGTTGCGCTTGTCAGATTGAGAGGCAGCATTAACGTCCGAGATTATTTACAACCATGAAACTAATAACAGGTTCCGTTGCGCTATCGGTGAAATCAACAGAATCAAGAATTGTACGAATATAAAACAAAAACATATACTACCCTCTATCATTAACAGACTTGATTCCTATCATTAATTATTGGTTAGTATTTTACTTCAGAATTACAATCTGAACAGTATACAAAGCATGCAATATCTCTAAATCTTTCAGTGTTACCACATTTGTTGCAACATAGATTCTCGAATGCTTTGTTTTTATTCAGTGTCTGATAGATACGGTCTGATAAACCTTTATTTTTACTTGTTCTTTCCCAAGGG
Organism: Shewanella profunda; assembly: GCF_023283765.1. Lineage (GTDB taxonomy): Bacteria > Pseudomonadota > Gammaproteobacteria > Enterobacterales > Shewanellaceae > Shewanella > Shewanella profunda. The sequence goes on along the minus strand of NZ_JAKILG010000047.1, from coordinate 33,436 downwards.
TAATGTCTACTTGCAGAAGATAGTGTGGACTTCAATTGTTGTGCTATTTTCTCATTTTCAGCCTCTCGCCGCAGTCTTTCATCTTCTTCTCTGTTCTTCCTTTCTAAGGCTTGTTTAGCTTGAAGCTCTGCATATTCTTTACGTTTTTTTTCAGCTAGCAACTCTTTTAATTGCCCTGCATCTTCATTAGCTTTTAACTCGCTTGAATTTGAATCAAAATAGTACAACTTCCCTGCTTGATGATCATAAGTTAACTCAGAGAGTGCAACTAAACAGCATTCTTCTCTTGCTACTACTGATACAGTTCCTGATAGTTCAACAACCTCAAAACGATGATAGTGACATTTTAAAATAAGCTTCCCAGCTTCCTCACTTGCACTATTGGCTTCACCATCAAACACAAACGCATTTGAACAGTTAGCATAAAAAATGTCGAGTTCTGTAAACCGTCTGGCTGTAAAATCTAGAAATATCCAGAGAATGAATGCTCCGTTATCTTTATAAAATGCCTCCCTTGCAATGATAACATCAATAAATGTTGTTGATACCTGGAGTTCAAATGCAACTTCGACATTTCTATGGATCTCAGTAGCCACAACATCAGGCCGCCTCCAATGCTTTGCTATACCTGTAGGGTTTAATTCTCTAAACGTTTTTTCAACACGTACAGCTTCAAAGCAATCATCTTTGCGTAATAATGTTGCAATACGAAGTTTATTTGTTTTATGTAAATCCCCTTCCTTTTGCCCATTATATTTCATGGCAAGAATCTCATCAGCAGTAAGATGAGAGTTTGTTTTAATCGGACAATCATCGGAATCTTTAATATGTCTGAAATAAAAACTTTGATCTAAGTAACCAGCTAAAATTACAGGTTGAAAGCAAGTAGAACAAAGAAGAGTCAACTCTTTTACGCTAGGTCTTAACTTTCTTCTCATTTCAAAAAGGGCTTTTTGGGGTTTTTCCAAAATTTTTGCTACTGAATAGTTCTTACCATCATTAGGGAAAAACACCTCTTCTATAGCTACTTTTTTCATAATACCCTTGTCAATTTTCAGCTAAATATATTACTCATCACTGTTTGCCGATAATGCTACGTAATCACATAAATTGCATTCTTCACGACGGTACATCAACTGGATTCTATCCTGCTTCCCCCAATCGTTTTTACCTACTAATACTTCCATAATTGATACGTTGTTATTATCCAACCATTCACCTGTATAGAAAGCATTAATGTACGTGAATAACACAAGGTTTGCGTCATCTTCAATTGTCCCAGAATCTCGCAAATCGGACAGTACTGGACGCATATCTGCCCTTTGTTCTACATTTCTGTTCACACTGCAAACTGCAATAATCCGAGTGTTATAGCGAACCTGTAGTTCTTTTAATGTACGAGATACTTCTGCGGTTTCAGCATAACGCGAATCAAATTTTTTACGCGTTCGGATAGCTTGGAGAGAATCAAATGCGATTATGGGAAGATGCCCATACTGATCTATGGTCTTGAGTATAAACTCATCTAAATCCTCGACGAACAACGGAGATATATTATCGACCAGCAAGAAAGGGTCATTCTCTTCAAAAAAAAAGGTAAAACTGCTGGTAAACTTCATCCATTCATCCCCATCCATGGCAACTTTCATTAAAGTGTTCAAAGGGATGAGTCCGTATGCACATAAAATACGCACCAAAAAATCTTTAGCTGACAATGACGTACTAAATATTAATGCTTTTTGCTTATACATGAAGTTATTGATGTTATTAAACTCAAGCACAGCGTTTGTAATTAACTGTCTAAACAAAACATCAGAACCATTACAAGGCCGTCCAGCTATTACGGTGAATCCAGGACTTATCCCGCCAATAGAATCATCCAAATCCCTAAAGCCGGTTGGACAGGCATCAAACCTGACTTTACTGTGCCCAAGATTTTCTGACCGTCGATTGTAAAACTCTACATCATTAAGCACTTGTTCTAAAATACTTTTTGTTGCAACAATTTCCATATCTAACTCCATTATCCATCCGATTTTCCGTTAATAAAAAGTTTCTAGTAAATCATCATCTTGTGCTTGAGGAGAACCCACAGAAGTAGTGGTCACATTTGAAATATAATTACGCTGTTCATCAAAATAGCCTAGAGGAGCTGTAGGGAAAATCGATTGTCTTGTTTGGTCTTGCAAATAATTAATACTGTTTTGAGTCAAAATCCCCGATGTTTTTTTCAGCTCATTAATTGCTTCATTATGGAAAAGAGAACTGATTTGCTGGAAATATAGGTAATTACTTAAATCAATAAGATTATACAAATACAAAGGTTGATAGCCTGACGGTGGCAAACTGTAATCTGGAACTAATATATTGTTGGTCATAAAAAATTTCCGTTCTAGAGATTAAGATCAAATGGCTCGTCAACGCATAGCCGCTCTAAAGTTATCACCAGATTAGAATTGTTTAATTTAGTAAAATTGGTATTCACTTTTTCTGCGGCCACCCACTCTGGAGTACCATTTTTTATAAGGTATAAAACAGCTTCCTCATATAGTTTTGTGGCTGATTCCACTGATGAAAGCGATTTTTTTGATTCAACTGGCACTAGCTTATTAGTGGGAAAATCACGTTGCACTGTTTGACTACTCACTTGATAGCTACAGGATGTGAACCCCTTTTTACCGCTGTTCGACTAACACCATTACTATTACGTACGGCACCAATCGCAGATTGACCACATACTTTCATTTCCTTATTTACACTTGAATGAGTAACTAGCTGCCCTTTTTGAAAATTTGTCATGTTAACACTTCCTTATTTGGATAGTTGATAGTCTTTGACCAAGCAAGAAAGGGGAATTTTAAGCCCCTTATTCAACTTGCGGATCATGTTCAAGCTAAGACTACGTTGGCGGTTTAGCACTTCTGACACTCGGCTTCGTTGCCCAAGGAACGGCACCATATCGGCGTCAACAAGCCCTTTCTGTTCCATGCGGAACTGAATCGCTGCGATTGGATCTGGCGCTTCAATCGGAAAGTGAGCATCCTCAAACGCGCTTACAAGCGTGATCAACACTTCCAGCTCGTCTCCTTCTGACGTGTTAGGTTCGGCGTCAAAAAGCTGCTCAATGCGCTTTAATGCGGCTTCATTGTCAGCCACTGTTCTGATCGGCATAATTTGCATTGCAAACCTCCTAAATTGTGGTTGCATCAACTTTGTCATATTCAGCGTGAGTGCCGACAGAGCGAACATAAACCATTGCAAATTTGTAATTCACGGCGACAATCAGTCGATACTTGTTACCATGAATGTTGAATACCACCCTGTTATTACCAACAAAACTCGCATTCCGAAAAAGATCCTTAATCTCTTGCGAATTTTGCCAGTTGGCGTTTTTAGCTTCCTCGTACCATGATTTGAGCGGTTGCTCACTGTCTTGGTAAATGGGCAGCTCCCAAAACTCCCGCAAGGCGGCTCTCGAAACAACTCTCATGTAATCCCCTTTGCTATATTTCCCATTATGGGAAATGAACAAATGATAGTCAATTTTTATTTTCCCTTTTTGGGAAATAGTGTTTTTGTTTCTGATTTTAAACACTAAATCCATTCAACACTGCACATTTTTTCAATACGCTTTGCCTGAATAGCAAGATAGTCAATAGTCGTTTCTGTGCTGGTATGTCCGAGGATTCGCGCCACAGTCTCTATAGGTACACCGTTCACAACAGCATTGGTACAAAGTGATTTACGGCCAGAATGGGAAGATGCAGTTGGTAAGCCACATTTTTTATAGATCTCATTAGGGCGCAACAGATGCCGGATATATATCGCAAGACCGCGAACCATTAACGACTGACACCCCGTTATGAAAGGTTAATTGTAGATTTATAACATTGGCCTGCTTATACCCGAGGTGACCATATACGTCCTTTCTTTGGGCCACTCATTACCAAGAATATGATGGAAGCAACATTAAATTGAATAAGGTCACTGACTTACTATATACTCGAGGTGCTCTTTAGCTTAGGACGACATTCGTCTAGTCGGGTGTTTAGCCAGACTCTAATTTATTGAACGGCATTATGGTTGCGATATGTTCGCGACCTGATCTCGTACCTCAATCAGGTCGCGAACATATCGCTTCCTCTAGTAAAGAGCTAAGCTCAAGAGCCATGCTCTTGGGCTTTTTTATAGGAAAGATAATGAGTTTTCTTAAACAGCTATCTTTAGGCTTAGAAAAGAATGAAGCTGAAGTGGATAACTTTTTACAAAGTGCGCCCAAAAAGTATAAAGTTTACACCATTCCTAAGCGTACATCAGGGCATCGAGTCATCGCCCAACCCTCTAAAGAATTAAAAGTGTACCAGCGCAAGTACTTAGAAATTCAACAACTACCTATTCACAAGTCAGCAATGGCGTATCGTGAAGGCACCAGTATTAAAGAAAACGCGACAGCCCACGAAAATTCCCCCTATTTGCTCAAGATGGATTTAGAAAATTTTTTCAATTCAATTTCTAATAAGTTGTTTTGGCGAGTATGGGAGTCGACACTTCCACTGCCTTCAGAAATAGATAAGCAAACTTTAGAAAACTTACTTTTTTGGTGTCCGAGTAAAACAACTGGTGGAGTTTTGGTTCTCAGTATAGGAGCCCCAAGCTCCCCGCTGGTATCTAACTTCTTCATGTATCAATTTGATTGCGCGATAAGCAACGTGTGTCTTAAAAAAGAAATTGTATACACACGATATGCAGATGACCTAACTTTTTCAACAAAGCACAAAGACATACTCTTTGGACTTCCCTTACTTGTAAAAGAAAAGCTAGCTGAGTTATTTGGCAACGCGATAAGAATCAATAGAAAGAAAACAAAGTTCTCATCAAAAGCACACAACAGACATGTCACCGGCATCACCATCAATAACGATGGAAAGATCTCTCTCGGAAGAGAACGGAAAAGATATATAAAACATTTAGTACATCAAGTTCAGTTAAGTAAGCTTGATCAAGCGGGTAGACAACATCTTAGAGGTCTTATTGCTTTTGCGAAGCATATAGAACCAATGTTTGTTCAATCATTAAAACGAAAATATTCAGCTGAGTTAATAACTCAAATTGTCGAGAAATCAAATGACTAAGCAACATAAAGAAACGAGTCGAGCAATAAGCAATCTGATTCAGAATGCTAAGAAAGGCAACTTTGAGTCTTCATATCAACTCTATAAAAACTATTCAGAAGGTAAAAATGTAGAGCAGAAGGATGAAGTCTTAGCTTGTAAGTATTTTACTGAAGTAGAAACCGCGCTCATTGAAAAGAAGCTTATTTTATCTTCATTACACCTCACTGATTTTAGAAGATTTAGAACCCTAGATATTTCTTTTGATGAGAGGGTGACAGTTATTATCGGTGATAACGGAGCTGGGAAAACAAGTATTGCAGAGGCTATTGCAAAGGTATTTACGTGGTTTAATAACAACCTTGAGAAGCCTGATGTAAATGGTAGACCTGTTGTTCAAACCGATATTAATGTGAATTCCAGCGAATATTCAGAGGTAACAGGCAAGTTTCTATTTGATAAAAGAAATACCTTTGAAACAACTATTGGTGTGGTTAGCCCAGGTTATACAGGTAACTCTCCTACAGATGTAGTGGAAACAAAACAAGTTGCAAGCATGTACAAAATTACCGCTAAAAATCCATCGGTAATTATTCCACTTCTCGCTTTTTACTCGGTTGAACGATCTAATTTTACTTTATCCCAGACCATCACAGAGAAGGCTTCAGGTGATGGTGTTAGTAATAGATTCTCAGATATCAAGACTGCGTTAGAGGGGAGCGGTAGACTTGAAGACTTCTCTAAACTTTACATTGAATTAGTCAATTTGGCTGAAGGTGAGAATACAAAAGAAGTAAAAATGCTCAAAGATCAGATATCGACTCTTCAGAGTACTATTGATGATGTATATGAAGGTGAAACGCCTCCTGAGAATGATGCTTTTACTGCTAAATTAAATTCAAAAAAAGATGAATTAAAGAATCTTTTGAAGTCAATGTCATCGGTAAAATATCAACAACACTTAGACTTTGTTAATGATGCCATTGAAACACTTGTACCTGAAGTCCGAAATTTAGAAGTGGACCGTAGTTCTGGAAAGCCTCGACTATTGGTTGAAAACTTTGGTAATAAAGTAAATATAACTCAGTTATCACAAGGGCAAAAGATGCTTGTGGCTTTAACTGGTGACTTGGCTAGACGATTAGTGACTTTGAATCCACTTTCTGCTAATCCTTTACATGGTCATGGGATTGTCGTTATTGATGAAATAGAACTACATCTTCATCCCAAGTGGCAACAAGAAATATTAATAGGGCTTCAGGCGACCTTCCCCAACCTACAGTTTATTGTTACTACTCATAGTCCGCAGGTTCTATCTACCGTTGATAATAAGTGTATTCGTCAAATGAGTCTGGATGACTCAGGTCAGCCAACCGTCATCACCCCAACATTCCAAACTAAAGGGGTTACTAGTGCTGATATTCTCGCTCGCATTATGGAGACGAACTCGGTACCTGAAAAACTGGAAGAGGCTGTTTGGCTTAATGATTTTTCTAGATACTTAAAAGCTAACGATAAAAAGTCTTTTGAAGCCGTTTTCACCAAAATAAAGGCTCACTTTGGAATTAACCATCCGGTAGTCGTTGATTGCGAAAGCCAAATTCGTATTGTGGAAATGAAAGCCAGGTTAAATAAATAATGAGGAAGCTAAATAGACCCTTACCAGCACCTCCTGCACTGTCTACTTATGATCACAACGTACATAAGTGGAGTAACAAAAAACCTTCTAAAGCGTGTAGGAACTTGATTTGGAATCGTTTTAGAACAATGCAAGGCAAGTTTTGTGCTCTTTGTGAAAGAGCAACTGATCAGAGGAATGGTCATATAGAACATTACTTTCATAAAGGTGGAAAACCTGGCCAAGCAGCACTATACAAACATTTGATGTTTTCATGGGATAATCTTTTTGGTTGTTGTGGGCTAACGAGTAGCAATACATGCGGCCATTTTAAAGATCGTCAAGGTAGTGAGGGCCCTGGAGCATATAACGCTAGCGAGCTTATAAAGCCTGATGTTGATGACCCGAGAATTTTTTTTGATTTTCTAGAAACTGGCGTAATTGAACCTAAGCCTGGTCTATCAACCCAAGATTTAAAACGAGCCTCAGAGACAATAAGGGTTCTAAATTTATCCGCTCTAAATGGGGCTAGAAAAAAGCAAATCGACATTTTCAAAAAAGAACTAAATGAACTCGAAGCATTGAGTCATGAAATGAATGTTCAGGAGTTACATAAAATAATGAATACAATTAAAACAAAAGTTAAACAACAAGAGTATCAAACTGCAGTGCTAGAAGCTTTATTTAACTAGGGTGTGTTGATCTTTTTAGACAGCATGGCAAGACGTTATAATTAGCTTCGCCAAAAGTAACCATAGTTAACCGATGCATATTAGGAAAGCTATTTCATTTGATGAAAAGCACAGGTCGCGTTGATGACAAACCTTTACATAGACAAACACACGAAGGCATTCTTTACTGCTTTCGAAAGGTATCCCCTGGCGAGATTAACCTAAAGAATTTGGTTATTGGAGGACAGCTTAACGCTTCCATCTCTGCTCCCCAAAAGCAGGTAAAACCGTTTTTGACCCCGTGAATCAGGCTAGGTAAGTCTGATTCACTAGTTCACTTTTGGATATAAACTAGTTAGCGAAAATACTTTAACTTGTAACTTTCGGATTAAAGTTTCTATGGGTTAATGCCGCAAACACCAAGAGACAATTTTGATGGCCGCTCAACTACAGGCACATCTTGCCACGTAAGATCGCAGAATTAAATGCAGATAACGCTCCGCGTTTGAACACAACTTATCTCCGCTTGTACCTGTAGTCACTCGCCAATGTAACAAATTTTATTTTTATCTTTTTAAAAGATCAACAAGATAACTATTACGCTTATTTGAATGACTAGGAGCTGCAGTAATGGTTTTTAAGTCAGCTTCAGCCCCCACAATATGAATTTCACTTTCAGCTCTGGTGATAGCGGTATAGAGCCATGCTCGGTCAACAATTTTACCTTTCTGCAAAGCAATGATAATACGTGGGAACTGAGAACCTTGAGCCTTATGAAGAGTTATTGCATAACCCAATTCCATGCAATCAAGTACGGCTTGAGTCACTATAACCTTATCTCCAGTATCGAGTGTCACTTCACCATAACTATCCCCAGAGGCCACGACGCTTGTTAGGGCACCAAGCGAACCGTTCTGAATACCTTTATCATAGTGATTTTGCGTAAACAAGATTGAATCATTAAGTCGTAGATGTTGAAAGAACAGCTCACCATTCATTTCAAATTCGAGTCTGCTGCCACTATGATTTACAGCCTCTTGAGTTAGCTTATTGATTTCAGCAACCAGTGCTTTGGTTGAAGCCATCACGCGGCTGTTCTCAGGAGATTGTTGATACAAATTACAACAAACTTGAGATATCTCTTTTTTATCTGTTTCGTGAAAATAAATTGCGCCAGTGGTAAGTTGCTCTGGTACTTCCCCTTGATTTATTAATTTCGAATACTCAGGAATACCCGTATAGCCTTCCTGACGCTTCACAATGTCCAGTAAAGTATTTGCAATCACTTTAGATTCAACAATATCCGCTAGTACTTTACCGCAGCCAATTGGTGGAAGCTGATTTGGGTCGCCAGTTAAGATAATTCTCACTGAGGGGTGAATGTGATTTACTAAACGGTACATGGTCGGCAAATCAATCATGCTGGCTTCATCAATGACGAGCAGATGTTTTTGTTTTTCTGAATCAATAGGTTTATTTCGCAGTAACTTTGCAATTGTTGAAGTGATAAAACCAATCGACTCATGTAAGCGCATTGCCGCACGACCACTTAAGGCTACTGCATGTATTTCAAACCCCATTGCATAATAGGCACGCAACGCAGTTCTTAGCACTGTCGTTTTACCTGTGCCAGCACCACCGGTGATACAGCTTACTGCGTTATCTAGGCATGTCGTGACCGCTTCTTCTTGCTTCTTTGTTAACTCATAAGGTAGCTCCCCAACAGCAGAGCAATATGCTGAATTTGCATGTTCGTCATATAAGTTGTTTTGACTAGCAAGTGCTTTGAGTCGTTTAGTCACAACATTTTCCATCAATAACTGAGCTGTGGGATGGTAAGTTCCTGTTGTGTGATTTAATAAATACTGAGCTTTATCGTGTCCTGCATGAAACGCTTTGGCGACCAAATCTTTATCTTTTAGTAGCTTGGTTAAATGAGGGCGTAAATTAGCTTGTATCGTATAAGTATGCCCTTTCTCTATCTCTTTACGTATCGCAATTTCAAGCGCCGCACTTAATCGCCTGTCATCATTTGTTGTGACCTCAAGCTTCGCTTGAGAAATAGAATCCACCTCTGTAAAACTCATGCCAAAACCAATTAACACATAAGGATTCTGTTTAATTGCTTCAATGGATTGCTCACTGTGATATTTCAGCAAACGCTGCTGAACACTGGCAGGTATCTTGTGTTCGGACATCCAATTGCAGTAGGCAAGATTTTTGTATTTAGCATACCCTTCAAATAATGCGGTTATGGAATCCTCGCTCAGAACGCTTTTAAGCAATATTCTTGATTCAGGAGTGTCGTTGTTTAATGTTGCATGAAAATCTTTACCTAGGAGCTCCCAGAGTGCTCTGGCTTTACTTTCACCAATCCCCTTGAAGTCGTTTTCTCTCGCAATGAATTGAATTAGCTGCTCACCAGTTTCTGGCAACCTGCATTCAACATGGACAGGTGATTGGTAAGTATGCTGTTGCATTACGTAATCCCCTATATCCATGTTTTTGATATGACGGTCTCCTTTAACTAACCAATACTGGCCAATTGCAGGTTCTACAGGCAATGTGTCAGGATCTACTTTTATCGTGACATAGTATTTACCGCTATTGGCTCTGTAAGAGTTTTTCCTTAACGGTGTGCCGCTGAATATCACCATCGTTGATGAGTTGTAAGGGATACTGGTGACGCGAAATAGCTCTTCATTTAAGGCAGCATTCATCGCGGCATGAACCCCATTTCAGACAAGGTTTCTGACAATTCACCGAAACGCTTAAGTTTACCTTCAAGCTCATTCACTTTTGCTTTTAATTCAATATTTTCAGCTTCAAGTGATGACAAACGTCTTGAATCAAGTACTTTTCGGTTTGTTGTATTGTCATATTGTTTTGGCTTACAAGACTCATTTTTTGCTGATTCAGTCAGAGGTGGCAGCACACCTTTGTCACGCAGGTTGTCTTCCAGTTTTTTTAAGTGCTTTCGTAATTCAGGATTTTGATTTAGAGCTGATTTACCACAGCCGACCGCTTTAGCTACTTCAACACGACTTAACTGACCTCTAAAGGCTATTTGTTTAAAGTCATCATCCTGTTGCGTCTCCACCCACGCCAAAAAAGCATCGAGGTTTTGCAGTGCTTTTTGCGGACCGCTAGCCATTTTTTAGGTTCCTTAAAGTGTCAGTTAATTGCTTAGTAGATTGATAAATTTAGCATTGGTGCGGCTCCTAATTAACCACTCACGTTCGTTTACGTTTATTGTCATCAGCTCTTGTTAACTTGGTTAAAGGCTGATTTAGCTTCGACATATTGATATTGGAAGGTACAGGCTTGCGCTCTAGTTCTATTCTTAGCTCTTCAATATTTACTCCCTCTGGCAGCTCTTTATTTAATTCATCCATATTGTTGCTCATGTAATAAAGATTGTATTGCCATCTTACAAATTGCTCCGTCAATGCTGTCTTTTCTGCTTCAAGACTTCGAACTTTAGCCTCTAATGTGTCAATGCGTGAATACGCATCTTGCAATTGCATATCATCTTTTTTACTGGAAGAGAAAGGTTGTTCTTTAAGCCATGCTTTCTTCTCTTCAAATGCAATTTTTACATCTTCATACGCCAATAGAGTATGTCTAGAAACAATGCTTTCCAATCCAAGCTCTTTGGTTACTCGCTCACACAGTAATGACCATGAAAGCTTGCCTTGCCAACCTGAAATGATATTGAGAATCTTCTTTTTACTGCTGCTTGTTATGACTATTTTTGGCATTATCCAAACCCCAACAATTTTTTTATGTTTGCATTAAATTGAGGCTTAATCTGCGCTTTAGTGTTGCAACGATCCTCTAGGTCTGTGACCATTTTTTTATCTTCAAGCGCTCGTCTTGTTGGTGAGGGATCATGCTCTACTGGAATTTGAATAACAGTTCCCTCTGGAAGGCTTTCGTCCTTCATTATCGCGATTAGGGTGCGTATATGCCCCAATTTCCACCCATGATGCGTAACCCATCTATCTGCACCGAACACATCTTTACCATTAGCTTGTATTGCTTTATCTAATTGTTCTGATATTAGTTTATCCAGTTGTTCTAGCTCTTCCAGGGTCTCAGGGATTCCCGTTAAGCAAACATGCTCTTTACAAGTCACGCACTCGCCCGCTTTTGTGCATGGTGTTTGCGCAAAATTATGTGTACAGAACCCAATACCTGTAAAATCAGCAATACCTTCTCTGTCTATGCCAACCGATTTCAATGTGACCGGTAAGTTATACTTTCTCAAGATAATCGCTGAAGGCATATCATTGTAACTAGCCACCATCAGCTCAGTGCTTAGTCTACTTTTTTGTTCTAGTGTTCGAAGGTCATAGGCTGAATTCTGGCGGTAATCAGCTCGACCAGACCATTGAGCAATTTTCCAATCATCAACACCACCAATTTTGGCGTGAGTATTGAGCCACACTCGAAATTGGTGAGTCGTTAACGCTATCGGAGTGCCATCCTCCTGTGTCATGTTAAAACGCTCCCAAAGGGTGCTCATGGATTTAGGTTTTTTGTTAAGTTGCTCATTAAATGCGTTAATCGTTGGCATAGTCCAACTAAACTGTTTAGCCGCACTTTTCGGCTTTAATTCAAGGTCCCGATACAGCAACAGGTTTTCCCAAACAGGTCTCTTTGAGTCTGGGTTATTAGGCCAACTTTTATTTTTGTATTTTTGATGAACTACCTCATTCAAACGAGAATAAGTCACTGTTTTTTCATCTAATAATGCATTTAGCCAATTAGTTAATGCTTTGGTATTTTGAAAGGTCACACCATTCTTGTTTAAAAAACCCACAATACTCATTGCATTAGCAATCTGCAAATGCGACAAAGGCTGACTAGCTTTATGATCTGGTTGCGTAATACACCCTTCGTGTTTGTAGAACTCATTAGGGTGTTCATATGCCCATTTAGCGCATGCTCGGGCTGGTTTTCCGATCTCAATCAGTCGATTAAATGCTTCTTTAACCACATCTAGCATCAAGGGGGGGATAGGTTTTCGATGATCAGGATAACCTTTTGACCCATGCCATACGATATACCAACCGTCATCATCACCTTGTTGTAAAGAGTGTATCGTTAAGCCATCAAGTTCATTGATACGACCAGGTGCGAAGCAAAGTAAAACTAGGGCACTGGTATAATATTTATCTTGAACAGCCTCTGCTCTTGCAAAACATTCAGCCAAAGATAACATTTCGTGCATGGTGGGGCATCGCTCTTCACGAAATCTGTCAGCTTCTTCACCTAATTGCTCAGCTGTATGCACCTGCTTGGGAAATGGATTTTTAAATGTTGGTAGCGTAAGTACGATACGCTCATCAAGAAGCCATTTTACAAGGCTGGTTAACTTACCTCCGATTTGATAACGGCGTGTAAGGTTATTTTCAGATTGCTTTATTATCGCAACAGCATCTTTTAATGTTTGCCCGGTAACGTCTCGAATGCATGGTACTTTGTCATCCTCTTGAGCAACCAATGCTAGATATAGATTACGAAACATTGATATCCACAAATGGGCAGACGTAATCTCCTTAAGGGTCATTTGCTGACGCATAAAAGCCTTCACAAACTCTAAATATGGCCCTTTAAAGATATCTATAGGGGAATAATTGTTCCCTTCCGTTTGCCTGAACCCGAAAACTAAAACCTGCCCTTTATTTGGCTTCCAACTTGGAGCGTCCCAGCCTTGTTCTTTGTATAGTGTTAGCTCGGATTGAGCGAACAAAATGAACTCAGCCAAGTTTCTTTGGGTATCTTTGTCGTGCTTTGCTTGCCAAAGTTTGATGACGTTATTATCTGATTTACCCATCTAACAACCCCTCATCTCTTTTCGCTTTCTCACAAAGTATTATAACTTCTTGTATGGCTAGCATGACTCTATCGGTTGATTGCAATACAAAAGAGCTAGCACCCTTATCGCGTAACCGCTTTCTTTCTTCGAGTAGGTCATTTAAAATTACTTGGTGCCTACCATGAACCCAAGGTTGAAATTTTGCACATGTATAACAAACCCTTCCACCAGTTGAACAAAAACCATATTTCCCGCAATTTCCTAAGCTATCACCATGACTGTTGTGGATTCGAGACAGTGGATCATTCACTCTAATGGCATCAGCTTCACTTAATATTAGGGTGCCGGCAAATGCTTGAGCAAGAGGGGCTAGGACAGCTACTAGTGCATCATTGATTTCTTCGCCAAGCTCCTTAACGTTCTCCGTATATACCTTAACGTTTTGTATATCTGAGTGACCTAAAAGCTTCGCGATAACAAATGCTGATAAACCACGTCTAGCGGCATTTGTACCCAGCGTATAACGAAACCGTCTTGCGGTTAAATGAATGAACTCTCCCTTCAGTCGTTCTGACCTTGCATCACATATCTTCATCAAGTTACGGAGAATATCCATACCAACAGTTCTAGACATATGAATAGCGTCTGGAGTCATTAACATCAAATTATCAAGTTCATCTTTACTACTCAAACCTCTTATTTTATTAACAGCACCAAAAACTGGCATCTCAGATTTTTGCTTATCAGTTAAAGTCCCCACCTGTTTTTCAATGAGCTTTGCTGTTGCTTGTGCTTGATTACTGATTAATAGGGCTAAGTCCTCATCGATATCCATTTCCTTAAAGTCATCTCTAAAGTTTTTAACGCCTCGTTTTTTTGCATGTGGTAATAGCAACGCATATTCGGTGCGCCCTTCACGAGATTTCACCCGAAGATCGCCAGCTTGGAGCTGACAAAACTGTGTAGGACGAGCACCCAAATAAATATTTAACATCAGCCACGTGTAATCATGAAGAGATAACTTATCATCTATAAACGCATTGACCCCCCATCTAAGTATCGCTTCCTGCTCTTGCATAGAATATGCGCCAGTATGAGGACACCCTTTTGCAACAGCTACTCCTTTATTCATTCCTTTGAGGGTAATTTGCTCAAGCCAAGACTCAATTTTAGGGCTGATGCCCTCTATATTTTTATCAATCCAATTCAATAGAAAGGCTCTAATCGAACCTAGCTTATATTCTGAGCCACTATCTAATGTCGACAGATAATTTTGTAACGTAGAAAGAGAAAGCTCATTGGCTTCTTGTGTTCGTAATATAGATAAAATTTTTTCGAAGATGATGTAACATGTACTAGCTGATAGTTCTTCCGCATAATCAGCCATTTGCATTTTATAACCATTTACAAAAGTTTCATTTACGCTTTTAGGTAATCGGCCCCAATTCAATTTGATAGAGTTATCTAAGCGCCAAGTAACATCTGATTCGAAAAACTCATATCCCATTTTACTTTTACGGTGTTGAGTGTCTTGAAATACGGAAATATTAACTGCTTCTACCATTCTTTATTTCCTTTGTTGCTGAACTAATATCCAACATCATGCGTTTATGTATATCTCTAGCTTTACGTTCTGCAAACCTATTTAAATAAGGCCTTGCGCTGTCGGGACTGCTATGACCATTTAACATCATCCGCATATCAATTTCATCGCCGTCTTTAATCAGCTTTGACTTAAGCACTTTTACCTCTTCATACAAACCTTGCTTCTCGGCAACGAGAATCTGCTCGCTAACACCCTCATTATGCATATCAATTTGGGCTGACAACCTTTCATTGAAATAAATGCGAAATCCTCGACGCTGAATGTTAGTAAACATCTTATCTACAGCTTTAAGCTTGGGTATAACCGCTTCAGAAAAAGCTTTGTCTGTCATCGCGGAGCCTTTCATTCCACCTTTGTGATGGACAAAAATATATGGGTGTGATTTGGAACGGTTAAATGTTGGCCTAATCACTCTGATGTAATATTCGAGATCGGTGTATAGAGCTGGAGGGATGTTTATTTCACGCTCCTGTGTTTTCAACGTAGGCTGAACTTTACGAGGATCATTGATGTCATCATGACGCCTAATGAATCGTAAAGCAGGCTGGTCTATATCGTGCCCAATATCATCTAATGTGAGAGACAAAGTTTCTGATGGTCGGCATCCTGTCCAGTACAAAATTTGGATGAGTAAGTAGTTTCTCAATTTTATCTCGAAATTTGAGAAGGGGTTTTGCGGATGATTGGGATGCGCGACTTCCAAGAAGGCTTTAAAGTGATCTGCTTCTGCGTGTGTTGCTTTAGATAAGTTGCTTAATCCCTTGGGGTAATGGGCCTTAAACTGCGCGGACATTGCCTCGATTTCTCTTCTTAGTTCAGCCGCATTTGGTTTGAATTTACACAATTCCCAAGCACAAAATCCCAAGAACTTATTGATGCCAATCATACGCTGGTACTGATAGTTTTTATCGACAGTATCAAGTGCAGAAGGCGTTTTGGCTAATTTTGTGAAACTCACCACCTTAGCAGATTTTGAATTTTCAGCCTTTGAAGATATACCACAGAAATGTTTGATAGATTTTATTGTTTCCCTAGACGGAAAATTTAGCTGTCGAATCTCAGCCAATAAATCTCGAGTATGCAACTGTTCCCACTTTCTCAGCAGCTTGATGCTATATAGCTCTTTCTTTATTGAGGTTTGCTTGTGGTCTTGTCTAAGCTCAGCAGTGACATAAAGAGTTGACCAAAAATCAATGCGACTATCTTCACTCACTAATAGTGACCGACGCTCACCCTCTGAAAAAATATAATCGACAACCTTCATCAGACCCCCATTTAACTATACAAAAATATAGTAGCAATACTAATTTTAGCTATCAACTCTTATTATACAAAAAAAAACCCCTTGAGATTTACCTTAAAGACGTAAAAGTCAGTAAGAATAAGAGCTCAAGGGGTTTTTGTTTACAGTTAGATCTACATTATTAGATTTACTGTGAATTAGAACGGAATATCGTCATCCCAGCCATCATCCAAATCTGGGGTGAAGTTCTGCTGTGGCTGGGGGGCTGGACGCTGTGCCGGCGCTGCTGGTGCTTGATAAGCTGGCGCAGGAGCCGCTTGTGGCTTAGGTGCATAACCGCCCTGCTGTGGTTGAGCCTGTGGCTGACCATAAGCTTGTGGAGCAGGAGCTGCATATTGTTGCTGCGCAGGGGCTTGGTAAGCAGGTGCAGCTTGAGGCGCTGGCGCATACTGATTTTGCGCAGGTGCCGCTTGTTGTGGTGCAGATTGGTAACCTGCGTTTTGTGGCATACTTCCGCCCATTGGCGCACCCTGTGCTTGACCACCTTGGTTACGGCTGCCGAGCATTTGCATACTACCGCTTTGATCGATAACCACTTCAGTGCTGTAGCGATCTTGACCGCTTTGGTCTTTCCATTTACGGGTTTGCAGTTTACCTTCAAGATAAACCTGTGAACCTTTACGTAAATATTCACCTGTAATTTCAGCTAATTTGCCAAATAGAACCACACGGTGCCATTCAGTACGTTCCTGCTGTTGACCCTGTTGGTCTTTCCACGATTCGCTGGTCGCTACTGTGATGTTAGCGACTGCGTTACCGTTTGGCATATAACGTACTTCTGGATCTTGTCCCAAATTGCCAACCAAAATTACCTTGTTAACACCACGACTGGCCATTGAAATCTCCTGCGATTCTTTAAATAATCTATTAATTCAGTATGTTGTTTATTAGTGTCGCCATAAGGGGAAATCTAGGTCCCAAAATACTTTGGCTGTGACACATCTTATTGAGCAGAGCCTAACACAGCTCGGGCTTCTCTTAAATCGAAATGCTCATCAACCTTTAAGTAGGCCACTTTTTCGTCAAGTACCACTATCGCTTCGACAACGCCCATCAGTTGCGATAATTGTGTCGCCATATCCCGTGCCTCGGCTTTATTCTGTACGGCGGCTTCTAGGGTATAGCTTTTTAATAACACAGGGTTTTGCATACCTAAAGTAAGCAGTAACCAAATCGCCATCAACACAAGCGCGACAATAAATACCCCTACAGCACCGACTAATTGAAAAGCGCCACCACCGAGCATACCACCACAGAATGCCCCTAAGAACTGGCTCGTGGAATACACGCCCATGGCAGAACCTTTCTCCCCTACAGGGCAGAATTTAGCAATTAAACTCGGTAACGAAGCTTCAAGATAGTTAAAGCCAGTAAAAAACAGTAATACTGCGGCACTCAAGGCCCAAAGATTGCTGGCAAACATTGCCATTCCAGCCAATGAACATATCATGATCACCAGTGCAATTTGGAACATCGCCTTAGTGTTCTTGCGTTTCACCCCAATGATGATTAACGGCACCATCAAGATAAATGCCCCCACGAAAGCGGGGAAATAGAGCATCCAATGTTTTTCTTTAACTAATCCTGCATCAACAAGATCCAATGGTAACGCCACAAACACTGCGGTAAGCACTAGATGCAGGATAAATATTCCCGCGTTAAGCCTAAATAATTGCGGCTCTAGGAACATACGTTTTAGCTTAGCAGGAGTAGCTAGAGTATCTCCCTTCGGTGCCTGAGTGATGGGATTAGGCACTAAAAATTGGATCAGCAACATACCCACAATCGCCAATACCGCCGTTAACCAAAATAATCCCGTCAACCCGAGATGTTGTGCAACTATAGGCCCCATTAACAAAGAGAGGGCAAAAGATAGCCCGATACACATGCCGATGATCGCCATCACCTTAGTGCGCTGCTCATCACGGGTTAAATCCGCGGCAAGCGCCAGCACGGCAGCGGCAATAGCCCCCATACCCTGTACAGCGCGGCCCAATACCACACCATAAATCGTCTCGGCATTAGCCGCGATCACACTACCAATAGCGAACAATACTAAACCACAGAGAATAACGGGCTTGCGACCGTATTTGTCGGATAACATCCCCATGGGAATTTGCAAGAAGGCTTGGGTTAAACCATAGGCGCCGATAGCGATACCAACCCACAGAGGCGAGAAGCCTTCGAGGTGCTGACCATAAAGCGCAAAGACGGGCATGATCATAAACAAGCCCATCATGCGTAAACCAAATACACTGGCTAAAGAAAACGCGACTTTTTTCTCAGTACCTGAAAGCCCGTTGTTACCCATGATTTTGCCCTGATATGAAGTCTTTTAGGGGGCGCATGTTATCACACCCAAAAGGATTTGCTCAAAAGGAAATCGTGGCCTAGCCCACAGTGTTTGCACGCCCTATTTATCCCTCAAAAAACGAGTATTACTCATTCATAAGCCAATAATGCCTTTACACCTTAATTACAAGTGCCCAACTAAGCACTCACAAATACCCTCAAAGTCAAATAACAAGCTGCATTAATCTTAGTTAATCCTCATAGGCTTATAAGCGCTGTACTCCTCTATTGGGGCTTAAAAGCGATAACCCATGGAATAGGTTTAGATCACAGAATCAACTAAACTCAGCGGCAGAACTGTGCGATACTTGTGCTCATTTTTTTAAAGCATATGACTTGAGTGATAGATGGACAAGATTGAAATACGCGGCGCCCGCACCCACAATCTCAAAAATATCAACCTGACTATCCCAAGGGATAAGCTGATTGTCATCACAGGTTTATCTGGGTCCGGCAAATCCTCCCTTGCGTTTGATACTTTATATGCCGAAGGCCAACGACGTTATGTCGAGTCACTGTCTGCCTATGCTCGCCAGTTCTTAAGTTTGATGGAAAAGCCCGATGTAGATCATATTGAAGGTTTAAGCCCTGCCATTTCCATCGAGCAAAAATCGACATCCCATAACCCACGTTCAACCGTGGGCACTATTACCGAAATTTACGATTACCTGCGCTTGATGTTTGCCCGCGTGGGTGAGCCGCGTTGTCCGACACACAATCAACCCTTGGCGGCCCAAACCGTCAGCCAGATGGTCGATAAAGTGTTGGAAATGCCCCAAGATAGCCGCTTGATGCTGTTAGCACCCGTGGTCAACGCCCGTAAGGGTGAGCACGTAAAATTGCTCGAAGGTCTATCGGCGCAAGGTTATATCCGCGCGCGTATCGACGGTGAGGTGTGTGACTTAACCGATCCACCAACGCTCGATTTACACGTTAAACACACGATTGAAGTGGTCGTCGACCGCTTTAAAGTGCGTGACGATATCAAGCAACGTTTGGCTGAATCCTTTGAAACCGCACTCGAACTCTCTGGCGGTATCGCGACCGTCGCCAGCATGGAGGAAGACACTGGTTCAGGTAAGCAGAAGAGTGAAGAGCTTATCTTTTCCGCTAACTTTGCCTGTCCGCACTGTGGCTATTCGATGGCGGAATTAGAGCCGAGGATCTTCTCCTTTAACAATCCCGCCGGCGCGTGCCCAACCTGTGATGGTTTAGGGGTGCAACAATTTTTCGATCCAGAGCGAGTGATCACTAATACCGAGCTTTCACTGGCGGGCGGTGCGATTCGTGGCTGGGATAGACGCAACTTCTACTACTTCCAAATGCTCAGCTCACTCGCCGAACACTATAAATTCGACGTCGAAGTGCCCTATGAACAGCTCAGCGATAAAGTCCGTAAAATCGTCCTGTACGGCTCAGGTAAAGAAAGCATTGCCTTTAAATACATTAATGACCGCGGCGATGTAGTGGTGCGTAATCACCCCTTCGAAGGCATTCTAAACAATATGGACAGGCGCTATCGCGAAACCGAAAGTAACTCGGTACGTGATGAATTAGCCAAGTTTATCAACACACAAGCCTGTCAAAGCTGTGGTGGCTCGCGCCTGCGTGAAGAAGCCCGCAACGTATTTTTAGGTGATATCAACCTGCCACAACTCACCACTTGGTCGATTGGCGAAGCCTTAGACTACTTCGAGAAAGTCGAATTTAGCGGCCAAAAGGCGCAGATCGCCGAGAAGATTTTAAAGGAAATTCGCGATCGCTTAGGTTTCCTCGTCAACGTGGGCCTCAATTATTTGAGCCTATCACGCTCGGCGGAAACCCTCTCGGGCGGTGAAGCCCAACGGATCCGACTCGCCAGTCAAATCGGTGCCGGACTCGTCGGCGTTATGTACGTGCTCGACGAACCTTCGATTGGTCTGCATCAAAGGGATAACGAGCGTCTACTGCAAACCCTGATCCACCTGCGGGATTTGGGCAACACTGTGATTGTGGTTGAGCATGACGAAGATGCGATCCGCATGGCGGATCACGTGATCGATATCGGCCCAGGCGCGGGCGTGCATGGCGGCGAAGTCATTTGCGACGGCCCGATAGAGAAGATCATCGCCTGTGAAGAATCGGTCACTGGCCAATATATTTCCGGTAAGCGCAGCATTCATATCGATACGCCGCGCATTCCCTTCGACAAAACCCAAGTCATCGAATTATTTGGCGCCCGTGGTAACAACCTGCGCAATGTGGATTTAACCATTCCCATTGGCCTATTCACCTGTGTGACGGGCGTATCGGGTTCGGGTAAATCAACCTTAATCAACGATACCTTCTTCAAGATCGCCCATAGGATGCTCAACGGGGCGACTGTGGACGAACCGTCACCCTATGATCGTATCGAAGGGATGGAACTGTGCGACAAAGTGGTCGATATCGACCAAAGCCCGATTGGCCGCACGCCGCGCTCGAATCCTGCCACTTATACGGGCATCTTCACCCCGATCCGCGAGATTTTTGCCGGCACCCAAGAGTCACGTACTCGGGGTTATCAAGTCGGCCGCTTCTCCTTTAACGTAAAAGGTGGACGCTGCGAGGCCTGCCAAGGCGACGGCTTAATCAAGGTCGAAATGCACTTTCTACCCGATGTGTATGTGCCCTGTGATTCCTGTAAGGGTAAGCGCTACAACCGTGAAACCTTAGAAGTCCGCTATAAAGGCAAGAATATTCATGAAGTGTTGCAGATGACAGTGGAAGATGCGCGTCAGTTCTTCGATGCCGTGCCCGCCATTGCCCGTAAGCTGCAAACCTTGATGGATGTGGGTTTATCCTATGTGCGTCTCGGTCAGAGCGCGACCACGCTTTCGGGCGGTGAAGCCCAAAGGGTGAAGCTCGCCAAAGAGCTGTCCAAACGTGACACAGGTAAAACCTTGTATATCTTGGACGAACCGACCACGGGCCTACACTTTGCCGATATCCAGCTACTGCTCGATGTGCTGCATCGTCTCAAATCCCACGGCAATACCATAGTGGTGATTGAGCATAATCTGGACGTGATCAAAACCGCGGACTGGATTATCGACTTAGGCCCAGAAGGCGGCGGTGGCGGCGGCATGATCTTAGCTACAGGCACTCCTGAAGAAGTCGCCGAGCATCCAACCTCCCACACGGCCCGCTTCTTAAAGCCACTGCTAAAACGGGATATTGAGCTGGCAAAGGCCAATAAAGCCAAGGCTTAAAATCCGGGCCTAAATATAGAAAAGCGCAGTCGCCTAAGCACTGCGCTTTTTTTAGCTCAGCATTTTAGCTAACAGAGCAGTCACTCGATCCGACATTGACTATATCAGTACTGAAATACGCTTAAGCTTTTATATAAGCTAAGCTTTCTAAACCCATTCACTATCAAAATCAGCCTAGCGCGGCGTATCAACTTTATTTGTATTTAATACCAATCGTATTAAATATCTGTGAGGCTCTGAGCTGATTAGATATTTAATGTGATTGGTATAACGCTAGTTGTATTCGACTCGGCTTTAGGCAAAGATGAAATTTATCTTCAGACGAAGGTTTCAGCCATAAGGACAAGGAACATCCATGCGTGACAGCACTTCGCTCCCGATTGTCCAGCGCATTACCACGACCTTGCTGTATCGACTCTTGCCAATCTTTGCCCAAAAACTCACTTGCATCAAAGTCAAAACCTTATATAGGCAAGTGCAAACCACCGCTACCGGACTGCTTAAGCCCGCACTCGCCAGTATTCTCAGCCTTGCGATCATTGGGTGCGCCAGTTCGCCTGAGAGCTGTTCACGCGCCGAGCTTAAGCTCACCTGGGCCGAGCCCACCACCTTGCAAGCCATAGTGACACGCTTGAGTTCAGCTGAATTTGAAGGCCGCAAAACCCAAAGCCAAGGCGCTGCAAAGAGCCGCGACTATATCAGTCAACAATTTAAAGATTTAGGTTTGCTTCCATGGGAAAATACCTTTGAGGTGCCCTTTGAATACCAAACCCTATTCACTCGGGAAATTGGCGCGAATGTGGTGGCAATTGCTCCCGCCACGCAAACAACAGATACATGGCGTATTATCGTGGCCCACTATGATCACTTGGGCATAAGTGGCCGCAAGATTTACCCCGGTGCCAATGATAACGCCTCGGGGGTGGCAGCGATGCTCGCCATTGCTAAACATTGGCAGCAACAACTCGCCTTGCAGCCCAATACCTTGCCTAAGGTAAACCTGATGTTTGTGGCGACCGATGCCGAAGAACCTGGGCTCTATGGCAGTATCGCCTTGGTCGAGCAATTGAAGGCCCGCCTGCCAGAGGCGACATTTGAATTAATGATTAACCTCGACATGGTGAGTCACCCAGGACGCCCCTATGCGATTTACCTCGAAGGCAGTCGCAATTTCACTCAGTTCAAGCAATTTAAACCACTATTGAATCAACAGAACCGACTTTGCATTAAACTCACGCACCCTAAACCCGTTGGTCGAAGTATACAAAGCACTGATTGGCTACGGGCGTCAGATCACTATCCCTTCCACAAAGCGAATATCCCTTGGCTGTATTTTGGCTTGCCACCCCATCCCCAGTACCACACACCAGAGGATACTGTAGAGACAATCGACATCACTTTTCTTGCGGCAGTAACGGAGTCAGCATTTGAGTTACTTCAATTAAATGCTCAATATTTAAAGAATTAATGGGAAGTGGCGCGTTTCTTGCTCACTTTTAGCGAAAAAAATGCAGAAAACAGGTTAAATAGTGTGACTCTGATTGGTAAAGTGGCTGTCATGCTGCTATAATCCGTCGTTCGCGGGAAATCGACACGGGGTTGATTTTCTGTCTGTGAAACTTTAGCGCCATTTCGCGCGCGCATCCACAAGGCTACAACCCAATGTCATCCGATGAAAGAACTTTCCGTGAACTCGGCCTATCCGAGAATTTGTTGCGTGCTCTTGACGAGCTAGGTTATGAAAAACCAACGCCAATCCAATCAGCCAGTATCGATCCACTTATGGCTGGCAAAGATATTTTAGGTCAAGCGCAAACAGGTACAGGTAAAACCGGTGCCTTCGCGCTGCCGCTATTGAACAAGGTCACCAGCCAAACTACACCGCAAATTTTAGTATTAGCGCCAACGCGTGAATTAGCGGTTCAGGTTGCCGAAGCATTCAGCAGCTATGCCAAATTTATGAAGAATTTCCACGTTCTGCCAATTTACGGCGGCCAAAGCATGCAACAACAGTTGAATGCCCTGAAACGTGGCCCACAAGTTATCGTTGGTACGCCAGGTCGAGTTATGGACCATATGCGTCGCGGCACCTTGAAACTCGATTCATTACAAGCCTTAGTGCTCGATGAAGCCGATGAAATGTTAAAAATGGGCTTCATCGATGATATCGAATGGATCCTTGAGCACACGCCAAGCGAGCGCCAACTGGCGTTATTCTCTGCCACTATGCCAGAGCAAATTAAGCGTGTTGCTAACCAACACTTACGTAATCCTGTACATGTTCGTATCGAATCAAGCCAAACGACGGTTGAGTCAATCGAACAGCGTTTCGTACAAGTATCACAACACAACAAACTTGAAGCCTTAGTACGTGTATTAGAAGTTGAAAACACTGAAGGTGTAATCATATTCGTGCGTACTCGTAACTCATGTGTTGAGTTAGCTGAAAAGTTAGAAGCCCGCGGTTATGCTTCATCACCACTACACGGTGACATGAACCAGCAAGCCCGTGAGCGTGCAGTTGACCAACTGAAACGTGGCAAGTTAGACATTCTGATCGCGACTGACGTTGCGGCCCGTGGTCTTGACGTTGAACGTATCGGTCACGTAGTTAACTACGATATTCCATATGATGCCGAAGCCTATGTACACCGCATTGGCCGTACTGGCCGTGCTGGCCGTACTGGTATGGCGATCCTGTTTGTGACTAGCCGTGAAATGCGCATGCTGCGCACTATCGAGCGTTCAACTAACAGCCGCATTTCACCGATGAAAATCCCAAGCCCAGAGACAGTTGCAGAACGTCGTCTGTCTCGTTTAGGTGAGCAACTGGCTGAAACGATCAATGGCGATCTGGACTTCATGAAAGAAGCGGTTGCGCAATTATGTCAACAGCTAGAAGTCGATAGCGATCTTCTTGCCGCGGCCTTATTACAGCAAGTTCAGCAAGAACGTCCACTGCAATTACCTGCGATTCAAGAGCGTGTCCGCGATGAACGTAGCGAGCGCAGTGAACGTACCGACCGAGGCAGTGATCGCGGTGAACGTGGCAACGACCGTGGTGGTGAGCGTGGTGAACGCAGAAGTCGCGAACCGCGTCCAATGCCAGCTAGCTTAGGCTCAGCCGAAGCGTTAAAAGATAACCCAGATTTAAAAATGTGCCGTTACGTTATCGACGTAGGTCGTGAAAACGGTGTTGGTGTAGGTAATATCGTTGGCGCTATCGCGAACGAAGCAAACATCGACAGCCGCTACATTGGCGCTATCCAACTTTACGATGCAGTGACGACTGTTGACTTGCCAGACGGCATGCCAAAAGACGTGTTACAACACCTGCGTAAAGTACGTGTTTGTGGCAAGCCATTGAACATCCGCGAAGCTGGCGATCAAGTCTTTGTTGATTCAGGCCGCAGTGCTCGTTCAGACCGTCCTGCGGGTGACCGTAAGCCACGTGGTGATCGTCCTACTGGTGATCGCCCAGCCGGTGACCGTAAGCCTCGCGCTGCGTCTACGGGTGATAAGCCATTTGCCGATCGCAAACCACGTGCAGATAAGCCTGCCGGTGAGCGTAAGCCACGTAAACCACGTGAAGAGTAATCAGCTGTTCTAGCCTAGCTAGAGACTAAAAAAGGAGCCTAGGCTCCTTTTTTGTTGGCTTGAGTTTGCCTTTACCAAGGATAAGCCTTAGTGTCTAATCTCGATACTGTTTAGCTAACTGAACAAACTCATTAATGAAAAAAGCCCTTACCGCCGGACTATTATCCGCCTTCGTCGCTCCCGGAAGCGGCCATTATTATCTTAAGCATAAACGCAGAGCCCTAGTGTTTTTTGTATTAGCGATATTAAGCCTCACTCTGCTACTCCTACAAGTGATGCAAGTAGCACAGCTGATTGCCCTAGATATTCAAACTGGCGTGTTGCCATTGGATATAGGCGTGATTGCTGCCGAAATAACTAAACAGACCACAGCCACCATACGTGACGGCGCAGATCAGATAATGTATGGCTTTATCCTATGTTGGTTTATCGCGCTCGTAGACAGTGTGCGCTTGGGGCTAAAGCAGGATAAGCAAGATGCACTCACAGCCAAGAACGCGGCATAGCAGTACATTCGTTCGATTCACACTCCATCGATAAAATAGCAAAAGGGCTTTCAATGAAAGCCCTTTAAAATACCGCTCTTTATGTCCAACCAAACTCGAATTACTGCATAGCCACAGCGCTATCGACTTGGCTTGCCTTGGTATCTAAATAACCACTCACACGGGTGAGCAACAGCGCGCTCAGCACCACAAGCGCACCAATCCAAGGCGTGTGCATCAAACCTAGGTTGCTCACTATTATCCCACCGCCCCAAGCACCTAAGGCAATGCCTACGTTAAAGGCGGCGATATTCAAACCCGAGGCCACATCGACCGCATCAGGGGCATAGGTTTCGGCGAGTTTCACCACATAAACTTGTAAACCTGGGACATTACCAAAGGCAAACGCGCCCCAGACTAAGATGGTCAACACAGCCGCAATCGGGTTGACCGCGGTAAAGTTAAACAGCAACAACACAGCGGCAAGCCCAGCAAAGATATAACTCAGAGCTTTGACTGGGCCCATTCTATCGGCCATTTTTCCGCCCCAGATATTACCAAAGGCAACAGAGACACCATAAACCAACATGATGGCGCCAATGGCGCTGGCATCAAAACCTGTGATCTGCTGCAAAATCGGTGCTAGGTAAGTGAACGCCACAAAGGTGCCACCATAACCCACGGCGGTAATCGCAAACACTAATAACAATCTCGGCTCAGCCAGCACTTTAGCTTGAGTGAGTATTCGAGCAGCCTTAGCCTGCTTTAAGCTATTCGGCACTAAAAACGCGCTGCCCACTAAGGCGATAAACCCAAGTAAGGCCACGGCTAGAAAGGTCGACTGCCAACCAAAGGTCTGGCCGATATAAGTGCCCAATGGCACGCCTGTGACTAAGGCGACGGTTAAACCAGTAAACATAATGGCAATCGCGCTCGCAGCCTTTTCCTTGGGGACTAAGCCGGTGGCGATAGTCGAACCAATGGAGAAAAATACCCCATGGGCGAGCCCTGTGAGGATCCGGGCTGCTATTAGCGTTTCATAACTTGGCGCCTGCCACGCTAACAAGTTACCCGCCACAAACAGCGACATCACCGACAACAATACGGTTTTACGATTCCAGTTACCCGTTAATGCCGTCAGCACAGGTGCGCCAATCGCCACACCTAAAGCATACAGACTCACTAATAAACCAGCCGAGGGCAGTGAGACATTTAAATCCTGCGCCATGGTTGGGATCAACCCCACTATGACAAATTCTGTGGTTCCAATGGCAAAGGCGCTGAGCGTCAATGCGAGTAAAGCTAAGGGCATGATAGTGTCCATCCAGTTAGTTTAAAGAGTCAGTGAGCGGATCTTGATGATCTAAAACTCGACTCAGGTTCAGATGGGGCTATGATGACCACAATGGTTATTGCTAAAAAGAATGATTTTGACAAATGATTTTTGCTATAAATGCAGCTAATCACTGTCAAATGTGGAGATGACTGAGTGCTAACACGGTCCGATGATTTGCAGATTTTACTCACGGTTGTGGATACAGGTGGTTTTTCGGCCGCCGCCGAGGCGCTGGATATCCAAGTTGCACGGGTCTCGCGGGCAGTGAATCGCCTTGAAAGCCAACTGCAAGTAACGCTACTCAACCGCACCACACGCCGGGTCGAACTCACTAATGAAGGGCGACAATTTGTCGATACGGTACGCATTGGATTGCAAACTCTGCAGCAGGCCGAAGAAAATCTCGTCGCCCGCGGCGAACTTCCTAAAGGTCGTTTAAGGGTCGATGCCGCAAGTCCCTTTGTATTGCATCAAATCGTGCCCTTAGTACAAGAATTTAAACAGGCCTATCCCGATATCGAGCTTGAACTCACCTCCAACGAAGGCTTTGTCGATCTCATTGAGAAACGCACCGATGTGGCGATCCGTATCGGCAAGCTGACTGACTCCACCCTACACGCCAGGCCTCTGGGTAAAAGTAAGCTCTATATCGTGGCCTCAAGCGCATACTTAGCCCAGCGCGGCCTGCCGAAAAATATTAGCGATCTCACCCACCACTGCCTTATCGGCTTTACAGGTTCAAAAGTGCTCAATCAATGGCCCTTAAAAGGCGTCGACCAAATAAGCCCTAACGTGCGCGCCAGCAACGGCGAAACCGTGCGCCAATTAACCTTATCGGGCAATGGCATAGCGTGTTTGTCGGGGTTTATGGTCAACGAAGATATTGCCGCAGGACGATTAGTCCCACTGCTTGAGAGTGAGCAAGTGACAAATGTGGGTAGGGAGCAAGTGAATGCCGTCTATTATAAAACCTCGACTGTAGCGCGGCGGATCTCGGCCTTTATCGATTTTATCCAACCTAGATTAAGCCTTTAACATCGCACAGCTTAATCAAATGAGAGTAAAAAAACGCGAAGCATTATTGTTATATTGGCAAATATGATTTGTGCTTTACCGACTTTATTGGCAAAGCTTAATGGGCGAAAGTAGCATTATCTGTTATTCAGCATTGGAAATATTATGACTCAAGCACACACAGACTCGACCGCATCGAACTCTCTCGCCATGCCTATGCTCGGCACTGGCACCTATAGACTTAAAGACCAAGCGGCATTCGATGCGGTATTAATGGCACTAGAAGAAGGCTCCCGTCATATTGATACGGCGCAAATTTACGCTAATGAAGTTGCCGTCGGTGAAGCGATTAAAGCATCAGCTATTCCCCGTAATGAGCTCTTTATCACCACTAAAGTATGGACAGAAAATCTAGACTCCAGCCGTTTTGAAGCCAGCGTTATCGACAGCTTAACAGCACTACAAACGGACTATGTCGATTTACTATTAATCCACTGGCCGCTTAAAGACGGAAAAGTCCCGATGGCAGATTACCTTATGTCATTAAAAACTATGCTGGATAAAGGTTTCACCCGCCATATTGGGGTGTCGAATTTCACTAACGCCCAGTTATCCCAAGCGATTGCGATATTAGGTGAAGGGGTGATTTTCACCAATCAGGTAGAAGTACATCCCTATCTGGTTAACGCGAAAGTGACTGAATTTTGCAAACTGCACAATATCTTAGTGACGGGTTACATGCCTTTTGCCTACGGCGCCATATTACAAGATGAATTGATCAGCAAGATTGCTAAAAAGCACGACGCCACAACAGCCCAAACTATACTCGCTTGGTTAAGACAGCAAGGATTCGCCACTATTCCTTCATCGACCAAACGTGAGAATGTCCGTAGCAACTTAGCGGCCGTAAACTTAGTGTTGTCGGCAGCAGAAATCGAAGCGATTAACGGGTTAGATCGCAATCATAGGGTAGCCAATCCAGACTTTGCTCCGCAGTGGGACTAGATTCCAATACCAGCTAACTGTGCTTATTCGCCCAAAGTCCAAGCTTGGATAAAGCTATGGTAGCAAGTAATAAGCATATCGGCGTCGTGGGCATAATCGGGAATAATTTCAGGGCAATAGAGGGCGCAGCGGCTACCCGCATTGCGCGCGGTTTGCAGATCGAACAGATAATCGCCCACATACAAGATATCCGCGGGCGCTAACTGCCACTGCTGGCAAATAAGATGAATACCTTCGGGATGCGGCTTAGGCTGCGCATCGTAGCGCGTCAACACCAGTGCGATATCGATACCCAGCTTATCGATAGTGATCTGCGCCGCTTCTGGCATATTGCGAGTCAGAATTGCCAGTGGCAATGGCTTTGATTTTAAAAAACTCAATAACGCCTCGGCGCCCTCAATCCAACTCGCCTTGAGTGAGCTTTGGCGCTCATATTCATGGACTATTTCAAGCGCCTGCATTTTTGCTTGAGTTGAATCTAAGCTATGGATATAGCCCAAAATATCGGTTCCAGAGTCGATCCCGAGCTCAGCCCTTAATCCTTTAAAATCAGGATTTGAATGCGCCAAAGTGCCATCGAGATCGAAGATAACGCCACGAATATCGCTGAGTTTAATATCGGTTAATCGAGTTATCACTCACTATCCTATTATAAAAAACATGGATTAAAAGACTAAGCCACCTTGGCGTGGGCCACACGTTTTGCTTGGCGATTAAGATACATAGGTAGTAATTGCACCACCATCACAGACAAGATAATCAAACCTATACCGAACAAAGATAAGCCATCCAACACATCGGCATGAAAGACCTCTGGCCACCAACCCATGCTCACCACTAATGCCGTAGCGCTAAAGCTAAATACTGGCGTTAAGGCTAACATGGCACTCACCTGTGCCGTCGGCCAATATTTTATCGACTGACCAAAACAACCATAGGCGATCAGTGTGTTTGCGGCGCAAAACAGGGCAACCTGCCAACCGAAACTGTCCATACGGGCAAACTGACTAAAGTCACTAAAGGGCGCCATAACCACAATGCCTAAACCGTATAGGACTAAGAGTACGTTGGCAGGGGATAAACGGTTCAATAGGGATTTTTGCAACAAGGCATAGGTCGTCCATGACAAGGCTGAAAACTGAATAATCATAACGCCAAGCCAAACCTGATGATCCGATGCAGAAAAATCTAAATACGGGTGGAAAAACATCAACATACCTAAGGCTAAGGTCGCAAAACAGCTGAGCTGCACCGCATTCAGCCGTTCCTTAAAAAACAGCACGCCACCAAAAGCGAGGAAAAAGGGCGAAGTCTGGAAATTCAGCTGGGCAGCACCCGGCGCGAGATAATCGAGGGAATACACAAATGAAACGTAGTTAAGCATCAAAAAGATACCCGCAAGCCCTAACCTTAACCAGACCTTTCTATCGAGTGCGGCAAATTGTTTTAAACTACCAGCACCCCACTGGATCACTAAACTCACGAACCATGCGACTAAAAAACGAAACCAAGTCAAAGTAACGGGATCGATAAATGCGCCCGAAAGCTTTAACGCTATAGGCAAAATACCCCAAAATAAAACTGCAATCGAAATAAATAAAAGCCCGAGTTGAGCATGGTTGTTTGCCGAGCTAGTGTTGTGACTAAGGTTCACGGATAAGTCCAATTAGTACCGCAGAATGGAATGCCATTCTGGCACTGAGTCATCTCAAGATCTAGCTGCCAAATGCATAAAGCGGCGCACATTATTGGATACTTTAGCTGACACAAATTTACCGCTTCACCTTAAAGAGGCAGGCTTTGGATATTTATAACCCCACACTTTTTTTGAAGCCATTTTTAGGGCTAAACGGTATATTTACTCATTTCGCAGATTTAACAAGCCACTTTTTACAGGATATGCCATGTCGCACTCAGCGAGTCTCAAACAAGATCAATTACTTATTATTACGGCTGCGAAGGAACTAGCAAAGCGACGCACCTCCGGCACGACGGGAGATTTACTTGCAGAAGCGTTAAGGCCACATCACTTTGAACAGGCATTTGCCATTCAACAAGCGGTAGCAAAGGTGTTTATGGATACCGCAAACAACCCAATCGCAGGTTGGAAATGTCTCTTGCCAACTGCCGACAAAACCGTGGTTGCGCCCATTTATCAACATGATGTGTATCACCAAACACCTGATTGCCCACTTTATCCATCAACAAAAGGGTTAGCTCGAGTCGAGCCAGAACTCGCCTTCGAGATTGGCGTTGATTTACCGCCAAGAACAACGCCTTATACTGAAGCTGAAATCGATGCCGCAATAGGCAAGACCCACTTAGCACTCGAACTGATAAAAAGCCGTTACCACACCCCGAGCGAAGCCACGCATTTCGATGCCCTCGCCGATGGCTTAGTGAATCAAGGCCTGTGGTTAGGCCCAACACTTAATACGACTGACGATATCGACCTCAATCACTTCAATTTAACAATCAAACTCGAAGGAGGAGATATACAACAGAAAGAGGCGATTCACCCTAATGGTTTTCCTAAGGCTGGGCTCTATTGGTTGGTTAACTTCTTATCGACTCAAGGGATTGGCTTAGCCAAGGGGCAATATGTGATCACGGGTTCCTATGCAGGTGTACTCGACTTACCACTTCAGCAAATCTACCAGTTTGAATACGGCAAACTTGGGCAGTTTGAAGTCAGATTTGTGGCTAAATAAGGTGCCACTAACTAAAAGTTGTATCTGAGCAGAACAAGGTTTGTATTCGACAAACCATACTGCAACTTCATCTATAGGCAAGCTAACTCACTGGTGGGCTTGCCTATTTTCTATATTTCAACCCAAACCATCCTACAGTCGTTAACAAAGGGCAAACTAGCTTGTCTCAAAATGCACATCTATGTATCATCTAACCTCATCAATAATAAGGATATATAGAATGTCGCACGGAAAAATGCTACCAATAGCATGTCTTCTTGCCCTAACGTTGGGCACATCTCTTAGCCTACATGCCTCAGAAAATAGCTTCGCCAAAGCCTATAGCGATTATCAAGCCGCCGTTGAAAAGGGCGATGCCGCGAATATTGAAGCGAGTGCTAAAACCGCTTATCAACTCGGCGAAGCTCAATATGCCAAGGACAATGTTGACCTAGCAAACCTCGCCATAAATTGGGCCAGCGCGATAGAAAAGCAAGTCGCACCCTACCCATTTGCAGAAAAAAACCTACCTCAAACTGCCAAGGCTAATGAGCTATATCAACTCGCACTGGCAAGCTATAAAGCCCATTACGGAAAAGAGGCGCTTGAGCTTATCGATCCCTTACTAGGATCTGCTGAAACCGAGAGCAAAGCTAAGGTTGCAAAAGATTACCTGCAAGAGGCGATTGATATCGTAGAAAAATCGAATAATAAAAAACTGATAGCCGACGTAAAAATGGCCGCCTTCAACCGTTTATCAAATACAGAGCTATACACCAAAAGCATAAGAAGTTATGCCTTCGATGCCTATGATATTTATAAAGAAATTCTTCCCGAAAATGCATTAGATAGAGTCAAGGCAACCTATGTGGTGGGTGCCGTTGAATATGCAGAAAAGCATGATGACAAGGCGATTCCATTGCTTTTAGAAGTGGTTAAGCAGTTTGAAGCCCTTAACTTTAGCCATCCCTATGCCTTAAGTGCCCACGCTTATTTAGTCGAACTCTATGAGCGCCAAGGAAAGCGTGAGGAGTCCACCGCTCACTGTATTGCTATCGGCAAAATGCGCCCATGGGCGGATAAGCAAGAGCAACAACCAATTTTCCGTACTAACCCTAAATATCCATTATCCTATGCCCAACAACGGAAAAGTGGCTGGGTTCAGCTTAAATTTACCGTAGATGAACATGGGTTCGTGAAAAATCCTGAAATTTTAGCCTCTAATGGTGGCATTTTATTTGAAAAAGAGAGCATTAAAGCCCTAGATAAATGGCGTTACGCACCAAAGTTTGAAAATGGTAAAGCGGTTGAAGCACAAACTAGCGTGCAACTGGATTACACCATAGATAAGTAACCCACTACCTATGAATAGCCTGTAATCAAGAAATAGCCGTTACTTCACCTCATAACTTAGCCCATCGCTCACACTCGATGGGCTTTTTTCATCCTGCGCTTTAAGTTGTCCCTGACTTAACCCCTGCTTAAGTGTAAGCGTCCGGGCAACTACACCTATCTTTTAAAATTCCATGGTAACAGGCTGTCTATATCCGGTGCTGGTTGGCACAGTTCATTAAGGCAAGCCATGATGTAATCA
>NZ_JAKILG010000046.1 GCF_023283765.1 Shewanella profunda | reverse complement strand
TCTCATTAAGGCCAGAGAACAAAGATTCTCACAAACAGGTCGGATATACGTACGCAGTATTACTTTCTGTTACTCAAAAAGTGGTTGATCTATTCGAGGTGTCCATATATGTACGTTATCAAGGTGGGGATAACAGTGGAACTCCAGACTTGAGCATAGCCAAAGGTATGACGGGTGAAGGTGAACCGCTACTCGGCGATCTCTGTACCTTGTTAGGCTGGCATATCCAAGATCCTGTGAGTTACTGGGAACGTCGCCGCAATAATCGCGTTTATGAGCTACAACACAACCGCAACCCGTTTATTGATAACCCACAATGGGCAACAGATATTTATAGTGCCTCATGTAACTAATCTTTAGATCTCGTCCTCACGTATAAGCCCGACCATGAGTCGGGCTTATTACTTACGACAAAAACACATTAAGTTATTAATTTGTAAAGATTAAACAGATTACTCATATCATAACAACTCACTAACCATAGCTATCATCCATAAACTTTCAAATCCTAGATGACAATTCACCCAGTCGCTGGGATGCTAGATCCTAATCTTTGGGTATAAAATATTTTAATAAGCATCAAACTAAATTTGATCGCAAAACATCCACAGCTGTCAGGCCACAAACTAACATTCTAAATATCCTATCGACTCCCAACTTTTTCCTTGTAATATAACGTCTTCACTCATGTTGAAACCCAAGGAAGACGATGTATACCCCTAAGAACATGGCGATGACAGATCAGCAGGCCATCACAGGTTTTATCACGCAAAACAGCTTTGGTTTGATGGTTTCAAGCTCACTTAATGCGACCCACATTCCCTTTGTACTCGATGCAACTGTGGGAGAGAAAGGCGTACTGTATGGTCATGTTTCACGGGCTAACCCACATTGGCAGGAGATAAAAAACCAACGGGTATTAGTGGTTTTTAGCGGTGCACACTCTTATATCTCCCCGACTTGGTATAACGCTAAACCTGCAGTTCCCACATGGAATTATGCGGCGGTACATTGTTATGGCGTCGCAAGCCTATTGAGTGATGCCGAAACCCAAGTCATTTTGGACAGATTAGTAGCGCAATACGAGCCCAACTTATTGCAAGATAAGCAAATTATGCCGGATGACTACCAGCAAAAACTGCGACAAGGCATAGTCGGCTTTAAGATTGTGATTGATGAGATTCAAGCGAAGGAAAAGCTGGGCCAACATAAATCGATGGATGATCAACAGGGTGTATTCAACGGCTTAAGTGCGAGCGCCAATACCGATGCATCACAATTAGCCCACTATATGGCGCAACGTGATATCGGTAAAGGTCGCTGATCTCGCCGCTAATAAACGGTAACCACTTAGGCAAAAGCCATATTGATTATGATTGGATAAAAGCGGCCTGATTACGCTTAGCGCTACGCTGAAGCAACCAAAAAATAATCAGTACCCCAAAGGAGGCGGCAAAGGTGGTCAGTGTTAACGCAACACCTTTAAAGGAAAGTAAGTTTAAGGAAACGCCATCTAAAGCTAAAACGGCCAAGCCGAGTGGCATTTGGATAAATACGGCGGTAAACCAATCGTAAGGAAGCCGAGGAAAAAGTCGGTGATAACTATAAAGCACTAAACCTGATAGTAAAATCAATAGACTAGCATCGTGTGCGGCAAGCCAAAGGTATTCCAAATTGTTATCGGTAATATTAGGTGCAGCTTTAAGGATGTCGAGCATATAGCCTGCACTCGCAACTAAGTTAAAGCTGACAAAACTCAATACAGCTAATAAGATCCCAAAGCCAAGTGCGGGTAAATATTTCATTTAACATCTCTCTATTCACTGGGGAAATACACTTCTCACATCCCCTAAAAATCACAACATAGAAGATATCGGGTAGAAAAGTGGCTTTAGCTACAATAACAGCCTAAATTTCCCTTAGCTATTAAGACCATAGTCTTATGCTGGCAACAAACTTTGCTTGAAAAAACAAGATCAAACCCTGCATTAAGCTAGTGTTTTCAGCGAAGTAAACCAGTAAGCAATTAAAATTCCTAGATTTATCAAATTCGAGATACACCACTTAGTGATACCGCGCACAATCTGTCCACCCATTTAGGTGAAATAGACTAGCCAATTTAGTCAATAACGCTTAGGATCGGGGTTGCATTTTCAAGCCAACATATTGTGGAGTATCAAAACATTATGGGTATCAGAGCCATAGTCGTAGACACAGCGGGCACCACGACAGACCTAAACTTTATCCAAGATGTACTATTCCCCTATTCTGTCAAAGCCTTACCAGACTTTTTAGCGCAGAACCAACACAATGTATTAGTTGAAAACTGTATCTGTGATACCCGAGATATTGCCCTAGAACCCGATGCAGACTTAGCCCGCGTAACGGCAATTTTGCAGCACTGGGTCAGCGAAGACCGTAAAGCCACTCCGCTTAAAACCCTGCAAGGACTGATCTGGAAACAAGGTTACGGCCATGGTGAGTTTAAGGGACATATCTTTCCGGACTTTATTGAAGCGGTGAAGCGTTTTAGCGCCCAAAACCTGCGAATTTACAGCTTTTCATCCGGCTCTGTCGATGCTCAAAAATTATTATTTAGTCACAGCGATGGCGGTGATTTAACCGAGATGTTTAACGGTCATTTTGATACCCGTACTGGCAACAAATTAGATAAGCAAGCTTACTGCAACATCCTTAACACCATCAGCTTAAGCCCAAAACAAGTGCTGTTTGTCTCTGATGTGATTGAAGAATTAAAGGCTGCCGAAGCCGCGGGCATGATGACCTGCCAAATGGTTCGTGACAGCAAACAGCGCACTGGCGATTTCCGCAAAATCAGCAGCTTCGATGAGCTACAGATTGAATAACGCGATTGTTGAATAACTCAGCCTAAGCTGATTTAACACACAAGATGAAAGCGACTTTATGGTCGCTTTTTATTCGCCTGATCCTGTATCCTTCGCTGCCAGCGGAAACGCCGCAGAGATACACCTTTTCACTTCAAAACGATAGCCATAGTCAGCGTTTTTATCGGGTGTGATCTGCAAAATTTCGTAATCATTTAATTCGATCACATTCGACTCAGCTGGCTTTTCACAACGCGAGCGACTATTGGCTTCAAGTGTAAAAGCGAACGTAGCTAACCATTGCCGCACTAAATGCTGATATTGAGTTCGCACCGACGCATAGGCTTTCTTACGTTCCTCTTCTTCTTTAACGTCTTCGGCGTTACTTTCCATCTGTTCGTTGGTCAGTTTATCGTCTTGGGTATCAAGGGCAGCTTGAGTCAGCTCTGCAATCGGCACTGTCAGCACATCGGTCGCATCCGGTATCCGTCCCGCCTTTGGCTCGGTGGGAGCATCCTCAGAAGCCTGTTGGGTTGACGTAACAAAATCACCAAACGAGGTTTGAATACGGGTTTCTAAATCAATTAACAGGCTCAAGTGATACAGCACCACAGACGCTAACACGATACGGATCAAAAAAGTCGTTTTACGAAATGAGGTATGGGAGGTCAGCCGTAACGATTCGACGCCCAAAGGTTTAAGCAAAAAAATCAACACTAAATAGATGGGGATAATTAACTGCAACGCCAGCAGCACAATAGCGCTCACCATCAAAAACCAAGCGGGCATATAGAGTAAAATCGCCAAGTTATGGGTGTAATCTAGGTCGCTTGCCGATACCCCCACCACTTCATTCACTATCGCGCCAGACCAACCTAAGGCGAAGTTGGCAATAATGGCATAAAACAGCAATAACACAGCCTTACCCGCCAGACTGTGCCAAACTCGCTCAAACACAGGCCAGAACTCAATCGATATTGCTATAACAGCAATCACTGAGACCACTCCCATAGCCTCGCTACTGAAAGCCAGTATCAAAGCAATAAGATACAACTTTTGCGCAAAAGATAATCTAGCCAGCCCTTGGGGTAAATGACGCCATAACTTTCCCAAACCTAAACGCATATCCCTAACTGAAGGTAAGATGATTTGCCGCAAATAGTGGCGAACAAATTCGATGTAATGGCCTAAATTCATTATTATTTTATATTCCGCTGAAAGATTAAGGCGCACAACACTTGCCACTACAATGGGCAGATCCCATGACAATACTCATGTCACTCAAGCCAGTGTAGCGACTAACTTTAACTGTTCGCCAGCAAAACTTGTTAAACGGCCTCCTTTGCCGCTAAATGGATAGCCTACAGCACCTGACAGCCAGTTTAAGCCTGAGTCGAATCCCGCTCAGCAAATACAGCTTTGGCGACAAACATGCCATTGAGTGCAGCAGGGAAACCAGCATAAACAGACATTTGCAATATCACCTCGACGATTTCCTGCCTCGTACAACCGACATTCAACGCACCATTAATATGTACGTTCAACTGTGGCTGGCAATGCCCTAGCGCCGTGAGCGCGGCGACTGTGACTAGCTCCCGCGTCTTGAGATCGAGCCCTTCACGCTGATAAATATCCCCAAAAGGATATTCGATAATGTACTTTCCTAAGTCAGGGCAAATATCAGCAAGACTGTGGATCACTTTCTCACCAGCCTCACCGTCAATTTCGCTCAGCTTAGCTAAGCCCTGCACATATCTTTGATTATTCATCTTTGACTCCTGTTGGGTTTGACCACAGCAGGCAGCTTACGCCTTAGAGTTAACTCTAAGTCAATGGTTTTTATTGATGAATGACATAGGCAATGCGTATCAGTATAACTTGCCCTCTGTTTTAGTCCTCTGGTTAGCGGCGCAAGAAAGAGTTAAAGGGAAAAGTGAATAACATAAGTGTATTAGCACTTCACCGCTGACGTTAGCGACTGAACTTAGCCACTGAAATGAGTTTGGTAATAATGGATTTTTTGCTCGAGGGCAGCCAGATGCTCCTGCTCGTGACGAATCCGCTCGGCCAGTTGTGTTGCATGTTGCTCAAGCAATAGCTGTCTTTGACCTGCCGTGGCATCTCCTTTCGCACGCAGCTCGGCATAAATCAAAATCTGCTTTAATGGCATGCCCGTTTCTTTTAAGCGATTGATAAACCCGATCCATTCAGCCTCCTTAGCCGCATAGTCACGGTGCCCGCTACCATTTCGCACCACAGACCGCAGCAGGCCAATTTTCTCGTAATATCTGAGCGTATGTGCCGACACTCCTGTAAGCACAGCAAACTGACCTATGTTCATAATCTAACGATCCGCAGGATGGTTAACACCATCATTAGTGGGCACATTTTCCAATTCAAATGGGTTTACTCCTTCTAGGCAACCTATGTTATAGCCATATTCATGGGGATTAGAACGCCGTTGGTGATGGGTGTAAATACCGCAGTTGGAGCAGAAGTAATGCTTAGCGGTTTTGGTATTGAATTCATAGAGCTTCAACACATCCTCACCTTTGAGGATCTTAATCCCCGCTAGCGGCACAGAGCCAACAATTGCACCTTTACGGCGGCAGATAGAACAATCGCAGCGCCGTGGATTTTCGATGCCATTGGGCAATGAAAGCTCCAATACCACTGCACCACAATGGCAGGAGGCTTTATGTTTTGGCTGAATAAGGGTATTTCCGACTTGTTTAATCACACCAGACTCCTTGTTTCGCTTAATGTTATAGCTCGAATGTCCACAGTTTTAGGCTTGTCGCTCGCTCCTTATACTGCTAGTCTGGCCCTCTTAAACGAGCGTTTCAACTAGTGTTTTTACAATGGGTAATGCAATGGAAAATATAATGGAAAAGTTTCTCGCACAGCATCCTATAGTCACCGAAATCCCCGTCGCTTGGGGCGAAATGGATGCCCTGCAACACGTGAATAATGTGGTGTATTTCCGCTATTTTGAAACTGCACGTATCGACTTTTTTAATCGCCTCTTCCCACTAGATAGCCTTTATAAATCAGGCATTGGTCCAGTGATCAGCGAAAATCAGGCTCGCTATAAACGCCCAGTGACTTTCCCCGATACCTTATTGGTCAGTGTTAGCATTAGCGATATTCATAGCGATAGATTTACCATGCATTATCAGGCTTTTAGTAAACAGCAGCAGGCAGTGACGACGTTAGGTACTTCAGTCGCTGTGATGTTTAACTTTAAAACAGGCAAAAAGGCCGAGTTACCAGCAGAACTGCTGGCGATTCTTAAACTGCATGAAGTCACCTAAGTTCTAAGCTGTCCGAGTCCATAGATAAATTGCCATCACACTTTAGCCCATACCTTGAGGGAAGCATGTATGTCAGATAACGAAAATATCGAGATCGCCATTGAGCATCAAATGGATAAACAGCGTTTTATTATTCCTGTCGATGACTATGAAGCCGTGTTGGAATACCGATTATCAGGCCAGGATATCGATTTTAGCCGCACCTTTGTCCCCAACGAACTGCGCGGTAAAGGCCTTGCCGAGCGCTTAGTTCGCCACGGGCTTAAATGGGCCAAAAGCCAAGACTTTACTATCCAAGCCAGCTGCTGGTATGTGCAGAAGTTTTTGAAAAACTAGCAAAACTGATGTAGAAACATCTTTTAATGGATACTTCATTAATATTAAAATAGTCATTACTCGTAAGCAAAGCTATAGGATATTTATAAAAATGGAGAGTAAGGTGTTAAAGGAAAATACTGAAAAAAATAATTTCAGAGAATACATGTCAGACTCAAACACACTGCTTAGTTTTGTACTTACCTTACTGGCTGTTTTAGTTCCTACATTTAGAGGATCTGACTTCTTACGGCAGTTATTTCAACTAAATGTTGATGGATTATTACTCTATCAAGCTATTTTTGCATTTTTAGCTCTCATGTCAGCATTTTCTATTCTTTTTATCGTCAACAGACTTGTTTCCAAAGTAAAAGAACGAAAAACATGGAGAAAATATGGGTATTATACATTCGTTTTTTTAATGCTTGGATCCTTATCTTTAAGTCTAAGAGAATTTTATGCTCCGTCGTCTTCTTTAAGCAGTTACTTCCTAGAGAAAGAAGAACGTATTAGCTATAGCATGGTACAAGTCGAAGCTGGATTAGAAATTGAGCTAGATTACTGCTCAAAATCTGGCTCTCAGGTCATATGTAGTCTATTTGTTCGAAATGTTTCAGATGAAGATCTAGAAATTGGTGGAATTAATAGCACTAGAATTTATGATCAAGAGAACACTAAAGCTGAGTTAGAACGAGTACATATCGCAAATGAATTTATTAGGTCATCAAGAAGTATTCCTTTGACTAAAAAATCAGCTACATCTCTAAAGCTATTTTTCAAATATCCTACCGAATCAAATCCTGTCATGATCAAAAAGTTAAATTTCAAATTAGATTATTCTGATGGTACAAGAATAATGGCATTTAGGAATATAGCCATAACTAGCGGTATATAATCTGAAATATAATCATAAATAGATGAGCACGATTACAGTTGCGCTCATCTATTTGGAGTAATATTAGCCTTAACTAAAACCAATAAACAGGGTAATAGCGTTTGGGAACGGTGGATAGGTTGAAGTAGGGTGAATTGTTAGCCGCTTAATCGTTTTTATAACTAACACAATTAACTGGGACCTTGATAAAGGTTTCATTTGACCGCCAATCAGCTGCATTCGTGTAAAAAAACCTCATGCTGGGTTGAAGATTGGTAAGTACCATTTGTAATTTGATTAGAAATGTTAATTTTATTTTCGCCAATAATAGTGTTCACCAAAACATCATGCTCATGTTCAAGAGTGATTTGTGATGCATTTTTTCTCTAATAACGAGGAAGTAGTCTTTTGGATAGCTTTGCCAATAATACTTTAAGCGTTGGCCGTATGAACTATAAATGCTACGCATATTGAATGATTGAAAATGTCGTCGGTAGTCAGATCCTTTGCTTGGCTGGATGCGCTGAAGATGATAAAAATAATTGCAGCAATAATACGGTTCATTTTTTGAGCAAACTCCGAGTATTAATATATTGCCCAGTTTTCAAGGCACAATCACTGCTGGCTTTGGGCAATAATATGGCGCTTAATTTGATCCACTTGGGCCACTCAGATTAGCAAGCATTTCGCGGATATCTTCGGGAATAGGATGGCTTTTTTCGCTGCTGTAATCGTAATGTACGAGTGTGGTTTTCACTTCGGCGGTTTTATTATCAACCTGCCAACAGGTTTGAGTCAGTTCAAAGCTACTATTGCCAATGCGACTCACAAAGGTTTTTACCGTTACACTTTTGCCGTAATAGGTTGGCGCAATAAATGTCACAGTGAAACCTGCAACAATTAAATTCCATTGGTGTAAATCCAGTTCTGGATTGAAAATCTCAAAGATTGGCGTGCGCGCCGCCTCGCACCATACGGGGATAACAGTGTTGTTGATATGCCCT
The DNA here is from genome assembly GCF_023283765.1 of Shewanella profunda. Lineage (GTDB taxonomy): Bacteria > Pseudomonadota > Gammaproteobacteria > Enterobacterales > Shewanellaceae > Shewanella > Shewanella profunda. The sequence goes on along the minus strand of NZ_JAKILG010000046.1, from coordinate 29,389 downwards.
AGGCCATCGGTTTCTGTAAATCTTGGCTGGATTTCGAGACTGTATTCTGTGGCTGACATGCAAACTTCCTTTTTATTATTTTATGAATGGAAGAGCGGGGTGATTATCGCAATTAAACCAAACCACCAAACTCATCCATTATCCTAAGCGAAACGGGTTCTAGCCACTAGCCCAAAAACCTAGAACCTAGAACCTAGAACCTAGAATTCTAAAACTGACAACTTGCCGTTTCTGGGGTTTGCTTGCCGTTAGCATCGTACTTTTTAAGGCATCCAGCCTTACCCATATCATACATTTTCTCGTATTCTAACTTGCCATTTTTATAAGACTTATAGATCCCATGAGTTTTTGGGTTCTGTAAGTGATAAATTGTACGGCCCTTAGTGATATGTGAGTAATCGGCAAAACCCGGCTCTTCGGAATAGATGACACCGTTAATGTAGCGCTTGTGGATCACATGCTGTTCATCGATACGCAGCATTTCATTCGCTATCTTGCCATTCATGTCGTAACACACCTTATCCACGGCATAATTGCTATCGAGATCTTCAATACAACTCACGGCACCATTATCAAAGTACTCGCGCTGTATACCGCAGCGCGCAATGGCGTTATCCCAGTAGTAAGGTTCACCGTTCCACATTTCGCCTTCTTGCTGGCAGTAGTTCCACAGGCTTCTTAATTGCCCATTAGGATAGAAGCTGTAATGGGGGCCAGAGACACGGTTATTCACTTGGTGGCCATATCGGGAGAGTGAGTAACCACCATCAGTGGAATAACTGATACTTGGGCCGTATTCCTTACCCGCTTTGTACGTTTTTATATTTAATAAACGGCCATTGGAATCAAACTGATATTCTTTATCTACATCGCCATTGGTGTAATAAGCCAATTTATACAAGGAGCCACTACTATAATACTCGCGCTGTTCACCGTGTTTTATCGATGAGGTCTCGGTATTTTTTTGATTTATTACCCCTTCACAATCAGCTGTATAGGGATTTTCACGCATAATACATTCATCGTGTGAAGGCTTAAGTTTCACTGTTTCATTAAATTTAAAACTACTTAACTCAGTGAGCTCACCCTTGGGGTCAAAACGCATTTGCTGGCCATCTAGCTCACCTTGGCGATAGTTTGCGATATAACTCACTACGTTCGGACTTGAATACCAAATACTCTGACCATTGAGACGGCCCTGATCATATTGGCTGGCAAGATACATCACATTATCTTTATTGAATGATTTAGACTCTCCTTGACGCAAGCCATTGACATAGCTTACTTCGGTACGAGTCCCATCTTCGGCTTTAAATACCCAAGGGCCAGTGCGTTTTCCTGCAAGATAGGCGCCTTCGCCTACTTGATCACGGAAATGTCCGCGCGTCACTTTATCGACCCAAGGACCTTGTTTGGCCCCCTTTTGATATTGGCCTTTGCTGCCATCAGCCTCAAGCCATTCTCCATCTTTGATCCCATTGCGATAAATGCCTTTTTCCACTAATCGTTTATCGCTTTCTGTACCGGAGCCATAATCTGGCTCATAGACTTCGTAGGGGCCATCGAGCACATCCTGATTGTAGTGGGCAAAACCGAAGCTATCGGCCTCATCGAACATCGACTGTGCAATCCATTTACCTTGCTTTTTACCGTCAAGATATTCGCCTTCCCAATAAATGGCTTGGTTTTCAGTCTCCATCCACTTACCGACTTTTTTGCCCTGCTTGTAGTTACCAGAGTAAACCACGCTACCATTACGGCCATCGTAGGCTGCATACGGGCCATCGAGTACACCTTGGGCATAATGACTTTCACTGGCAAGCCCAGCCCAGGTGCTCCCCATACCCATGCTCATAAAATCGTAGAATGGGCCTGTTTTAGGGATCACGGCACCACCACTTTTAAGCCAATCAAAATCATCGGCCTCGAAGGCCACGCTCACTAATACAAAGCTAGCGTCTTCTTCACTATATCCACTGCGGTCAAAGGTGGTCACAAGGCTATATTGACGATCATTACCTTGGGCATCTTTATCTTTGCGGGTGAGTGGATAACGTAATTTATATTCGACTGCGGTCTTCACATCGACGGGCTTGCCTTCGGAATTACGATAGCCCACTAAGGTCGGCTTGAGCTTAGTAGAACCATCGACAATCGCTTTAATGGCGGGATCTTCAACCGCCTCAACATCATAGGTCATACGGTATTGTTGCGGAGGAATTTGGCTTAACACTTTACGAACGCTACCCACGGTAAACGAGGTTAAGGTTGGTGCCACTTCATCAAGCACAATCTGTAGGCGAGGGAGTTTTGTGAGCTCATCCCCTTCAAAACCATAGCCCCGTAAATGCTGACCATCGGCATCCCTGAGCATGACAACCACTTCTTTGGTGCCACCTTTATCAAAATCGAGGTAAAAAACCGCAACCACTTCAGCAGAACCATAATCATCAATACGCACGCCGGGCGCATCGCCATAGAGCATTTCGCCCCACACTTTATGATCTTTTTGGTAGAAATTGAGCCATTGCCCGTTAGGTAAATCTACAGGGCCATGGACTATTTTGTCGTAATCCGCAGCGTCAGCTGCAGGAATGACAGTCAAAGAAGATAACAACACCGCACCCGCTGCAGCGAATAAACTACGAATCGAAAGTTCCATTTAACTACACCTTTTACACTGACGCCTCGCGCCTCATGCGCACCAGTAAACGGAGCGAATTTTATGCTAAGAAAAACACTTCAGGAAGTAGCAGAAACAAAAAAGGCCGCGATGGCGGCCTTATCAGATCATTGTTTTAACAATCAATTACTATACATAGCATTAATTTCGTGGGCGTATTTATGGTAAATCATCTTGCGGCGCAGCTTGAGCGTTGGGGTAATTAAACCCGCTTCCATCGAAAATGCTTCCGGCAATAAAGTGAACTTTTTAATCTGCTCGAAACCCGCTAACTCATGCTGTAACTGCTTTAAGCGTTGCTCGAAATGTTCAACCACATGACTATGACGTAGCAATTCTAAGGATGATTCGTACTTCAGCCCCTTCTCCTTCGCCCAAGCCTCCAAGGACTCAAATGCGGGCACGATCAAGGCGGTTACATAGTTGCGTGCATCGGCAATAATGGCCACTTGTTCGATAAAGGGGCAACGCCCAACAGTTCCTTCCACCCTTTGCGGCGCGATATATTTGCCGTTGGAGGTTTTCATCAGTTCTTTGATACGGTCAGTAATAAATAAATTACCGTTAGCATCGAAGCGTCCCGCATCACCAGTTTTTAGCCAACCATCCTCAAACGCCGCTGCGGTATCTTCGGGGCGATTGTAATAACCGCGCATCACAGTGGCACCGCGAACAAGGATCTCATCATCCTTACCGAGTTTAATTTCAGTTTCCAGCAGCGGCTGACCATTAGAACCTGGAACACGATTATCTAAGGTATTACAGGTCACTGTGGCGTTGGTTTCTGTCATGCCATAACCGCAAAGCACAGGAATACCAATAGCATGGAAGAAAGAACCAACATTGAGATCTAATGCAGCACCACCACAGGGCATAAATTTCAAACGTCCACCAAGTACAGCCTGTAGCTTGCTGTAAACCAGCTTATTCGCGAGTTGCCACTGCAAAGATAACCATAAGCCACCCTTAGCCCGACCTTGGCCCGCTTCGAACTGACGTTCCCCCACACGCATTGCCCAAGCAAACATTTTTTTGCGGCTTTGGGGAGATTTAGCCACTTTATCCTGCACTGCACTGTACACTTTTTCGAGGAAACGCGGCACTACACATAGGGTATGTGGACGCACAGCACTAATCGCCTCTTTTACTCTTTGGGTATTTTGCAGGTAGACATTATGACCACCACGACACAGCACGTAGAAGCTCCAACTGCGCTCAAATACATGGCTCAATGGTAAAAATGCTAAAGACACATCGCCAGAACTGAAGGCCAGTTTTTGATCGTGTTGGCGTATGGTAGACGCCATATTACGGTAATCCAGCATCACACCTTTAGGATCGCCCGTGGTGCCAGAGGTATAAATTAAGGTCAGTAAATCATCAAGATTAGCCGCCTGTAAACGCTGGTTTAGCTCGGCTTCTTGCTCATAGGTGCCAGCCAGTAAGGCATCTAAATGCCAGTGTTGATTGGCGGTATCGGCAGCAAGTACCACGCTCGAATCGAAAACAATCACATGCTCAAGGCTTGGGCAAATTGTCTGCAACTCGCAGGCCATGGCATATTGTTTAACATCGTCGACAAAAATCACTTTGGCAGCGGCGTCGTTAACGATAAAACTTGCCTGTTCTATGGTACTGGTAGGATAAATCGGCACCACAATCGCGCGACTCTTAAGTGTACCTATATCAGCACAAGTCCACTGCGGGCAGTTTTGCGATAGGATGACACAACGGTCTTGCACTTGTACGCCCAGTTGGATCAACACCTGTGCAATTTTACTGCTAGTATGATCAAATGCTTGCCAGCTCACCTGATGCCAAGGTGCAGCCATTTCAAAACCTTCCAGCGCTATAGCATCCTTTAGGGACTTGCTCTGCTGCTGTAAAAGTTGAATTACATGATATTGTTCGAGAGACATAAGAGACTCACCTTTTAGCTTACAAGTGTACCGCTTTTGCAGCATTCTACCTGAAGGCCAAATAAAAACTAAGAGTTTTTGCTCTAATGTTGTGCAAATGTCGCCCAAATCACGCTGAAAATATCCTTTTATCTGCTAATGACATCGCCTTGCCAGAGTTTTTTCTTACCCCAAAACAACACAATTTGCCCAAGCAGTACTAAGAGTAGATCCCACAACAACCAGTCGACTAGGCTGCCGCCACCCCGTAAAGATGCAAGGCTGATAGACACCCACAGGGAATGCCCCGCCACGATCAACATAGTCAGCGTGATATGCAAAACGCGGCGACACATGCAGCCAAAACCGAGTATCAAGGCGCAGGCCCAGTAAGTACTCAACACTAGATGGGCCAGCAACGGCCAATTCAGATCAGCATTGAGCCAACCCAGCAACAGAGTACACATCAACATAATGCCGACGACCACATTCAGTAGTCTTTGCTGCCCAAGACAAAATGCCGCTATAAGTCCCTTTCGGCCGTTAAATCCCGGCATCAGCAATAGGGTTTCTGTCGAGCGCGAGCGTTGCACTCGGCTCCAATGCACCAGCGAACAACTAATCACGCTGAACTGCGCCAAAAGCAATAATACAGGGGCATTCCAATGGAATTGATACGACAACAGCCCAAGCGCTAAGGCTAATATAGGCAGTAATAACAATAGAATGGTGAGCATAGGGCCAATAAAAAAATTGGTCGGATGCAAATAACGCTCAAAGCGACTCAAGATGCGCATGGATTGCAGATTCGGCAGCCAGAACCAACCCATTTCGAGACCATTGAGATATACCGTCCTCGCCTCAGCACGCCAAGGTAAAACACGGCATGCGCGCGCAATCAGAACACCTAAAACCAATAGGGCAATAGTACTTAACCAAAGGGGAATATGACTCGCAATCAAGGACATAAATGGCATTAAGACAAACAACAAAAACGAAGCGTAAAACCACTGAGTGCTGAGTAAACAAAGCCAAATAAAGGTTAAACTCATCACCAAAGCCAGCACCAAGGTAGGTAGGCTCGCCGTCAAACCTAAAACCAAACAGAACAATACACCTATGCCAAAAACGCTGGCTAAAACAGCGACACTTTGAATGTAGATATAGCGACGATAATGGGGAATTAACTGCGCGCATTCATTCGCCATCAGACGTATGAGTTGCCATGCGATCGCCGCCGAACTTGAGACTATTCCCATGGAAAACAACAGTTCAGCACTGTCATTTTTACCATAAACCGCGGCGATACAACCTAAGATCACCCCCAGTAAGCCCGTACCTAAAAAGCTCACACTGCCGATATCAAAGCACCAAAAGCGCAGCATACCCTTGAAAGGGTTCATTCGCTGACTCGTTCTTTTAGCCTTCACGGTTTGCATCGGCTTATGGTGCACCACACTCATCTGTGTAGCTCCATAAATAGCTGCTCCAGATTTAGGGCCTCATTCTTTAACACGCCTGATATTTCAGTGTGATACCCACCTAAATCCACCAGCACAGAATCCCCGTGTCGGCTCAGCACTGTGATTAACTCAGGCAAAACGGTTTCGGGCGCGAGTGTTAACAAACGCACTTCTTCACGCAGGGCATCGATTTCCTTAAACAGCACTAACTCACCCTGTTTTATCAGTGCGACATGGCTAGCTACACGCTCTAGATCTGAAGTGATATGGGATGAAAACAGCACGGCAGAGCCAGATTCGAGGGCAAGATCAAACAAATCGACCATAAACTTGCGCCGTACTATGGGGTCGAGGCTGGCAACGGGTTCATCGAGGATTAACAACTCAGGGCGATAGGCCATAGCCATGATCAAGGCTAATGATTGCCTTTGACCCACAGATAAACGTTGCACCTGTTGGGTCACATCTAGTTCGAAACGAACTAGCCAATCTTGTTCTAATTGCATATCCCAATTGGGATAAAAACTGCGGTGTAAATCGAGGGCGCGTTCAATGGTAAAGCCTTCATAACCAAAGGGTTGCTGCGGTACATAACCTAAATGCTCTTTTGCCCTTGAGGTTAAGTTTTCAGGCGTTTCGCCTAAGGTAACAATACTGCCAGAATCCGGTGTGAGCACACCCAAGGCGCAGCGCATTAGGGTCGATTTACCCGCCCCATTTTGCCCTAATAACCCAACCACCATACCCGCCGACAAGGTTAATGATAAATCCTTAAGCGCCCACTTTTCGCCCGCACTTTTACCGCGAAAGACTTTATTCACTTGGTTAAATTCAAGTATTGGCGTGCGCTTTTGGTCCATCGAATTCCATCCTTTTTATTCTATTTATCGATACGTTACTTTCTAATTTTGCCAGCGTTCATTTAGCCGTTGCAGCAACTCAGGCAAGCTGACACCTAACTGCTTTGCCTGCGACAACAGGGCATCAATCTGGGGTTCGAGCAGGCTAATACCCGATGCCATAATCTCAGTTCGCAACGCGACTTTTGTCGCTTGACCGCGGCGACGTTCGAGCCAACCTTGATCGACAAGCTGTTGAATCGCGCGGGAAACTGTCATGGGATTTACCGCTAAATGCTCGGCAATTTGGCGTACAGAGGGTAATACGTCTTCCACTTGCAGTTGACCACCCACAATTAAGCGCACAATTTGCTCGTGTAATTGTTTATAGATGGGTTCGCCACTACTGGGGTTGACATTTAAAAGTTCTAACATTAGCCTTTACACACTGTATTAATACATTGATACACCGATACACTGATAGTTAAATTAACACATTCGTCCTGAAATGCAAAAAGGAAAGCGCGCATGATAGATAGCATGACACACAGGAAGTTAAGCAACGCCGCTCAACGCCTTGGATTAACTCTGCCACGGCATGATGCAACTAATGCCACATGTGCCACATGGCGCACGCGTATTTTAAGCACTCGTACTTTGAGAATGAGCGCACTCATACTGGCAATGGCAAGTACGGCGACGTGGGCGAGTGATGTGAAAAGCCAAGAGACACAAGCGGCGGCTGATATAGCAAATAAGACCGACACTTGTTATGTAGAAGGCGTTTCCGATCGCCTAAACTGCGGTTTTGTGACTGTGCCAGAAAATCCTAACAAACCCGATGGTAAACAGATCCAAGTACATTACGTCGTTTTGCCTGCGGTGAAAAATGCCAACCATCAAGAAGCCTTGCTGGCGATTGCCGGCGGCCCAGGACAATCGGCCATAGAGAACGCGGCAGGTTTCGATGCCATGCTGAGCAAAGTTCGCCAACAGCAGGATATTTTACTGATCGATCAAAGGGGCACAGGCCGTTCGAATCTGCTGGCCTGCGATGAAGGGGCGCAATCTCCGCTGTCCTTCGATGACAATAATGTCGATACCTTAGCCGAAACGCAAAAATGCTTAACCAAAATCGATGCCGACGTGACTCAATATGGCAGCCTCAATGCGATTAAAGACTTCGAAGCCGTGCGAGCGCACTTAGGCTATAAAAAACTGCATATTTACGGCATCTCCTACGGCACTCGCATGGCGCAACTTTACATGCGTTTATATCCAGAGCACTTAGCCACAGTGACCTTAGACGGCATAGTGCCCATGCAGCAAAGCGTATTAGAAATTGGCTCGGCAATTGATCGTGGCTTCGACTTACTGTTTAAGGATTGCCAAGCAACTGCCGCCTGTAACAGTCAATTTCCCCAGTTAAAGGCGGACTTTGAGCGAGTCGACGCTAAGCTCGCCACAGGCCCTGTGATGGAAAACGTTTACGATCCCGTCACGGGCGAAAAAACCATGTTGACCATGACGCGCGGTAAATTCTCTGGCTCGATCCGCATGGCGCTGTATCAAGCCAATGTGCGCGCCCTCCTACCCCATGCGATTCATCAAGCCGCGAAAAACAACTTCCAACCTATACTCGGCCTCTATGCCCTCACTATCGACAATGCTGGCATGGCGATGGGCATGCACGCATCCGTTGTGTGTGGCGAAGATATGCACCGCATTACCCCAACCATGCGCGAGCAGGCTCAGCACTCCTTTATGGGCAGAACCATGCTCGAAGGCTTAGAGGCGACTTGTTCAGTATGGAAAGTCCCTGCGGTCGATGACAGCTTTAGCGAGCCCATTAACAGCAACATTCCGACCTTGTTGTTATCCGGCGAAATCGACCCCGCCACCCCACCAAGCTGGGGCGAGTTAGCCATAGAAAAACTCACCAATGCCAAACACTTTGTCGCTCCTTATGCGACCCACGGTGTGGCCTATCAATCCTGCGCCAATAACCTGATCGCCGATCTCGTCCGCTCGGGCTCAGTCAACGATCTCGACGGCGAATGTTTAAACAAAGATGTGCGCCGCAGCTTTTATTTAAATGCCAGCTCGGTAGAGCCGCTTAATGCGACCAGCACAAAAACCACGACAACAGATGACCACACCAGCACTGGAGCTAAGGAATAAGCCATGATTAAAGTATCCCATCTTTCCAAGCGCATCGGTGACGTGCAGGCGCTCAATGACTTAAGTTTCGTCGCACAAAACGGCCAAATCACAGGACTACTCGGCCCGAACGGGGCAGGTAAAACGACCTGTTTACGTACTATCTTTGGCCTGCTGAAACCCGATAACGGCAAGGCTGAAATCGAAGGCATAGATGTCGCCATCGACCCTATTGGCGCTAAACAGCAACTCGGCTTATTCCCCGATCCTTTTGGTCTGTACGAACGCTTAACGCCACGGGAATACATTCGCTATTTTGCCGAGCTAAGCGGCTTATCATCCAAGGATGCCAAGGAGGCCACCAGCCAAGTGATTGCGAAATTGCGCCTCGAAGACATTAGCGATCGCCGCTGCAAAGGCTTCTCCCAAGGACAAAGAATGAAAACCGCCCTCGCACAGGCAATCGTCCACAGCCCGAGCAATATTATCCTCGACGAGCCGACCCGTGGGCTGGATGTGATGAGCACTCGCCTGTTACGTGACATTCTTATCGACCTTAAAAATCAAGGACATTGCGTGCTGTTCTCTAGCCATGTGATGCAAGAAGTCGCCGCGCTGTGTGACCAAGTGATCGTCATGGCCCAAGGCAGAGTCGTCGCCATTGGCAGCCCAACTGAGCTTTGCATTCAAACGGGCAAAGACTCGCTCGAAGAAGCCTTTATTCAACTTATCGGCACGGATGAAGGGATAGCGGCATGATGACTCAAACGAACAACAATGCAGGCAGCATCAATACTGTACAAGCTCAGATAGATAAGATCATGGATAAAGGAATAACAGCATGAATAAAATAATCGCTATGGTTCGTAAAGAACTCATCGATGCCGCCCGCGATAAGCGCTCTGTGATGGCGGGGCTGTACTACGCCATAGGTACGCCGTTGATCATGTGCGGCCTATTTATGGTGTTAATTGGCCAGCTAACCAGCCCCGATGATTTAAAAATCACCATTAAAAATCCCGATAAAGCACCGGATTTAGTAAGATTTTTATCAAATAAGGGCATCACTCAAGGTGCGGCCGATGGCTCTGACGCCAAAGACCTTAAAGCGATAGAACTGATCATCAGCACCGACTATGCCGCGCAAATGAACCAAGGCAAAAGCGCCGAAATCACTATCGTGGCCGATAATTCAGAGGAGAAACTACAGAACTCGATTCGCAGACTCGAGAAACAACTGCAGGCCTACAGCGCTGAAATGGGCAGTTTACGTTTAATTGCCCGCGGTATCGACCCGCGCGTGGTGCAGCCGCTCAAGGTAAATGTGCAAGACAAAGCCACTACAGACTCTAAGGGTGGGATGATCTTAGGTATCGCCATTTTCACTATGATTTACTCGGTATTTATCTCGGGGATGAACCTAGCTATCGACACCAGTGCCGGTGAGCGCGAACGCAACTCCTTGGCCCTGCTACTGAGCCATCCGCTGACCACTCGCCAGTTAGTGCTGTCAAAAATTATTGCGGTAAGCCTGTTCGCTTTGCTCGGTTTAGTGCTGATCTTGCTGGTGTCTAAAATCGCCTACGCCTTTGTGCCATGGCAGGAATTAGGCTTTAGCGTCAACATCACCACGGAATTTATGCTGCTGATGTTAGTAGTCGGCATCCCCGTCGCGTTAATGGCCGCTTGTCTGCAACTGTTTGTGTCTTTTATGGCGAAAACCTTTAAGGAAGCTCAGTCCTATCTGACCATGGTGCTGTTTGTGCCCTTAGCCCTGTCGATGGCCGCCAGTTACAACATAGCGCCAGATATGCTGCAGTGGTTGCCCGTCTCGGGTCAGCAACAGGCATTAATGGACTTTATCAAAGGTAAAGACTTGCCCATGTTGCAGTTACTGGTTTCGACCTTAGGCACACTCGCCATTGCGATATTGCTCGCCTTTGGCATGGAAAGGTCGCTCAGGAGTGAAAAAGTGATCTTCGGTTTATAGGGCGCTTCGATCGATAAACTTGGGGACGATAACTAAGTCGTTCCCAAGTTGAAAACCTCAATAGAAACGGGAGTTTGTTATGGAAAACGAATATGTCTTAATGGTGATTATGGTCAGCTTCATTATTGGCCTCAGCGCTACTGAGATGTTTAAGCACTATTTAAAGGCGCGCCAACTTGGAGTGGGTACCGCAGACGATAGGCACCTTGAGGATAAAGTGACTCAACTTAGTCTGCAAAACCAAGCTCTAATTGAGCGAGTACAAGTGCTTGAAAAAATAGTGACAGAGCCAGAGTACGAGCTAAAGCAACAGATTAATCGGTTATGAACCCTAAGCTCCTCAAACAACAAAGCCACTGGATTTTCAGTGGCTTCGTTTTTTACAGGCTCGATAGCAAGATTACTTAGCCTTAGGCCTGAATGGTTTGATAACCGACTCATTGCACTCTAAATACGGGCCTTCCATCAAATCGATACAGTAAGGAATAGCGGGGAACACGGCATCTAAACATTCGCGAATCGATTTTGGTTTGCCGGGCAAGTTCACAATCAATGAATCGCCACGTAATCCTGCGGTTTGGCGCGATAAAATGGCGGTAGGAACAAACTTTAATGACTCAGCGCGCATCAACTCACCAAAGCCCGGCATCATGCGATCGCAGACGGCTTCTGTCGCTTCTGGGGTGACATCGCGTTTCGCTGGGCCAGTGCCGCCCGTAGTGACAATCAAGCAGCAATCCTGCTCGTCGGCCATTTTGATCAACGTCGCTTCAATCACATCCTGCTCATCGGGGATCACTTGGTAAATCGGCTCCCACTCGCTGGTGAGATAGTCGTTGAGCGTGTCGATAATCGCCTTGCCTGAGATATCTTCATAAATTCCCGCGCTGGCGCGATCGCTTACCGTCACAATACCGATTTTTGCTTTGCTCATAGGAAATCCCCAATGATGTTGAAATAAAACCATGCCGAAAAAAATGTCGACATCAAGCATGGAAAAATCCGATGCATCTTCGACCTTAAGTCGCAGCTAAAATAGCATAAATGCTTTACAAAGGGGGCGACTAAAACGTGATTTGGTTCGCGCTATGCTATTGAAGAATGACGGGCGGAAAATCTAAAAGACAAAAAATCCAAGGCAAACTCAATAGGCTCGCCTTGGATATTATCGTTAATGCAGTGAGGGTTAGCTAACCTGCGCCAACGTAGGTAAGGCGGGAAACGCGCCCTTTTGCCCGCAGGTAAACGCGCCGCAGCGAGTAGCAAATACCACAGCCGCCTCTAAGTGCGCTTGGCTTGCGAGCCTTTGCTTCAAGCTTAAATTTCCTAAATCGGATTCAAGATCATGTTCGAGCCCTAAACCTAATGCGAACAGAAAACCTGAGATAAAACTGTCGCCCGCGGCCGTAGTATCCACAGCAGATATTTGCGGCACTGGTACGCTAAACCTTTGCTGCGCAGTAATGCATTGCACTGGATTGGCGCCATCGGTGACCAAAATCACCTCAACCCCTTGGGCAAGGCAGAACAGCAGATAATCTTCAAAACTATTGTTGCCATTGCTGCCCGCAGTCTCCCGCGCCCGCGCTAAACTTTTCTCCCGTGCTAAGTAGTCCGCTTCTTCACGGCTCATTTTCAGCACTTGAGTGTAGCGAAAACACTGCTCAACCCGCTCGGATAGCAGAGACGTGTCCTGCCACAGGGATAAACGCAGATTCACATCAAAACTCACTAAAGTCGCGAACGCATTGGCACGGCGCGCACCATAAAGGCTAGTGTTAAAAATAGCAGTTTCGGTAAAGGTATTTGAGCAAAGATGAAAAATATCAATACCCTGCCATGGAATACTATCGAAATGCTGATTGCTGTAGCGCATATCGGCTGTGTCATTACGATTGAACTCAAAGGTGCGTTCACCCTGTTCATCCAAATTAACCAACACAGTCGCAGTGGCGGCGTTAGGCACTTCGGCAAGAAAATCCGTCACCACACCTTGCTCCGCTAAGGCCGCGGTTAACATAACACCATAATGATCGACGCTGATACCACCAGCAAAGTAACTCTTGCCGCCGAGTTTAGCGTAACCCACGGCCACATTAGCGGGCGCGCCACCGGCAATCGGCTGATGATGTTTGCCCGTGGCATCGGTTGGCAGCAAGTCCACTAACACCTCACCGAAGCTGAGTAATACCGTCATTTTATCTCCAACTTTGTCATTCTATATTCTGTATCAGGCAAAAAGCCCACTTTCATGGGCTGTTTTGGCTTAGCATTTTTTCTATAAAAACAGTTTCTGTAGCAACATCCGCTTAGAACTCGTATTTAAGCGTCGCGCTAGTGGTACGGCCATTAATGGTACGGGCACGGATGATATTGTTATCGGGGATTGAGCCTTCTTCTGCTTCAGTAATACCCGTGACATCAAACAAGTTGTTGACGTTTAAGGACACACTCATTGCCTCGGTCAGATTGTACGTCGCAAAGGCATTCACTTGGTTGTAGCCATCGAAACTTAAGTCATTATTATCTTGAGCATAGGAATCTGTAGTGCCAATTAAGTTAACCCCCACTGAACCTTGGTTAAAGTTGTAACGTCCCATCAAAGAGTAGATAAAGTCAGCCTGTCTTCTTGGGGTGTTACCGACCACTTCTGGCGTCAATGCATCCTTAGCAATCTCGGCATCGGTCCACGTCAGGTTGCCTCTAAAGTCGAAGTCACCGATAAAATAGGCCGACTCGATTTCAATACCTTTAGCTTTATACTTACGGTCGAAGAAACGTTGGCTAGTAGCTTCAAAGTTTTGCTCTTCGGTTTCAGAGTAGAATGCCGTCGCAAACACAGACAGATCATTGTAACGATACTTAACACCTAACTCGTACTGATCAACCTTATCAACCGCATCTTCCTTCGCCACTGAACCATCGGCACGAACCTTACCAAATAACAAGCGGTCGGCATTAGCGCGGCCACCGTGGCTCAAGCGGCCAAATGCTGCTAAGTCACTAGAAAACTGGTAGTTAGCACCCAATGAATAGGAAGTGTAATTCCAGTCGTAATTCACCGGCTGAGGATTAGCATTGTCGATAGAAGACACGCTTTGCTCAGGGATGGAAATCACGCCATCCTGATTCATATCCACCTGCGATTGCACGCTACCCGCATAGTAACCGCTCGCATCACCGCTGTCATAACGCACACTGGCATCAAGCGAAAGGTCACCAAAACTCGATGCTAACGCGAGGTAAGGCGCTTTTATGCTGTAGTCGGTATCGTAATTGCGTTGGCAACAATTTCCCCAATAAGGCACGCCATAAGCATAGAGGCCATTATCAGAATAAGCCGTGCCATCGGCGGCAACCACATCCAACAGCGCCGCATTATCACCCTTCACTTCCATCAGATAGGAGTTCCACATCCAGGTCATACTGATGTTTTGCACTGCACTGTAATAGCCGAATGTCACGCTGGTATCGTCGAAGGTTTTTGTTAATTTCAGGTCGTTTACGATTGAGCCAAAATCATTCATCTGCACATCAAAGGTATTGATACGCATAGCTAAACCATCCATTGGATTGCCTGCATTAGGTCCATTGGCGTAAATCAACTTAGCGCCAGTACCCGCAATACTGGTCGCGATATCGCTGCCGTTCGCCACTTCGGCGGGGAATGGCGACAGGAAGTTACCGCTCACATCGGAGAAACGGAAACGGTTTTCTACCTGCCAGTCATTACCTAAATCGAAGGAAGCCTCTAAGCCCACAGAATCGACCACAGGATTCATGCCATCGCGCATATCGCCACGACGACGTTCGCCATCGGCACCTAAGCTCAAAGTAGAGAGGAAATAAGCGGACTGAATCGCATCGGATTTAGCGTCAAAACCAGGGATTGAGCTGCCATCCGAGTACATGGGCATAGGTAAGTAACCTATGCTTTTATCGTCTAAATGTTTGAAATACAGGCGAACATAGCCATTATCGAATTCTTTAGTTAAGTTGGCTTTGATCTGGCCGCCTTTGTTGGCGTTATAGCCCGCTTCGCGTGGGCCTTCACCCGTACGCACGAAACCACCCACATGGAAACGCAGGCTGTCGTTGATGCTAGTACCGTATTCAAAGTCGGTGCGGAAAGTATCGTAATCCAGCCCGAAGGTGGTAGAAACACTGCCCGCATCAGATGAACCGGTTTTACTGATCACGTTGATAATGCCGCCGGGGGCATTACTGGCGGCGGTCGATGCCGAGCCACCACGGATAGATTCAATTGTTTGCACCGTAGAGTCTAAGCGTAAAAAGATGTCTGAGTTACCGAAGGCGATATCGCCAAACTGCATGATGGGCAAACCATCTTCTTGAATTTGCAGGAACTTAGCGCCGCCAGAAGCCACAGGTAAACCACGGACAGCAATGTTGGCATTACCTTCACCGCCAGTAGATTCGACCTTTATCCCCGGAATAATACGAAATGCCTCCGCCGATGAGCGTGGCGTGCTCACCTCAAGCTCGGCCAGTGACACGCTGCTGACGGACACACTCGAGTCCATGACACGCGTACCGCGGGCAACCCCAGTTACGGTAATTCTTTCTAAACCGAGTGCATCTTTCTTGGCTTCTTCCTGTTGTGGTGCCTCTACAGCCCAAAGGTGAGAACTCACCATAACGGCCAATGAACTTAACAAAAATTTCTGAGATGTGCTTTTTATCATTTTTATGTCCCCATCCATATTTGTGATGCTGCCCTATCTCCCCATGGCAACATCGACTGAATTGTGATTAATCGAAAAACTATCTTAGTTATCATTCATGATTAGCTAAAACCACAACTTAATCGATTAAGTTAACAAGTTAGCAACTAATTAACAAAAAGCAAGTGCGTTTTTTGCACAGTTTTGGTTCATACTCTGGATGTATTAGGTCAACAGATTGATTAATTGAGAAAATGTGACAGGAAAATATTTTCTGTCACAGCCCAATTTAGTGCGTTCCGGTCGTTAACAAATGGCGTGACGGATCTTTAACTAGGTTAAATCCGCTAAGGAGGCACAACAAAATGGCAAAACCAGTGGCAAGGTAGAAACCATATTTAACATGGCCGAAGATATCGCCAACTAAGCCCATTAGCAGAGGCCCAACAGCGGCGGATACCGCAGTAAAAAATAAGATCACCCCAGCCACAGAGCCATGTTGATCCACAGGGAAACAACTGATGCCCTTAGAGTTCAGCGTCGGATACATCATGGACATAAATAGGCCTGACAGGGGCAACAGCACGACAGCAGCTTCAATACCGTAGATCATAGATCCTAGATAACAAGCACTTATCGCAAAACTAAACCAGAACATCACTTGCTGCCAAGGGAAGCGATCGAGCACCCAGCCCCCTAAAAAGCGACCACCCGCACGCAGGGTAAAAAAGATCGTCAGGGCGTAGGTGGCTAAGGTGGTGAAGTCACCTTGATAACTTTGCAACAGGGTCGGCATCCACACGTAAATCGCCACTTCGGTCGCAACATATAAGCCTATCGCGAGTGAAAACCCTAATGCATAAGGGTTTTTCATCATCTTAAAGGTGCTGGCAAGGTTAATAGTTTCAGTCGAGGAACGCTTAATTTGCGGATAATCCGCCCGGTAGGCTAACCAACACAGCACTAAACAGAAGCAACCCGCCCCAAAATACAGATACTTCCAAGAGACGCCGCTGATCAGTAAATAACTGACGATGGCTGGCCCTATCATAGCGCCAACCCCAAAATAACCTTCGACCGTATTCATAGTGCTGGAATGCTGTTTTGATGAGGTCGAGATATCGCCGATAAGCCCAAGTGCACCGGTTTTAAAGATGCCAATCGCAGTGCCGACAAAGGCAAGCAGGAACAAGAAATAGTAAAAAGATTCACCCAACGCGAACATAAAACAGGCGAGCGCGAATAACAACAGTCCCAATAGAATGGTTAACTTACGCCCAATTTTATCCGCCAAAAAACCTAAAAATAGCCCACTAATTGCGATAAAAATCATCGGCATATAGTGAAAAGCACTGGCCTGAGACATAGATAAATCAAACTGGGATATCAGCTCTGGAATAATGACGCCCACGGCATCTGAGGTCATAGCGAACATGAAAAACATCAAATATGTGAGTACCCGAATACGGGTGTGATTGCGGCTATCGCAACCTTTTGAATCACTTACCATACTATTTCACCTTATCGTTATTATCCCTACTCACTCCCAAGCGCTAAGTGGCAGCATCCTGAAAGGGTTTCGGTTTTTATGTACCGCAACGAGCTAGCCTCCCCCAAAACGTGAGACTAACTCAAAAATCCAACAAACCACTTGAATAATGTTTCATATTGGTTAAATATACAACTTAATCGATTAAGTTTAGTTGTGCAATCAATTAAAAGATCGCCATAAATATTTACTCTAGAAAGACAACTCAAGCGTGGGCAAAGTATGAAAAACCAAGTGCAACTGATCACCTATGTCGACAGGATAACGAATGCAGGGCTCAAGGAGCTCAAAACGCTGCTCGATAACGAGTTGCAAGGTCTATTCGGCGGCGTACATCTTTTGCCTTTCTATTTTCCCATTGACGGCAGTGATGCGGGTTTCGATCCCATAGACCATGTGCAAGTCGATTCACGCTTAGGTAATTGGGATGACGTTAAACGCATTGGTGATGACTACGACATCATGGCCGACCTTATCGTTAACCATATGTCAGCCGAGTCGCCAGAGTTTAAAGACGTGCTCAAACACGGCAAACAATCGGCCTACTGGGATTTGTTTTTAACCAAAGACAAGGTATTTCCTGAGGGCTTAAGCGAGCAAGATCAAGCCGCTATCTATCGTCCACGTCCGGGCAGTTGTTTCAGCACTTACACCTTAGCCGATGGCTCGACTGAAGAGTTTTGGACAACCTTTACCCGCAATCAAATCGATATCGACGTTAACTCGGCCGCAGGTAAAGATTATTTAAACCGAGTACTGGCGCGTTTCGATCACAGTAAAGTGAATCTGATCCGCTTAGACGCCGCGGGCTATGCGATTAAAAAGCCCGGCACCAGTTGCTTTATGATCGAAGAGTCCTTCGAATTTGTGGATAAATTAGCTAAGCAGGCCAATCAGTTAGGCATGACAACTCTGGCCGAAATCCATTCGCACCATATGACTCAGGTCGAAATCGCCAAGCGCGTCGATATGGTGTACGACTTCGCCCTGCCACCGCTCATCTTGCACACGCTGTTTAGCCAAGATTGCCGCGCCTTGACCCATTGGCTGGAAATGGCGCCACGCAACTGCATTACCGTACTCGACACCCACGACGGCATTGGCATTATCGATGTCGGCCCTATGGATGGTTTACACGGATTATTGACCGAAAATCAAATTGATAATCTGGTCGAAACCATACATGGCAACAGCCAAGGCGAGAGTCTACAAGCCACAGGAGCCGCTGCCAGTAATGTCGATTTATACCAAATCAACTGTACCTATTACGATGCACTCGGCCAGAATGACCAAGATTATTTGATGGCGCGCGCGATTCAGTTTTTCACCCCAGGGATTCCGCAGGTGTATTACGCGGGTCTGCTGGCGATTCCAAACGATATGGATCTGCTCAACAAAACCCATGTCGGTCGTGATATTAATCGTCCTTACTTAAACCGTGAAAAAGTGCAGCAAGCGTTACAGAAACCTG
Organism: Shewanella profunda; assembly: GCF_023283765.1. Taxonomy (GTDB): domain Bacteria; phylum Pseudomonadota; class Gammaproteobacteria; order Enterobacterales; family Shewanellaceae; genus Shewanella; species Shewanella profunda. The sequence goes on along the minus strand of NZ_JAKILG010000046.1, from coordinate 10,651 downwards.
TAGTTAAGGCGCTGACTCAGCTAATTAAACTACGTAATAGCAACCGCGCCTTTGATGGTCATTTTACTATGGCATCGAACGAGCAAACGCTGACGCTATCTTGGACTGCTGCCGATTGTCGGGCGAGCCTTACCCTCGACTTCGCCAATAAAGATGGCCAAATCATTCTATTAGATGAACAAGGCAAAGAGACACAGATATCCTTATCAAGGCTACTGGCTCAATCTCAAGCCTGAGCTTAATAAGACTAAGCCAAACAGCATAGTTGGTAGATAGCAAAAAGGCGCATTGAATGCGCCTTTTTAGTTTAAAAAAATCAGATATTAGCAACTCTTACCCAGACGCAATTCATAGCCCAAAACTTCTGCATGTACGGCAGCACTGACAAACATTTGCGCCGCTTTTCGTCCCTTCTGCTCAGAGTATTGACAGACTGTGGTTAACGGTGGATTTGAGCGCGTGCCTTCATCTATGCCATCAAAACCTACCACTCGCACGTCTTCGGGAACGCGCAGCCCCATTGCCTGTGCCTGACCGAGCACGCTCAGGGCGATTAAGTCACTCATGCATAAAAACACATTCGGGCGCGGAGTCGAGTTCAGCGCTTCTTTTGCCGCTATCGCCGCATATTCAGCATTGCTCTCGGGAATATTCCAAATCCTATCCTGCCCCAGTACAACGCCCACTTCTTCAATCGCTTGCAGGTAACCTTGTAACCTTTGATGGGCGACTGACGTGTCTATCTCCAGTAAATTCAAATCATAAACGCGGCAAGTCAAGTGAGTGTCGAGCAAGCGTAGCCCCAAAATGGCCACATTGTCTGCGGGTGACTGCAATGCCAGTTTCGCCACTTCATAGGCAGCTAACTTATTGTCTATGCTCACAGAAGCATTTCTGTGGATATCAAAATCGACCGTAACGACCTTTTTCTTTACCTGCTTTAACTGCTCGGCCAACAGAGCATTGCGCGGGCGACCATAACAAATAAAACCATCCACAAAGTCAGCGACCGCATTCACGCTGTCTGAGCTGCCCGAAAACAGCAATAGATTCAGTTTCTCCTGCTCCAAGACAGACGCCACGCCCTTCATAAATTTACTGGCGACAGGATCGGACACCATATATTCCACGCTGTCCGACAGCACTAAGGCGACAGTATCAAACTTGCCCTTACGTAAGGATTGAGCCGCTTTATTCGGCCCGAAATAGCCAAGCTTAGTGCAGGCAGCCAAAATGTCGTTACGACGTTTTTCCGATAATTGATCGGGGCGATTAAAGGCGTTAGACACAGTGGCATTAGAGACACCCAACTCGTTGGCTATGCTCTTTAGGGTCCAGTGTTTTGTTGTTGTCATGCTTATGTCCTGGAATCAAATAAGGCCACAAAAATACGGCTCAGCGCAAATAATACAAGGTTTAAATTCGCCGTGCATTCCAATACTTAGATGCCCAATAACTGTTATGCAGACTCGAAATTTTCACCCCTTGGCTAGTTGATACGTGGAGGAAATTATCACTCCCCACATAAATGCCAACATGGTGGGTACTCCAACCTGTTTTGAAAAAGACTAAGTCACCCCTGCGAAGTTGATCCCTAGACACAGGCCTGCCGAGTGCTTGCTGTTCTTCGACGGTGCGCGGTAATACCATACCCAACATTTTTTGGTAAGCGACAGACACAAAGGCCGAACAATCAATACCTTTTTTAGAGCCGCCACCTAGACGATAGGGCACGCCACGCCACTCTGAATGCAGCTCAGCAATATTGCTATCATCCCAAGCAGAGGCGAGCTCAACTTGCTTTACCACAGGCTTAGGTTCTGGCGCACTAGCGCAAGCGCCAAGACCTAAGGCTAAGATAACTATCAATAATCTTTTCATTAACGTCACACTCAATACTGGCGGATTTCACAGCAACTTAATAGTAAGTTTTATCGGGTTAATTCAGTACTAAATAAGAGTTCCTAATTATGCTACACCAACCACAGTAAACCTATGCTTAATAACACGTTAAGGCTATTAAACAGAATAATCTATATTAACACTCCCTGGATGCAGTAATTATGTAATACATTACACTCAGTAATAAATGCTTAGCCTATCAATAATCTTAAGGTCTACAAACAAGTTGAAGATAAGGAGTCAGCATGAGTGAACAGCAAGCGCAGTTTTTTGGTGGCCCGAGGGAATGCCCGATTGAAAATGGTCGAATTCAAGTCCAACGCATCACCCCAAAAATCAGTGATGTTGGCGGTATTCCCGTCGCGCGGGCTATTCCACAAAAAGGCCGCCGCCTCATAGGTCCTTGGTGCTTCCTCGATCATATTGGCCCTGTCACCGACGGCCCCTTATTGAATGTCGGCCAACATCCACATATTGGACTGCAAACATTTACTTGGATGCTCGAAGGCGAAATCATGCATAGGGATAGTATTGGCAGTGCCCAAGTGATCCGTCCTAAGCAAGTCAACCTAATGACGGCAGGACACGGTATCGCCCATACCGAAGAATCGGTAACAGGTCATCGCACTATGCACGCGGTGCAGTTATGGATAGCCTTACCACTGGAGCACAAAGATACCGCAGCAAGATTCGACCACTATCCCGAGTTACCGACTTGGCACGAAGCTGACGTCGACTTCACCCTACTGATTGGCACTTGGCAGCATAAACAGGCGCCTACATTGCACTTTTCACCTATTGTTGCCATGGATCTCTATGCAGCGAATAGCACTAAGCTCACCCTGCGCCTTGACCCCAGTTTCGAATATGCCCTAATGCCACTCGAAGGCCGCTTCCAGATCGAGGATGAAAGCTTCGATAATAATGACCTCGCGTATCTTGGTATGTTACGTGAGACCATTACAGTTGAACTCGAAGCAGGTTGTCGCATACTGCTGATTGGCGGTGCACCACTGGCCGATCCGGTCAGCATTTGGTGGAATTTTGTCGGCCATAGCAAAGAGGAAATTGCGAAAGCTCAAGCCGAGTGGGAAGCACACTCCCCACGCTTTGCCGTCGTTCCCGGCTATAATGGTGAGCGTTTAGTCCCACCACCCATTCCGTGGTAATCAAGGAGTCCATGGCGCTTTAGCATTCAACCGGATTAAACCAGCGCCGAGGGTGAGGCTTACAGCAGATGTCTACGCAGTAAGCCTTATCATTCGCCTATAGCTTGATATGAGTAAGCTCAATCCCCTCGAGTTAATCGCAAGCTAAGTCACTAACAATCGACTAAATTTTACGGATTTTTTACGCGCTATCTTAAAATGTCTTTGTTAGAGTACGGACAACTTCTTTAATACTTCTTTGTATTTCATGACTTCATCCATAGCTGTACCTATGACACAATACTGGCGTTCACGTCCCTCTTTATTCACCTTTATAGTGCTAGTAATAGCGATTTTCAGCAGCTATTTCATCGATTTTTTCTCAGGCTCAACCATCGCTGTGCTACTGATTTTACAATTAGCCGTGGTCGTTATTGCCTTGCAATGCAACGCCAATTTCGCCTATTTTACGGCAGTGTATGAAGCGGCAAGTTATAACTTTTTATTTACCACGCCGCGCTATTCGCTACAGATGTTTAATCTTGAGGATATTCTTAACTTAGCAGTGTTCCTCTTAGTGGCGCTAACCACCAGCAAACTGGCCGAGCATTATCGGCGTCAGCAAGATGCGCTTGAACAAGCCCAGTTACGCAACAGTATTCTGTTGTCGGTTTCCCACGATTTACGCACGCCACTCGCCACCATTATTGGCACTTTAACAACGTTGAAAGAGTATATGCCTAAGCTGAGTCCATCCCAAAAGGATGAGCTAATTGACAGCGCTGCGGCAGAAAGCCACCGCTTGCACCAATATATCGAAAATCTATTACAGGCCACTAAGTTACAACATGGCGCACTCAAGTTTAGCTTGAGTGAAGACACCATCACTCATGTGTTACACCAAGCTATTGCGCGTTTTCCGGCCACGCAGCCACGAATTGTTATCAAGAGTGAATCCGATCTACCCACAGTGATGATATGCAGTTCATTGATTGAACAAGCCATTTTCAATGTACTGGACAATGCATTGCGCTACTCGCCACAAGATAAAAAAGTCACAGTTAAGGTTTATCGATATGAAAATATGCTGAGATTGGATATCCAAGATCGGGGCTGCGGTATAGCCGCCGCAGATATGGAAGCCGTTTTTGAACTCTTTTATCGCCAACATCCATCAACGGATGGTGGTGCAGGTCTAGGCTTGGCTGTTGCTAAAGGGATTATTACCGCACACCAAGGCCAAATCAGCGCCGAACCTGTCACCAAGGGCAGCCTAATCCGCATCGCTTTGCCAATAAAAAAGGAAAGAGAATAAATGGCTTACAAAGTGCTAGTGGTGGATGACGAGGCGCAAATCCACACCTTTATGCGGATCTCATTAGAGGCGGAAGGATTTGAATATATTGGCGCATCGTCAATAACAGCAGCCCTAGCCCATTATCATGCGCAGCAACCACACGTGTTGGTACTCGACCTTGGATTACCTGATGGTGATGGTATTGAGCTACTACAAACCCTACGGCAGAGCGACAAAATCCCCGTATTGGTGTTAACCGCCCGCGATCAAGAGGAAGAGAAAATCCGCCTTTTAGAGGCCGGGGCCAATGATTACCTCAGCAAGCCTTTTGGGATCAGAGAATTAATTGCCCGCATCAAGGTATTAGTCCGCGATTTAGTGGATGAACCTACAGTCAGTGATTTACTGCATTTTGGGCCACTTAAACTACAAAAAACCACCCACCAGCTTTGGCTAGAACATCAAGAAATTGCCTTAACCAAAAAAGAGTTCGCCCTGATGGAGACCTTAATGTCTCACCCTGGAAAGTTAGTCACACAGGCCGAATTACTGCGGGATATTTGGGGCGAAACCCACCAAGAAGATAGCCACTATCTGCGGATCCTAGTGAGTCAGCTACGTAAAAAACTCAATGACAGCAACGAGCAGCAACTGATTAAAACAGAAGCGGGTTTAGGTTACCGCTTAACAGACATCAATCAGAAGTAAGCGTTCTCACCATCACAAAAGCAAACATAAAAGGATATTTGTATGGCGCATTTTACCGTTATTGGTTTAGGGCGATTCGGCGTCGCAGCCAGCCTTGAACTGATCCACTTAGGCCACACGGTCACAGGTGTCGACAGTGACCCCAAAATGGTTGAAAAGTATGTTGAAAGCCTAACTGAAGCCGTCATTTGCGACTGCTCCGACGAAACGGCGCTACGTGAGCTTGACCTCGCCAACAGTGAAGCCGTTCTCGTCGCCATTGGCGAAGATATGCAATCGAGTTTGTTATGCACCTTGGCACTCAAAAATCTTGGTGTTCAAGTTATTTGGGTCAAAGCTAGCACTAAGGCACACCACACTATCGTGTCTAAACTCGGCGTTGCACGCATCATACATCCAGAAGAAGAAATGGGGATGCGTGTCGCCCAATCGCTCAATTATCCTATGGTAAATAACTTTCTCGCCATTGGTGATGGACTATATATCGTTGAAATTCATATAAAACCCCACCTAGATAACACCACAGTCGCCCAGCTTCTTGGCTCAGTACAGGATGGAGCGAAAGATGATTTAAACAATGTAATGCGTGATCCTAAAGGTAAGGTTGCGGCCATTATGGTTAAGCGCGATCTAGCGGTATTTAGCAGGATTGATGGCAGTTTTATACTGCATACCGATGACGCATTGTTGCTATGTGGTAGCCGTGCCGAGCTTAAATATCTCGCACCAAGGTTGGTGTAACTTGGTTCAATGGCATCCCTCCATCATGGCAATTGAGCACAAGCCCAGATCGGATAAAAAACTGTTAGGTGCGCCACCTTTTATTTTAAGCCTAAGCTTTGCACTACTGATCATCCTTGGTACTTGCTTACTCAAACTGCCCATAGCGACCGAAGCGCCTATTACTTGGTTACAAAGCTTGTTTACCGCCACTTCCGCCGTGACAGTCACAGGCCTAGTCGTTGTCGACACTGGGACGGTATTTACGCCATTTGGCCAAATCGTTATCGCCCTTTTGATCCAATTCGGCGGGCTTGGGCTGATGACATTTGCGATTGTGACCCTGATAGCCCTTGGCGGCAGAATTGGTTTTCTACAGCAAACAGTCGCAAAAGAGGCCTTTAATCAAACAGATACATCGACATTAGTCTCGACCGCAAAAGCCGTATTGATGTTTTCTCTGTTGGTTGAAGCCATAGGCATGTTGATTTTATCTGTGCATTGGAGCGATGAACTCGGCTGGCAAACCAGCTTATTCCACGGTTTTTTCTATACGATTAGTGCCTTTAATAACGCAGGTTTTGCCCTCAGTGCCGACAGTTTAATGCCCTATGTGGCCGATCCTATTATCAATCTCACTATCACGGGCTTATTTATTATCGGTGGCCTAGGGTTCTCAGTCTGGATAGATCTTCGTAGGAACAAGCGTTGGTCAAAATTAACCGTTTACAGCCGCATGATGATCACCGGCACTATTATTATCAATGCCATAGCCGTGATTGCGATTTACTTAATTGAATACAATAACCCCAACACACTGGCACCACTCAGCGAACTCGGTAAATGGTTAGCCTCATGGTTTCAAGCGGTAACACCGCGCACCGCGGGCTTTAATACCTTAGCCATAGACCAACTCGAAGATGGTACGACACTACTCATGCTGGTATTGATGTTTATTGGCGGCGGCTCATTAAGCACCGCCAGCGGCATAAAGGTCGTCACCTTTATGGTGCTTATCTTGGCAACTTATGGCTACTTACGCCGCGATGAAGCCATTTACGTGTTTAAACGGGAAATCCCCAAGGACACCGTCAGCAAAGCATTAGCGCTGACCATGATCTCCATTGGCGTCACTTGGCTCGCTATTTTTGCCTTAGTGTTAACCGAAAAAGCTCCACTAATCGATATTGTATTTGAGGCGGTCTCAGCATTGGGCACTGTCGGTTTATCACGCGGTTTAACAGGGAGTCTTTCAGATATAGGACAAGGTATCATCATCTTTATGATGTATATGGGACGCCTAGGCCCACTGATGCTGGCCTACTTCCTTGCCAACCCAAGGGTGAAAAAACTGCGCTATGCTGAAACCAAATTGGCGATTGGGTAAGGATTGATTGGTGGGTGACACACCAAATTTACTGATCATCAAATAGGAATGATGTTGAGCAAGCGAGGTAATTGAGTTGGCTATGGAGGCGCTGACTTATAGGCGAACCATGGCATTTGCTCTACGACGCGCAGCAAGTCCATCCGTGGATGCTCGACCGCCCCGTCCATGGGGCGGAAGGTCGTCTCACTAATCGCCATGACTCGCCTTTTTAGTATTAGCGTAGTCTGTAAGTTTTAAATAAATACGAAGCACGCTTTGGGACAAAAGCGTGATAGCTCCTTTGCTCTAACTTGTCAGTTTCGGATTAAAATTTCTATGGAGATACGCTCGCATTTGCGGCGAATTGGAGCGCAGCGGAAATTTGTCCGAAACATGCGCTTGTTAGGGCTTGCTCTTGATGCCGAATTGCTTCGCAAACTCGGGATCTATCCAAGCCGACTCTACCTGGCCAGGCTCTAGTTCGACTTCTTCTGGAGCAGAACACCTAGAAACAAAATCATTTACTGACTCAGAAAGAACCTCGTTCTCTCCCGTTTCGTGATCCCAGAAGCACACAGCCTCGTTAAGCAGAACGAAATAGTTACCGCAATCGTCTTCGGCAAGGACATTCGAAGTGGATAAGACTTCAGGAAATGGCTCCTTGGCTTTTCGGATTACGCCGTACTCAACGCCAGTTTCGCTTTTGAATACTTTACCAAATGCTCGATTCATATCTGAGCCCTAACGCTTTAAACAGCGGAAAACACACGCGCTTTGGCCGCTTTTTGGCCTGCGGGTAGTTTTCCGATGCTTTAACTTGTTAGCAGTCTTTGCATTCAAGATGAAAAGACTCTTTTAATGTGTGCATAAAAATCTGCAACTCAGAACTTTCAGAGGGATTTTTAAGCACTACCCGTTCTATCAAAGTCCCTTCTTCATCTGCAAACTCTAAGATGACCGCAGACTGTTCATTTTCCCAAATCGAGCTAAACGAAGTGAAGTTTAGATATTGCCACACTCCCCCTTGCTCCTTGAGGGTTAAGCTGGAGAAGATGGACTTGATCAATTCCTCATGCTGTTCAAATTTATCCCACCCTTCTTGTGGGAAAAACTCAATATCCAAGATGTACTCCTTGTACTGCTAACGCTCAAAGCAGCTGCGCGGTACGCGTCGGCTGCCTTTGCTTGTTATGTGTTTAACCTATTTTTGAGCTTGCTAAGTATCTTGAGCTGCCCTTTGTAAAGTTTGTATCCCTCAGTGCCTTCTGGGTGTGTAGCCGATTTAAACAATATCCTTTGCTCTTGCTGCTGAATGAAAGATGCAACTTCATGCAACTTTTTACGGAGCCCAACATTCTCTTTATAATACTGCTCAAGATGTTTGTCTTTGTTCAGAATAATATTTTTGTACTCTTCATGATTATATGGCACAAACTCAAAACTGATATTGTCTCCAGAAATCTCTACTGGTGAATCAAAATCATAGACCCATATAGATAGCTTATTCTCGTTTAACTCTAATTCATCAATTTCGTATTCATTCTCAAAAATGCTTTCAAGTGTTAGGCCGTTTGGATGGTTGACGCTAGACGATTTAGATTGCACTAAAAGCACTGGCGAGTCATCGTTACGCACATCCCATGGCGCAAGCCTCAGCAAGATCACGCTACCGTCACGCTTTAGCGAGGTGAGATACCCCGCGAACTCTTCGATTTTCTTCATACTCTCATCGACACATAACGCATTACTAATGGGCTGCCGCAGCGCAGCGTAGGCAGTCCCGTGGAGGCCATGCTTTTTGTGGCCGGAACGAAATTAAGTAACTTGTTATATTGCATATCAACGCATACTTTAGCTTTTAATCAGCCGACAACCGCCTTTTGGCATTTTATTGTCTGATTTGAATATACACTCAACCGACCAACCATCTGGAAGAGAGTATTTAAAGTTTTTAGGATTCCAAAGGCGAACAGAAGCCTCTTGTCCACTCCCACACAGAATTTTGATAAACACAAAGCCGTATACATTATAAGCAACTTTAATCTTTATCTTTTGCTGATTATGACTTAGGTCAATAGCATCTAAACCGACACGATACATCCATCCTAGAACTAAACAACAAGCTAGGAACACTAAGTCTATGAGCTGACCTGGCATTATGGCAAGAGTCTGCATTTCATATCGAAGCTTCGCAAGTAGAAATACAGCTGCTAAGAATGCAAAGAGTTTAAGAAGCAAAAACAAAAAGTTAGCTTTGCTTATTCTAAAGTGGTGATAGTTCATTATTTCTCGATGCAATATAACGCTCCGTTAACGGGCGAGCGCTGTTTGCGAGTCCGTGCCAGCGTTGTTTGCTGGCGTTTTTGTTAAACGGTTTGTTATATTCACTTTACTTCAAGATCAAAAACTACATTTATCGAAGCTGAAAACACAATATTTTCTTGCAAATATTTACCAGGTTGAGCTGGCTTACCAAGTCGTGAGCCAGTTACCACTATTTTTTCAATATAATCGTTAGCACCGTACCGATCGTAACTCTGATTTTCAGCAGAGTTAATGCTATATATTTTGCCTAGCTTTGCATCAAATGCTTGAGCATAAGAGTTACCGTTTTCTTTAGCATTTTTAACAGCTAAAGCAATTACTTCTTTTTGTAGAGTTTCTGCTTTTGACGATCTAAGTTCGATATTGCGAATTTCATTGATTTTTACATCAAGTGCAAAATTAACAAAACTGTTTATATTTTGAATATCATTAAGCGTAACTTTCAGATTTCGATGCGCGGTGTAGCCATCTAATTCTTCTTTGTCATCCTTAGAGTAAGAATAATGCGGTTCAGTCGAGATGCTAGATGCTGACACGTTCTCTTCATTAACATTAAATTTTGCCAGCCCATCCAAAAAATTGTTAACCCTTTCATCAACGTCTAATTTTGCGTCAACACTTTCAGCCTTCAAACTCTCTACTTTCAAGTAAATAACTGCAATATCTGGCTTTGCTTCAAGCTGCGCACTACCTACAATGGCAATATGCCGATTATTTGGCAAACTAGAATTAGCAAAGGATAAAAAAGGTATTACCAATAGGGTAATTATGCTTAGGAATTTCATGATACCTCCTTGTGAATATAACATTTTATTAGTGCGCATGCGCGTTTACCTCGTTGGACCAGTGAAAACGCGCACAGTTAACTACTTGTATTGCAAATAACTTATCAGCTTCTCTTCAAATATACTATCTGGAAAAACGCGCATGCGCGTTTTCCAAACCTATTATCTCAAATCGCAAACACATAACATATTGATATAAATTAATTATATCAATTAGCACACGTACAAACGCGCAAAATTTTTTCACTATTTTCCTTGATATCCGGGAATTTCAAATAATACTGTATAAAATAACAGTATTTAAGAGCGAGGGTTATCATGAGTCTAAAAAGCCCATTTCTAAGCGGCCTTCAAGAAGAAATGCGTATGCGTGGTTACAGTATTAGAACGGAAAAAA
>NZ_JAKILG010000045.1 GCF_023283765.1 Shewanella profunda | reverse complement strand
CCAAAATTGGAATTTGACGCTATCACAGCTCTCAATCCATTTTGAGGGGCGCTTAGAAAACCATATCGATCTGTGAAATTAACCTGACACAGAATTATGAACAGCCTCGGTCGCTCATTCACATTCATGTGATCGCGACATTCGTATGTCCATATATGTGCTTGCTGCGCGTCACTGGAATGGCAGTGCTAATCGCAACTCATTAAATATGCACAGGACAACCAGCCTCCGCTTTTTGCTAATTGACATATAATGTCATCTCGCTATTATGGCTGCACCTCAGATTACACGAACAAGATCTTATAAATGAAAAAGTTATTTATTATGCTGGCGATGATTTTTGCGGTTAGCTTAGTTACTAGCCCTGTCGTTGAAGCGAAAAAATTCGGCGGTAGTAAGTCTATCGGCAAAAGCCATCAAACGGCTCCGGCTCAGCCAGCGGCGACTAATACACCGACTACTGCACCAGCGGGAGCTCCGGGCAAGAAAGGGATGATGGGCGGCATGTTAGGCGGTTTATTAGCAGGTGGCTTATTGGCTGCGCTGTTTATGGGTGAAGGTTTTGAAAATATTCAATTTATGGATATTTTGATTATCGGTTTGCTGGCATTCGTGCTATTCAAAATCGTTCGTACTGTGATGGCCTCAAAAGCGGGTGCGCAGCCAAGACCGGCCTATGCGGGGGCTAGTCAGCCCAATCCGAATCTACAGCGCCAACAGACTGAACAAACAGGTTTTGCCACTAATGCAAACAGCGGCAGCAATGGTTTTGGTCAAGCGACAAGCGATGTTCCCTTTAATTTACCCGCGGGTTTTGATTTACCCGGCTTTTTGGAAGGTGCTCGCAGTCATTACAAAACTCTACAATTGGCTTGGAATGAAAACGACTTAAGCAAAATCCAAGAGTATGTTTCCATTGAACTATTCAATGAACTCAGCAACCAACGTCGCGAATTAGTGGGCGACCAACACACAGAAGTGATGTTTTTGGATGCTGAACTGGTACGCGCCACGCACACTGCCAATCTTGCGGAAGTGAGTGTTAAATTTAGCGGCCGCTACCGTGATACCGTTGAAGGCGTAGAAGAGGAAATTAAGGAAGTATGGCATTTGGAGCGTAACGTAGCGCAAGCCAACTCACCTTGGTTAATCGTGGGTATCGAACAGTAATCAGCCCAGTGTTTAAAGCAGCCTTAATCTCTTAAGGCTGCTCTTTATCTAAGTTCCAGTTGCAATTCCTGTCCCAATCTCAATCCGCAGTAAACAGTGACACTTCATTGGTAAACAGAAGATAAGGCGATTACCCGTTCGCTTAGTTCAGCTTATTGCGACTGATATGGCGATCATGCCTCAAAGCCCGTTTTTCAATCACACCAGTTTAGACTTAGTTAATCCAACGACTGTATTGCGATCTTGATCACATTTTTAACTCTGGCAAGCTGCAAAACCTTCAATAACTTCATACAGTCCTTGTCATCGAAACGATTGCGCAACCGATTCGCTTGCGTTTTATCACTGTGGTTTTCTAAAAAATGCCCAGTGAATGGCCGACAATGCCGTTGAGTGCTGACTTAACGCCGTGGGAATTAAAATGAAAAAAACTACCCTACTCAACCCTGCTTTATCAGCTTTGGTGGCCCAATGCGGTCATTTTGATGAGATCACGATTTGTGATGCTGGCTTGCCGATCCCTGCCAATGTCGAACGTATCGACATGGCGTTATCACCGGGCGTGCCCGATTTGCTGGCCTGTATTAATGCTATTTTGAGTGAGCTGCAGTTGCAATCTGTCACCTTAGCCCAAGAAATTATTGAGATTAATCCGCAAGTACATCAACAAATTTTGGATCGGATTGCGCAAGAGCAGCAGCTCAGCGGCCGCCAGATTGATATCGGTTATATCAGCCACGATGCCTTTAAACGCCAAAGTCGTAACAGCCGCGCCATAGTGCGCAGTGGTGAATGCAGCCCTTACGCCAATGTGATTTTCAGTTGTGGCGTGCCCTTTTAACTGCGTCTCCTTTTAACGGAATAGGATAAGGGTCTGATAGATATGCAATCAGCCATTCTCAAATTAGACAAGATAGTCAAAACGTTTCCTGGGGTTAAGGCGTTAGATGGTGCCAGCTTGCAGGTTTATCCCGGTAAGGTGATGGCCTTAATGGGCGAAAACGGTGCCGGTAAATCGACCTTAATGAAGGTGTTAACCGGTATTTATCAAAGTGATAGCGGCAGCATTGAATACCAAGGCCAAGCCGTCAACTTTAGTGGTCCACGCCAATCGCAATTGGCGGGGATCAGCATTATTCATCAAGAGCTTAACCTTATTCCTGAACTGTCGATTGCCGAGAACATCTTTTTAGGTCGTGAGCCTTGCCATCGCTTTGGCGCGATTGATTGGCAAACCATGTATCGGCAAGCCGATCAGCTGCTTGCGCGTCTAGATGTTAAACATAGCAGCCGTACTTTATTGGGGCAGTTAAGCTTAGGCGCACAGCAACTGGTTGAAATTGCAAAGGCTATTTCTTTTGAGTCTAAGGTCATCATTATGGATGAACCGACAGATGCGCTCACCGATGTGGAAACCTTAAGTCTGTTTCGAGTGATTAACGAGCTTAAGCAGCAAGGTTGCGGCATCGTTTATATTTCCCATCGTCTCAAAGAAATCTTCACTATTTGCGACCATGTCACTGTGCTTAGAGATGGCCAATTTATCGCCGAACGTTGCATCGATGACTTAAGTGAAGATGCCATGATTGAGCTTATGGTGGGTCGTCAGCTCGATGAGCAATATCCCTATCAAGATCACCGCCAAGACAGTATCTGTCTTGAATTGCAAGATTTGCGCGCGGCTGATACCCCAGCGGTGAGTTTCAAGCTCAAGCAAGGCGAGCTGCTCGGTATCGCTGGGCTGATGGGCGCGGGCAGAACCGAGTTGATGAAGCTGATTTTTGGTGCGATTCCAATCCAGTCAGGCGACATTTTACTTAACGGCCAGCCGCTAACTATCGAGTCGAGCCAAGATGCGCTTGCCAATGGCATTGCCTATATCTCTGAAGACAGAAAAGGCGAGGGCTTGCTGCTGGAACTCTCGGTTAAAGAAAATATGTCGCTGTGCAGTTTGGGGGAACTATCGCAGTTTGGACAAATCCAGCATAAGCGTGAACAAGCAAAAGTCGCCGAGTTTATTAAGGCTTTTAATATTAAAACGCCCACACAAGAGCAGGCTATCGGCCTGTTATCTGGGGGAAATCAACAAAAAGTCGCCATCGCGAAGGGCTTAATGACTCAGCCTAAGGTGTTGATTTTAGATGAGCCGACCCGTGGTGTGGATGTTGGCGCCCGTAAAGAAATTTACCAACTGATTAATCAATTCAAGGCCCAAGGCCTCGCGGTGATCATGGTGTCATCAGATATGCCTGAATTACTGGGCTTAAGCGATCGCATCTTAGTGATGCACCAAGGCCAAATCAGCGCCGAATTTGAGCGCCATCAAGCCGGACAAGAACAGATACTGGCCGCTGCCGTCGGTAAATACCAAACAGAGGGAACCCTATGAAGCCTGTAAGCACTTATTCTACGGCTGCGCCATCACCGCAAAACATGCGCGTTAAAGCTTGGTTGATTGAGCAAAAGTCACTGTTGGCTTTGCTATTTTTAATCGCGCTAGTGTCTATGCTCACCCCGCATTTTTTCAGCGTCGATAACCTGCTGAACATTTTTAGACAAACCTCAGTCAATGCCATCATTGCGGTGGGCATGACGTTAGTCATCTTAACTGCGGGGATTGACTTAAGCGTGGGCTCAGTTTTAGCCCTGTGCGGTGCCCTTGCGGCTACCTTGATTGGTATGGAAATCCCCGTATTGGTTGCCGTACCGACCGCGCTATTAGCTGGTGCGAGTTTAGGCGCTATAAGCGGCATCATTATCGCTAAAGGTAAAGTGCAGGCGTTTATTGCCACCTTAGTGACCATGACCCTGCTGCGTGGTGTGACTATGGTGTATACCGATGGTCGCCCAGTAACGACGGGATTTACCGATGTCGCCGATCAATTCGCCTGGTTTGGTACGGGAAATGCCCTCGGTATTCCTGTGCCCGTATGGCTGATGGTGGTGGTGTTTGCCGCCGTTTGGTATCTACTCAATCACACTCGCTTTGGACGTTACATCTATGCGGTCGGTGGTAATGAAGCCGCGGCTAGGTTGTCGGGTATCAATGTCGATCGTGTCAAGATTGGCGTCTACGCCCTCAGTGGCACCTTGGCGGCGTTAGCGGCCATCATAGTGACCTCGCGTTTATCATCGGCGCAGCCCACTGCGGGCACGGGGTATGAACTCGATGCCATCGCCGCTGTAGTGCTCGGTGGGACGAGCTTAGCGGGCGGTAAAGGTCGGATTATGGGTACCTTGGTTGGCGCCTTGATTATTGGCTTCCTCAATAACGCGCTCAATTTGCTCGATGTGTCTTCCTATTATCAGATGATAGTCAAAGCCAGTGTGATCTTGCTGGCGGTGATGGTCGATAACAAACATAAATAATAAGGGTAACAAAATGAAATCATTCAATATTGTCATCAAGGCTAGCGCACTGTGTTTCTCTCTGACCTTAGCTAATTGTGCTTTTGCACAAGACACCCTAGCCATGGTGGTATCAACCCTCAATAATCCTTTCTTTGTGACCATGAAAGAAGGTGCCGAGGCTAAGGCTCAAGAACTGGGCTATCGCCTGATCGTGCTAGATTCGCAAAATGATCCCAGCAAGGAATTAGCCAATGTGGAAGATCTGCTGGTCCGTGGGGTTAAGGCGATATTGATTAATCCAACCGATTCGGATGCGGTAGCGAATGCCATTCGCCTCGCTAACAATAGCAATATTCCGCTGATGACCTTAGACAGGGGCGCCAGTCACGGCAAAGTGGTCAGTCATATTGCTTCTGACAATGTGGCCGGCGGCAAATTGGCCGCTGAGTTTATTGCCCAGCACTTAGGTGCCGATGCTAAGGTGATTCAATTAGAAGGTATCGCGGGGACTTCGGCGGCGCGTGAGCGTGGCAAAGGTTTTAGTGAGGGTGCTACTGAGCATAAGTTGACTATTTTAGCGAGCCAGCCAGCGGATTTTGACCGCACTAAGGGTTTGAACGTACTTGAAAACCTATTGATTTCTAACAGTAATGCCAATGCGGTATTTGCCCAGAATGATGAAATGGCCCTTGGCGCCGTACGCGCCGTACAGGCTGCAGGTAAATCATTGCTGATTGTGGGCTTTGATGGCACCGAAGAAGGCATTGCCATGGTTAAGCGCAAACGTCTGGCGGCGACGATTGCCCAACAACCAGAATTGATTGGTGCCTTAGGGGTTGAGTCCGCCGACAAGTTGTTAAAAGGCCAAACGGTTGAGGCCTATATTCCTGTGCCACTCAAAGTGATCAGCCAATAATTAAGGAAAGTGTAATGAGCCAACTCGTTGTATTAGGCAGTGTTAATGCTGACCATGTGGTGCAAGTGCCGAGTTTTCCGCGTCCGGGTGAAACCTTGACGGCATCAGGATATCAGGTCATCGCCGGTGGTAAGGGTGCTAACCAAGCAGTTGCCGCCGCACGCTTGGGTGCCGATGTGGCTTTTATTGCCTGTGTGGGTGATGATGATTTTGGGTTGCGGGCATACAAAGAATATCAAAGCTTAGGGATTGATATTTCAGGGCTGATGATCGCCAGCAAGATGACCACAGGTGTGGCCATGATCCAAGTGGCTGATAGCGGTGAAAACAGCATTTGTATCGCCCCCGGTGCCAATGCGGCGTTAACGCCCGCGCGTTTGGCCGCGCACCAGCATCTCATCAGTCAGGCAGATATTTTGCTGATGCAATTGGAAACGCCGTTAGACACTATTTTTACTGCGGCCACTATGGCTAAAGAAGCGGGTACCCTTGTGGTGTTGAATCCTGCACCCGCAATGGCATTAGCTGACGAGCTGCTGGCAAAGGTGGATATTATCACCCCCAATGAAACCGAAGCCGAATTGCTGACGGGCATTAAGGTCGATAGTATTGACAGCGCCGCGCTGGCTGCCGCCCAACTGCATGGGAAAGGTATTGCCACTGTGATGATCACTTTAGGCAGTCAAGGCGTGTATGTGAGTGAGCAGGGCCAAGGCCAGCAAATCGCCGGTTTCAGTGTGACAGTGAAAGACACTACGGCCGCGGGTGACACCTTCAATGCGGGTGTGTTGACGGGATTACTGCAGGGCAAGGCGCTGCATGAGGCGATTGTCTTTGCCCATGGTGCGGCCGCGATTAGTGTGAGTCGCTTTGGCGCCCAAACCTCTATCCCGTTGCGCGCAGAAGTGGATGCCTTTTTAGCCGAACAAGCTCAATACTAGGGTCTCGATAATAGAACCTAGGTAATACTGATCAGCCGGTAACTTATGCAGTTGCAGGCTGATACCTAAGCCTGTAATGGCTAAATGATATTTAGGAATCTTAAGCACGCCCATGGCCACCATTAAAGACATAGCTAAGCTCGCACAAGTATCAACCTCCACTGTTAGCCATGTGCTGAACAACACTCGCTTTGTGAGCGACACAGTGAAAGATCGCGTGTTGGCGGCGGTCAAGGCGCTCAACTATGCCCCATCGGCGTTAGCTCGTAGTCTTAAAACCAAGAATACCCGCACCTTTGGTATGCTGGTTACCACTTCTACCAATCCGTTTTTTGCCGAAGTGGTGAAAGGGGTCGAAGCCCATTGTTATCTGAATGGTTATAGTTTGATTTTGTGCAATACCGAAGGTGATGCCGAGCGTATCCGTTTTAATTTATCGACCTTACTGCAAAAACAAGTGGATGGGTTATTGCTGATGTGCAGCGAAGCCGAGGCTCCCGCTTTTGCCCTGCTGAGTCATCAGCCAAACCTGCCCACAGTGGTCATGGATTGGGGGCCGACAGATTTTCAATGCGATAAAATTCAAGATAACTCGCGTCAAGGCGGTTATCTAGCGACCCGCTATTTAATTGAGCAGGGTCATACCGATATCGGCTGTGTTAGCGGCCCATTAGATAAGCTTCCTTCACAACAGCGACTGGCCGGCTTTATCGATGCCATGACAGAAGCGAATTTACCCCTTCAACCTCAATGGCAAGTCAGCGGTAATTTTGAATGTGATGGTGGCGCCGCGGCATTCGACAACTTAATGCAAGCACCTACACTGCCTACGGCTATGTTTGTGAGTAACGATATGATGGCCATGGGATTTATCCATGCAGCTTACAATGCGGGAGTGAGCATCCCCGCGCAGTTGTCTGTGATCGGCTACGATGATATCGAGTTAGCCCGTTACTTAACGCCAGCGTTAACCACCATACATCAGCCAAAGCAACAACTGGGGCGCACTGCCGTCGAAGTCTTGCTTGAACGTCTTGATAACCCTGGGATCAGCAAAACTATTCAGCTAGAACCTAGCCTAGTGATCCGCAACACAGTCAAATCATTGAACTAATTTTGCATCAGCAGTGGCAGGAACCCTTGAGTTAGCTTAGCTAGACAAGTCATAAGTGACTTAGCCAGAGAGAAAAATCCCCGCACTTAGCGGGGATTTTTTATTTGTTCAAAGGGTTACACAAATTGTCTGATGGCTATAGCGATAATCAGCACAGGGCAAATATACTTCACGTACCTTGGCCAAATGCGCCAAAAGAGTCCTGTGCTATCCACGCCTTCTTGCCCACGAATTGCCTTGAGCAGCTGGGCTTGGCGCCAAATCCAACCTAAGTAAACCGCAATACCGAGGGCGACCAGCGGCTGGGCGATTTGGGTGGTCAGCGTGACGGTGAAACTAAATAGCGTCTCAAAAAATACCGCCAGCAATAGGGATAATGAGGTCAGTAATAGGCCGATAATCAAGGTGGCGCGTTGACGGCTGAGTCCGAACTTTTGCATCACATAGCTAGTCGGGACTTCGGCGATGGATATGGCCGAGGTTAAACCCGCGATGATCAGCAGAATAAAGAATATCACGCTGATGATAAGGTTAGCCGTATCGCCTAAGGTGGAAAATAACGCGGGTAAGACAGTAAACACCAATGCATCCGAATCGAGTAACTTACCCTCGGCATTAAAAATCTGCACGCCATTGTGCTGGGCGACATACATGGCTGGGATGATTAAAAAGGCGGCGAGAAAGGCGATGCCGCTGTCGGTAAAGGCAACCCAGACGGTCAGTTTGGCAATATTCTCTTTTTGGCTCAGATAACTGCCGTACACCATCATGGCACCTGTGCCTATGGTGAGGGAGAAGAAGGTCTGTCCGAGTGCGCTGATCAGGGTATCCGGTGCCAGCGCCTTGGTAAAGTTAGGCGTTAGTAGCGCGGTAATGCCTTCGCTCGCACCATTAAGGGTGAAGATATACGCCACGCCCGCGATCAGCATGATCAGTAATAACGGCATTAAGCGTTTCGACCATTTTTCTATGCCTTCTTGCACGCCTTGCAGTAATACCAGAAACACTAGGGTGCTGAAGATCAATGTAAACACCAGATTACGTGATAGTGAAAAATCCACTAACCAAGCGGCGGTATCATTCGAGTCAAAGGCTGTGGCGATAGGCGCGATGGCAAAGCTGACAAACCAGCCGGAGAGAATGCTGTAGAAGGTATAAATCAATCCCGCCGTGACTATGGAAAGCAAGCCTATGGTCTTGCCTAAACCGCGGGTGAGCGAGTTGAAGCCGAGTTTGCCCATGGCATCGGCGGGGTTGGTTTGCCCGTGGCGACCTATCATAAGTTCGGCCATCAGCATGGGAATACCTAGGATGAAAATCAGCACTAGGTACACCAGTAAAAAGGCACCGCCACCATGGGTGGCTGCTTGGGTGGGGAATCCCCAAATATTGCCGACGCCAACGGCGCTACCAGCGGCCGCCATGATAAAACCTAAGCGTGAGCTGAAGTGGTTAGTCGAATTTGTATTGACCGATTGCATTGTGCCTCCCGTAAAAAGAAGGCGTATCTTAGGTGGATAAATCAGAAGTTCAACGCAATTTTAGTGCGTTTAAATAGTGTTAATGTGCAATTATTGTTCTATTTATCACTATAAATTGGCGTTTTATGTCGATTATTTGTTTTGTGTGAGACTTTATTGCTTGAATATTCGGCTAACGGCAGAGCTTTGGTGAAAAATTGCGATGATAAAAAATGATCTAATTGTGAGTTAGTGGTCAAAAATAGCGGGAGCGGGCTAATTTATTACCGATTTAATGCTGTGACTTAGGCTGAATTATTCAGGGATATTCACATGGCCTAAAGGAATAGCCGTGTGGTCCTTGACCTTTTTCAGTACAAAGCTGGAATGGACCCCTGCGATATGAACGTTAGTCGTGAGTTTATCTAACAGGAAAGTGCGAAAGTGCGCCATATCTTGTACTAGCACTTTAAGTTGGTAGTCGGCCTCAGAGCCTGTGATCAGCGCGCATTCTTGGACTTCTTCGTAGGCGAGTGCATTGGCTTCAAATTGATTGAGAATAGCCGGCGTATGCTTTTCCATTCGAACATGGATATAGGCGGTTAAATGCAGGTTGAACTTATCCGCCGATAACCGAGTGGCATAATCGGCAATATATCCCGCCTCTTCTAAGGCTTTAACACGGCGCGAGCAAGGGGACGGCGATAGGCCGACTTTATTAGCCAGCTCGAGATTTGACAATCTGCCGTGGGTTTGCAGTAACCGCAAAATGGTTAAATCGAGCTGATCAAGGTTGTATTGATTTGGAAGTGTCATCGATGGCTTAGAATGGATGGGTTCTGCCACTAGTTTGCCAGTGTTTCGTTATTTTGCCAAAAATCCTTAACCTTGGCTAAAACCCCAAGCAATTCAACATGGGCGTAGATATCGACTATTCGCAACCGCTATCTAGCATCTTTGATTAAATAGTCTTGTAGAGGTCGTAATTTATCAACCAATAGTACAGTGACCCAGCTGATCACTGCCGCTAACAGGGTAGAAAAGAGGACATCTTGCGGCCAGTGCATGCCGAGTAACATGCGGCTTAACCCCATTAATAATCCCCAGCCTAATAACACCATTGAGAATATAGGTAATCCCGCGAGTAACAGATAGTAGCTGGCGGTGAGTACCAGCGTTGCGGCAAAGATAGTGTGTCCAGAGGGGAAAGAGTAACCGACTTCATCCTCCCAATGTTGGTGGATACGTGAGTCGAGTTTCATGGCAGGTTCAGCCGCGATTAAGTCATCCAGAGCTGTGGCGATTGTTTTTGAACGCGCCTGCTTATCCAACTGATAAAAGGCATCGAGTGAAAGCTGTTCATCCATAGGTCGTTCTTGCTCAGCGAGAAAAACCACATTAGGTCTAGGTTCTTTAAAAAAAGATTTGAGGGTATGGCTGAGGCTAAAGCTCATTAACTGGCTGATACTAATCGCCAAACATAAACTGATAAAGAGTGGTTTAGGCATAAGACGATAGGCTAGCGCGAGTACAAATAAGGCTGTGACCACGCCATAGGGCGCTGTGCCTGTAGTGGTAATCCAATATAAAATTCTGGCTAGAGTAGAATGCAGATCGATCAGTGGAAATAGCTGATTTTGCGTCAATAAAAGTAAGACTGGAATCGTTGCCAACAATAACCAAGCAAGCCCTAAACGACAGAAAAGATAGGCACGATGAGTCAAAATAAAAGCCTCTTCATAAAACACCATAGGCTACAGCGCGAGTATGGCTTTGCCAATAAAAAATCCCGACAGCAAAGGGTGGCGCTGTCGGGGGTCTTCAAGGGTGGAACTCTGAGGCGCTATTGCGCCGCGTTTTTAGCTTGATGTCTGGTCACGAACATCAAAATCAGCAGTACGACTAACAGTAAACCCGTACCCATCAGTAGGGCGTAATCTTCGAGTTGCAATATCGAGTACAGCACCGCATATAAACTCACTAACATCAGGCCGACAATACCGCCACGTTTGGCACTTGCCGTGGCGCTACCCACGTAGGCAGATACCGACAGCACAGGGACACAGGCAGCAATTAAATAGGCATGCAAGAAGGCTAGATGCTCAGACAGTGACAGTAAAATCAGATAAAACAAGGCCATGGCGCTGCCGACTAACACATATTGGATCGTGCTGAGGCTGGTTTTTTGGCCCAGTTCGAAGATAAATAACATGATAAAAGTCAGCACGATAAACAGTAGGCCATATTTAACCGAACGATCAATTTTGCCGTAGTGAGTCACAGGTTCGAACAAGATCGCATTGGCCGACACTTCGGTCAGGCTCGATTGATTGCTCTTAATAAATTCCTGCGGATAGTTACGGGTTAAGTGGCTGATATTCCAGTTTGCGCTAAAGCCTTGGGCGTTGATTTCGCGCTCTGCGGGCAATAACCCCTTAAAGCTGGGGTGTGGCCAGTCGGCGCTAATTTTGATTAGGGTTTGCTCGCCCAGTGGCAAGGCACTGATGGACTGTGAACCGCGCAGCGTCATGGCAAAATCCACGCTAAAATCCCCCGGCTCAGTTGCAACAATAACCCCTTGATTAAAGCCTCTTTCTAATCCACCCGTGCTACCTAAGCCAGTCCCAGACATCAGTGAGCCTGAAAGCTGCACCGCATCGCCACTGACCTCAAGTTGATTGACCTTATCAATAGCTTGATTCGACGATACTCCAAATACCAGACGGGCATTTTTATTATCAAAAGCAATAAGATTGGCTATCTCATAATGGCTGAGGCTGAAATCGGCTTTACCTTGTAGTTGGGCGTTATACACCAGAGATTGGTAAATACCACGGGTACGGAAGTCGTGTTTCAGATCTAAATCGAGTTTGAGTTTTTTCGGCAGTATGACCAATTCATCCTGATAGGTGCGCTTTACTTGGTGACGATTTTTACCATCGGCGCTCAGTTCTTCCTGCATCACAAAATAGCTATAGGGAATAACCAGCACAGGCCCGGACAGGGTTTGCTGCTCACCCCATGAACGACCAATTTCATCAACCACGCTGTGGTAAAGGGCTTGGCGATCTGAGGTCATATCCATAATGATCCCTAATGGGATCAAGGCAATAATCGATAATATGCCAATGGTTAAGGCCTTCAGTAGCGTGGTATTTTTAGCCAGTGGTTGTAATGTTGATTTGTTATTAGGTAACTGAGCCTGTGGCGATTCCATGTTTGATCCTTGATCCTGATTGAATTTTTTTAGCAGTGCTCGCACTACTAAGTATCCGGCAGTGCCAAATAACGCCAAGGTGAATAGGGCCAATACGCCTGCAATAATGTTGAACATGTGATTTCATTCCCTATGAAATGCGGTCGTTAGGTTGCATTGTGCGAGACATTAACTCTGAATGACTCGGCATTAACGGCTGGTATTAAAACAGATTTGCCCACAGAAGTTGCGGGCAAGTTGCTGATCAATAGTGGCAAAATCATGGCAATTGCCGCTAAACCCATCCTAATTATTCAAATTAATTAGGCTGACAATGGGTTGTCTTTGCCAAACTTGGGGTGTTTCTCCTCGTAGCCATCTTCTTTCCTAATATGTTTGAGCAATGCTTCGAAGCTTTGTTTAAAGACGTCAAGTTCCTCCGAATAGACTACAGGGTGATGGGAAAACCATTGGTGCTTTTCACGTTCACGGTTATTGCAATCGGGCCAAATACGCAACTCATACTCATCGCCAATAACAACAATCACATAGTCTATGGCGCCATTGCTAAAGATGATGCACTGGGGTAAATAGACTTGTTCCCCCTCAAATAACTCATACCATATGGCTTCGCTTCGCCAGCTAACAATCGGAAGTGGCGCTTTGATAGAGCAACCAATGGATTGATGCCGATTGAATAGTACGGCCTTAATATCATCCATAGAGAAGGGCTGTAGGTCGCCATTTTTAGCGGAGAGTGAATATAAAATATTCATTAAAAATAGCAGTTTAGTACCATTTCCTGTCTTGCGGCCGCAGAGCTGTGCCTGGCGGTAGTAGATATTCATCATCAATCCTTAATGAAAGGTTTAGACTCAGTTTTAGCTTGAAACCCAAAGATAAAAGCTTATGTTAACAGGGTTTATGTTAACCGAAAGAGGGAATGTATGAGTCATGCATAGTGCATATTTTTATCTGCGACGAGTAAAGTTATAGTTGCATCACTTTGTTTTAAATCTGTTAGTTTTCTACGACGCTAAATTGGGAGAGTCAATGTCGAGCCCTTTTTCGCCCCAAGAGTGGCGACGGTTAAATATGCAGCAGCAAGGCTTGTTGCAATCTCAAACATCGGTGAGCGAGCTGATTGCGCGGTTGAGCTATGTGCAAATTGACTCTATCAACGTGGTTGAGCGCGCGCATCACCATGTGCTGCATAGCCGTATTCCCGATTATCGGACGGATATGCTCGATACCGCCTTAGCTAAGGGAGAAATCTTCGAATATTGGTCCCACGCTGCGGCGTATTTACCGATTGCCGATTATCGCTTCAGCCTGCATCGCAAACGTTTACTGCAAGATGGTGGTAAGCATTGGTTTGAACCCGATGATAAAGTGATGCAAGCCGTGCGAGCGCGTATCTTGGCGCAAGGGCCGCTTAAGGCCAGTGACTTTGAACACAGTGACGTTGAACCCCGTGATGTTGAACACAGTGAAGGCAAAAATGGTGCCTGGTGGGATTGGAAACCCGCTAAAAAAGCCCTAGAGCAGCTGTTTATGCGTGGCGAGTTGATGGTAGTACGGCGGGAGAAATTTCAAAAGGTTTATGATCTTACCGCGCGGGTATTGCCAAAGGACATCAACACCCAAGCGCCAACGGATCGAGAATTTGCGCGATATTTGATTGAGCGTCACCTCGAGGCCCATGCCTTTGGCAATGCGGCGCAAATCGCCTATTTACGTAAAGGCATAAAACCGCTTGTCGCCGATGAACTCACAACAATGCTCAACCAAGGTCAATTAGCGAGTTTTAAGGAGGCGGGACAGAGTTACTTCTATCGCCCCGAGTTACAACTTAACACGCCAGTACCCGATAAAGTCTGGTTACTCAATCCCTTCGATAATCTATTGATCCAGCGCCAACGTCTAAGGCAATGGTTCGATTTTGAATATCAAATTGAAGTCTATGTGCCCGCCGAAAAACGTCAATATGGTTATTATTCCTTAGCGATTTTATGGCGCGATACTTTTGTTGGCCGCGTGGATGTTAAGGCCGAGCGCAAACAGGGCCTATTGCTCTTACAGCAATTAACACTCGAAGAAGCATTTGCGAATCAAAAGCTTGATGAGGATTTCATCGCTGCCTTGGAAATCGCCATTACCCAATATGCTCAATTTAATGGTTGTGAACGTTGGTGTTTGGTCAAGTCTAATCACAGGCACCTCACACTCAAGCAAGCTAACATTTAAACAAACTAGTGTTTAAACAAGTTAGCACTTAAGCGATCCCTCAAGTGACAGTGAGAAACAGTACGCTATCACTTGAGGGGCGGGTTAGCGTTCCGAGTAGTCGGCACTTAAGTCGATATCAAACGCAGACTCGCCCTCAATCCATGGCGCTAAGGGCGGCTTATGGAAGTCGACACTTATTTAATATCCGTATCTGGCGACTGGGTGCCAGTTTTTGTTGACTTCATCTTCAATAAACTTTTGTTTTTCTTTGATTAAATCCGCTTCAACTAACCCTATCGCTTGATGGGCCTTTTCTTTAGTGCTGATATCTGGATAGCTGACTTGAGTGACTTTGAGTCGCTTCAATATTCCTGCTAGCTGATTACGTGCATCATTCGCTTGCTCGATAGCTTTATCTAAGAGCTGCTTACCTTCATCTGGATTATGGGCATATAGACCATGTGAGGACATGGCAAAATCCCAGCGCCACTGACTGTGTCGTATCGCCATAATGGGCTCATTCATCTGTTCCCATTTAGCGCCTGCATCCCATGCCGCTTTTGCTTCATAGTGGGCTTTGACTAGCAGAGCTTCAACTTCGCGGGCTTTTGTTTCAATGGTTAACTTATTGGCCGCGAGCTTCGTTTCGATTTTGGTTTTGCTGCTATGGCAGCCGCTACAGCTACTATCAAAATGCGGTAAGGCTTTATCAACTTTATGGCTAGTAAATTCAACGCCTTTTGCGTCCTGCTGGGTTGGCATATGGCAGGTAATGCAAGTGACACCGACTTCGGCATGTTTACTGCGGCTCCAGTGCTCAAATTCAGGATGACGTGCTTTGAGTATTGGCGTTTTTGAAATGGGATGGATCCATTCGAAGAAGCGACGGGTGTCGTAGTATTTTTCAATATCATCGGCGGTGCTGCCAAAGATCCATGGAATGTTAACGACATTACTTTTTTCCGGACGGAAATAGTAAGTCACATGACACTGACCGCACACCTGTGCGCCCTGCATATTGATGTCTTGTTTCTCGAATGGTAGGTGAACTTTAGCCATAGCCTCTTGGGCGTGGGGGCGAGGTAAGGCTAATTTCTGGGTACCAGATTCATGACAATCGCTGCAATACACGACGCTTTGGATCTCTTTGCCCAGTTCGGTAAAGTTTTTGGCCGAATATCCTTCAAATCCCAGTTGCTCGATCAATCTGGGAGCATCCGGCGTCTTACAGGTCCAGCAACTGGCAGATAAACCTTTTTCTCCGAGTTTAGGTGGCGTACCCGTTCGTAACGTCTGCGTCACATCTGCAACGGCAAAATGATGTCCCCGTGGGCTATGGTACTCTTTGGCGTAGGAAGATCCCGCCCAGAGTATGATGCTGGCGGGGTAATTAGCGAGCATATCTTCACGCTCGACCTGTTCAGAGGTCGCTTGCCAAGATTGATATTGATTAGGGTATTTTTGTTGATTGGTCGTATCTGAAGCGGCCACAGATGCAAATGTGGCTAATGCCAGCGAGCCAATCAAATAAAACTTACATTTTGACGATATGACTGTTTTTAAAAAATTTTTCACTTTTTATCCTTTTATCCTAACACCAATATTAACCTGGGCGCCCATCAATACGGGGGCGGGAGAGTATGGGCAAGTAGTGCCATACAAACAGTGCAAATGCGATAAACCAGCAACTGGCGGCCAACCATAACCAGACTTGGGTGTGGGCTGGAAACCAGATGGGCATTAGCGCCCTGAGCAGTGCCGCTAACGGTAGGCAAATAAATGCCAAGATCATCTTAGGGCCCTCATAAATATTTCGACTTGTGTGACCGAGTGACACTCTGGAAATCATTGAAAGACACAGGGTAGCCATACAACCTATGGCAAATAGGTGAAGCAAGCTGCGGTAGGCATATTCATTATCGAGATACCAACTCATGGCTAACAGACTGAGAGGCAACATGAAATAGGCAAGATGCAAGGACCACAGCATAGGTTCCTTCAGTGTTTTATGGGGTAACCAGCGTGCAAATCGGACCAACTGCAAGAGCCCCGCAATTAGCAGTAAGCTTCGCTCTATTTCCTGGGGTATAAGGTGGAAGAGTGATTGAATGACGAGCAAGATCATTGCAAGGATCAGCGGGTATTCAATCCAAGTTAAGGGTTCTGCTTTGGTGGCCTTAATACGCATCGCGGTAAAG
The DNA here is from genome assembly GCF_023283765.1 of Shewanella profunda. Classification (GTDB taxonomy): domain Bacteria; phylum Pseudomonadota; class Gammaproteobacteria; order Enterobacterales; family Shewanellaceae; genus Shewanella; species Shewanella profunda. Next base: position 22,403 of record NZ_JAKILG010000045.1, on the reverse strand, counting down.
AAGGGAATGACGCGCCCACCGACTATGGTGATAAGTAAGGCTAACCACCATAACATCGCCTGCCAGATCTGGTTGGCAAGGATAAAGTCCCGTTCAAATAGGGCGTAGTAGCTGACATTGTTGATTACGAGTGCTGCAAACAACATGATTGGAAAGCCAATATTGCGCCATTGTTTTACCTTATAAATACAGCGCCATAGGGTAAGTCCTGCCATGCCGAGGAACAATGAATCAAACAATGCCGGTAAAATGAGCGGAATTTGCATTGGCAGTAAGAGTAATAATCGTGCCATTAACCAACAGCTAAAGGTCAATGCGAGTGGCCATCCCTTTAATGTGGGTTGGTTGGTCCAGTTTTGAACGGCAGTCAGCAAAAATCCACACACAATCGCCATTGCAAAACCGAACAACATTTCATGTGGATGCCACCATAGCGGCAATATGCTGGTCCAAAAGGATGAAGGAAAAAAGCTATATTGGGGAGTAAACCAAGTTAACAACCACAGGGGAATGTATAGCGCAGCTAATATAGCTCCCCCGAGGAAAAAAGGTCTAAAACCTAATCGCCACAGTGCGTGAATGCGTTCGGTTTGCTTCGGATCATCAATATTTAGCATAGTTATTAACCTAGTGGCGGGGCAGCTCAATGGCAATACACTTAAGGTGTATTTAATATGCTTTTTATATTAGGCTGAAATTGCGTTTAATTCAAACCGTATCTTAGGTTTTGGAACCAAGGTCTCATAGCGGACATCCCGCAAAGGGGGCGAAGATAAAGCGTTAGGGTTTTAATGGGGCATTCATATAGCGAAAGCAAACTGCGAGCAGTGCAAGGTAGGCAAGGGGTAAAGCTGCATAGATAAGCGATTGGTTTGATTGAGATTGAGTCGATGTTTTATAGAGTGGAATATAGATAGCAGGATAAATGGAGCTCCCCCAAATAAAGCCTTGGTACATGATCCTATTAAATAGCGGTGGTTTATATGTGCTTTTATGACCCGCGAGTAACATCAGGTTTGCAAACAGTACAAATGGATAGACAAGTAAAGGTAGTCCACCCTGCAGGAGCAATCCCCAGCAAGCCAGATTTTCTAATGTACTTATGTCGAATATAGTCGTTTCCATTTAGTGTACCGTCTTCCCTGTACTGATTATTTAACTCAAGCAACTTAGAACTCATCCGTTAAATTGTGCTGTAATTCAGTTGCATTTTAAGCCAAAATCTTTGTTGGCAAAGGTTACTGAAGGATTTTTGCCGAGGTGTAATATCAACTTCGTTTGCCTTTATAACGCTATAGTTTACCCAAAAGTCATCACAGATGGAGTCGGAAGCAGGTGTCATAGCGAGTTCATCTTGCTCTGTTTGCTGGCAGATCATTACGCCATTATTAAAGGTGTATACTATTTCACAATCATGAATATTAACGCCATTATCTTGATAGATATGGTTTTTTCTAGATTGACTTATTATAGATACTTGGCTGGGATAACCTTGAATTGCAAGGATATAACTGGCGAGCTGCTGCATTAATCCCCCCACATGGCCGAATATGCTCAGCATTAAAACCAAAAAGCACAGTCGCATTTGGCCCACTGTGCTTTTTTAATAAGTGTTACAACGGTTAATCAGTGGCGTTGAGTTTTTTTTCTAACTCATTAACTTGAGCTTGAAGGGCCTCTAGCTTTTCACGGGTTTTTAATAGCACATGCTGCTGTACATCAAATTCTTCGCGGGAAACCATATCCAACTTGAGCAGTTGGTTTTGCAGTACTTGTTTACTTCGCTCTTCAAATTCACCGGCAAATTGCTTTAGACCACTGGGCAAACTGTCGCTCAGTTGTTTTGCCATTTCTTCGATTTTCTTTGGATTGATCATAATCTTGTCCGCCTTTTCACTGAATTGGTTGATTGTAACTCAGTGTGTTAGGTTTCAAAAGTAAAGCCGTGGCACCATTGTGATAGGGATCCTCACTTACCTTGCTTAGCATGTCTCGGTCGCCTGAGTGACGTTCGCTGTGAGCGGTCGGCCAGTGACCGAGGGTATTTGTTAGCCTTAAAACTGCAGCTTCTGCTATGATCCCATCCCCTTTCTCTCGACTTGTTTGGATATTGTGCAAAGATGAAACTCAATCCTGCCCAAAATGATGCTGTTCATTATGTTTCAGGCCCGTGCCTTGTATTGGCGGGAGCAGGTAGTGGTAAAACACGGGTTATTATCAATAAAATCGCTTACTTAGTTGAAAAGTGTGGTTATAAGGCGCGCAATATTGCAGCGGTCACCTTCACCAATAAGGCGGCGCGTGAGATGAAAGAGCGGGTCGCTCAATCTATGGGCCGAAAGGAAGCGAGAGGTTTGTGGATTTCGACGTTTCATACCCTTGGACTTGAGATCATTAAGCGCGAGCACAAGGTATTAGGTTTAAAGCCCGGTTTTTCGTTGTTTGACGATCAGGATACCTTAGCCCTACTCAAAGAGTTGACCCAGGACGAGTTAGATGAAGATAAGGATTTACTCAAGGCACTCGCCAGTACCATTTCAAACTGGAAGGGTGGTTTAATTATTCCCGAGCAGGCGCGTAAGATCGCCAAGGATGAACAACAGCATTTATTTGCCATGCTTTATCAGCGCTATGCTCAACATATGAAAGCTTATAATGCTTTAGATTTCGATGACTTAATTCTACTACCTACCCTGCTATTGAGGCATAACGAAGAGGTTCGGACGCGCTGGCAAACCAAAATCCAATACTTGCTGGTGGACGAATATCAAGATACCAACACTAGCCAATATGAGATGGTGAAATTACTCGTTGGTGAGCGTGCTCGCTTTACTGTGGTGGGTGACGATGACCAATCTATCTATTCATGGCGCGGTGCTAAGCCACAAAACCTCGTATTATTGGGTACTGATTTTCCTAAGCTTAAGTTAATTAAGCTCGAGCAAAACTACCGTTCCAGTCAGCGGATTTTGCGGGCGGCCAACATTCTTATTGCGAATAATCCCCACGTTTATGATAAAGCGCTATTTAGCGAACTTGCCTATGGTGAACCGTTGCGAGTGTTATTTGCCGCCAATGAAGAACAAGAGGCTGAACGTGTGGTGGCCGAGATAGTTCGACATAAGTTTGTCGGTCGAACTCAGTTTGGCAATTATGCGATTCTGTATCGAGGGAATCATCAATCGCGCTTACTCGAGCGCGCGCTGATGACCAACCGTATTCCTTACAAGCTTAGCGGTGGCACCTCGTTTTTTGCCCGCGCTGAAATTAAAGACATTATGGGGTATTTAAAGTTAGTGGTTAACCCCGACGACGATAATGCTTTTCTACGTATTGTTAATCTTCCTAAGCGCGGTATTGGCCCATCGACCTTAGAGCGCCTAGGTAATTTTGCCAACGAAAAGCATATTTCAATGTTTGCGGCAATTTTTGAGCCTGAACTCAATCACCATCTCCCGCCTGTGGCTATGTCATCCTTGTATCAGTTTGGTCGTTTTATCGTGGAAACTGGCGATCATGCGCAGCGTGGTGAACCCGTTGAGGCGGTGAAGCAATTAATTCGTAAAATCAATTACGAAGATTATTTATACGAAACCAGTACCAGTGCCAAGGCCGCTGAAATGCGGATGAAGAATATCTCTGAGCTTTACCGTTGGGTGACTGAGATGCTCGCGGGCGATGAGCTAGATGAACCTATGACCTTACCCGATGTAGTCAATCGGCTTACGCTCAGGGATATGATGGAGCGCAATAGCGAAGATGAAGGCGGCGATCAGGTGCAGTTAATGACCTTGCATGCCTCCAAGGGCTTAGAGTTTCCCTTCGTGTTTATGGTTGGAGTCGAAGAACGTATCTTACCGCACCAAACTAGCATTGATGAGGACAATGTGGATGAGGAGCGCCGCTTAGCCTACGTGGGAATTACCCGCGCCCAGCGAGAACTTTGGTTCACCCTCTGTCGTGAAAGGCGCCAATTTGGTGAAACTATGCGCTGCGAACCGAGTCGTTTCTTGTTGGAACTACCACAGGATGACGTGGTGTGGGAAAACCGTAAACCGCAACAAACCGAGCAAGAGCGGATGCAAACGGGTCGGAGCCACATTTCTAATCTAAGAGACATGTTTAAAAAGTGATCACGCGCCCCATATTGGCCTACTGTTGTAGAGACCGTTTAAGCACAATCTTGCTGCTGGTTATCCGTCAGCGAAAAGGTCTCTGCTAAGGCAATTCCTTGACCAAATTGATAACCCAAGGAACTGAATATTCGAATTTGTTCTTCGCTTTGGATCCCATCAACAAAGGTTTGTAATCCTAACGTTGATGCGGCTTTTTGATAGGCTGACATCAACTTAATGTGTTGTTCATCCTGTAGTTGCTGGGTGATATTTGCGTCTAGTTTTAACCCTTTTATACGTAAAAACAAAAGGTTATTTAGTGCACTATGACCGCTGCCATAGTGGCTTATCCCAAGATTGACGCCGAGTTTCTCGAGTAATTCAAAACCATTGATATGGTTTTCAGTTTCCTGAACTAATGCTTTTTCGTTAAAGAACAACCATAAACGACTTAGATTAAGCTGAGTTTCCTTGAGAACATTTTTTAGATTACGCAGTACATGCTTATGCTTAATATGCTGGCTCGATAGCATGACATGCAGATCAAGTTTATCCCCATAGGTCCTCAGTAATTGAGGATAGGTTTTATCTAGGGCTGCTAAGGTGTATTTATCTAGCTCCACGATCAGGTTAGCCTGCTCTGCAAGTGCATTAAGCTGATCTTGTTGTACAGTACCTCGTTGGGGATGCTCCCAAAATAGGCGACTTTCTAATGCATAAACTTCTTGAGTATTTAAGTCCACTATGGGGAGATAATTCAGTTGTAGCTCAGCATGTTGTAATGCTCGTCTAAAGTCATTTTCAAATGCAGCATCTTGCATGGCTTGTTGTGACGAACTATCGTCAAAGATGACATAGCAACCTTTGCCATTTGCCTTTGCTTGGTACATGGCCGTATCTGCATTGCGTAACATAGATTCACTTGTATCGAATTTATGATTACCACTGACAGTTATGCCAATACTCGCGCCAGAGTTAAATTCTACCGAGCCCAGTGTGTAAGATTGGGAGATTGTTTGGATAACCCGTTCTGACACATCTTTGGCATCATTAATACTGCTAATACTGTCGAGTAGAATAACAAATTCGTCACCACCGAGTCTGGCTAAGGTATCGTTGTCACGAATACAGGATCTCAGGCGGCTTGCTGTTTCGATTAAAAATCTGTCGCCTTCAAGGTGACCCATAGTGTCGTTAATTTGTTTAAAGCGGTCGAGATCGATAAACAATAAGGCAAATTGTTCGAGGCTGTGGCGCCGAACATGTTTGATTGCTTGATTTAAACGCTCCATAAACATGGCACGATTAGGCAAACCGGTGAGTGCATCGTGCTTTGCATCGTGAACTAACTTTGCTTCCATGCTGCGACGTTGGAGGATCTCTTTCTCAAGGTCTTTATTCAGTTCGGCTAAATCTTTTGTTCTGGCTATTACTTTTTCTTCGAGTTCTTCATAGCTGCGACGGAGTGATTCTGCTGAAAGTTTTTTCTCAATGGCAGCACCAATATGTTGTGAGACGAAAGTTAATAGTTCTAAATCCTTAATCTGATAATTCTGCGTCATGCTAAAGCTATAAATAGTCAGCGCGCCACGGACTTGGTCATGGATAAAGAGTGGAATACCTATCCATTGGTGCATTGTTTGTGTGTGGTTTAACGAGGGAGCTTGGGTATAGATGTCGCCACTGGTGATCAGCGTATTAATGTCATTTTGGTCTAGTAGTAGTGGGCGTTTATGTTTGAGCACATATTCAGTGAGTCCATCCTGCAGTGGACGAGTTCCTGGGTGTTTATTATTTAGCTGTGATACATAAAAAGGGAAAGTTAAATGGGTTTCTTCTTCATTTAGCAAGGCAATATAGCAGTTATTCGCAGGGATCAAATGGCGAATGACATTATGTAGCTGTGAGTAAAAGTCAGGGTTGTCCGTGCCAGAGCTAGCAAGTTCAGCTATTTCAAATAACGATTTTTGTAGCCGTTCAGCCCTGCGCCTTTCATATACTTCTTGCTTGAGTTTATCGTAGGCTTGGCTAAGTTCTTTGGTTCGTTGTTGTATAGCCTGCTCTAACTGTTCTTGGTGTTTAAGCCTTTCCATCACGCCAGCAATATGGTGGCAGATAAAAGTCATTAATTCGACTTCAATATCACCATAATTTACATTAGTATCATAGGTTTGTACGACTAATACACCCGTCACTACATCCTCATGTTGAATGGGGACACCGAGCCATAAATGGCAAGGGGAACCTAAATTGACTATCTCGTCTGCGGCGATGAGCTCATCAAACTTATTATTGTCGCACAGGAGTGTTCTACCTGTTCTGAATACGTAACCCGTTAATCCCTGTTGTAATAAGGTAGAGAGTGATTCCTCTGGATAAAGTTGTGCGGGATGAGCATCTTTTTCATCGGCAAAAAAAGGAACGGCTATTGTGCCTGTAGTGACATCTAGCGTAGCGATAAAAAAGTTGTCAGCGGAGATCAGTTGTTTTAGGTGTTGATGTACACCTACATAGAATTCTTCTAATGAGGAAACTTGAGTCGCGATATTCGATAACTCGAGTAGGGCATTTTGAATGATTTCGGCACGCTTATACTTATGCGCTAAATATTTTAAGCGAATAATTCTTTTTTTTAAGCGTTCAACCCTATGAGTAGGCGATTGCGTAGTTTCATCTTCATCCCTAAACATGATACTCACTTGTTAAATGTCTGTGTTTTTGCCAAACGATATAATTAGCATGAAATACCGTAACATCCAAGTCATATTTATCAAGTGCTTCAGATGAAAAAGCACACTAATGTATCAAAACTTGAGCAGTCAGCAAAAAAAGTGTGAAACAGCTATAGACTCAAAGGCTATTTGTCCATACTATATGCGGCGCTAACCAAGGCGAGCGCCCATAGCTCAGCTGGATAGAGCGCACCCCTCCGGAGGGTGAGGCCGAAGGTTCGAATCCTTTTGGGCGCACCAATTCCGTACAGAGTTGTGAGCTTTTAGGTTAGCATGTAAGTGAAAATCAGTGGTGATTGTAGCTCAGTTGGTAGAGTCCCGGATTGTGATTCCGGTTGTCGTGGGTTCGAGCCCCATCAGTCACCCCATTTCATTTTCAACTGATGATATAAACCTATTGTGATTAGCACAGTCCGGTAGTGCATCCTGATGTTTAGGATGAAAGTGGACCAGAGGGAACCCTCTGAGCTGATGCAAAAGATAATACAGATTTACGGTGATTAGCGCAGTCCGGTAGCGCATCTGGTTTGGGACCAGAGGGTCAGAGGTTCGAATCCTCTATCACCGACCATATTCTTCGCATAGCTAGCGAGCTTAATGTAAGTTAAGTAAATAGTTAACAATTTACGGTGATTAGCGCAGTCCGGTAGCGCATCTGGTTTGGGACCAGAGGGTCAGAGGTTCGAATCCTCTATCACCGACCAAATAATAACAAAGCCTCAGAATTCTTACTAAAAAGAAACTGGGGCTTTTTTATATCTAGGCCAAGGCTGAATGGATGAATTTACAGGGTCAGAGGTTCGAATCCTCACTCTTTATGCAAAGCGGGCCGACCAAATAATCACAAGGCCTCAGAATTCTTACTAAAAGAAACTGGGGCTTTTTTATATCTAGGCCAAGGCTGAATGGATGAATTTACAGGGTCAGAGGTTCGAATCCTCGCTCTTTATGCAAAGCGGGCCGACCAAATAATAACAAAGCCTCAGAATTCTTACTAAAAGAAACTGGGGCTTTTTTATATCTAGGCCAAGGCTGAATGGATGAATTTACAGGGTCAGAGGTTCGAATCCTCACTCTTTATGCAAAGCTGATCGACTAAATAATCAATAAACATCAGTATTCTTAATAAATATACTGGGCATTTTGCAGAAAATAAGATCAGTCACGAGGTTAAATTGCTATTTGCAGTTGGCCAAAAATAAAGCTTCCGTAGAAGCTTTATTTTCAAAAATTTTATTGGTTAATCTAAGTTTTCCGGTGGTGCAATAAATCCTTGATAGGCATCAGTTCTGAGCTCATTAAAGCGTTCAAGTTGTGCTTTTTCTTGAATGCCAGTCACTATCACTTGAATATCTAACCCTTTAGCGACATTGATGATTGCACGGCAAAGCTCACTATTATGCTGTGCTTCATCGTAATAAGAGAAAGACTGATCAAGCTTAACGTAACTCGGTCTAAGCTCTTGCAGATAGGACATAGAGCCAAATTGACGTCCAAAATGGTCAATACCAAATTTGGCACCATTATCGCGAATAATGTTACACAAGTGCAAACATGAGGCTAAATCGCTGTAGACGCCGGCTTCTGGTATTTCAAAGCAAATGCGTTCAACATGTTGTGCATTGCGAAGGAAATGATTGAGCCATTCATGGAACTGGGGATCACTAATACTTTGGTGTGTTAAGTTAATCGCCACTGGCTCATAGCTACGCTCGAGGAGTTTTTGTTCATATACAGTTTCAATTAAACACTTATCGAGTAGTGCACCAAGCGATAATAATTCAATATAAGGCATAAACTGCCCTGCATGGGCAATCTTATCGCCAAGCTCTAATTGGCAATATAATTCCCTCTGTGCAATACCATCTCCATCGCAAAATTGGATAGGCTGCCATCTAAACTTAAACTTTTTATTACTGATAGCATAGCTGAGGTTATCGCGCCATTGTTCACGGGTAAAAAGCTGTTGCTCAGTCGTTTCAAACCAGTGGAAGGTTTTATTTTCTTTTAGTGCTTTTTGTAATGCATTATCCGCTTGTGCCAAAATATCCGATACTTTCATTTGTCCTATACGTTCAGCAACACCTATTGCAAAGTTTTCATTAGGTTTACAGCCAGCTTTGGACATTTCTTGGTTAATCGTACGGATCAATGTCTGTAGATATTTGCTGATTTGATCGTGTTCAACATCTGTGACTAAGAACGCAAATTCAAAAGCCGCAATACGCGCGATAACTGAAGGGGTTATTTCATTTAACTCCTTCTGAAATCTCTCAGCGAGAATTCGTATAGTTTCATCTCTAACCTGATAACCATATTTGCTATGCACTTCTTCAAGCCAGTCTAGTTTTATGAGGAAGAGTGCGCCGCTGCTGGGCTCACTTAACCAGCCGTTCAGTCTGTTTACCACATACTGCCTATTGGGTAAGCCTGATGCAGGATCCATAAGGTTTTTCTTGCGAAGCGCGCCCACTTCTTCATCTAAGGATTGGAATACTTGTTTTAGCTGCGTAGACATACTGTTAAAGGCGGTCACAAGATCCTTTAGTTCAGTGGTTTTGGGTAACGGCATGTCAGGACCAAATTGGCGGGCAGCAATACGTTTAGCGTGTTCTGAGAGTGCATGCAGGGGCTTGAGGATCCAAGTGAGCCCTAATCTTGCGGTAATAATGGCCACTAAAAACAATAAGGAGAAGGCGATGATGGTATTTGACATTATTCGCCACAACTCGTGATAACCAAACCCTGGATGAGCGGTAATCTCAAGTTGTGCAAGTTGTAGCCAGCCAGAAGTGATAGTGCTTTCTTTACGGATAGTCTTAAAGAGATTGAGGTTGATGAACCACTGGGGGACTCCTTCAATTTTTAGAGGATTTGTCCACTCTTGTTGTTTACCATCGACCATCCATGTCAATTTCACTTTTTGATAGTAACCTCCTTCAAAAATGACGTTGACCAATGTTTCAGCGGCTACTGTATCGCCAGCTTCGAGTGCTGGGGTAAGCATTAAACCTAGAGAGTTACTGACGTTGTTTAGATCTGACTCCATTTGCTTAGTCAAAAAGCTTTGGGTCTCAGTAAATTGCACATAACCTAAGCTTGCTACTACTAACAAGAAGAGGCTAAACAGCAGCGAATAAATCTGTCTAAACAGTGTCATTTTGGGGGGCTACTCCAGTTTTAATTTAGGTTGCCTGAGGCGGTCAACACCTAATCTGTGGTTGAGGTCATTCCATTTTTCTAGTCGCGTAGACGAACCCGCTAAAACACCTCGTCCTTGTTCTTTGTTAAGCCATAGTTGTTTACCGTTAAAACTATAAACAGGTAATAAATCCTTCCGCTTTGTTGCTGGCTTTATTTCATGGTCGAGATTATCGAGTACTAATGGTATGGCTGATGGAGTTTCATAGTAAGCCAATACCATGTGATATTGATTAACACTGGTTGCTTTAACCATAGTAATTCGCATCTTATCTTCTGGTACTCCTAATTGGAGTAAAGTGAAGTATTTTGCAATCGAAAAGTCCTCACAATCACCCCCATTTACGCCAATAAATTCCATTGGTGTAGCCCAATAATTCGATTCTCCCCACAGTTTTATATCATCAACAAAACGGAATAAATTAAAAAAATTATTCACTTTTGAGAGTTTTTCTTTTTCGTCTAACGTACTCGCCTCGGATAAGACTTTAAACCATGCTTTAGCACGCATTCCTGCACGTTCACCATAATGTTTAACCAGTTTTGAGGTTATTTGGGTTTCATCAAGGTTTTGTGTTGGCGCAGCATAGAGGCAACAGATCCCTAGGGCTGACGCTATTAGGCTAAAGCGGCAGACTCGCAATAATGAATCCTTATAACCAAGTCTGCCGTTTATCACTTAATGTTTTAGTCCTTACTTTGGATTGTCATCGACAGAGTAAACCGTCCATTTCATATCCGTTGTTGTGTCATCACCGGTTACTTCAGCGACAACGCGGCGGTTGCGCATTTCAGCTTCGGGGGTTTGTTCTAATATCATTGGGCGACTAGAGCCATATCCTATAGCGGTTAGTCGGCTTCTATCTATGCTAAAACGATCTGCCAGTGCAGCGGTTACCGCATCTGCTCGTTCCTGTGACAACACTGCATTGCGTTCATCTGTGCCTGTGCGACTAGTGTGCCCTTCGATGGTCACTTTAGTCGTTGGATATTGGCGTAAGAAAGTTGCGATATCTTCAATCTGAGGATAGTACTCAGGTGCGATATAGGCGGAGTCATTCGGGAATAAAATATTTATTTCCATTCGCTCATTAATCGCTTTGATTCTGCCACAACCATAGTTATCCGTACTTGCACCTTGCGCAGTGTCATTGCAACGTTCGCGGGCCTCGATAACACCATCTCTGTCTTTATCTGATAGATCATAGGCTTGAGTCGTTGTGATTTCCTCAATATTAACCGTATCTCGCATAGAACAGCCAGCTAAAAGTGTAATACTGAGGAATAGGATAGTGGTTTTCATTTGTTAGCCCCTCCGTCATAGTTGCGTTCGCCACGCCATGCTTCAGGACGAGTCACTTTGAGTGAGTCTAATAAACGGCCTGTGGCATTGAGTACGCGATATTTAGCAATGATTTCATCATATTCTGTTTGTAAATAATCTTTACGAGCTTCAAAGAGTTCATTCTCTGTATCAAGTAAGTCGAGTAAACTGCGTTGACCGAGATTGAATTGTTGCGCATAGGCAGATTGGGTATCTTTTGCTGCAACGACATGGTCGCGAATATATACTTTCTGAGGTGCTAACATTTCATAGGCGTTCCAAGCCAAATTCACTCCTTCAACGACTTCTCGCAGTGCACGTTGGCGAATTTCTTTCGCTTCACCGAGTTTATAGGCAGTTTCCTTTTCTCGAGCAAGATCTCTACCACCTGCGAAGAGGTTGTATTTCACTCGAACCATGGCAAGGAGATCGTTGTTATGGCCGCCCACATTCTGGCTAGCGATATTACTTACGCCATCTTCACCGCCGATATCATTATTCCAATTACCACTGAGTTCCAGTGAAACCTGTGGATAATAGTTAGATTGAACCGATGAGCGTTCATTTTCGGCGGCACGAATATCGTTTGCTGCCGATTTTAGAACGGGATGATTCTGTTGGGCATCATTTAAACTTGAGCTAAGATCTTTTGGTAACATGTCGGCATCAGGTACGGGTTGAATTAAATCAACAGGTTCAGATTCGACAATTTTGACATATTGCGCTTTCGCATCGAGTAAATTATTGCGAGCTGACATCACATTGGCATTTGCACGAGCAAGACGGCCAGATATTTGGGATAAGTCCGCGGTCGAACCTAAACCAGAATCGGTGCGTTGTTTAATTTGATCATAAATCTCTTTATGGCTATCGAGATTTTTCTCAGCCAGTTTTAGGACTTCATGGGTACGCAGATAGTTGAGGTATACTTTACTGACATCGAGAGCCATATCTTCAGCCGCTGCGAGTAAAGCCCACTGTTCTGCACTGGCTTCAAAGCTATAACGATTGACTTCACTGCTGGTATAAAAACCATCGAATAGCATTTGTTTTAAGCTAACACCCAATTCTCCACGGTTTAGCTCTGCCACTCCTTCGCTATCGACATCTCCCACATTTTTACGTCTGCGTGTTGATACGCTGTCGGTTTGCTCATAACCATAACCGCCAGTGATATCAATTGTTGGCATATAGCCAGCAATCGCTTGGTTAACTTGCTCTTCCCTAGCTTTAAAGCGATTGAAGGCTGCACGTAGATCCGGATTCGTATCGATCGTGTGCGCAACTGCCTGCTCTAAAGTCTGACTCTGAGCCGATAACGGTAAAAGTATAAATGACAATACCATGGCTATTTTTGAACATTGAAATGGTCGTCTTACTAAAGTATTCATTGCAAACCTCCCGGTTTATAACAGGCTTAACGCTCTCTGAGCGCAGTATCCTTAGCCCTTAAAATTGGATTTAAAATGTACTCAAGAATGGATCTTTGTCCCGTGATAACATCAACTGTAGTTAACATTCCCGGGATAATTGGCATCTGTGTGCCATCGTCTTTAACTAAACTCGATTCTTCTGTTCTCACCCTAATAAGATAGAAGCTATTTCCCTCTTCATCCTGTGATGTATCTGCACTGATATGTTCAACAGTACCTTTAAGACCGCCATAACGAGTGAAATCATAGGCGGTGACTTTAACTATCGCAGGTAATCCTGGATGTAAAAAAGCAATGTCCTTTGGCAGCACTTTGGTTTCTATCAGTAATTGATCCTCGGAAGGAACAATCTCAATAATATTGACCCCAGGTTGTACGACTCCACCTAATGTATTGATATGCGTTGTTTTAATTGTACCGTTAACAGGGGAGGCGATAATGGCTTTGCTGACTTTATCCTGCGCACCGACCTGAGCCTCATTCATGCGAGATAATCGAGTTTGGGTCTCGTTAAGCTGCGCCCGCAAATCGGCGGCATACACAAATACAGCCTCCCGACGTTTTAAAATTGCTTCATCTAAGGCTGATTTTACTTTTGGTCTGAGTAATCGTAGCGAGTTGAGTTCACCTTGAGCATCGTTAACCGCACGTTCTAACTTGAGCAATTCGACTTCAGGTACAATGCCTTTTCTGGCTAAGGGGCGAGTCAGCTCTAACTCTCTGGAGATCAACTGCATACTTGTCGTTAGCGTCGTGGTTTTTGAGGCAAGCTCATCAATTTCCTGTTGCCGTTGCTGAATTTGGCGTACCAATATTTCAAGCTGGTTGCTGAGGTTATCTAAACGACCGTTGTATTCCTCCTGTTGCCTGTGTACGAGTGCCGGCTCAGCAGCCACTATAGTATCGGGGAAAACTAAGGCTTTTTTGGTGATCAAAACTTGCTCACGCCAGTCAGAGGTCATATCGGAAATTAATATACTATCCAGTTCGGCTCGCATACGAATAGCATTGGTTTTTAAACCAAAAACCTCCTGTTCTTGTTGGGCAAAATCCGAGCGAAAGCGAGTATCGTCAATCCGTACTAAGGGTTGTCCTTTGGTAACGAGTTCACCTTCTCGTACGTAGAGCTCCTGCATTATGCCGCCGTCCAAGCTTTGAATGACCTGAACCTGAGAGGAGGGGATCACTTTGCCTGAACCTGTGGTGACTTTGTCTAGTTTGGCAAAAGCAGCCCACAACAAAAAACAGACAATCATAGCCGCCATTGCCCAAATAATTAATCGGTGCCCAGTTGGTGCATCGGTCATCATGGCACCATAGACATCATCGACCATGTCCAGATCATTAGCCGTTAAGTGTTTACTCATTTTTTACTGCCCCCATTGAACAGGCCAAAATTGAGTTTTTCTAACACTTCAGCTTTAGGACCATCAGCAACGACATGACCGCGCTCGAGCACAATAATGCGATCAACCAGTTGTAATAAATGCATTTTGTGCGTAATTAACAATAGGGTTCTGTCTTTGCTCACATTTTGCATTGAGCGAATAAACTGTTGCTCAGCACGAGCATCTAAGCTTGCCGTTGGTTCATCCATCAAGAGTACTGGGGGATCATTGAGCGTAGCCCTTGCAAGGGCTACTGTTTGCCTCTGTCCACGGCTAAGTGACATACCACCTTCACCAACCTGTTGATCTAAGCCCTCAGCTTCAAGATGAGTAAATTGGCTTACGCCTGATAGTTGTACAGCCCGTATCAGTTGGTGTTCAGTGACTTGGCGAGTACCAAAGAGAATATTATCCCTAATCGTGCCGTGAAATAACGTCACATCTTGGGGCAAATAACCGAAGTTACGGCGTAGATCGCTAGGATGAATTTGCGCAGAATCGATACCGTCATAACGTAGACTGCCAGTTGTGGGCTGGAAAAGGCCCACTAAGAGTTTTGCCAGTGTACTTTTACCTGAACCATTGCGGCCGATAATTGCGATTCGTTCACCGGGATTCATCGTCAGAGACATGGGATATAACACGGGCTTTTCTGAACCTGGGTAGCTAAAGCCAACATGATCGACATTAATCTTGCCTAACAATCTCTGCTTACTAACTAAATGACCTTTATTTTCAAATTCGTCCTCTTGAATCATTAATTCATTTAATTGACGTAATGCACTCGCCGTATGATTTGCTCTGGTCATGAGTCCTGCAAGTTGTGCCATGGGTGCTATGGCTCGACTAGATAACATTACCGCCGCAATGATCCCCCCCATAGAAATTACATTATCAGAAACTCGGTAGACCCCTAGAATTACCACGCTAACAACGGTAAATTGGACAATAAAGTTTGCAATATTTGACACTGAATTAGACAGGTTTTTAGATCTTAATTGCCAGTTTGCACTATGGCCTATCATTTGCTGCCAGCTTCTTTGCACTATACCTTCGGCACCATTGGCTTTTATTGATTCTAGTGCTGAGAGGCTTTCAATTAAATGTCCATGCTTCAAGCTTGAAAACTTATTACCTTCTTCAATCGCCGCTTTTAATTTTGGTTGAGTGTAGAGCGTAAAACCTATAATGATGACGCCCCCGATAACGGGGATAATGGCAAGATCTCCAGCTACGATGTAGATAATGATTATGAAGAATAACGCAAAAGGTAAATCAACTAAGGTTGTAATTGTCGCTGAGGTTAAAATTTCACGAATATTATCAAATTCACCGAGTTGCTTTGCCATACCGCCGATACTGGGTGAGCGTTTCTTAAGCGGGATGCCAATGGCTTTAGCGAATAGTTGTGATGAGACGATGATATCTACTTTTTTTCCTGCTATATCAATTAGGTAGCTTCGTAATTGGCGCATAACAAGATCAAACATATAAGCAATAGAAGCACCAATTGCGAGAACCCAGAGAGATTCAAAAGCGAGATTGGGGACAACTTTGTCATATACATTCATGATAAAAAGTGGCGAAACGAGTGCAAACAGGTTCACTAAAACCGATGCAATAAGTGCATCACGATAAATAGGCGCTGAATCCTTGAGAGTTTGGAGTAACCAATGGGTTTTATTATCGTGAAGATAAACATCAAAGCCCATGTCACCACGGTATTCTTGTTTTACTAAAAATAAATAACCTACGTATAAGGCCTCGAGTGACTCAATATTAAGTGTCTCTTCTCCACCCGTTTCGGGTAATTGAATGACAGCTTTATCTGAATCTAAATTGAGCTCGCGTAATATACAGGCTTTCTGATCCTTTAATAACAAAATACAGGGAAGCAGTATTGGGGAGACTTCATTTAATCCTTTACGAGATAACTTTGCTGCTAAACCCGCGCGAGACGCGGCTTGTGGAAGTAGATCTGGTGTTAAAAGAGCACCAGACAAGGGTAAACCTGCCGCAAGCGAATCGCTTGAGCATGGGTTTCCAAAATGTTCAGTAAGGAGCACTAAACAATCTAGCAATGGATCTACTATAACTCGCTGTGAAGCAGAAATAGTCCACTGCTCAACTCTTTCAGACGCTGTAACAGGCACCTAATTATCTATCCTTTGATTTTTATATGGTTATCTGAAGTATCGTTCATGATGGCCTATATTTCTATAGGCCATCAAAACGATTTTATTTAAGGGATCACAGTGCCATTATTATTAGGATCATTCAGTGTTGTAACTCCCTGCGGTGTCTCTGGAGTTACAGGCTGGGTGTCGATAATTAATGGACCATTGCCATTGGTGCCGAGTAGGCCATTAATAATTCCAGTATCATTTGTTGTCCCATATGCGCTGAACAAATCCACACCATCAAGAATGATATGTTGTTCAAATACGCCATCAAGATTGGCATCAATATCGATAACCGTAGAACCACTACTATTCAAGCTAAAGTTCAAATAATTATCTAGCGTATTGCTATTTTCACCTTGAAGTAGATCGCTAAGATCTAATTTGTCCTCATTGATATTGAAGTCCGTTATATGGTCAGTGCCTGACTCTGCGTATCTCCAAACGAAGGTATCTGCACCACTATCACCTCTTAATACGTCATCCCCAAGGCCACCGATGAGAGTATCGTTGCCCTCACCACCACGAAGTGCATCGTTGTGGCTACCGCCGTCAATATAATCATTACCAGTATGGCCATATAGAATGTCAGAGCCAGATTGACCATAAATTTGGTCGTCACCACTTCCACCATTTACAATATCGGCTTTGTGTGAATTTACGTCATTCGCTAACAATAAACCGTCACTATCGACAATTTTATTTGAGCCAGTTAATGTGCCTGTCATTATATGGTGATTTAAGAGCGTGTTGACTGATAGCTCAAGAGAGTCATCGGAACCATATCCAGTCGAGCCAGTTCTCCCCGCATAGATAATATCGTTTCCTTTACCAGTCTCAATATGATCATTGCCATCACCACCATTGACGACTTGCACTTCATTAATGCTGTAACTCTTCTTATTGGAGCCAGAGGCCGTAACTTGCTGATGATCACGGTTTGTGATAATACCGCTTTCCCCTCCGCCAAAGGTGACATTTAATCTATTATCTTGGTTCGCATTTTCACCGTCCACAACAACCATAGTGTCGTTAAGGCTAGAGCCTTGGGTGGTAATGCTATTGGCATCAGCAATATTAATACCATCGCTATTGACGGGATTAACGTTGATCTTCAAGGTTGCACTTGATATATCACCATCACTATCGCGAATGGTGTAAGTGAAGGTTTCTACCGCTCCTGTTGCAGGTAGTTGGTTAGCATTGGCAGTGACTTGATACTCATAGGTTCCATCTGCTTTAAGCATAAGCGTGCCATATAAGCCAGTTATGGTTGAACCTACTTGACCATATACACCTGTATTGGTGTGATCGCCACTTGCTACTCCCACAATAGTAAGGGGACCATCTGCTCCTACAACGTCGTTTGTCAATACATTGCCATCTGTGTGCGGCAAGGTATATCCATTACCTGCAACCATACGAACTACTAGTTCATAACTGGTCGCTGCATCCTCATTAGTGTAGATAGATGTGACAATATTGCCGTTAGTATCTTTAAAACCAATGACTTGCATTGTATATACTTGGCCTTCATAGTTGAAGGTAACACTCGTTTGGCCCACCGTCACTATGTCGCGTGAAGCCATTGGGTCGTTAGTATTAGGTGTTTCGTTGTGGTTGAAGTTAAGTGTTAAGGTTACTGGTGTTGTTACTCCGTATGCATCCGTCACACTAAAGGTCACTTGCATCGTGGCTGCAGTAATCGACGTACCTGATGTAATGGAATAATTGTAGTGAGTGAAAGTACCCAAAACGATATCTTGGTTGAGTGATAATGAGCCCTGTAGAGCTGTATCATTATCCATAAACCCATAGCCTGATTGGTTTCCATACCAACCAGATGGATTCCCCCAACGAATTTGGTCTAGCCCTGTATCGTTATCTGGCCCGTCAGATTTAGTGACATTCGTACCACCAGTGGTGCTCTGCCAATTAGCAACGACTCCAGAAAACGTAAATGAGTCAACAACGACATCGAGTTGAGCTGTATCATTTTTCGCAATATCCACATCATCAGCAACAGTAACCGTGACAGTGGAATGTGCTGTATTACCCGCACCATCGATAGCAACAACTTTAATTCCATTTACCGTAAGACTATCCACATTTACGCTGTGGGGTAAATTAGTGAGTAATTCTGCGGTAACTGTGACATCTCCCTGTTCTCCTGCATTAATACGATCCCAATCTAAGGTTAAGCGAAGTGCTTCGCGTCCATAAACGGTACCAATTAATTGGCCTGCAGCATTAACCGCCCAATGAATTTGAGCATTAATACCTGTTACGGAAATACTACTAAAATCGCCAAATTGGAAGCTACCAATTGAGTTGCTACCGGACTTAAAGCTGAGTGTTTGTACACTCATGTCCGGAGCGCCAGCCTGCAAGTCAGCTTCGTTAAGGCTCGCAATAGCGTTAGTGGTTAGAGCAACAGGTTCGATTGGGGTTGTATTTGGTGCTTCTAGATGGACGTTGAATTCGCCAGTATTAGTATCACCATCACTATCTGTGACTGTTACATCAAAATGTAAATCGACATTTTGAGTGGAGCTCACAATTGTCTGTGCAGTTGTGCCAGTAAATTGGAAGTTTGTCCCTGCTAAAGCTGATAATTCAATATAACCAATCGAACCTAAGTTCTGGATGACTTGGCCGCTAGTAATATTTCCTTCACCTAGCAGATTACCTTGTTCATCATAGGCTTTAAAATGAATTGATGTCGCGCCTGTAAAATTAAAACTCGCAGTAGCAGCATCTTCAGAGTAATTAACAATTAAAACTTCGTTACCACTAACACTTGGATTGTCAACTCCAAAGCCGTTGTTGGTGCCATTGACACGGCCAAGATCCCCATTTTGATCTCGGGCGGTCAGTGTGAATGCAATATTCTCCCCTGATGGGATTTTAGAAATATCGTTATAGACACCATAGCCACTCGCTGAGTTATTGCTCGTGACGTAGACAGCGTCACCGATACCGCCCTGTCCACCAACTAAGCCTGCGATTTGGATAGTCGAAAGTTCATCAATGCTTTGATTGATATCGAAAGTGTACTCATTGCTATTAGAATCAGTCGTTAATGTAAATATTAACGTTTGGTTGGCTGCTCCCGTATAGGCAGAGGCTGTACCATTGGTATCTGTATATGCAATAAGCACATTTGGATTAGCTGGGTCAACGTAGTAAAAGACAGTTAATCCATCGGCCGTTATACCAGAGTTAGCGAATGTAACTGTTGTTCCATTCCATCCCGTAATATTCGTTGTAAGGCTTATGCTGTAATTATCATCAAGGGTATGATCATTACCATCGGCGCCAATAATATTGAGGGCGCCTACTATGTTGGCAGCAGTAGAGCTATTTACTCCCGAGGTACTTACAGGGTCGATGGAGATTAGATCGTCATTAATGACGATGCTTAAATTACCGGTCAAAACGCTACCATCGGCGCTAACAGCTTCAATAACAATACCATTGATCAGTGAATTTAGATTTGTGCCATCTAGAGCATTCACGTGCTTGATATTATCGAGAAGTTCAACATTAATTGTGACATCACCCGTTGTACCAGCAGCAATTGAGCCGCCACTCAGGGTTAATTGAATCACGTCAATACCATCTATCGAACCTATTAGCGCGCCATTTGCGGCAATGGCCCACACTATGCTTACACCAGCAGCAAGGTTGGTCGCAGCGTTAATGGTTGACTCATTAAAACGGAACTGTGTCAGTGCTTGGTTTCCTGCGGTGAAACTAATTGTACTTGAGACAACATTAGGAATATTGTCACGAAGATCGCTTTCATTAACAATGATTTGGCGATTATCAGGCAGATAAACAGTTGCACTGTCAGAGCCGGAAGGAGAAGTATTTCCTGCAAAGTTTGTTTGGCTGGCGGTTACTGTAATGTTTTGGCCTGCCGCAGGTGTGCTTTCGGTCCAACTGATGACACCATTACTATAACTAAAACCTGTTGCTGGAGAACCATCTGCAAGTTGCAGTTCACCGTTGACCAGTTTGAGTTCGACATTGGTTGTTACACCACTGTTTGTAATAGTGAGATTGACATAGCCTCCAGCAGCAAAATCAGCAGCATCAATTTCAACTTGTATTTGAACGTCGTCATTTCCTACTTCAGTAGGACTTAAATACGAGTCATTATTAGTGTCATCAATAATGGTAACTTCTGGTGCAGAAGGTGGCGCTATGTATAACTGCGGAATAACCGAGAAAGAACCGTCGGTATAGTCACCATCACGATCTGTTGCTCTTACTGTGAAATCAATATCGCCATCAGAAGGTTGGAGCATTTCTTGGTATTGGAAAAACTCCCAAGTGCCTGTTCCAGGTGTAAATTCTAATCTAAATACTAATTCACCATTTTCATCTATACCAGTAAGCGTATTTGCATTTTGAGTAATGGTAATTGTGTTGCCTGATGCCGTAAGCAGATTGTTTTCTGTACTGCCAGTCAAAGTTAATGAGCCTTTACCATCAGCCCCCCACTCTGGGCTTATTACGCCCGTAGCAAAAGCGATTGCTGGAGGGGTTGGTGAACCAGTAAATTCAATTGCCGTTATTGTAAAATCACTATTATCGTTGCTGTAAGGTCCTTGACCATTATCTAGCGCCTTGATAACCATGGTATCAAATCCGCCTTGTAAGACCTGGAAATTAGCAGCATAGTCACCACTATTAGCGTCTGAGCTAAATGTTTGAGTGGCAATAAGCTGACCATCACGCCAGAACTCAACTATTCCTACTTCTAGCTCGCCGCCAAACATATGGGAAAACTGAATATTTACGCCATAGGCAACAGTGCCAGGATCCAGAGTGATGATGACTTCTTCCGATGCAGAACTTCCATCTGCAAATTTACGGAAATCTACTTCATTAGCAAGATTATGATAAGGCGCCCCTACACTGCTAACTCCTATCCCGTTACCACTTCCATAGATTGCGGCATCAATTAAGTTAGAGTTTGTTGAAGAGGTAAATCCTTTGGCTGTGATCGTAAAACCATCAAAATCAAGAAGATTGTTGCTGCCACTATAGCCAGTTAGAGAGAATAGACCGACTAAAGTATCAGGAATATCTATATTCGTTACTTCGACAGGGCTAATAGATGCGATTTCAGGTGCGTCATCTTCAACCGTAACACTAAAGCTACCTGTAGAGGTGCCACCATGATTATCATTAACAGTAATACCTATATCGAATGTAATAGTATCTTCAGATGTAGTGTCTGGATGATCAAGTGGTGCCTTTAAAGTCACATCATAAGTCCAATTACCGGAATCACCAGAAGTTGGAGCTGTTAGAACTACAGCCATAACTTCAACATAGGAAGATCCGCCAATAACACCTGTGTAGCCTATTAGTGTTTGTGTATTCGCATCCCAGAGCCAATTTACAGCATGTCCGCCTGACATTAATTCTGTTGGGCCAGAAAGTGAAACGCTTAAAGAGTCACCATCAACATCATTAATATTTATTGTGCCGCTAGCAGAAACATCATCTGTAGTATCAGAATTACCAATAACATCAATTATACCGTTAAGTAGGCCCTCTTCAGATACCGTAGCATTTGATGCGGAATTTATTACGGGACAGTCGTTGGTGCCGGTAATGGTGATGGTGACGGTGTGCGCAGTGCCATCGGCACTGAGCACCACAAAGGTTTCCACCTTAGTTTCGCCTTCGGCTAAATACTGCACATCGGCATTGTTAACGTTGTAGGTCCAGTTACCCGCCGCATCAATGGTCAGACTGCCGAGGGCGCCGACACTTGGGGCGCCGCTGCCAGCTTGGAATACCGCTTGGCCGCTGTCCGCATCGGTGATGGTCAGGGTACCCGTGTCAGTTAACACTGGATCGCTGGCATCTTCGGTGACCGCGCCGCTGTCGTCACCGGCGATCACTGGCACATCGTTGGTGCCGGTAATGGTGATGGTGACGGTGTGCGCAGTGCCATCGGCACTGAGCACCACAAAGGTTTCCACCTTGGTTTCGCCTTCGGCTAAATAC
>NZ_JAKILG010000044.1 GCF_023283765.1 Shewanella profunda | reverse complement strand
ACGGCCAATTTAAAAGCGAGGGAATAATCACGTTGAGTTCGTTTAATTGTTGAAGTCATTACACTCTCCAAAATGAGTTTGAAAAGTGTCAACGCTATTTAGGACGGGTCATAGTTATCAAAAAGGAGACCTTAGGTCTCCTTTTTGATTTAGGGCTTTTTATTTTTACATTATCGCGCTAGGTAATTCTTTTTATGTGAATTTCGAGTTGTAAAAATGTAAAACTCTTATATAAGCATGTGGTTACATGATGCAGCGCACGTTTTACCTTTGAGTATATTGATAAAGTGGGCTTGCTTAGAATTGGGTTGCTTATTAGTTAATCCTTAGCTAAGTTAGATTGAGTCGTGCTATTTACTTTTGGTTGCGAGATGGAAGTCACCCTGACAAGAATTTCCACTGACAATCGCCATTGGAGGATACTATTGTGAGCAAGAAACTATTAAGTGCACTTTTCGGGGCAAGTCTCGCAGCGCTAGCGCTGTCGCCAACCGCATTTGCAGCAGATCAAAAATTATCAGATTTTCACGCTGAGTCGGGTGGATGTGAGAGCTGTCATAAGGATGGTTCGCCTTCCGCTGATGGTGCCTTTGAACAGGAACAGTGCCAAAGCTGTCACGGATCTCTTGCCGAGATGGATGCTGTACACAAACCGCATGATGGTAGTTTAGTGTGTGCAGACTGTCATAAGGTGCATGATATGAACGTAGGCGAAAAACCTACCTGTGAGAGCTGTCATGACGATGGCCGTACATCTGAATCTGTTTTGAAAAAATAGATCCTAGTTCTGTTAGTGTAAGCTTTCAGTTTTACATCAAAAATGCCAGCAAATTGCTGGCATTTTTTATGATCAGAATTTTTAGCAAACATTGAGCTAAAGCCCAATAACCGTATAGCGTTAAATCGTTGTGATTATTGTATTAATGATTTAATTTCAAACTTGAGTTAAGTAATAAGTTATTTATTGGTTGGTTGTACATATCATTGTCTAGTGTCGGTATCTTAGCCAATACAATAAATTTACATGTTTTGTCTTAGCACCAATGATATTAATGCCACGGATATTTAACCTCTAGGTACAGCAATAAGAGCATTTTAGAGAAGTGCAACATTACTGCAGAGTGTTCGATTATTTGAGTTTATCAATGGGAAAAGCAAAATTTTCATGATGAAGTCAAAAAGAGGAAGTGTACATTTAGGGTAAAAAAAGTAATACATCAGCTACATTGTATCGCGTTAGATGTAGGAGCTAATTATTCCAAACTGATAATATTCACGATGGGACTGTCTTGATATTATGTCTGTATCTTAACATAACTAGTTCTTTCAGTTTTAATTCATATTTCTAATTGAGAATGTTGTAATTAAACTCTATAGATTTTTGGCTTGCGTACGGTAAATGTTTTTCGAGTAAGTCTTTTGATTCTGTTTTATCTAGTGCTAATATCGTGGTCGCAATAGACTTGGAAGTCTATTGGACGGATGTTGGAGTTGTATTGAGAAATTTTTTCTCAAAGTGAATAATCGTTAACCAGACAGGGAGTGGGCAGGATGTTCAAAATCTTACATTGGATAGTAGTGTCACGATCGCAAATATTAGTGGAATTGCTTGCTGGGCGTTGGCCACAGGAGTTTCTTGTCAAGTTGTCCCCAATCAATCCTGATGTGATGGTTGAGCAAATCAAAGATAACCAAGCCTCGATGGTTGTGATTGATTTAGCGACTGTTGATCTACAAAAAGCCTATCAATTTCAGCGATTACTGGCCCGTGAGCACCCTAGTGTGCGTGTGGTCTATATCCAATTCCCAAAACAAGTGGATGCGCGCTTTCTAACACAAGCTGCTACAACTGCAGGGGTGTTTTATCTTAATGCCGGTTTAGCTGAAATCAGCCTAGGACTCTCCAATATTTTAAGGGGGCATAGGGTGATCCCGATGCAACTGATCAATGGCGTCAACGATGACTTTGGTTTATTTGAGCACACAGAACCGTTGACCATTCGTGAGCGTGAAGTATTACAGGCTTTATTATCTGGTAGTACAAACTTAGATATTGCAAATCAGTTATTTGTCAGTGAAAGTACTATCAAAACGCACTTGTATCGCGTGTTTCGTAAGATAGGTGTTTCGAGTCGTGGTCAAGCAATTGCATGGGCTCAAACTTACCTGCACGATGTGGTTGTTTAATGGGTTCTGAGCATGTTCTTTTGCAGATATAAATTGTTTTCCCAGCAGCCATATCAGCATATTTGTATCTTTAGTTTGTGCCGAAGATGGGGTATTGCATGTATTTAAAAGAGGTGTGACATGCTGAAAGTTTCTTCTAGCTACGCCGATGATATTCTTACTATTATTGTTTCTGGGTGGGTTAATCATCAGGATATTGAATCCCAACTATTACCTGCAATTGAAACAAAACTTCAAGATTATGCCTGCATACGCTTATGGTATGAGTTTAGTCCCGAGTTTGAAGGTATATCTGTAGGGGCACTTTGGGATGATGCCATGCTCAGCGTATTCCACTTAAGCGATTTTTCCCGTGTAGTGATGATTGCAGATATGGAAAAGTTAGGAGCCATGGTAAATGCATTAGCATTTATGTTGCCTTGCCCAGTTAAGATTTTTCCCATTAATGAACGGACTGAAGCCAGAGCTTGGTTAGATGAAATCGAATAATGCGTGTTGTCATTTTAAGCTGTAATTTTACAGACTGTTTTATGCGAGACAAAAAAGGTTTTGATAAATCGTTGATGGTGAAAACACTCAAATAGCGATGGCTAGAAAAGCATATTTCAATCAAATCTAACTGACAGGCACCTGATCATGAGATGCTGTCAGCGTGATTCGAGAGCGCAACTTAACTCATTTAGGTCTTGGCAACGATCGTTTGACCTATTGGGGTTAGGCTTAATAGTGCGAGCTTTATATGTTGTAGTCCAAAGGGAATACCAATAATTGTCACAAAGCAGGCAAGGGCATGGATTAAGTGACCAATTGCTAACCAAATTCCAAACATTAAAAACCAAACAATATTTCCTACCATACCTAATGCACCCGTGCCTAAATCTTCACGTCCGGTTAAGTGGCGACGGTTTATTTGTTCTTGACCAAAGGGCCAAAAGGTCATTTCGCCGATCACAAAGCAGGCACGGCCAAAGGGAATACCTATAATACTGATAAAGCACAAGATCCCTACGAGCCACCAAGCCAGTCCCATCACAAATCCGCCAAGTACAAACCAAGCGACGTTAAATATTAAGCGTAATACTGCCATCGAAAACTCCTTATTTTTACCCTGTTAGCCTTTATCGTTAGCTGTAATTAATGTCGTTAGCTTTGATAAATCGAAAATATAGCAATAACTAAGCGAGAAGTGTGCCAACTATTTAATGGTTAATAATCAGTATCTTAATTTTTATTTATTGAGTTAAGGCTGTGACTTTCACTAATTTATCGCCAAATTGCTAATTTCTTAAGGACAGAAAATGAAAAGCGGCGTTACACTAGCCATCACCTTGAATGGCTTAAAAGCCTGTGCATTTAATCGCTTGAGTATCCTGATGTTTGCTAATACCCCTGTTGATATCCTTGCCTTTGCTGGTCGTGATATTTTTCTAAAGCGTGATGATTCATTGCACCCAGCATTTAGTGGCAATAAAGCGCGTAAATTTGGCTATTTTTTAGATCATGAGTTTGCAGGCATCGACAAAGTGATAGGTCACGGTTCGCCCTTAGCTAACTCTTTGTATTCCCTATCAACTCTGGCGAAGATGAAAGGCTGGAAGTGTGACTTTTATGTGGATCATATTGCCAGTCAAGTTATTAAACATCCCACGGGAAATTATGCTGCGGCATTAGCTAATGGCGCCAATATTATCGATTTAAGTGAGTTATTGGCACAAAAGCCGGCGTTCACTCAGTCGCAACGCGAACCCCATGCTTTATTAGACCCTGATGTAAAGTCTGAGACTTCACTGCAAGTGCGTGCATCGCGGCTAAGTTGCCAGGACTATATTGGGACACAAGTGCTAGCGAATGAGCCAACGGCACTTTTTATTCCCGAAGGGGGCCGCTGTGCTTACGCCGAATATGGGGTGAATATTCTCGCTCAAGAAATCCACTTGTGGGTACAAGCCAATGGTGTGACTGATTTAACGGTATTTTTACCTTCGGGAACGGGGACAACAGCGTTATTTTTAAATCAGTATTTTATTCGTCAGCAAACGGATATTCGTGTCGTCACTTGTGCAGTTGTCGGTGGCGATGATTATTTACGTTTGCAATTCTCAATGCTTAATCCCGAAACCTGTGAGCATCCACATATTGTTAATGTTGGGAAGAAATATCATTTTGGCAAACTCTACCCTGAATTTTATGCCATGTGGCAGCGGGTTTGTGCCTCAGGAGTTCAGTTTGAATTACTCTACGATCCCTTAGGCTTTATTGTGCTTGAGGATTATTTAGGGCGATGTCATCAAGGACCTGTAATGTATTTACATCAAGGTGGACTACTTGGGAACGATACAATGCTGCCACGATATCAGCGTAAATTTCATGGAAAATTAACTTGAAGGTGACATAGTCGACTTTAGATGATTTTAGTGATGATTATGAAAACTAAATATTATGATGTCAGAAGGTTATTTCGTTTAAGAATTTTATAGGTGCGCAGGGCAATATTTTCAATATTTTTTAAATCTTTTAGGCTTGGCATCACATTGCTAAATTGCCAATAGCTGATTTCAGCATCTAACATTTCAAGCATTTTTTTCGAACAGCCCAAACATTGCCCCTGACACAGTTGTGCTTCTTCTAAATTGAGTGGAATTGTCGTTTTGATCTTGTTTATCAAGGTTTGCATGGCGATCTGAGTATTGGGTTTTGGCATAGACGATGTGCTGAATAGTATTCATGTGTATGAATATTAGCGGATGCTGGAGTGGAAATAGGTGATCTAACGCTGGATTTGACTCATTTGGTTCGGCAGGTATCTGTGTGAGAGAGATACAGCCTGAACCAAATGTGTTCGTCATAATGACGTAAAAAGGATAGCGTGTTCGTGACATTCGGCTATCAGTCGACTTAAGTGCTCGGTATTGCGAAGATAATGGAAACCGATTAAATACACTTGATCAAACGGGTATTGCGGTACTAACTTTTTAACTTATTTGTTCGCGGACAATAACCATTTCATAAAGCTAATGGCTTCTGTACGTTTAGAAAAAGTCTGTCTGTTTTTACCTTGACGATCGGTAAAAGCAATTGAGGTTTTATTTACTGAAATCGAATCTACAGGAAAATTCACTGTAATTTCATGTCCGTTAATTTTGTATGACATATGCCACACTCCTTCTGTTTTAATTCACCCTTAGGTGAGAGAGTTTTAACAATAAAATATCCTTAGCATTAAGTGCAAAAGATGGTTCTAGTGAGTATCGAGGTTACCCCATCTCTTAACTGATAATCAAGAAATGCTTTATCGATAATTAATACACATCATCGATTATGTCAATGGATTAACTCAATTAAACCAGTTGAACATAGCTTGATGACAAGACTATGACAGCATATGGTTTAATAAGTTCAACATACATAATCATGTACATGTAACTATCAACTGACTGAGTTTATGGGGTTTTACTTGTAGTAGGCTTTCTTTGTGAGGACCAAGATTTGATTAGATGTTTATCAAACTGGATTAAAAAGAACAACAAGGTGAATCTCAAAACGAGGCGAAGTATATCAGCAAAACCCACTTACGCAAGTTTATTTATCACTTAATTTGAATATCCTTCCTTTGTTGTTAAATTTGAGTTTGTTTCTGGTATAGCTTTCGAGTTTATTTGCAGTGATTCTGTATAAAGCCCGTCAAAGTAGCTCATTTTGACGGGCTTGATGATAATTCACTCTATCTACATGCTGTGGTTTACTTTTTCGCTTGAATTTACAGCATGGCTCAATAAATTAGTTCACCAATAGGGTTTAATAACTTACTCAATCCCTTAGTAAAATGCAGAGGTGCATCTAGCACTATATAGCATAAGCAACCCTTTAGCGTTTTAGGTGCATGTTTAGTGTGGCCGTCCAACATAATAAAATCACCAGGAACATAGTTACCATTGATATCACTAAACTCACCGGCAAGCAGTAGGGTAAGTTCATTACCTTTGTGAGTGTGTTGTGGAATTTCTCCTAGCGCCTCGATGTGTAATAAACTGGCACGTGTATTCATTTCATTTAGTGTAAAACGCATTCGGCTAACTTTACCTAACTGTTGCCAAGGACGATCAAGATGTTGGCGAAATACAGATGGAACTGAATAGTGCTGATTTTTTACTGAAACTAAAATGGGTTCATTACTTGGTGCGGTAGCTAACTCTGGTTGGCAAAGTATCTGTGCTAACATAGTTTGCAATTCATCGGGAAGCGCGCTTTGCATTAATGAAATATCGTTAGCGCTAATGTCGATATTATCTGCTGTCGTATCGTCTATCTCATGTTGATTAAATGCGAGATCAGCGGCTTCTTGGGTGTATTGAGCAACGGCAGTTTTACAGGCTTCACACAGTGCACAATGGGCTGAAATGGCGATGGCCATTGACAAGGATAACTCTCCCTTGGCATGGGCAAACAATAAATCTTGATCTGGGTGATGCTTAATCATTTGGTGTCTCCAAAAAGCTTTTCAGCTTTTCTAGTCCCAATCTTAGGCGTGATTTTATGGTTCCTATCGGGACTTCTAGGGCGTCAGCCAATTCTTGCTGGGTGAGTTCCTGCATATAAATACCTTGCACAACTTGGCGCTGTGCAAGGGGAAGATCGTCTAAATGTTTGAGTAGTTTGGCGGTAAATTTGTGATCAATTTGAGTTTCTTGATTCATTGCTACCGTATCGCATAAAGGCCAAATATCATCGCCAAAGGCATCTTCCTTATTATGCTGCACTCGTCTTAGCATATCGAAACACTGATTACGCATTATGGTAAATACCCAAGTTGCTACCGAGCCTTTGTCAGCATTATAAAGATGGGCTTTGGTCCAGACACTGGTCATGGTTTCTTGTACAAGATCCATGGCAAGCCCTTGCTGATTGAGACGTTGTAAACCGAATGCACGGATTTTGGGCATAAAATAAGTAAACAAATACCCAAAAGCGGCTCTATCTCGTTGATTTGCCACTTTTAGCATTAATGCGGCCAACAGTTCTACTTGTGGCTCGCTATTGCTGGGAGCTGAAATGTCGATATCCATAGCCGATTTGGTGAGGGATGATATGGGCTTATAATACCGATTTTGATAGCTTTGTGATTGAATATTTTCCATTATTTTGCTCTTAAACTACCATTATTTTGCTCTTAAACTAATAGTTAAATCCCGTACTCAGAACAGGGTGAGGGGATTTGTGCTACTCAACTGCACTAGATCAGTAAGCCCGTTTACCATTAGTACGGTATGGATAGAAAAAGGATCATTGGAAAGTTATTTTATGACTGCTCGCAATAAATCCCGTGCCACAGTGTGGTCTGGCGAATTTATACAGGGGTATTTTTCTGTGGCTTGAACTGGGAGTATCTCCAGCCAGCGCTGGCAAACCCAGGCAATATCATCGAATTGTTTAGGATGATAGTGTTGTAAATGTTGAGGGTATTCCTTGAGGATATTTTGTAACATTTGGCTAAGGTAGCGCTCATCTGCAGCTATCTGCATCGTTGGCCAGTTATCAAGTAAGCTGACGTCACCGCGGTTTAAACCATCATTTTCAATTTCGATACTATTAAGTTTAAAGCGTTGCGTTCCTTGAATACTAATGCCTAACATACCATCGGCTAGTGTTTCAAAGTTGATAATATGAACTAAGGTTCCAATTGGCTGAATGGTTTTGCCATCTTCTTCTGTCATGCATAAGCCAAAACCTTGCCCAGATTTAAGAGATTCGGCAACTAAGCGTTTATATCGAGCTTCAAATATCCGCAACTGGGTGTATCCCTCGGGTAGCAGACAGATAGGTAATGGGAAAAGAGGTAATTTCATAGTGGCCTCAGATGAACTTAAGTCCCTTTTATTACGTACCATAGCGAGAGTTTGATCAGTTAATCAAATATTAGATCACTTAATGTTGAGGATAATATGAAGTTAAATCGGTTTGAGAAAACATTAGTGCAGCATCCGCTGCGTTTTTGGCTGCAAAATCAAGTTGAAGCTCCTTTGCTCACCTCTATGATCCCTAAACCTATGGCCTGTTTTGAACAGGCTTTAGAAATTGGGTGTGGTTTTGGCAATGGTATTCATTTGATCCGCGAACACTTTGGCGCAGGGCATGTTACCGCGGTGGATATTGATCCCGAAATGGTAATTGCCGCAAAGAAACGTTGGCAGGACTCTTCGCATGGTTTAAACAATTTGAGCTTTTCTGTAGCGGATGCCACGCAACTCCCCTTTACAGAAGCTCAGTTTGACATAGTGTTCAATTTTGCCGTATTTCACCACATTCCAGATTGGCAGGCCGCAATTGCAGAGGTAGCAAGAGTGCTTAAACCCGGTGGTTTTTTTGTGGTTGAGGATTTATACCGAACTGCGATTTGTAATCCACTGAGTCGGCGATTGTTTGAACATCCGCAGCAGAACCGCTTTGATCACCAGGAATTTTTAGCTGTGTTACGCCAAGAAGGGTTTTATCTTGTTTGCGATAGAAATGTGTTAAATCTTGCAGGAATGGTGTTAGCACAAAAAACATCGCCTCTATAAAGGGCGCTGCGAGTTTTTGGCATCATCCCTATTTTCAAGGGGTATGGATTGATTTGCTGTTGGAAATGTCTGACTGAATAACACTGAACAGTATCCTGATCATCTACTTGTGGGCTAGGTTTAGGGGGCAGTTTTGCGAGAGTGGTTGTAATTTTTAGATAAAATAGACTTTTAGCATAGTTCTCATCGTCAGTTTACCGCTATAATTTAGTTAAATTCGTCGCATGCGATGAAAGCATTTTCCTCCACATTAGAGAAGCAGCATTATGGCAAATGTACTGGCAACCGTAGATCAGCGTACCAAACTCGTTGGTGAAAATCGGCTTGAATTACTGCTTTTTCGCATAAACTCCACGCAGCTATTTGCTATTAATGTGTTCAAAGTGAAAGAAGTGGTTAAACTTCCGCCCCTAAATGCGATGCCAGGCAGTCACCCGCATATATTTGGGGTGGCAAATATTCGTGGCATCTCTATCCCTGTGATTGATTTACGTTCGGCCATTGGCTTTAAACCTGTAGCTCCAGGGGATGATGCTAATATGATCATCACTGAATATAACCGTAGCGTTCAAGGTTTCTTGGTGGGCAAGGTCGAGCATATCATCAACATGACATGGAGCGATATTATGCCGCCGCCTAAAATGGCTGGACGGAATAATTATCTGACGGCGATTACCCGTATAGAATCACAGGGACAATCCCATTTAGTGTCGATAATCGATGTCGAAAAAGTATTGGCGGAGATTATTCATTATGATGTGCGTTTGTCTGAGGGTGTGCTCGATGAGACGCTCGTACATGAAATGCCTGGGCGTAAGATTTTGATTGTAGATGATTCTTCTACGGCAAGGCGCCAGGTTCGCGATACCCTAGGTCAACTCGGGATCGAAATCATTGAGGCTTCCGACGGTTTGCAGGCTTTACAGCTTTTGCAAAAATGGCGTGATGAGGGTAAACAGGTCTCAAAAGAATTGTTAATGATGATTACTGATGCCGAAATGCCTGAAATGGACGGTTATAAACTTACCCATGAAGTCCGTAGCGATAAGGCAATGGCTGATTTATTTATAACCCTTAATACTTCCCTTAGCGGTAGTTTTAATCATGCTATGGTTGAAAAGGTCGGGTGCGATCGTTTTATTTCAAAATTCCAACCGGATCTGTTAGTGGAAGTGGTTCAAGAAAGATTAAGGCAAGTGATTGGGCAATAAGTTTATTTTTTACTATTGTCGAAAGTTTGTTTAGCGGATTGATTTTCCATTAAGTTAGCAAGAAAGTGCTCCGGTCTTGTCACCTTGAACAATCGCGTTATATCAACTCGGCTTCAAGATCGGCTAACACTTGACGTTTCATTTCCTTAGCGGCAGCAATGTGAATGCGGGCGAGCCTGAGGGCATAATTGAATCTAGCTCGACCAACTAAGCGTACGAGGTCGGCAAAAAAGGTCGGATCTAAAGTAAATTGAGTGCTGTAATAGTGGATAGCAGCATGCACTGACGTATAAGTTACACCATCAAATTCAAAGCCTGCACTATAACCTTGATCATCAATTTCCACTCCTTCGAGCCGTAACGGCCAGCCAGGGGCATTGATCCTATCGCGGGCGATTTGGTACATCATCCAAGCACTTTTCTTAAAGCCTTCAAATACATTACAGGAAAACTCCGACTCGGCGAGTTCTGCTTCAGTCCAGTTGATCCCGATGGCAAGATGCTTAGCATAAATCCGCATCAATGCATCTTTCACTGCCATACGACAATCCCAAATCGACGTTAACGGATATTGCTTAGCCAGCTTTACACATTCACTGCAGGCGGGTACGGCTAAGGAGGGGTGAGGTGTATGAACTTGGCTCTGATACTCAAAATGTTTATTACAAGGTTCGCCACAAAACCAGCAGGTATGGCGCTTATCGAAGGGAATATCAATGATAGGGATAACGGACATCAAGGTTTGATTGCCTCATTCCTTGATGCCGCTAAAGGATTATTGAAGTGATTAAAACTCTTCAACATCAACTAAATCTTTAGCTAAAATAATGGGGTCGAGCTCCAAACATTCTTCATTTGTTTGCCAATCAACACCGATCAACACGCCATCGTCATTTAGATCTGAAACCCAATACTCAAGGAATTCTTCAAGGGAAATGGCAACTGCTTGGTAATCGTGCCATTCATCGCTGCAGTGGGATTTTGCTGCAGCTTCGCTTGACCATAATGGCATTACATCAGTGTCTTCAAATTCGGAGGAGTCACAAACGACCCAGCCTTCACCAGTTTCATCCATTAGACCCCAAAGCGTCTGATGTTCTTTTACATTTTCGATAAAGCCAGCCAAAGCCGCATTGATTTCTGTCATGATAGGTCTCTTTGAAGTGTGCTGTTAACTTGCCCATTATACGGTAACATCGACAGAGGCCAAGGGATTCTTTGTTAAGATTTTTCTTGTGTTGGATAACTGAGCAATAAGACTATGCTTAACGGTATTTATGGGATTAAGGATTGTGTTAGCTGTCGCTATGGGTCAGGATTATTGGCTATGGGGAGTGTTTCTGCTGCAACACAGTGATTGTTGTGAAATCAAATATTGGAGTTGTTGATTTGATTAAAATAAAAGGGTTTACCTATCTTGCTGCTAGCTTTGCTGCCTGCGTTAGTGTTAGTGCTTGTTCGAGTGCGCCAACATCCACTGTTAGCAGCAATAATGCCATTGCTGATACTAACGCGGCACTTGCCGCAGAAGATATCAACGCCGCAGAGCAATTGAACACCACAGTGCAATTGAATGCCGATGCCTTTGCTAGTTGCCTCACAACGTTACAGGCGCGAGCACGAAGCGAAGGTTTATCAGAGGAAACCATTAATAATACCGTTGCTCATTTACAGTTTGTGCCGCGCGTGATTGAGCTTGATCAACAACAACCTGAATTTAGTCAAACTTTTGCGAACTACTTTACTAAGCGAGCTACCGATTGGCGCGTCAATGAAGGGCGACGTTTACTGCAAAAGCATCGTGCATTGCTTGATAAGTTGTCGCTGCAATATGGGGTGCCACCACAATATATTCTGTCTTTTTGGGGACTTGAAACCAACTATGGCTCCTACAAAGGAAAAATGGCTGTGTTGGACTCTCTTGCAACCTTGGCCTGTGAGCCTCGTCGTAGCAGTTATTTCACCACCGAATTGATGCAAGCACTGAAGTTAAAAGAAAAATATCAATTTGATAAAAGCACTATGGTGGGGTCGTGGGCGGGCGCTATGGGGCATACCCAGTTTATGCCCTCAGCCTATGCAAAATATGCTATTGATGGCGACGGTGACGGCAAGGTGGATTTATGGAATAGCACAGAAGATGCCTTGACCTCTGCGGCCAATTTTTTACAAAACTTAGGTTGGCAGCGTAACGAGCGCTGGGGACGTGAAGTATTACTGCCTAAGAATTTTAGTTACAGTCATTTAGGTGCGAAACAAACATTGCCCTTATCGGAATGGTCGGCGCAGTCGGTCACGCTGACCAATGGACAACCCTTGCCTCCCGCGGATATTCAAGCAGCATTATATTTACCTGCTGGCCATACGGGTCCTGCGTTCCTAGGGTATGAAAACTTTAATGTGATCATGCGTTGGAACCGTTCGGAATTTTATGCCATTACCGTAGGGCATCTAGCGGATCGTATTAATGGTGGCGAGCCTCTAAAAGTTGCTCCGCCTGAACAGCCTCGCCTAAGCCGTGAACAAGTTAAGCAACTGCAAGAAAAGTTGAATGAGGCTGGTTTTGAGGTGGGCAAGCCCGATGGTGTGTTAGGGCGCAATTCAATGGCTGGGATCCAAGCTTTTCAGCGCAGTAAGAAGATGATTGCCGATGGTTTCCCAAGTCCTGAGGTTTTCACTGCCTTAGGGTTAACACTTTAACGTTATGCTGGTTGCAATGCCAGCTGGATAAAAATGTGGAGTGAAAAGGTCAGTTTTGTTAAGCTCCGCCCACATTTGAAATCGAAGCAAATCAAAGGATATTCGATGAGTATTATTAAAGACGACATGGTTGTGCAGTTTAATTACACTCTGCGCGACGAGAAAGGCGAAGTGATTGAGACCAACGAAGGCCGCGAAGCCATTGCCTATTTACATGGCCATGACAATATGATGCCAGGTGTTGAAAATGCCATTAATGGCAAAGCTGTTGGTGACAAGTTCATTGTGACTTTACCTGCATCGGAAACCTATGGTGAGCGTGTTGAGGGCGATGCGGCGCAACAACGTGTGTCTGTTAAGCATTTATTGGGCGCGAATGCGTGGAAAGCAGGCATGACAGCCGTCGTGAATACTGACCAAGGTCAACGCCAAGTCACTATCGTTAAAGTCGGTAAATTTATGGCGACCGTGGATGTCAACCATCCTTTAGCTGGCCGCGATTTAACCTTCGATATCGAAATTGTAGGTGCCCGCGATGCATCTGATGAAGAGATTGCCCATGGTCATGCCCATGGAGCAGGCGGTCATCACCACTAATCTTTAGGATTTTAAGCTTGTTTTGTTAATCGATTGAGGATGATAAAACGAGCGTGAAGCCTTAAAGTTAAAAGCCCAAACTCAGGTTTGGGCTTTTTTGTTTGTATGATGAATTCCATTTAGACTGTTAATGAATTATACCCGCCTAATGGCGATGGGAATGTTCCATCGGGTTA
This sequence comes from Shewanella profunda, assembly GCF_023283765.1. Classification (GTDB taxonomy): domain Bacteria; phylum Pseudomonadota; class Gammaproteobacteria; order Enterobacterales; family Shewanellaceae; genus Shewanella; species Shewanella profunda. The sequence continues at coordinate 26,180 of NZ_JAKILG010000044.1, read as the reverse complement.
TCGGCAAACAGCAGATCAAGGCTTGCTTGAGTTTGGGGATGATATCCCGGACGGGCGTTAAGGTAGACATCCTTAGCCCAATCATAGTGTTCGGTACTCGCCAGCTTTTGATATAAAGGCACAATAAGCCTGCGTCGACCAATTTCGTTTAAATACTGCTTTAGCGCGGGTAATACCGTGTAGTAGCGGTTATCTAATGCGAGTGAATACCAAGCAAATGCAATTTCGTTATTGTTAGTGCCAGTTAAATGGAAGGTGCTATCTAGCTCGGCAAGTTTGGTTTGGTTCAAATTAATCCTAGGCATTTCGCTAATAAATCGTAGCCATTGGTGAACTGTCCATGTCTTAGTATTAAGTGCTTGTGCGCTAATGTTACCCTCAAGCCAAGTCTGTCTTTGGATATCAATATCATCGAAGGCGTGGGAATTGGGGGGCACGAGAAATGAAGGCAAACCTTGGTCTTCAATCCAAGTATCGACTTCTGCCTCGCTGACAACATTGGGATATTTGTTTAATAGATTAAAAGATAAATACTCACGGAACTGCGCCGTAGTAATACTTTGAAATGCAAAATGATTGAAGTAGTCTTTCACAAAGGCATCGAAGTGTTCGCGGCCAAATTTCTGCTCCAAAAATACTAAGAACAACTGGCCTTTCACATAGGGGACACCACTAAAGGCATCGTCGGGATCCCGTTCGCCAAGTGCGATGTGTAGCACTGAGTCCTGTGGTGGTAACTCTTCAAGTTCAGCTAACAGTTCAGAGTATCCAATAGTTTGCTCCATCAGTGCTCGGTCACGGCTGTAGAGATCTTCCATAATGCGGTTTTCAACATAGGTGGTAAAACCTTCATTGAGCCAGAGATCGCGCCAAGTTGCGTTGGTGACTAAATTACCTGACCAAGAATGGGCGAGTTCGTGAGCAATAAGGCTCACTAAGCTTTTATCTCCGGCGATGACCGTTGGCGTAATAAAAGATAAACGGGGGTTTTCCATACCGCCGAAGGGAAAGCTTGGCGGCAAAATAAGCAGATCATAACGCCCCCAGCGGTAATCACCGTAACGTTTGGATGCTATTTTGATCATTTTTGGCGTGTCGGAAAATTCTTTGCTGGCTTTGTCGAGCATTGCAGGTTCGGCCCAAATCCCTGAGATGTTATTTAAGGGGGCGAACTTTAAATGCCCCGCGGCAATGGCAATCAAATAAGCGGGAATCGCCTGCGGCATAGAGAACTGGGTTTGGGTATTCGATAACACCTGACGATCGGCACTCATCACCACAGTAATGGCTTTATCTGTGGTTATCGTTGCGCTATAGGTTTGGCGTACAGCAGGAGTATCTTGCAGCGGGATCCAACTGCGGGCATGGATAGCTTGGCTTTGACTGAACATAAAAGGTAATTGCTTACCCAGGGTTTGCTGCGGTGTAAGCCATTGGATGCCTGAGGGATTATTCGATGTATGATAGCTGACTTTAACTTTAGCGTTGTTTTCGTGGTTCAGTGGGATCCTAAGTGCGGCACCTTTAACCTTATCTGCTTTTGAAAGGGAGAAGGGGACGTTTTGCCATTGTCCCGATTTGTTCTGCACACTCACGCTATTAATGGTGAGTTCGCGGGTATCTAAAACCAGCTCTTTGCTCGCTTTATGCCAAACCAAATCGAGGATTGCATCGCCTAGCAACTGGTTTTTATCAAAATCGACGGTTAAAGATAGGTCAATATGGCTGACACTCACTTCATCGTAATTGGCATAGGTGAGTGTGTCTTTGCCTACCTGTTGCCCCATTTCTGTCGATGGTGTGTCTAGCTTGTCTAAGTCTACATTTGGCGCTGCATTGGCATGAATACTGGTAAATAATGACAGGGTTAGCGGTAGTACAGTGGTAAGGAGCATATTACGCAGAGAAGACATCATTAAAAACCTAGTTGATTAGTTGTTTTGGCTTGTTTTTAGTGTTGGGTACGCAGAGTCGCTATTGACTTGCGCTGCTGGGGTTTTCAGCCACCTAATAGTCGAAAGTGTACCTGAATACCGTGAGCCGCAGGTAATTTATACTCAACTGAAATGTAATCAAATTTTTATAACTAAAGGTTAAATACAAAAGTTTGCTATGATGGCGCGTTTTTATTGGGATGGTGTTTAACATGGTAATTGATTTTTCACAGGGTAAGTTGATTGTCACTGAGTTTGAAGTTCAGGTTCGACTCAATGCCGCCAGTATTGTGTTGCAAGCGAGCGCCGAAGATATTGGCCTAAGGCGCAACCCACCCATGCTTATCGCCGATGGTGGCGCTGTTCGTTGGAGCCTAAAACTCGACGACAAAGCGCAACTATTATTAGTGCAAGAAGTGTTAGGTATTGATTGCGAGTAGCGATTTGGATTTAGCCATAGGTCTAAATAGCGGTTTCGAATAGTCTTAGCATGTTTTTTATAGAATTAGGAATTTTTTGAGTATGTCTAACTCTCTTGAACGAATTGTCATTGAACCTCAATTTCCTGCCACGGCAGCAGTGATCTGGCTACATGGCCTAGGGGACTCTGGCGCTGGATTTGCCCCTGTTGTGCCAGTTTTGGGCTTGCCTAGTGATCATAGTATTCGGTTTATTTTCCCCCACGCCCCAGAGCAAGCTGTAACTATTAATGGCGGTTACGTGATGCGGGCCTGGTATGATATTAAAAGTATGGATTTACATGACAGAGCCGATATGCAAGGGGTTCTGGCATCGGAGCAAAGTGTCAAGGCGCTGATTAATGAGCAAATCGCTGCAGGTATTCCGAGTGAACGTATTGTCTTGGCAGGATTTAGTCAGGGTGGCGTGATGAGTTTATTCTCTGGGCTACGTTTTGAGAAAAGATTAGCGGGGATTATGGCGCTATCCTGTTATTTACCGACAGGTGATGTGCTGCCGACTGAATTAAGTATTGCTAACCGTAATACACCGATATTACAACAGCATGGTGTGCAGGATGATGTAGTGCCCTTATCTGCAGGAACCTTAGCTAAAGAGGCTTTGATGCTGGCGGGATATCAAGTGCAATGGCAAACTTATCCAATGCCACATTCGGTTATTCCAACGCAGTTAAAAGATATTTGTCAGTGGTTATTACAGCGATTTGAAATGTAGCTAAATCTAATTGCTGATAAAAACGTCATGCGGTAATGAAAATATTACCCGTGCTCGTTCTTTTAAGTGAACAATCGGTGTTGGGTTTTATTTCTTCTAAGTTGCTTATATTTAAAGATTTAAAAGTAATTATTTTATTTTTATTGTTTTTAATTCAAATATAGATAACTCAATCGTTCAGCTTATTTTTTATTTGAAACAAATTTATCTTAAACCCTCTCGTAAATACCACATTAAAGCCACTTTTTTAATAAAAATGACACATTTCATCTTCATAATTTGCTATTATGCACTTCGTCGAACTTGATGGAGTTCGAGACAAACTTTCTATGATAAAATAATTAAAATCAAGGGGTTGATGTAATGATAAATAAGATTATTAAAGGATTAGTTGCAACTGCTGTGCTTGCAGCTCTCGCGGGTTGTAATAGCGATGATGATGACAAAGTTCCAACAACGTGTGCTGAAGCGGGTAGTGCTTGTAAATCATTTACTGTTTTGCATACCAATGATAACCATGGCCGCTTCTGGGAAAACAGTGACGGTGAATATGGTTTAGCCGCTCAGAAAACACTGGTCGATCAAATTCGTGCTGAAGTGACTAAGAATGGTGGTCAAACCCTATTATTGTCTGGTGGTGACATCAATACTGGTGTACCAGAATCTGATCTACAAGATGCTATTCCCGATTTTACAGGTATGAATAAAATTGGTTATGACGCAATGGCTGTAGGTAACCATGAGTTTGACAATCCGTTATCCGTACTTGATATGCAGCGCCGTCTTGCTGAATTCCCAATGTTGGCTGCCAACATTTACCGTAAAAATACCGATGGTAGCCAAGGTGAACGCTATTTTGATGCCTACAAAATTTTTGACATTAACGGTTTAAAAATTGCTGTTATCGGTTTAACTACAGAAGACACCGCTAAAATTGGTAACCCTGAATTTATTAGCGATCTGATTTTCACTGATCCAAAAACCGAAGTTGCTAAGGTCATTAAAGAAATTAAAGATGCCAAATCGGCTGATATTATTTTCGCGACTACACACATGGGTCACTATGCCGATGCCCAAAATGGCAGTAACGCACCTGGCGACGTAGCTATGGCGCGTGCGCTGACTGAAGGTGACTTGCAGGTTGTTATTGGTGGTCACTCACAGAATCCTGTTTGTATGGAATCTGACAGCGAAAACAAAGTTTATGCAGATTTTAAACCGGGTGATGAGTGTGCTCCGGATAAGCAAAATGGCACATGGATTATGCAAGCCCATGAATGGGGTAAGTATGTAGGCCGAGCTGATTTTGAATATTTCAATGGTGAACTCCATTTAGCGAGTTACAAGCTTGTGCCTGTGAACATGCGTAAACTTGATGACGAAGGTAAGAAAACCGCTGACTTAGCTGGTGCTAAAATTGAACCTGATACAGAGTTAAAAGAGTTACTGTCATACTATCAAGAAAAAGGTCAAGCCAAGTTAGATGAAGTGATTGCGACGACTGATGCGCTGTTAGATGGTGAGCGTGCAAATGTTCGTAATAAGCAAACCAACTTAGGCCGCATGTTAGCTATGGCTCAAAGTGGTAAAGTGTCTGCCGATTTCGGGGTGATGAACTCGGGTGGTGTACGTGCTTCAATCCAACCGGGCAATATTACCTATCGCGATGTGCTCACTGTTCAGCCATTCGGTAACATGGTGACATTGAACGAAATGACCGGAACTGAAGTTGCTGCCTACTTAAGTGCTGTGGGAAGTCTTCAAGTTGGCTCTGGTGGTTATGCGCAAATTACCGGCGTGAAAATGACTATCGACTGTGTTGCTAAAACAGCTAATATCAGTCAAATCAATGGAAAAGACTTTAGCGAAGCAACAACCTATAAGTTTACCGTACCTAGCTTTAACGCTGCTGGTGGTGACGGTTATCCAAAATTGGAAAGCCCAATTCAAACAGGTTATGTGGATGCTGATTTACTGTATTCATTCTTAAAAGACAAACAAACTATCGTTGCTGCTGACTACAATCCAGTGGGTGACATTGTTTATGAAAACTCATCAAGTGTTGACGGTTGTAAACTGTAACAATTAATCGATATTTTGTTTAAGCATAAATGCCACTCATTTGAGTGGCATTTTCATTTTAATGATAGGAAGGTTAAGTCGAGATAGGAATAATGGCTCTGTATTAGCAGGAAATATAACCAGAGATTTTAATGCCAACCGCATCGCTATGTTCACATTAACTGTGTCTGGATAGCCCAAAGTGTTGCTTAGCGCGGTTTAAATTTTGTATGGCAGTAGGATAGGAGATTTACTGGATGCAATAAATAGCACACCCACTAGTGGGTGAGGCGTAGCTCGTGACGGTGTTCATGCTGATAGTGCTCTGCGCAAGAGGCGCATCGCTGCTCTGTGGGATCTTGGCTCAAGCGTTCAGTTTCTATTTCAGCTTCACAATCGGAGCAAAGGCCATAGAGACCTAAATCAAGCTGACAGATCGCCGCATCGAGTTTATTCAATTGGCTGAAAAGGGAGTGTTCAGCCAAGGGGCTTTGTGCCAATTGATCGATCAATTCGCCCAAGCTTAGGTTGGCATAATGCGTCCCGAGCACTTCTAAGAACTGGGGGAGCGCGCCGATTTCTTTCCTTAGATTAGCTTCAAGCTCTGACAATTCATGTCTGATATGGGTGGTGCTCACGTAAAATCGCCTGTTTTATCTGACTCTAGGCATTTAGTCTAATAGTTCCACTATCAGCCACTATGATAAAGATCAAGTATCGGCGAGATTTTTTGGTTTTTTCACAGCAATAAAACGAAAAAGTGCTTCATTCCTATTGAATTATTGCTGCAAAGGTACGGTATCAATACTTTATTGCCCATCGCCTTAAGATTGCATGTTGAATTACCGTGTTTTTGGTAAAGCATTTTGTGCCGCTTCTAGCACTCTGACAATGTCTTCGGTGGTTTTATGGACTCTCAATTCTCTAAAGAGTGTGTCCGCTTCAGGGTATTGTCGATTGAGATAGGTAAACCACTGCTTGATTCGAGCTGGGTAATAGTCGCTCTTACGGCCATTGAGTTCTCTTTGGGTATAACTGAGCATTAGCCCCAAGGTTTGTGCCCAAGTGTAAGGTGTTGCCCCTGTTTTGATGGTGTCAGCCAAATTCGGCAATGAAATCGCACCGCGGCCAATCATAATGCTATCGCAGCCCGTAACCGCTATACAACGCTTGGCATCATCACTGTTCCAAATCTCACCATTTGCAATAACAGGAATAGGTAAACGCTTACGCACCTCTGTAATGTATTCCCAATATGCTGGCGGTTTATAGCCATCAACTTTACTGCGCGCATGAATGGCAAGTTCGGTCGCCCCCGCTTCATAGACAGCCAAGGCATTTTCCATAAATAGCGACTTATCTTCATAGCCTAGGCGGATTTTTGCGGTAACAGGGTGTTGATTGGGCACAGCTTGGCGCATGGCGCGTACAATATTGTAAATACTATCAGGATATTGCAAGAGCACTGCACCACCGTTACTGCGGTTGACCATTTTAGCGGGGCAACCAAAGTTTGCATCGACCCCGTGGGAGCCAAGCTCAACCGCGCGCAGGGCATTTTCACCCATGCATTGGGGTTCTTGACCGAGTAATTGAACGCGCACGGGAGTGCCAGATGGTGTATTACCGTGATTAAGTAATTCAGGGCAAAGTTTAAGAAAGACTTTTTCTGGTAGAAGCTGATCTACCACTCGTACAAATTCGGTCACGAGTAAATCGTAGGGATTGATAGTTGAGAGGATGTCACGCATCAAATCATCTACCACGCCTTCCATTGGAGCCAAAATCACACGCACTGCAATAACCTATCGTTCTAAAAGGGCATGCATTCTACCTTATCGCTCTAGTGTTACAAAGTGCGATAGCGAGGGCGTGTTGATGTTTCGAGATCAAATTTTGTTCGCTCTGGCAAGCTTGTCATCGCGAAACGAGGAATGAAGTATCGTTATTCGACTCAAATGACGAGCGGCTCGTATGAAAGTAAGTAAGAGCAATAGCTTGCCTGGCGACCCTTTCGGGCAGCGTTTGGCTGGCGTTTCTGCTGCGTTATCGCTCGTTTATGTAGAATAACTACGCGGCACGGGCTTTGCCTTGCATAAAGGTCAGCCACTCGCTGCAAAAATAACCCTGAAACGTCAACATGCCCTAACCTTAACAACAAACTTTGCTAATTGGGTTTAGGTATTAATATGTCGCCTATCAGTGTGTATTGAATATTTCTGTGATCTAAGAGCGTTTTTTGCAATAGAATTGAACTTCAGCAGGTCTTTTGTTACAAGCCAACTACGTAACCTGTTGTTGGTCATTTTAAGCAATAAACGAAAAGGAAAACATTATGAATTCAGTTAAGAAAACAGCCGTAGCAGTTGCATTAGGTACAGTCGTTGTCAGTTCAGCTTTTGCCGTGAATGCGCAAACTAACCCATTTGGCTTTCAAACAATGGATGCAGGCTTTCAAATCGTTGGTTCTGAAGGCAAATGTGGTGAAGGTAAATGCGGCGAAGAAGTGAAAAAAGCCGCAGAAAAAGCCAAAGAGGGAAAATGTGGTGAAGGCAAGTGTGGCGGTGATATGAACAAAGCCGTTGATAAAGCCAAAGAAGGAAAATGTGGCGAAGGTAAGTGTGGTGGCGATATGAAAAAAGCCGCTGAAAAAGTTGAAACTAAAGTCGATACCGTTAAAAAAGAAGTGGAATAAGCTCTAAATCAAGATGCTTAATGGGTCTATATCGGGGTTTTATTAGCCGTGGTTTTATCAATAGAAGGCCAGCAGTGCTGGCCTTTATTTTCTGCAGCCATGTAAACCTTATATTGAGTGTTAGGGCGAAGAGGTGATATGAAAAATCAACATGATGGATTGGTTGGGCTTGGCCTTAGGCGGGAAATGCTGACTGAGTTTTGCCAACAAGTACCAAATACCATTCAATTTTTTGAAGTTGCCCCTGAAAACTGGATGACCTTAGGCGGTAAATATGGCAAGCAGTTTCGTCAACTCACTGAGCAACATGTGTTTTATTGCCATGGCCTCAGCTTATCCATAGGCAGTCCCGCGCCCTTAGATGTCGAGTTTGTTCGCCGCGTTAAAGCCTTTATGGATTTGCATCAAATCGAAGTCTACTCCGAACATTTAAGTTACTGCTCAGGCCAAGGCCATCTATATGATTTGATGCCTATTCCGTTTACCGATGCAGCGGTCAAATATGTAGCAGCACGGGTTAAGCAGGTTGAAGATATTTTAGAGCGGCCACTCACCCTAGAAAATGTCTCCTTCTACGCAGCGCCTGCAGCACAAATGACAGAACTTCAATTTCTAAATGCGGTGCTAGAAGAAGCCAATTGTAAGTTGTTGTTAGATGTAAACAATATCTATGTAAATTCGAAAAATCACCAATATGATGCCGATGAGTTTTTAAACGCGATGCCCACTGAGCGTATCGCCTATTTGCATATTGCCGGTCACTATAAACAGGCAGAAGATCTGATTATCGATACCCATGGCGCCGATATAAATGATCCTGTGTGGGCACTTTTGCAAGCCTGCTATGCCAAGCATGGGGTGCTGCCGACGCTATTAGAGCGGGATTTTAATTTACCGCCAACCCCTGAACTATTGCTCGAGATCGAACAGATTCACCAATATCAAGCCATGGCGTTTAAGTCGGCTGACGCTAAAAGGAGTGCCTAATGGATTTTAAGCAGGTTCAGCAATCCTTTATCGATTATATTCGCGACCCCACTAAGCCATTACCTTTGGATACATCACTTGAGCGAATGCAGGTTTATCGTGAATTATTTTTTAGTAATGTAATGGGTTTTGTCTCTAACGGTTTTCCGGTGCTTAAGAGTTTGTACTCTGAGAACGATTGGTTGGTATTAGTACAAGATTTTTTTAGCCATCACGACTGTAAGTCACCTATTTTCATCGATATAGCAGGGGAGTTTCTAGATTTTCTGCAACGGGAATATCAACCTAAAGATACTGATCCCGTGTTTATGTTGGAATTGGCTCACTATGAGTGGCTTGAACTTGTGGTGGCGGTGGCACAACAGGATGCTAAAGAGGCTGAGATCCATCCAGCACAAATCCAAGATATTCCGCTGTGTCTTTCATCCACGGCGAGGGTCGCGCAGTACCATTATCCTGTGCAGCATATCCGCCATGACTTTCGCCCTGAAGAGTGTCTTGATACGCCAGTATTCTTCTGCATTTACCAAGATGAAGAAGGTGAAGTCAGTTTTTTGCAATTGAATCCTTTAAGTGCCCAAGTGTTGGCATATCTAGCTGGGCAAGGATTGACGAGCTTTGAAGGAATAGTCAATTGGTTAACAATAACTTATCCGCAGATAACGCCAGAGGTTCTGGCACAAGGTTGTTTACAGCTACTGGAACAGTTAGCCACCAAAGGTATAGTGCGGAGTCATCGGCGTTAGTGCGCCTATTGGATCAAAATAATTGCAATAACCCTACATAAAAAGGGTTTTTGTTGATTTGACAAACCGCTACAATGTCGCCCGTTTTGTGATCTTCATCACTGTTAGATTCCTGTGCACTTATACTTGCATATGCCTTAGGAGCTGTAATGAGTAGTCAGCCATTTAAAGACCCGTTTAACTTTATGTATTTTATTGGTTTTATTTTAGTCTTATTGCTGCCCACTCTGCCAGCAACCCTAACATGGTTAAAGCAGTTAGGTTTAATTTAAGCGAATGGGTATATACTTCTGGCCACTCTATTGAGTGGCTTTTGTATTTTCCAGAGGGCATTTTCACATTATGGTATTGAAGCGCGGCTTTTTTTTGCTCTTGGGATTAACAGCTTTAGCCTTAGGATTACTTGGCATAGTGCTGCCCCTATTACCCACAGTACCTTTTATTTTGCTGGCGGCTTTTTGTTTTGCCCGTTCGAGCGAGCGTTTACATATGTGGTTGATGACTCACCCTTGGTTTGCCGATGCATTAACCCAGTGGCAGCAGCAAGGGGCAATACGCAAAGGGTTAAAGCGTAAAGCAATGCTGATTAGTGCGCTCAGTTTTAGTATCAGCATTATGCTAGTGCCGATAATATGGGTTAAAGGATTGTTGCTCATTATGGCATTGATTTTAATATGGTATCTCAAGCGGATCCCCGAGATAGAGTAAATAGGTTTTAAATATCGGCCTTGGGGTGGGGTTGTCTTTGTGCTCACAGGGTTTGATCTAAGGCACAAATCGATAACCAATTCATCACTTGTGCGCTGTGATTGTTGCAACTCAAACCAAAGCGGCATAAGCTTTGTGCGATTTTTTGCAACTCGTCCACACTCGATGTGGACGTTTTGTTTTTACCGCCAACCTTGGCGAATTGATTAAGTAACTTATTAAGTAAATATGATGGCTATGAATACAGAAACCTTATCCTTGATAAAGCAAAGCATTAAAACGATTCCTAACTATCCTAAGGAAGGGATCCTATTTCGCGATGTCACCAGTTTACTTGAGAATGCCGCTGCCTATAAAGCTACGATTGAGCTGCTGGTGGAACATTACCGTGACCATGGGTTTACAAAAATTGTCGGCACTGAAGCCCGCGGTTTTTTGTTTGGCGCACCCTTAGCCTTAGAATTAGGCATTGGTTTTGTGCCTGTGCGTAAACCCGGTAAATTACCACGCGAAACTATCAGCCAAAGCTATGAGCTTGAATATGGTCACGATAGCTTAGAAATTCACACCGATGCAATTAACGCCAACGACAAAGTATTAGTTGTTGATGATTTACTCGCCACTGGCGGTACGATTGAAGCGACGGTAAAACTTATCCGCCAATTGGGTGGTGAAGTGAAAGATGCGGCTTTTGTGATTTCATTACCCGACTTGGGCGGTGAGGCGCGTTTAACTGCATTAGGGCTTGAGTTGGTTAAACTTTGTGAGTTTGAAGGCGAATAATTCTTCAGCCAAAGGCGCCTTGGGATAGTTTGATAGCATGTCACACCATGACATGTTATCTTTCAAAGTTCCCGGGGCGCATGCTCCCATTTTTGTATCACACACTCTGGGGAGTTCCATGTCATATCAGGTGTTAGCCAGAAAATGGCGCCCTGCCACATTTGAACAAATGGTTGGTCAAAGCCATGTTTTACATGCTTTAACCAATGCACTAAGTCAGCAGCGCTTACATCATGCCTATCTCTTTACTGGCACACGTGGTGTGGGTAAAACTAGCTTGGCGCGACTCTTTGCCAAAGGCTTAAACTGCGAACAAGGCGTTACTGCAACCCCCTGCGGCGTCTGCGGTAGTTGTGTTGAGATCGCCCAAGGCCGATTTGTCGATTTAATTGAAGTCGATGCAGCATCTCGCACTAAGGTCGATGATACCCGTGAGCTGTTAGATAATGTGCAGTATCGTCCGACCCGTGGCCGTTTTAAGGTTTATCTTATCGACGAAGTGCATATGCTGTCGCGCAGCAGTTTTAATGCACTGCTAAAAACCTTAGAAGAACCCCCCGAACACGTTAAATTTCTCCTTGCGACAACTGATCCGCAAAAACTGCCCGTCACTGTTTTATCCCGTTGCTTGCAATTTAATTTAAAAAGTCTGACACAGGATGAAATTGGCACTCAGCTTAATCATATCTTGACGCAGGAGCTGCTCCCCTTTGAGGTTGAAGCGCTAAAACTCCTTGCCAAAGCTGCTAACGGCAGTATGCGTGATGCATTGAGCTTAACGGATCAGGCCATCGCCTTTGGTGGTGGCAGCGTGATGCTTAATCAAGTACAAACTATGCTTGGTAGTATCGATGAACAACACGTTGTCGCCCTACTGAAAGCGTTAACGGATGCCGATATTGGCGTGTTAATGCAAACCTGTGCCCAAGTGCTCGCGTACGGCGCCGATGCCCAAGAAGTGTTGCGCAGTTTACTTGAACTGTTACATCAAATTACCTTAACCCAATTCGCGCCCGCTTGTGCGCAGCAATCCTTGTATAGCGCGCAAATTCGCGCCTTTGCTGATCAGCTGACGCCGGAGCAAGTGCAGCTTTATTATCAGATTTTATTAACGGGCCGCAAGGATTTACCCCATGCACCCGATCCTAAATCAGGCTTAGAAATGGCGCTGCTACGTGCAGTTGCCTTTGTGCCAGAAAAGCCCGTTAAGCGTTGGCAACCCGACTCGCCAGCCGAGGTGAGTTTACCTGTTGGACAAACGTCGCCTTCGGTGGCGGCGTTAGCCACATCTGCAGTTGAAAAAAAAACACTGTTAGTTGAACAAACCACAGAAACTCAGCCCCATGCTGTGGTTGAGATGACTGTGCCTTTGGATATTCCAGCAACAAAACCAACGTTGATTGCTGAAACTCATCATGCTGGCAAACAAAGTGCGCAAAGTGCAGAAAGTGCATTAGTTACGCAGGATGACGCGCTCGAAGAGAAAAGTCTGTCCGAAGATGAAGATGCAGCAGATAGCGCATTGGTCGCAGAGCAAACGCTGATCATCAGTCAAGCCCTGAGTCAGGGATATGAGCCGTCAGTGTCCATCGAACCAACAAGCATTGAGATACCTTTAGCTGCCGCATCGCAAAGTGAAGATTCCAAAGTCGAGACGCCTCTCTCTGCCAATGAACATTCTGTAGCCAGTACAACTGATAGTAATACCGAATTGGATTATGCCTATGGTCAATATGGGGATTACACCCAAGATTTAGCGCCATTGGATGTCTATCAAGATAATTATGCGAACTTTTCGTCCGAGTCATATGGTTCGTTGATTCAGGAAGCTGTTGCTGAACAAGCGACTATTAGCCCTGCGACTCAAACCTCAACTCAAGTTGAAAATACCACTGGAGTAAGTATTCCTGCGTCTGCAGGTGTTACAGCGGATCCCTCTTTAGGGCAAACCAGTTTCAAGCAAACCGCCACGGCCTCCTTGGAGGATGACGATATTTTATCGGCGGTATTAGCCGCAAGAGAATCGCTTTTGTCGGATCTCGATGCCTTGAGCGCTAAGGATGGTGATGAAAAAAAGTCTTCACGGGATCTAAAGCTTAAAGGACCTGCCATTGGTCATTTATCTGCTGATGGACTGCATTCAACCACGTCTGCTAAAGCGTTAAGTGCAGCGTCTCAGCCTGCAGAACCTGCAGAATTACTCGATTCAGGAACAGTCGATTCAGGATCAGTCGATTCAGAATTTGAAATTGATTTTGACGATGATTTTGATGCTGATCTACAGCTGGATCTGAATAGTGGGTTCGCTCAAAGTGCAGCCCACGCCAACAAAAATCCGCAAACGGTGCAACCTTTAGCGCAAAAGAATCAAGAGCCTTCAGTGGCAGAGACGGTCATAGCCCCTGATCCTAATGATCGTCCGCCTTGGGAAGCTGCGCCAGCGACTATATTTCGTATTGATGTGCAGCATCCTACGCCAAGTGAGCCTGTTTCGGCGCTGGTACAAGTCGACGAAATGGTAAAAGGCACGCTACCGCAAGATGAATTAGTCCATGTTGAACAGATGTCAAATACGCCCGTTCAGCTTGCCAGCGGACCCATAATGGCGACGGCCAAAGCTGGATTAACGACACCGATAAAGACAGCGTCGAACGAAACCGGACTTAGTGTGGCGCAGCCTGTAAGTGGTAATCCATTGGATTTACACTGGTATAAGTTAATGGCGAGCCTGGATATTGGCGGTCGAGTACGCCAACTTGCGGTTAATTCAGTATGCCAAGCGCAAAGCGATCCACTGCCATTATTGTTAAAACCCGATCAAAAGCACTTAGCAGCAGATGTCGCAATCGTGCAATTAGAGCAGGCATTGACGGCGGCACTAGGGAACCCAAGGCGAGTACAAGTAGTCATAGGAAGCGATCCAAAGCGAGAAACTCCCCTTGAGCTACGTAAACGTTTTCATCAAGAATTATTGCAACAGGCACAGCAATCGTTAATTAAAGACGATAATGTTCAATGGCTTATTCAGCGTCTTGGTGCTGAGCTTGATACCGATACTTTAGTGTATCCTCCTGATCTGTTAAACCAACGCAGCCAGCAGATCCAAGCTCTGCCTGAGCCAGTATGACGACTGATTGAATCAAGAGCGCAGACAAACTCTGCGGTTAGTGATGTTAGGTTATCGCTCTGCTTCAAATGTTGCATTAAAATGAGTAATGGATGGAAACTCGGTATTAAGATCATAAGTTTATTAACGGAATAACGGCATAGATTGCCAATCCCATTAATTTCAGTAAGATTAGCCAGCTTTAAAGCTTGCGACTAACCCTAATAGAAGAGAAATGACTATGTTTGGAAAAGCCGGTATGGGCAATCTGATGAAACAAGCCCAGATGATGCAAGAAAAAATGGCAAAAATGCAGGAAGAAATTGCCCGCATGGAAATGGTTGGCGAATCGGGAGCAGGTCTGGTCAAAGTCACTATGACGGGCGCGCACACAGTACGTAAAGTCGAAATCGACCCAAGTCTGATGGAAGACGATAAAGAAATGCTGGAAGATTTGATTGCAGCGGCTTGTAACGATGCTGCCCGTCGAATCGAAGAAAATCAAAAAGCTAAAATGGCTGAAGTCACTGGCGGTATGCAATTACCACCAGGCATGAAAATGCCGTTTTAATTGAGATAAGCAATGAAATTCAGTCCACTGCTTGACGAGTTAATCCAATCCCTGCGGTGTTTGCCAGGGGTTGGGCCTAAATCGGCACAACGTATGGCGTTTCAGTTGCTTGAACGGGACAGAAAAGCAGGGCTTAAATTAGCCAATGCGCTGTCCAGTGCCATGAGCGATGTCGGTCACTGTCAGTCTTGCCGAACCTATACTGAAGAAACGCTGTGCCCCATTTGTGCTAGCCATAAACGCGGCTCATCTTCCACTATTTGTGTGGTGGAAACGCCAGCAGATGTGTTGGCTATTGAGGCGGGTGGACATTTCACTGGCCGTTATTTTGTACTACTTGGCCATTTATCGCCCCTTGATGGCGTTGGTCCTGAAGAGTTAGGGCTGGCTTTACTCGAGCGCCACTTAGCTTCGGGGGATGTAACCGAGCTGATTTTAGCAACCAACCCGACGGTTGAAGGGGAGGCAACGGCGCATTTTATCGCTGATATGGCAAGGCGTCATAAGGTGATGATCAGCCGTATTGCCCACGGTGTCCCCGTTGGCGGCGAGCTTGAATATGTGGATAGCACCACGTTGGCACTCTCATTTAATGGGCGTTTGCCGTTGTAAATCACGCCGATAATTGGTCGTCAATCAAGTTAATAGGACTCGCTTTTGCGGGTCTTATTGTTACTAGGGCGTGTTGACGTTTCAGGGTTATTTTTGCAGCGAGTTGGCTGGCTTTTATGCAAGGCAAAGCCCGTGCAGTGTAGTTATTCAACATAAACGGGCGATAACGCAGCAGAAACGCCAGCCAAACGCTGCCCGAAGGGTTCGTCTGGCAAGCTCTTGCTCTTACTTACTTTCATACGAGCCGCTCGTCATTTGAGTAGAATAACTACACGTCACTCCTCGTTTCGCGATCACGAGCTTGCCAGAGCGAACAAAATTTAATCTCGAAACGTCAACACGCCCTAGATGTTGTTTCTAGATATTGTCGTTTAATGTTGTTGTCCCGGTCAAACCTGCGATTGTCAAGAGAGGCTGCTATTTTGTGGTCGCTTTCTTCCGCCTTATTTTTCACCATTCAAACCTCGTTTTATTGCTTGCCCTTGAAAAGCAAATTTGCAGCCCCATTTAAGTAAACACTGAGCGTTACTTTTACCAAATTGCGTAACAAATAAAGGAAAATTTCATGTCACAACAAGAAACTCATGGTTTTCAAACTGAAGTCAAACAGCTGTTGCATTTGATGATCCATTCTTTGTATTCCAACAAAGAAATTTTCTTGCGTGAACTGGTCTCCAATGCGGCCGATGCGGCTGATAAGCTGCGTTACCTCGCGTTGACCAATGATGCATTATATGAAGGTGATGGTGAGCTGCGCGTGCGTATCAGCGCAGATAAAGACAAAGGCACTGTGACCATCGAAGATAACGGCGTGGGCATGACCCGTGACGGCGTGATTGAGCATTTAGGTACAATCGCGAAATCAGGCACCGCTGAATTCTTTAAGAATTTATCCGGCGAAGCCTCAAAAGATTCCCAATTAATCGGTCAGTTCGGTGTGGGTTTCTATTCCGCCTTTATCGTGGCGAAAAAAGTCACCGTTCGCACCCGTGCCGCCGGCCATAAGGCCGATGAAGCGGTATTGTGGGAATCGGAAGGTGAGGGTAACTTCACCGTTGAAACCATCACTAAGGCGAGCCGTGGTACTGAAATCACCCTGCACCTACGTGATGAAGAAAAAGAGTTTGCCGATGATTGGCGCCTGCGTTCTATCATCACTAAATACTCAGATCATATCTCTGTGCCCGTAGAGATGTGGCAGGAAGGCACACCAGAGCGCGACGGTCCAGACGGCGAGAAAATCCCCGCGACCGAAGGTTACTGGAAAGTGATGAACAAGGCGACAGCCTTGTGGATGCGTAACAAGTCTGAGATCAGCGACGAAGAATATCAAGAATTTTATAAGCATATTTCCCATGACTACACAGATGCATTGCTGTGGAGTCACAACCGCGTAGAAGGTAAACAAGAATATACTAACCTCTTGTATATCCCTTCAAAAGCGCCATGGGATATGTGGAATCGCGACCGTAAACACGGCCTGAAACTGTTCGTGCAACGCGTGTTCATCATGGATGACGCTGAGCAATTTATGCCATCTTATCTGCGCTTTGTGCAGGGCTTAATTGACTCAAACGATCTGCCGTTGAACGTATCCCGCGAAATTTTGCAGGATAACCACATCACCAAAGCCATGCGCACGGCTATCACCAAGCGCGTGCTCGGTATGCTGGAAAAACTGGCGAAGGACGATGCGGAAAAATATCAACAGTTCTGGGCCGAATTTGGTCAAGTGTTAAAAGAAGGACCAGCGGAAGATTTTGCTAACCGTGAACGTATTGCCAGCTTACTGCGTTTCGCCTCGACCCATACGGGCAGCGCTGCGCCGACTGTGTCACTCGATGACTACATCAGCCGCATGAAAGAAGGTCAAACTAAGATTTATTACATTGTTGCCGACAGCCATGAAGCCGCCGCTAACAGCCCACACTTAGAGTTACTGCGTAAAAAGGGCATCGAAGTATTACTGATGTCTGAGCGTATCGACGAGTGGCTAATCAATCACTTAACTGAGTACAAAGAGAAACAACTGCACTCAGTGACCCGTGGTGAGCTTGAGCTTGGCGAACTGGAAGACGCAGCAGAGAAGGAAGCGCAGGAGAAACTTGCCGAGGAGTCTGCGCCTCTGATCGAGCGTATTAAAGCCGCGTTAGGTACAAGCGTTGCCGATGTGAAGGTGACTTCTCGTTTAACTGACACCCCAGCTTGTGTGGTCACGGGTGAAGGCGAAATGTCGACGCAAATGATCAAACTGATGCAAGCTGCCGGTCAACCCGTGCCAGAAGTGAAGCCAACATTTGAGATCAACCCCGCGCACCCATTAGTGTCGCGCTTAAATGATCTTCAAGATGAAACCGCTTTTGCGGATTGGTCAAACTTACTGCTACAACAGGCGCAGTTATCTGAAAAAGGTAGCCTTGCGGATCCATCGGCCTTTATTAAGCTGATGAATCAAATGCTGTTGGCAAATATGAAGTAAAAAATATTTGGGGCCCATGAACGTTATTGCTCAAATGGGCCCCAGTTATTTTTGAGCCTAACTCGGTTTTAACTTAACTCTGTTGTTTTAGTCTAAGTATGTTAGAACCTATTGCTAAGCGGGTTCGTTGGTTGAAATGATTCAATAGATGAAGAGTGGCAAATATTGCCACAAAGGCATGTGTATCAAGGTGGGAGCTTAACTATTCTTCGATTAGCCACCTTTCGATATTAAGGAAATACCATGGACAATATCCTCGATCTGACTAAAGACAATATTCAGCAAGTGGTTGATGCCTCGATGCAACAGATCGTGGTGTTAGTATTTTGGGCACAATCTCAACCACAAAGTGTCACTATGGTGCAGACGTTAGAGCAGATTGCTTCCCAGCATTCGGGACGTTTTGTACTTGCCAAAGTGAATTGCGAAACCGAATTAGAAATTGCCAATTATTTCCGTATTCAAAGTTTGCCCACCACCCTAGTGCTCGATAAAGGGCAACCTATTGATGGTTTTGCCGGGGTACAGGAAGTAGCGCAAGTTAATGCCATGCTTGATAAGCATTTACCACCTATGTGGCAATTGCAATTAGCCCAAGCTAAGGAATTACTGACCCTAAGCCAAGTCACCAATGAGGACTTAGCGACTGCTGTGGTGTTGCTAAAAGAAGCCCATAGCGCGTCCAATAAGGCGGGCGAGGTGAGTTTAGTACTCGCCGATGTGTATTTAATGCAGGGAGAATTAGCCCTAGCACAAACGTTGCTGGAACAGATAGGCCTTGCGGATCAAGACAGCTACTACCAAAGTTTAAAAGCTAAGTTAGCACTTGCCTTGGATGTGGCGGACACCCCCGAAATTCGCGATTTACAGCAAAAATTTGAGCAAAACCCACAGGATTTAGTACTATTACTCGAACTTAGCAAGGCGTTGCATGCCGCCCACCGCGATGAAGATGCGTTAAGTCTATTGTTCGGTGTGTTAGCTAAGGATCTAAATGCTGAAAATGGCACTGTAAAACAAGTGTTTATGGAATTGCTCACCGCACTTGGTCAAGGTAATCCGCTCGCCAATCAATATCGCCGTAAGCTTTATACCTTACTCTATTAATGACTAAAATCGCTCCTAAACTGCCATTTATTTGCGGTTTCTGAGGCTAAAGTCGAAGCTAAAAGCCTTCTCAATGGCGGCCAGATGTGCGAAGATCGCCGCCCTAAGAAGAATATCAATGCGAAAAAGAGGACTCTTGAGATGCGCATTATCCTATTGGGTGCCCCCGGTGCCGGTAAAGGTACCCAGGCCCAGTTCATCATGGAACAGTACGGTATCCCACAAATTTCCACTGGCGATATGTTACGCGCCGCAGTTAAAGCCGGTACACCACTGGGTTTAGAAGCGAAAAAAGTGATGGATGCAGGCCAACTGGTTTCTGATGATCTTATCATTGGTCTGGTTAAAGAGCGTATCGCACAGGACGATTGTGCTAAAGGGTTCTTGTTAGACGGTTTCCCGCGCACTATCCCGCAAGCGGATGCGATGGCGGCAAACGGTATTAGCATCGATCACGTGATTGAAATCGATGTGCCAGACGAAGAAATCGTTAAGCGTATGAGTGGCCGTCGTGTTCACCCTGGTTCGGGTCGTGTTTACCATGTGGTATTCAACCCTCCGAAAGTGGAAGGTAAAGACGATGTGACTGGCGAAGATTTAGCAATCCGCCCTGACGATGAAGAAACTACAGTGCGTAAACGTTTAGCTATTTACCACGAGCAAACTAAACCGCTGGTTGATTATTACGGTAAAGTCGCTGTTGCAGGTCAAACTCAATATAATAAATTTGATGGTACACAATCGGTTGCGGCCGTAAGTAAACAACTTGCTAGCGTGCTGAAGTAAGCATAAACGCATAATTAACGCGAACAAGTTCTCATATTAGAAAAAAGCCTGCCAATGCAGGCTTTTTTTATGGGTATCTGAATGTTAGCCTGCCAATGAATTTCACTCACTATGGGTCTAACGTTGAATTCTTCTCCTGCTTTTGGCGTGTTATTGGTTAACCTTGGTACGCCTGATACACCTACTCCTAAGGCTGTGAAACGTTTTCTCAAACAGTTTTTAAGTGATCCGCGGGTAGTCGATCTTTCGCCTTGGCTGTGGCAGCCGCTGTTAAACGGCATTATCCTCAATACCCGTCCTGCTAAAGTCGCTAAGCTTTACCAAAGTGTGTGGACCGATGAAGGCTCGCCCTTAATGGTAATTAGTTCACGCCAAGCACAGAAACTGGCGGTGGATTTAAGCGCGACTTTTAATCAAGATATTCCCGTTGAACTGGGCATGAGTTACGGTAATCCTTCTATTGATAGCGGCTTTGCTAGGCTTAAAGCCCAAGGCGCTGAGCGGATTGTGGTACTGCCACTGTATCCGCAGTATTCCTGCTCGACGGTGGCGAGTGTGTTCGATGCCGTTGCCAGTTATCTTAAAACCGTGCGCGATATGCCGGAACTCCGTTTTAATAAACACTATTTTGACCATGATGCCTATATCGCGGCACTTGCCCACAGCGTTAAACGTCACTGGAAAACCTATGGTCAAGCGGACAAATTACTGCTTTCGTTCCACGGCATTCCGCTGCGTTATGTCAAAGAGGGCGATCCATACCGTGAGCAATGCCTTGTGACTGCTAAGCTTTTGGCACAAAAGCTTGAGTTAAAAGAATCACAATGGCAGGTTTGCTTTCAATCACGCTTTGGTCGTGAAGAATGGCTTACACCCTATGCCGATGAATTGCTGGCTAAGTTACCCACACAGGGCATTAAAAGTGTCGATGTGATCTGTCCCGCTTTTGCAACCGATTGCCTAGAAACCCTAGAAGAGATTTCGATTGGTGGCAAAGAAACCTTTTTACATGCGGGCGGTGAAGCATATCGCTTTATTCCTTGCCTCAATGATGATGAGTTGCATATAGAGTTGCTAAGGCAATTAGTCCAAGAACAAGCCCATTCTTGGGATTAAAAGAAGGGGGGAGAGCATTTTTTAGTAAACATTGCGAAGCACTGTTGATCCCCCTAGTTTCATGCTGATTTTATGGTAGAATCTGCGCCCTTCCGGCTAAGGAGTGGATTTTTGGTCTCTCTAGCCTAGACTCATTATTTTTAGGACACTGGCGAGTTTTATCTCGTCATAACGCCAATTAGCATGGATGCCAGGAAAGAGAGCCACTATGAAGTTTCCCGGTCAGCGCAAATCGAAACATTATTTTCCAGTTAAAACCCGAGATCCGCTGCTTGAACAGCTGACTCAACAGCCCCAACCGTTTGCGACTTATATCAGCGGTATCGATCAAACTTTAGTGGATATCGAGGCGAAAGTAGAAGATGAATTACTGAGTAGATATGGCTTACCCAAAGGCAACTCGACCCTCATAAATGATGAACAGGCCCACAGGCTCTACACTGAGTTAAAAATTCATGGCCTGATCAGCGATGAATTTGCAGGTGGTACTATCGGTAACACAGTTCATAATTATTCGATTTTGGCCGATGACCGTTCAGTATTATTTGGGGTAATGAGCCAAAATATCGAAGTGGGCAGTTATGCCTATCGTTATCTTTGCAACACATCCTCAAAAGTCGATCTCAACTATCTGCAACCCGTCGATGGACCTATTGGCCGTTGTTTTACATTAATTTCTGATTGCGGTGAACGCACTTTTGCCATCAGCAAAGGCGCAATGGATAAACTCACTCCTGAATTTATTGATAAAGATGTCGTGCAGGGCAGTTCGGCTTTAGTGTTAACGGCGTACTTAATGCGTGCCAGTGGTGGCGATCGAATTACCGATGCCGCCATGTGCGCTATTGAATATGCTAAAGCTGCCGATGTGCCCGTGGTGTTGACCTTAGGTACACGTTTTTTGATTGAAGAAGATCCCCTGTGGTGGCAAAACTTCATCAAAGAAAATGTCACCATTCTGGCGATGAATGAGGATGAAGGTGAAGCCTTAACGGGTTCACGCGACCCGCTGCTTGCCAGTGAAAAAGCGTTAGAGTGGTGTGATATGGTACTCACCACTGCGGGGCCTATCGGCCTTTATACCGCAGGTTACACCGAGGATTCTGAAAAGCGTGAAACGACCCATACTTTACTACCTGGCGCTATCCCAGAATTTAACCGCTATGAATTCTCCCGTCCAAAATTAAAAAGTGACTGTGAAACACCCATCAAAGTGTATGCGCATATTTCTCCCTATATGGGCGGCCCTGAAAAAATCGGCAACACTAATGGTGCGGGTGATGGTGCATTATCGGCGTTATTGCACGATTTAGCGGCCAATACTTTCCATAAAACCAATGTGCCAGGCTCGAGTAAACATAAGCGCGATGGTTTGTGTTATTCCTCATTCTCGCAAATTTGTAAATATGCCAACCGTGTCGCCTATGAAGTGCTAGCACAACACAGTCCACGTTTGTCCCGTGGCTTGCCAGAACGGGAAGACAGTTTAGAAGAATCCTACTGGGAAAGATAAGTTACAGCTTCTTTGCTTAGTCTAAAGACTGATACTTAATTTAAGAGCAATAACGGTCTATCGTTATTGCTCTTGTTTTATAGATCTCTATCAATAATTAACTCAATCAGAATGATTTTTTGCTACAGGCAGTTGCAAATAAATGTTACCGTTAGTTTTGTTCTATTTGACCCAAATTACAGCGATTATTTAAGGTGGAATTTTCGGTGAAAGCGCAAATCTTAAGAGAAATGAAGGTGCTCAAGGCGATTGAGCCAGAGTTTGAAGTGCAACGTCGTGTCGCGTTTATTAAAACCAAACTGAAAGAAGCGCGCTGTAAAGCACTCGTATTGGGGATCAGTGGCGGTGTTGACTCTTCAACGGCGGGGCGTTTATGTCAGTTAGCCGTTGATAGCTTAAACAGCGAGCAAGCCAATGCTGATTATCAGTTTATTGCGGTGCGCTTACCCTATCAGATCCAAAAAGATGAGCATGAGGCGCAGCTCGCCTGTCAGTTTATTCAGCCTTCAAAGTTAGTCACTGTGAATGTGCATCAGGGCGTCGATGGCGTGCATAGCGCTGCGTTAGCCGCTTTTGCCGACACAGGTCTACCATTGCCTGATGCGGCAAAAGTTGATTTTGTGAAAGGTAATGTCAAGGCCCGTATGCGCATGATCGCCCAATATGAACTTGCCGGACTCGTGGGTGGATTAGTTGTTGGCACAGATCACAGCGCCGAAAATATCACGGGTTTTTACACTAAATGGGGTGATGGCGCCTGTGATTTAGCTCCACTTTTTGGCTTAAACAAACGTCAAGTTCGCCAACTTGCCGCTTATCTTGGCGCACCAGAATTCTTAGTATATAAAGCACCGACTGCCGATCTTGAGGATAATCAACCGCTGTTAGAAGATGAAGTTGCATTGGGCTTAACCTATGCACAAATTGATGATTTTCTTGAAGGTAAAGAGGTCGATAAATCGGTTGAGGATAAGTTGATTAATATCTACAAAGCCACCCAACATAAGCGTCAGCCTATTGCAACTATCTACGACTGATTTTGTTCGTTAGTCGTGATAGCTAAGCACCCGAACGGTTTTACCTAGGGTGCTTTTTTATGGCCCAATAACAAGCTCAAGTTGTTTGCAACTGCTGGCGAGTCAGTTCAATTAGCGCATTCGGATATTGGCGATAGTCTAAGTAGGGCGTGCGCAAACAATGCGTTATTTGTGGTGTTGCATTTGGGATAACCATTATCGAGTCAATAAGTTTACTTTGAAGATCAAGTGGTCGGGTGGGCAGCGCAATATCACCACCGACTATAGCTAAATCGGCTGCAGCAACTTGTCCACAAATAAGGTGAATATTAGTTTTAGGCGCAAGTGTTTTACCACCGATGACGATCATTTCCTGTTGTTTGAGCAGTATATCGTTACTGTAGCCACGCCAATCACCATCGGTTACACAAATTTTCGCCATAATAGTGAATATCTTACGCCAATGATTACCGTTTAGTACTGTGAGTGATGCTACGGCATCAACTTGACTGTAATGCCAGTCATCGGGAATGAGCGGCGCAGTGGGCAGATAAAAAGCAAACTTTGCGTGGGGATTTCCAATGATCATCGCGGTTTATATCAGGTTAGTTGAAATAGGTTGGCAGTGATCTTAACCCGACTTAGTCCAACTCAGTTAATGTCATATGCGATAGATATGTCATCTTAGCTAAGTGACTTAAAACGGGGGTTGTGACATAAACGTATACGGCTAAAGATTCAAAATTCGTTATTCAGACCAGAAACTAAGCAGTTAATCAAAGAGATGTCACTAAG
The DNA here is from genome assembly GCF_023283765.1 of Shewanella profunda. Classification (GTDB taxonomy): domain Bacteria; phylum Pseudomonadota; class Gammaproteobacteria; order Enterobacterales; family Shewanellaceae; genus Shewanella; species Shewanella profunda. Next base: position 1,971 of record NZ_JAKILG010000044.1, on the reverse strand, counting down.
CACTTGCACAGGCGCGAGGCAATTGCTAAAGTCTCGCTCACTTAAGGTTACCCCAGCAAATAGCGCCTTAGGTGAATAGTGTTAGCGTTTATCTAGGATAAAAATCTACCACTAGAACAATTTCGGTATGTAGCGCAGCCCGGTAGCGCACTGTCATGGGGTGTCAGGGGTCGGAGGTTCGAATCCTCTCATACCGACCAAATTAAGTACTTAATTGTTAGCTTGTTTTAATTATTAAAATAACCAACCGTTAAGTAAAACAAAACCCCGTGTTAGCATTGCTATACGGGGTTTTGTTTTTTATACCTTTTTTGCTGCCAATATTGTTAACACTACTTGCGACTAAGGTTTAAGTTCGAGTAATTAGGGTGACTTTGGTACAGCCAAGGGCAAAAATCTTCAAGGTGAAATAGTCAATTTCACAAACTATGTGCATTAACCATTTAGCATTAAAGACATTATTGAGTAGGATATTTACCTATGCGCGCCTTTGTTTTACGAGCCAGATCTGCACCTACCGACAGTCAACTATTATTGGCATCTGTCGGCCAAGATGCGCACACCGAGATTTTAGCTCATACCTTGATGAACACTATTTTTGTGGCTCAGTCCCATCGAAATGACGTTGTCGTGTATTTAGTGTTAGAAAGTACCACGGATTTTTCCCGCACTATCTGCTTCGATACTCGAAATATTTGCCATATTGGCGGTTTCAACGAGCAAGCTTTGCTGACAAAAATTGCTAAGGCCTTAGATATTTCAAGGGGCATGACGAAAGAGCAAACCCGTGTTGTTGACCAGGGCATCAGTGTCAGCACCATCAGTTTTGAAAAGCTGGTGCAGGAACTTGCGGTGGATTATCAATTGTTTATGATGGATAAAAAAGGCACTTCAATCCGTGAGCAAGAATTTGTGGGCAATCCGTGCTTTTTGCTAACCGATCATATTCCTATGCCGAAGAAAAGTTTTAATACCTTGAAACGACTCGGCGCGCAAAAGATCAGCTTAGGACCTAAGATGTTGTTTGCTTCCCAGTGCGTGGTATTGATCCACAATGAATTGGATATCAATCAGTAGCCGCTGAGTTTTCTTGAGTCACTAACTGACTTTTAGCGTGTTCAAGCCCCATTTTAAAGTGGGGCTTTTTGTTGTTAAACTACCCATAACAGCTTAATTTGCACTGGTATTCTCAATGAGTCCATCCAGCTGTGATTGTGGATCTATAAGCTTTTTCTGTATCGTGGAAAGAGCTATTACTGTGCTTTATATTTTACCCTTTAAAAACGTGATCGCTTTTTGGGCTCTGCGCGACAAGGGCCACTCTGCACGGTGGATAAGCCAAATGGTATCTACAACTTGGCTGCCACATTCCACTACATAGATATCTTCTTGTCGTTCAAAGGCTTTGCGGGCGTATTGCGGTATAACCGTAAATCCTAGTCCTTTTGCGACAGGCTCGAGAATGAGGCTGATTTGGTTGGTAAATCCTTTACAGGGGATCTCTTGAATACCGGGGTGAGTTGGATATTTACGGCTAAGCAGCCGAGTCGCCATGGCCTCACCATCGGGATGGGAGATAAATCCCAGCCGCTGTAAATCAGCCCATTCATTTTGTTTATGGCTTGCAGGTACCACAAGTTCAAGCGGCTCTTCGGTAAAATGTGTGCTGTGAATACGAGGATCGGAAGGTTTTAAGGTCACCATGCCGATTTCATGTTCATTGGCTAACACTGAGGCCACTATTTCACTGTCAGGTGCAAAGCGGTGGCGAATGCTTAATGCCGGAAAGGCTTGTTGTAGTTCGATTAATAACGGAAAAAGCGTTAAACCAATGCTACCTGGAGTGATAAGGCTAATATCAACCTGAGATCGGTTTAACAAGCCATAACTGCAATAGCATTAAACTCTGCGTTAGTGATGTTCAGTTGTGGCTTATTGTCTTTCAATTGATAGGCGATAAGTCCCGCAATC
>NZ_JAKILG010000043.1 GCF_023283765.1 Shewanella profunda | reverse complement strand
ATATATAATCAACGACGGCCGCATTTGGCCTTAAAATACAAAACGCCCGATGAGGTTCATCAGGCGTTTTAGGTGGAAATAAGTGTCAACTTATTTCAGGACTAGACAGATTGTCAATTTATTGACATTCGTAACTAGAATCATGGCATAAATGAACTAAAATCAATTCAGATTGGCATAAAGCGCATCTGAAGCTTGCTTCTCGACTGCTGATAATACAATATTCATCACAGTAGTGATGGTGGCACAGATTGTTACATTGAATTTGTTAAGCTTTTACAGCAACTAATCATAAAATAATTAATGCAAATTAATACATATTAGAGCTTTACGGCCTACTGAATGATGCAAACAGATCAACGAATTTTACTTGTCGGAACCCCATCAGAGCGCTTAAGTCGCCTGTGTTGCATATTTGAATTTTTGGGTGAGCAAATAGAAGCTATTGCCACCGAAAAATTAAGTTCTTATCTCCAAGATACTCGTTATCGGGCTTTGGTTCTCTTTACCGATACCATGCCAATCGATGCGATAAAATTGCTTGCAACTCAGTTGCCGTGGCAACCGATATTATTATTCGGTGAAGCAGGCGATCTTCAAGCATCTAATGTGCTCGGGCAAATTGAAGAGCCATTAAGCTATCCTCAACTGACGGAACTATTGCATTTTTGCCAAGTTTTCGGCCAAGTTAAACGTCCTCAAGTTCCTACCAGTGCTAATCAAACTAAGCTTTTCAGAAGTTTAGTTGGACGTAGTGATGGCATTGCCAATGTAAGGCACCTGATCAATCAGGTCGCAACTTCTGACGCAACTGTTTTGGTATTAGGTCAATCCGGTACGGGTAAAGAAGTGGTTGCTCGTAATATTCATTATCTGTCCGAACGGCGCGATGGTCCTTTTATTCCGGTTAACTGCGGTGCCATTCCTCCTGAGTTACTAGAAAGCGAGCTTTTTGGTCATGAAAAAGGTTCATTTACGGGTGCCATTTGCTCCCGTAAAGGACGTTTCGAATTAGCCGAAGGTGGCACACTGTTTCTTGATGAAATCGGTGATATGCCCTTACAGATGCAAGTTAAATTGCTTCGTGTACTACAAGAGCGGGTTTTTGAGCGAGTTGGTGGCACTAAGACGATTAATGCAGATGTTCGAGTCGTCGCGGCGACCCATAGAGATTTAGAGGGCATGATTAGTGGTAATGAGTTCCGTGAGGATCTTTACTACCGACTTAATGTTTTCCCTATCGAAATGCCCGCACTAAGCGAGCGTAAAGACGATGTACCTTTGTTGCTACAAGAGCTGGTTAGTCGCGTATACAATGAGGGCCGTGGCAAAGTGCGTTTTACCCAGCGTGCAATTGAATCTTTAAAGGAACATGCATGGTCGGGTAACGTTCGGGAATTATCTAACTTAGTTGAGCGCCTCACAATCTTGTATCCAGGTGGCTTAGTTGATGTTAACGATCTGCCTGTTAAATATCGCCACATTGATGTGCCAGAATACTGTGTTGAAATGAGTGAAGAGCAACAGGAGCGTGATGCGCTAGCCTCTATCTTCACGAGTGAAGAGCCGGTTGAAATTCCTGAAACTCGTTTTCCAAATGAGTTACCACCTGAAGGTGTCAATCTTAAAGATTTGTTGGCAGAGCTTGAAATTGACATGATACGTCAAGCGCTTGAGCTACAGGATAATGTTGTTGCTCGAGCTGCTGAAATGTTAGGTATTCGCCGTACAACTCTAGTTGAGAAAATGCGCAAATACGGAATGACAAAAGATTAGTATTTTGTGTTTAGTGTTATTTTATTGATTTTAATCCCCAAAAATGTCTTTTAATTTGGCATAGAACCTGCAATCACTGCGTCATAAGCAATTTTTTGACGGAGTGACTATGTCAGCCCACCCACTAGCGCAAATCGAGACATTTAAGCACACTAGCAAACAATGGAACCAACTGCGTGAGGCCGCAAATATGTCCAATCGAATGGAACATATTTTACAAGCGATGCCCTCTGGCGTGGTGATTTTAAATGGTGATGGTATTGTCACTGACGCGAATCCCGTCGCGGTGGAATTGCTAGAGCACTCTCTATGTGGTGCTCGTTGGATTGATGTGATTCATAGTGCTTTTGCACCTCAAGAAGATGATGGCCATGAAGTGTCTTTACGTAATGGTCGTCGAGTCAAATTAGCCATTACTCCTTTAACGCCAGAGCCGGGTCAGTTAATCGTATTAACGGATCTGACTGAAACTCGTCTTTTACAAAAAAATATTTCACATCTGCAGCGGTTATCTGCACTCGGTAAGATGGTGGCGACATTGGCCCATCAAGTCCGTACGCCACTCTCTGCGGCCTTGTTATATGCCTCTAACTTAGCAAGCCCTAAATTATCAGACTCTGCCAAGACTAAGTTTCAACAGAAACTGGTTGATAGGCTTAATGAGTTGGAAAGACAAGTTAACGATATGCTGTTGATGGCAAAAGGCCGTCAAGATGAGCTTGGCGAGTTAGTTTCCCTGAATGATGTGATGGTCAGTGTGATTGGAAACTGTGATCCAATTGCAGAGCAGCAAGGTTGCAAACTTTCCTTTACTGATACATCAAGTGGATTATTACTGGCAAATTCAAGCGCGCTAAGTTCTGCAATTAATAATCTCGTCATCAACAGCATCGAAGCTGGAGCGAGTCAGATCCGTATCCTTGCCACAGAGTCAAAGGATCAATTAATGCTAGAGGTTATTGATAATGGCAAAGGGTTAGATGCGAAGATGCAGCAAAAAGTGATGGAACCTTTTTTCACCACCAAAGCTCAAGGGACAGGACTTGGATTAGCCGTTGTGCAATCGGTTGTGCGTAATCATGGCGGAGAAATACAACTTCGCTGCCTACCGAATAAGGGCTGTACTGTTTCGTTAGTTTTTCCTCGCGCAAAATCGGCTGTTGTATTGCCTTTGGAGAAACCCTATGTCTGAAGCCAAGTTACTCTTAGTTGAAGACGATGCCTCATTAAGGGAAGCCTTACTCGATACTTTATTACTTGCGCAGTATGAATGTATTGATGTGGCTTGTGGTGAAGATGCCATTCTTGCATTAAAACAACATCAATTTGATTTAGTGATAAGTGATGTGCAGATGCAGGGAATTGGCGGTTTAGGCTTGCTAAATTACCTGCAACAACATCACCCAAAACTGCCTGTATTACTGATGACGGCCTATGCCACGATTGGCAGTGCCGTTAGCGCGATTAAATTAGGTGCGGTTGACTATTTAGCCAAACCCTTTGCGCCAGAAGTATTGTTAAATCAAGTATCTCGCTATTTACCATTAAAAACTAACGCGGATAAACCTATTGTTGCAGATGAGAAGAGTCTTGCATTGTTATCACTAGCACAACGCGTTGCAGCATCCGATGCTTCTGTGATGATCATGGGACCCAGTGGTTCGGGTAAAGAAGTACTTGCTCGTTATATTCATCAACACAGCAGCCGTGCCGAACAAGCCTTTGTTGCCATCAACTGTGCAGCTATTCCTGAAAATATGCTTGAAGCAACTCTCTTCGGATATGAAAAGGGCGCATTTACTGGTGCTTACCAAGCATGCCCTGGTAAGTTTGAACAAGCACAAGGTGGAACTTTGCTGCTCGATGAAATATCGGAAATGGACTTAGGTTTGCAGGCAAAACTATTACGGGTGTTACAGGAGCGCGAAGTTGAGCGCTTAGGTGGTCGTAAGACGATTAAGCTCGATGTTCGTGTATTAGCGACCTCAAATCGTGATTTAAAAGCGGTAGTGGCCGCAGGTGGATTTAGGGAAGATCTTTATTACCGTATCAATGTATTCCCATTAACATGGCCTGCGCTGAATCAAAGGCCAGCGGATATCTTACCGCTTGCACGCCATTTATTGGCTAAGCATGCAAAGGCACTCAATATCGGCGCTACACCTGAATTTGATGAACAAGCATGCCGGCGTTTGCTCAGCCATCGCTGGCCAGGAAACGTGCGAGAACTCGATAATATTATCCAAAGAGCTTTGATCTTGCGCGCAGGCTCAGTGATTACTGCTAATGACATTATTATCGATGCTCAAGGTGGGGTGTTGATAAATGACGAATCGGAAGTGTCAGCGTCTGAGCCAGATGGTTTAGGTGAAGAGCTCAAAGCACAGGAACATGTCATTATTTTGGAAACCTTAGCCCAGTGTCAGGGCAGTCGAAAACTCGTTGCTGAAAAACTGGGGATCAGTGCTCGAACCTTACGATATAAAATGGCTCGGATGCGCGATATGGGAATTCAATTACCGAGTTAATCTTTTGGCAAAAACTCACATCAGCAATGGCACCTTAGTCACTTTTAGGATTAAGGTGCATTTTTATCTAGCTGGTTTTTCAGTTAGTTAACTCGTCCACGTTTTCTAATTCCCCCTAAGTTATTCATTCTAGGCGACCAGTTTTAAACTTGGCCATTATTTTGCATATTCCTCATTATCGATATTTTGATCGTCAAGAATTCGACGACTGGGAGCTCAGCATGCAAATAGGCGCAAATACATTTCTGCAAGAAATGCAGTCACTCAAAGGTGAAATAACACCGTCTTTCGGTATCTCACCGAATATCATGCAGCAGGTAAATAACACCAGTGGTGCCGATTTCGGTCAGCTACTCTCGCAGGCTGTTGGCAATGTCAGCGGCTTACAATCAACGTCATCAAACTTGGCAACGCGATTAGAGATGGGTGACACGACAGTGAGCTTGTCGGATACTGTGATTGCCAGAGAGAAAGCCAGTGTGGCATTTGAAGCGACGGTACAAGTGCGTAATAAACTTGTCGAAGCTTATAAAGAAATAATGAGTATGCCTGTTTAGGCCCGAGAATAACCCAATCAGCAGGTACGAATCGTGAGCACAGAAATGATTGTCGGGTCTAATTCCGATTTAGCAGACCAAGGTGTCCAAGAAGAACATAAGTCAGGTGTGATGGGGAGCCTTGGCGGTGTCGATATGATGCGCCAAATTACCATGATCCTTGCGTTGGCAATCTGCTTAGCCCTAGCCGTTTTTGTGATGTTATGGGCTCAGGAACCTGAGTATCGTCCATTAGGAAAAATGGAAACTCAGGAAATGGTACAAGTACTCGATGTCTTGGATAAGAATAAGATCAAGTATCAGATCGAGGTTGATGTTATTAAAGTACCTGAGGATAAATATCAAGAAGTCAAACTGATGTTAAGCCGAGCAGGGATTGATGGTGGCACTACAAGTAAAGATTTTTTAACCCAAGACAGTGGTTTTGGTGTAAGTCAAAGGATGGAACAAGCACGTCTTAAACACAGCCAAGAAGAAAACCTCGCCCGTGCTATTGAGCAGCTACAAAGCGTAAGCCGTGCAAAAGTCATTCTCGCACTTCCCAAAGAAAACGTATTTGCCCGTAATACTTCACAACCTAGCGCCACAGTGGTTATCAATACCCGCCGAGGAGGTTTAGGCCAAGGAGAGGTGGATGCCATTGTTGATATTGTTGCCTCAGCCGTGCAAGGGTTGGAACCATCGCGTGTTACCGTCACTGATTCAAATGGTCGTTTGCTTAACTCTGGGAGCCAAGATGGCGTTTCCGCTAGGGCGCGTAGAGAACTCGAATTAGTACAACAAAAAGAAGCTGAATATCGCACAAAAATTGAATCAATTTTAGTCCCCATTTTAGGGCCTGATAATTTTACTTCCCAAGTCGATGTTAGCATGGACTTTACCGCAGTCGAACAAACAGCCAAGCGCTTTAATCCTGATTTACCAGCATTACGCAGTGAAATGACGGTTGAGAATAACTCTACCGGTGGCACTACGGGGGGGATCCCTGGCGCTCTGTCAAATCAACCGCCAATGGAGTCAGATATTCCTGAAGATGCAACCAATGCATCTGAAAAAGTGGTTGTGGGTAACTCTCACCGTGAAGCAACACGAAATTTTGAGCTCGATACCACCATTAGCCATACCCGTCAGCAAATTGGGGTAGTCAGACGAATTAGTGTTTCAGTTGCTGTGGACTTTAAACCCGGTGCTGCAGATGAAAATGGGCAAGTGGCACGCGTTGCCCGTACTGAGCAAGAGTTAACCAACATTCGTCGTTTACTAGAAGGTGCGGTAGGATTCAGCACACAACGTGGTGATGTGTTGGAAGTGGTTACCGTTCCTTTTATGGATCAACTGATGGAAGACATACCATCTCCTGAATTATGGGAACAGCCGTGGTTCTGGCGTGCGGTAAAATTGGGTGTTGGCGCCTTGGTGATCCTAGTATTGATATTGGCCGTGGTTCGTCCAATGCTAAAACGCCTTATTTATCCTGATAGTGTAAACATGCCAGATGATTCAAGACTGGGTAATGAACTGGCGGAAATTGAAGATCAGTACGCTGCCGACACCTTAGGTATGCTTAATACCAAAGAAGCAGAATACAGTTATGCCGATGATGGCTCAATTCTTATCCCTAATCTTCATAAAGATGATGATATGATTAAAGCTATCCGTGCGCTTGTGGCAAATGAGCCCGAGCTTTCCACTCAAGTCGTGAAAAACTGGTTACAAGACAATGGCTGAGAATAAAACAAAAGAAGCCGCTGAAGTCTCAAGCTTTAATGTGAAGGACATGAGCGGTATCGAGAAAACGGCAATTTTACTCTTAAGTTTAAGCGAAGCCGATGCGGCATCTATCCTAAAGCACTTAGAGCCAAAACAAGTGCAAAAGGTGGGTATGGCGATGGCTGCGATGGAGGATTTTGGCCAAGAGAAAGTGGTAGGTGTGCATAAGCTTTTTCTTGATGATATTCAAAAATACTCATCCATTGGCTTTAACAGTGAAGAGTTCGTCCGTAAGGCGTTGACAGCGGCATTAGGCGAAGACAAAGCCGGTAATTTAATTGAACAAATTATCATGGGCAGCGGCGCGAAAGGCTTAGATTCGCTTAAGTGGATGGATGCACGCCAAGTGGCGACGATCATCCAGAATGAGCATCCACAGATCCAAACGATTGTTTTATCGTATTTAGAACCCGATCAGGCTGCAGAAATTTTTGGCCAATTCCCTGAAAATACCCGCTTAGACTTAATGATGCGGATTGCCAATCTTGAAGAAGTTCAACCCGCAGCATTGCAGGAATTGAACGATATCATGGAGAAACAGTTTGCTGGCCAAGGTGGTGCTCAGGCTGCGAAAATGGGTGGCTTGAAAGCAGCCGCCAATATCATGAACTATTTAGATACGGGCATCGAAAGCCAATTGATGGAAACCATGCGCGAATCCGACGAAGAAATGGCGCAGCAAATCCAAGATCTCATGTTCGTCTTTGAAAACCTTATCGATGTGGATGACCGTGGTATTCAAATCCTGTTGCGTGAAGTACAACAGGATGTGCTATTGAAGGCGCTTAAGGGAACTGACGATCAACTTAAAGAAAAACTGTTAGGCAATATGTCCAAGCGAGCCGCAGAGTTACTCCGTGATGATCTTGAAGCTATGGGACCTATTCGTATCAGTGAAGTGGAGGTTGCACAGAAAGAAATCCTCTCTATTGCTCGTCGTTTAAGTGATAGCGGTGAAATTATGTTAGGCGGCGGTGGTGGCGATGAGTTCCTCTAATCCGAGTGACAATAAATTGTCGGATAAGATTGTCAGTGACAGTGAAATCGAATTTAGTCACTGGAACCTACCCGATGTAACAGAGGTTGAGGATGAAAGCATCTCTAATTTGTTTGGCTACTCTGGTAAGCACATCAAACCAGTCACGGTAGAAGCAGTCGCACCTCCAACAATGGCTGAAATTGAGCATATTCGAGCTCAAGCGGAAGAAGAAGGCTTTAGTGAAGGTAAAACACAAGGTTTTAATGAAGGGTTAGAAAAAGGACGTTTAGAAGGATTAGCGCAAGGTCATCAAGAAGGTTTTACACAGGGCCATGAACAAGGCTTAGAAACGGGTCTTGAAGAAGCAAAGGGTTTAATCAATCGTTTTGAATCGTTACTCAATCAGTTTGAAAAACCCTTACAACTTCTCGATGGTGACATTGAGTTATCTTTAATGACCTTAGCGATGGCGCTGGCTAAATCTGTTATTGGACATGAGTTAAAAACCCATCCTGAACAAATACTTTCCGCTTTACGTCTTGGTATTGAATCTTTACCTATTAAAGAGCAAGCAGTGACTATTAGGTTGCACCCTGATGACGTTATCCTCGTTGAGAAATTATATTCCGCAGCTCAATTGGCACGCAATCAATGGCAACTCGAAGTCGATCCCTCTCTAAGCCCTGGAGAGTGCATTATTAGTAGTCAGCGTTCCTTGGTTGATTTAAGTTTACCATCGCGAATAGATGCAGTATTTGAATCTCTACGAAGTCAACATGCCCATTTAACGCAACAGCAGCAACAACGACAGGAAGCACTTGCCGCAGAAGATGCCGCAAGAATATCACATCATAATCAGGATGCTGCGGGATCGGAACTTATGCAAACTGAGTCAGATATTGATTCACTCCAAACGAATGGAGATCAAGATGCAAAACCGTCAACACCAGCTGCTGAGTAAGTTCCACCAATATATTGATAAAGTACCTCCTTTTCGCGCCGTTGCCAGTGGGCAATTGGTGCGGGTTGTTGGTCTCACTTTAGAGGCGAGTGGTTGCCGTGCGCCTGTTGGTAGTTTGTGTTCTATCGAAACCATGGCGGGAGATTTAGTGGCTGAGGTGGTCGGGTTTGATGATGAGTTACTCTATCTTATGCCCATTGAAGAGTTACGAGGTGTACTCCCTGGAGCGAGAGTCATTCCACTTGGAGAGCAAACAGGGCTTAAAGTAGGCTTATCTTTATTAGGCCGTGTACTCGATGGCAATGGTGTTCCTCTTGATGGATTAGGTGCGCTGCAAACCGATCAATATGCACCAAGACATAATTCTGCCATTAATCCCTTATCTCGCCGTGCAATAACGGAACCCCTTGATGTTGGCGTACGTGCGATTAATGCCATGTTGACCGTTGGTAAAGGTCAGCGTATGGGACTCTTTGCGGGCTCTGGTGTCGGTAAAAGTGTGCTTCTGGGTATGATGACCCGTGGTACTACTGCAGATATTATTGTGGTGGGGTTGGTTGGTGAACGGGGACGAGAAGTTAAAGAATTTATTGAAGAAATTTTGGGTGAAAAGGGGCGAGCTCGCTCCGTTGTTATTGCGGCTCCGGCGGATACCTCACCCTTAATGCGCCTTCGCGCCTGTGAAACGTCAACGCGTATCGCTGAGTATTTCCGTGATTTAGGCTATAACGTGTTGTTATTGATGGATAGCTTGACTCGATATGCCCAAGCGCAGCGGGAAATCGCTTTAGCGGTGGGGGAGCCGCCTGCAACAAAAGGTTATCCACCATCAGTATTTGCTAAATTGCCCCGTCTTGTCGAACGTGCGGGTAATGGTGGTCCTGGACAGGGATCTATTACGGCGTTTTATACCGTATTGACCGAAGGCGATGATCAACAAGATCCGATTGCCGATGCATCAAGAGCGATTCTGGATGGCCATATCGTATTATCGCGTGCTCTGGCTGATTCGGGGCACTATCCCGCGATTGATATTGAAGCATCAATTAGCCGTGTTGCTCCGATGGTTATTTCTAATGAGCATTTAGAAGCGATGCGCCGTGTAAAACAAACCTATTCTTTATATCAACAGAATCGAGATTTAATCTCTATTGGCGCCTACGCCCAAGGTAGTGATCCTCGGATCGATAATGCGATACGTCTGCAACCGGCGATGAATGCCTTCTTAAGGCAAACCATGCGTGATGCCTTTAGCTTTGCAGATAGTCAATCGATGCTGGCTCAACTCGCTGCACAGTGTAAATAATCGAGGCCATGATGGCGAATGCAGATCCCTTATTACTGGTACTTAATTTAGCGCTTGATGCTGAAGAGCAAGCTTCGCTCCTACTGAAATCGGCCCAATTAGAATGTCAAAAACGCCAACATCAGCTCAATGCCTTAAACAACTATCGTTTAGATTACATGAAGCAAATGCAGTCTCAGCAAGGTCAAGCGATTAGCGCAAGTCATTATCACCAATTTCATCGTTTTATTCGTCAGATTGATGATGCCATAGCCCAACAAAACCGGGTGGTGGCTGATGGCGAAAAGCAAAAAGAGTATCGTCAGCACCATTGGCTAGAAAAACAAAAGAAGCGCAAGGCAGTTGAACTGCTTCTCGCTAATAAAGCGAAAAAACGCGATGCATTAGAATTGAAAAGAGAGCAGAAAATGACCGATGAGTTTGCATCTCAACAGTGTTACCGCCGACATAAATAGCCTGTATTTGCGCCGATACGCGCTTTCGTAAATCTTGTTAACTATCATATAACTTTCGTGTTGGCATTTTATTTGCCTAATTTTATACACAACATTGCTGTTACAGCATAAATTGACGTTTTACTCCGTTACTGTTGAGTTTAACTGGGGTGGTTTGGGAGCTGATATGCAACAAATGACGAATATATTATTACCAAAAGCGGCAAATAATAATGCAAGCGCAGGTAAAGCATCGACTCCAGAAACGCGTAGTGAAGATTTTTCTGCAGCTTTAGCCTCAGTTAACAGTGTTTCCTCATCTACCCAAAAGCCTTCAACGTCTCAAGAACGCGCGATTGAACTGACTAAATCAGCATCCTCCAATGATATATCCCAAGATGAAGAGGATGATGTGAGTTTGATTTTTGCCCAGATTAGCATGGCAAACGAAATGAAAAAAACGGCCGCAGAGGGCGACAAATTGCCACTACTGCAGGAAATGGATCTGGATATTGGTACTTCTGCCGTTGAAGCTGAGGGTTGTTTTTCCTCTGAGTTAGATAAATTAGCCGAGTTATTAGTTGATTCGTCAGATACTGATGAATCGGGTGTAGCCTTGATTGCTGAGGCTGATGCCACTAAATTGCCTGAGGTTGATATAACTAAATTGCCTGAAGTTGATATAACTAAATTGCCTGAGGTTGATGCCACTAAATTACCTGAGATTGAGTCAAGTCTGCCCACACTAATAGTGGAAACTGATTTGACTACATTAGCAATACATAATGGTGCTGTTGCTTCACGAAGCAGTAAAGAGCGACTTGAGCAAGATATGCTTGGTGATGAAGAAAAAACTATTGAGTTTGTAAGTCAAGAGGGGGCTAAACAGGAGAGGCAAGGGTTAGTGGATGTTCTGCCTGTTATGGATGTAGAAGGTGGTGACGTTGGGCCTTTCTCTGTATATAAGCCGTCCTCTTCCCAACAGAATATATTTACAACTTCGACAAAAGATATAAACACTATTGATAACAAAATGAATGACTCTTATTGGGTGGCTTCTTCCTCTAGCGCAACTATAGCCTTAAGTGCTTTAGGTGCTGCAGAAAGCATTATAGTTCCTGCTAACGCTGAATTGGATGAATCAGAACGGCTTGTGACAAACGTACAACTTAAAGATGCCAAGTTAGCTGTTACATTAGAGTCAAGTTCACCGACGGCATTTAATCTTGATGACGAAGTCGCCTCTGAGTTTAAACCCGTTTCAGTGACAACATCACCTACTCAACCGCAAGTGAATCGTCAAGATATCCCGCAAATTCAACTTTCACTGCGTCAAGGCGTTGAAACGCCAAATCAGATGCAGGAGATGATCCAACGATTTTCTCCGGTGATGAAACAACAGCTCATTACGATGGTGAGTAATGGTATCCAACACGCTGAAATTCGTCTCGATCCACCTGAGCTTGGCCATATGACGGTCAAAATCCAAGTGCACGGCGATCAAACCCAAGTACAGTTTCATGTGACTCAATCTCAAACCCGTGACATGGTTGAGCAAGCTATCCCTCGATTACGTGAATTATTGCAAGAGCAAGGAATGCAACTCGCAGATAGTCATGTATCACAAGGTGAGCAAGAACAAGGTCGCGATGGTGGTTTTGGCGAAAGTAACGGTTCTGAAAGCACAAATTTGGATGAATTCTCAGCAGAAGAACTGGATTTAGGTTTAAATCAAACTACTAGTCTACATTCTGGTATAGATTATTACGCTTAAGCAGGTAACCTATAGGATTAAATAGCATTGTTACATTTTGATATGATGCATAAAATGTAAAGACTTAAGTCTAAATTGAAGAGCACAGTGAATGGCCAACGAAGAATCGTTAGAACTTGAAAATACTGATACGCCTAAAAGTAAGAAAAAACTTTTTATTTTTATTGGTATCGGTGTACTCGTTGCACTATTGATTGGTGGTGCATTATGGTTTTTTCTCGGCAGTTCAGATGAGTCATCCTCTGAAGCTGTAGAGGCTGTGGTTGAAACACCTTCAAATGTGGTCGCCTCTTATGTGCCCATGCCTCGTCCTTTTCTCTTTAATTTACCCGGGCCAGATCGGGCTCGTTTAGTCGAAATTAAAGTACAGCTGATGGTCCGAGGTTCCGATGATGAGGTCCTGATACAAAAACATATTCCGCTCATTGAAGATGCTCTCCTGACAACTTTTAGCAGTTCAGATGTGCAAAAGTTAAGCACTCAAGCAGGTAAGGATGAAGCTCGTCAATTAGCACTTCTTAGTGTTCAAAATACACTGCAATCCGTAACGGGACGTAAAGTGGTCGAAAAAGTGCTATTCACCGGTTTTGTGATGCAATAACCCGTAATTTCAGTACCCTAAAGAGGTTAAGGCAATATAGTGAGTGATTTATTAAGCCAAGACGAAATTGATGCGCTACTGCATGGGGTTGATGACGTCGATGACGATGATGATCTTGATGCAGCTAGCCAAGATGCGCGATCCTACGACTTTTCATCCCAAGATCGTATTGTACGTGGGCGTATGCCCACACTCGAAATTGTTAACGAGCGATTTGCGCGTCATCTACGTATTAGCATGTTCAATATGATGCGCCGTGCGGCTGAAGTGTCGATCAATGGCGTACAGATGCTCAAGTTTGGTGAGTACGTACATACCTTATTCGTCCCAACCAGTCTAAACATGGTACGTTTTAGTCCACTCAAAGGGACTGCACTTATCACCATGGAAGCTCGCTTAGTGTTTATCCTTGTGGATAACTTTTTTGGCGGTGATGGCCGGTTCCATGCCAAGATTGAAGGGCGTGAGTTTACCCCTACTGAGCGGCGGATTGTACAGCTTCTTTTAAAAATTATCTTTGAAGATTATAAAGATGCTTGGGCTCCAGTCATGGATGTCGAATTCGACTATCTTGACTCTGAAGTTAACCCTGCCATGGCGAATATTGTCAGTCCAACCGAAGTGGTGGTGATAAACTCCTTCCATATTGAGGTGGACGGCGGCGGCGGGGATTTTCACATTACTATGCCGTACTCCATGATCGAACCTATTCGAGAGTTGTTGGATGCAGGGGTGCAAAGTGATAAGCAAGATACGGATATGCGCTGGTCACAGGCATTACATGATGAAATCATGGATGTAAAAGTGGGATTCGATGCATGCGTTGTTGAGCATGAGTTAACGCTCAAAGATGTAATGAACTTTAAAGCCGGTGATATTATTCCAGTTGAATTGCCTGAATATATCATGATGAAAATCGAAGACCTACCGACTTACCGCTGTAAAATGGGGCGTTCTCGCGATAATTTAGCGCTCAAAATATATGAAAAAATACCCCGTCCAGAAACAGTAAAAACTGAACTCCAATTAGTGACGCGCAAAGGCAAAGCTAGAGATATATCTGAATTATAAGGTGAAGCAAGATGAGCACAGAAGATACGGGCGATGATTGGGCTGCCGCGATGGCGGAGCAGGCTTTAGAGGAGGCAAATGCTGTTGCGCTGGATGAGCTTGTTGATGACTCTCAGCCTATTAGTAAAGCAGATGCTGCTAAATTAGATACGATTTTGGATATTCCGGTGACCATTTCAATGGAAGTGGGCCGCAGTTTTATTAGTATTCGCAATTTACTACAGCTAAACCAAGGTTCTGTCGTTGAGCTTGACCGTGTGGCTGGAGAGCCGTTAGACGTGATGGTCAATGGGACACTTATTGCCCATGGCGAAGTGGTTGTAGTAAATGACAAGTTTGGTATTCGTTTAACTGATGTTATCAGTCAAACTGAGCGAATTAAAAAGCTTAAATAATAGATGCACATGAGTTGGTATATGAGATGAGTACATCGGTAATATTCAGTTTAATGCCTGTTACGCAGGCTAATGCCGTGGGATTAGTTACCGACACTTCTACTGCGGTAGTCGCATCAACTGCCAAAATGTCAGAACCATCTCAACTTGCCACTGCGGCGAGTATGCTTGGTGGCTTGATCCTCGTATTATTGCTTATCTTCGCCTTAGCCTATTTGTTAAGGCGATTTAATTTAGTTCAAACAAATCATAATGTGCTTAAGACCCTCGCGGTGACTTCACTTGGACAAAAAGAACGGCTAGTGCTTGTTCAAGTTGGAGAGCAGCAATATTTACTTGGGGTGAGTGCACAACAAGTGAATTTGATTGATAAATTAGCCGAGCCCATCCAAGTGGAATCTGATTCCTTTGCGAATCGCTTACGTCAGGCGAAATTAAAACAATGACAAAGTACAGTTTCCCATTAATCGGGCTTGCCATTTTATTCTTTAGTGTATCGGTCGGGGCGGCAGATGGAGTGTTGCCTGCGGTCACCGTAAAAACGGCTGCCGATGGTTCGACAGAGTATTCAGTGACAATGCAGATTTTACTGCTGATGACGTCACTGAGTTTTTTGCCAGCCATGGTGATTATGCTGACCTCGTTTACACGGATTATTGTGGTACTTTCTATTTTACGCCAAGCGATTGGATTGCAACAGACGCCTTCTAACCAAGTGCTTATTGGCATGAGTCTCTTTATGACTTTTTTTATTATGGCGCCCGTGTTTGACAAAATTTATGATCAAGGTGTTAAACCCTATATCGATGAACAACTGACGCTACAGCAAGCTTTTGATAAGGGGAAAGAACCATTACGAGCTTTTATGCTAGGCCAAGTTCGTACGACAGATTTAAAAACCTTTATTGATATTTCTGGCTATCAAAATATTAACTCGCCAGAAGAGGCACCGATGAGCGTACTTGTGCCTGCTTTTATTACCAGTGAACTCAAAACGGCCTTTCAAATTGGCTTTATGTTATTCGTGCCTTTTTTGGTATTAGATTTAGTAGTGGCGAGTATTTTGATGGCGATGGGGATGATGATGCTATCGCCGATGATAGTCTCATTGCCATTTAAGATTATGTTATTTGTGCTCGTTGATGGTTGGGGGCTTGTGTTAGGCACCTTAGCCAATAGTTTTGGTTAGTCGTACTAGGAATTGTTATGACTCCAGAAGCACTGATTGATATATTTCGAGAAGCCTTAGCCGTTATTGTGATGATGGTGTCGGCCATTGTCTTGCCTGGGTTGGGTATAGGGCTTGTTGTCGCGGTGTTTCAAGCTGCCACTTCAATTAATGAGCAAACCTTAAGTTTTCTTCCTCGATTATTGGTCACATTATTTGGACTGATGTTTATGGGGCATTGGTTAGTTCAAACCTTAATGGATTTTTTCATTGAGATGGTTAACCGTATTCCCCAAGTGATAGGTTAAGGCTATGGAGCTGTTGCTCGATACCTTAATGCAGACCATCGCATCTTACATGTGGCCGTTATTTCGCGTTGCAAGCATGTTGATGGTGATGGTGGTATTTGGCGCCGCAACGACTCCTGCTAGAGTGCGTTTACTCCTCGCCATGGCGATTACCTTTGCAATTGCGCCTGTTTTGCCTCCGGTGGAGAATGCGGATTTATTTTCCCTTAGTGCTGTTTTTATTACGGCGCAACAAATTATTATTGGCGTTGCGATGGGGTTTGTTTCCCAGATGGTAATGCAGACTTTTGTATTAACAGGGCAAATTATTGGTATGCAAACCAGTTTAGGCTTTGCCTCTATGGTTGACCCTGGTTCTGGACAACAAACCCCTGTCATTGGTAACTTTTTCCTCTTGCTTGCGACGCTGATTTTTCTGGCTGTTGATGGTCACCTTCTCATGATCCGTATGTTAGTCGCAAGTTTTGAGACTCTTCCTATTTCTAACCAAGGGCTAACGCTTACAAGCTACAGATCACTTGCAGAGTGGGGCTCGTATATGTTTGGCGCGGCTTTGACCATGTCAATTTCGGCGATCATTGCGCTGTTACTGGTTAACCTCTCTTTTGGGGTAATGACCCGTGCCGCACCACAGTTGAATATTTTTTCTATTGGTTTTCCTATCACTATGATTGGTGGGCTTTTAATCCTTTGGCTAACGCTGACGCCAGTAATGGCGCATTTTGACGAAGTATGGGCTGCAGCTCAGGTTTTGCTATGTGATATTTTGGGTCTTCAATGTCAAGCCGATGGCTTGATATAAGGTTATAGGAACTCAGTATGGCTGAAGAGAGCAGCGGCGAACGTAGTGAGGAACCCACAGGGAGGCGCCTTGAGCAGGCGCGTGAAAAAGGCCAAGTTGCTCGTTCAAAAGAACTGGGGACTGCCGCGGTATTACTTTCCGCAGCAACGGGGTTTTATATGCTTGGCCCTGGTATCGCAACGGCACTCTCCCATGTGTTTGAACGTGTTTTTACTATGGATCGCGCTCAAATTTATGATACTAACCAAATGTTTAATGTTTGGGGGTTGGTCGCGGGTGAAATTGCATGGCCAATGCTTAAAATCATGTTGCTGATTGTGGTGGTGGCTTTTATTGGTAATGTGTCCCTCGGAGGGATGAACTTTTCAACCCAAGCTATGATGCCCAAAGCCAGTAAAATGAGTCCTCTTGCTGGTTTTAAGCGTATGTTTGGGGTGCAAGCGCTCGTTGAGTTGACCAAGGGAATTGCTAAATTCTCCGTAGTTGCTTTTTCGGCTTACTTTCTTTTAAGTTACTATTTTAATGATATTTTATTGTTATCAAGTGATCACTTACCAGGGAATGTTCACCATGCGTTAGATCTGTTGATATGGATGTTCATTTTACTCTGTTCTTCTGTGTTATTGATTGTGGTCATTGATGTGCCATTTCAGATTTGGAATCACAATAAACAACTGAAAATGACCAAACAAGAAGTCAAAGATGAATATAAAGACACAGAAGGTAAGCCTGAAGTTAAAGGACGCGTTCGACAAATGCAGCGAGAGCTTGCACAGCGTCGAATGATGGCTGAAGTACCTAATGCTGATGTGATCGTGGTAAACCCAGAGCATTATGCCGTGGCGGTTAAATACGATGTCAAGCGCTCTGCTGCACCGTTTGTCATTGCCAAGGGCGTAGATGATGTGGCGTTTAAGATCCGCGAAGTCGCCCGTGAGTACAATATTGCGATTGTGTCAGCTCCCCCATTGGCAAGGGCCATCTATCATACGACTAAATTAGATCAGCAAATACCTGAGGGGTTATTTACTGCCGTGGCTCAGGTTTTAGCCTATGTTTTCCAATTGCGTCAATACCAAAAGGGACGGGGGCGTAAACCTATTCCTATCCCATTAAATCAGCCTATCCCTGATGATTTAAAATATTAATGGCTTGCTCGTTCACTCTTCAAATTTTAAGTGTCCTCTTGGCGCGATTTTTGCTTTTCCGCTTTTATACGTCAAAGTTTAGGTAATAGTGAATGGATGTTAAAGCGGCTTTAGGCCAAGTTAAGCAGGTAAGACTTAGTACGTTCAAAGGCATAGGTACGCCTATGTTAGTGCTTGCCGCATTAGCAATGATTGTATTGCCTATTCCACCGTTCTTACTCGATATTTTATTTTCCTTTAATATCGCCCTCGCATTAATCGTATTACTAGTCGCTATTTATACTGATAGACCCTTAGATTTTGCCGCATTTCCAACCGTGCTTTTGGTCGCCACCTTATTGCGACTCGCCCTTAACGTGGCGTCAACCCGTGTTGTGTTGCTTGAAGGCCATAATGGGGGGGATGCCGCAGGTAAAGTGATTGAGGCATTCGGCTCTGTGGTGATTGGTGGTAACTATGCAGTGGGTTTAGTGGTATTTATCATCCTCATTATCATCAACTTTGCCGTGGTGACAAAAGGTGCTGGTCGTATTGCTGAGGTGAGTGCTCGCTTTACCCTAGACGCTATGCCTGGTAAGCAAATGGCGATTGATGCCGATCTAAACGCTGGAACTCTCAATCAAGAGCAGGCAAGGTTACGTCGAGCTGAGGTGACCCGCGAGGCCGATTTCTATGGTGCGATGGATGGTGCCTCTAAATTCGTGAAAGGTGATGCTATTGCGGGGATTATGATCTTAGTTATCAACATCCTCGGTGGCTTTATTATTGGTATTGTTCAACATGGCTTGAGTTTTTCTCAAGCTGTCGAAATTTATACGCTTTTGACCATAGGTGATGGTCTGGTTGCGCAAATTCCAGGACTATTGCTGTCCATTGCAGCGGCATTAATGGTGACCCGTCAAAATGAATCGGGTGATATGGGCCAAATGCTGATGAGTCAGATGTTTGACAGTCATAAATCTTTAGGGATTGCAGCGGGTGTTCTCTTTGTCATGGGCATTGTGCCAGGAATGCCTCACATGGCGTTCCTTGGCTTTGCTGTTATTACTGCTGGTGCTGCGTATTTTGTATTTAAACGTAATGAAAATAAACGCTTAAAAGCCTTAGAACAAGTCAAAACGGGTCCGATAGAAAGACAAGACAAAGAGCCTAAAGAGTTGAGCTGGGATGATGTACACCATGTTGACACTATCGGCCTAGAAGTGGGTTATCGCTTAATCCCATTAGTCGATAAAGGCCAGGGTGGGGAATTATTGAGTCGTATTAAAGGGGTGCGTAAGAAACTCTCGCAGGAGCTTGGTTTCCTCGTACCCGCAGTGCATATTCGTGACAACTTGGATTTATCCCCCAATGCCTATCGTATTTCCCTTATGGGGGTTGTGGTTGGTGAGGCTGATATTCGCCATGATTGTGAGTTAGCTATTAATCCTGGGCAAGTGTACGGTAAGCTTGATGGTATTGAAACTCGCGATCCTGCTTTTGGTCTTGAAGCGGTCTGGATTGCCCCAGAACTCCGCGAGCATGCACAGACCTTAGGTTACACTGTGGTTGATGCTGCAACTGTCGTTGCGACCCATATTAGTCAATTACTTACCAATAATGCCGCAAAACTTTTAGGTTACGAAGAAGTGCAACAACTGATGGATATGCTTGCTAAGCATTCTCCTAAGCTTGTTGATGGGTTTATTCCTGATGTGATGCCACTGGGTAGTGTCGTAAAAGTGATGCAAAACCTATTAAATGAAGGCGTTTCTGTCAGAGACTTGCGTACAATAGTACAAACTTTGTTAGAATACGGCACTAAGAGCAATGATACAGAAGTGTTGACCGCCGCCGTACGTATTGCGCTGAAACGTATGATAGTCCAAGAAATATCTGGCCCAGAACTCGAAATCCCCGTCATTACTTTGGCGCCAGAGTTGGAACAGATGTTGCATCAGTCAATGCAAGCAACCGGTGGTGATGGTCCAAATATTGAACCCGGTCTTGCGGAGCGTATGCAGCAGTCATTGGCTGATGCGGCTCAAAAGCAAGAAATGGTTGGACAGCCTGCCATATTATTAACGTCTGGTATGTTACGCGCGACGCTGTCACGGTTTGTTAAACATACTATTCCTAATCTCAGAGTGATTTCTTACCAAGAAATCCCCGATGAAAAGCAAATACGCATTGTATCTGCTGTCGGCCAGTAGAGGACGCATAAGTGAAGATTAAACGATTTTTTGCCAAAGACATGCGTGCCGCACTGGCCCAAGTGAAAGACACTCTCGGCTCAGATGCCGTTATCATGTCAAACAAAAAGGTAAATGGCGGTATCGAAATTGTCGCCGCGGTTGACTACGATGAGCCAAAAGCGAAGGCGTCCGCGACACCTCCTGCACCTACTTTTATGGATGTCAGTGATGACTTAGTGTCTCTTGGTGGAAAGCAGCCTGTGCGTGCACAGAGCAGTGTCAAACCACCGGCGCCAGCAGATTCATTACAAGCTTTGCTCGAGAAACAACAAAGCCGTTTAAATCAGCAGTTATCGCATCAGCAACCTGAGGCCGATTTACCCGCATGGGCAAAAGGGTTACAGGCACCAGCGGCGGCGAAGCCGGAACGCCGAGAAATCCCTGCCACTTTTGATAAAAAACCGCAAACCACACAAAAACAAAGTGCTGATATTGAAGCCATGCGTGATGAATTAGCATCACTACGTAATTTACTGACTCACCAAGTGTCTTCTTTGATGACAGAGCATAAAAAACGTACCGATCCCGTTGGCGCTATGCTGGAATCTAAGTTACTTGAAGCCGAATTTTCTCCTGCAGTTGCTGCGAAATTAGCCGCGTTGAGTCAGCATTATACCCCTGCTGAGTTAGTGCGAGCACTACCCCAAAGTCTGGCTAATATGCTTGATAATCAAGGTGATGATATAGTTAGGCAGGGTGGAGTAGTGGCTTTAGTTGGCCCTACTGGTGTGGGTAAAACGACCTCATTAGCTAAATTGGCAGCACGTTTTGCTGCTCACCACGGGCCGGAACAAGTCGCATTAATTACCACAGATCATTATCGCATTGGCGCCTATGAGCAATTAGCGACCTATGGCAAAATAATGGGCTGTCCAGTTAAGCAAGCCCATGATCTCAATGAATTAGAACAAATTCTTTATCAGTTCAGAAATCGCAAGCTAGTATTGATAGATACCGCTGGTATGGGGCAACGAGATATGCGGCTTTACCAGCAACTTGATAATTTAACTGCAAATAGCAGAATACCTATTCGCAGTTATCTGGTACTGTCTGCCACAGGACAGCGCCGAGTGTTGCAAGATGCTGTTAATCATTTTAAACGCATTCCTTTATCTGGTGCCGTGCTCACAAAACTCGATGAATCAGTCTCCCTCGCGGGTGCGCTGAGTGTGTTGATCCAAAGTGGGCTACCATTAAGTTATGTTACTGATGGACAAAGGGTTCCAGAAGATATGAAAGTCGCAGACACCCTAATGTTAGCGCAGCAGGCGCTTGCGACATTAGATAGTACAGAACAACAATCATTACAAGACACAGCGTGGTCAGATAATATGGCCTGTGCATTTGAGTAGAGTTATGACCCTGGATCAAGCAAGTGGTTTACGTATGATGAATCAACCCTATAACGAAAAAGTGAAAGTAATCGCTGTCACAGGTGGTAAAGGTGGCGTGGGTAAAACCAGCGTATCAATTAATACCGCAGTGGCATTAGCCGAAAAGGGCAAGCGTGTCTTAGTGCTTGACGCAGACCTTGGCTTAGCCAATGTCGATGTCATGTTGGGGATCCGTGCCGAGCGTAACCTCTCCCATGTATTATCGGGTGATGCTGAACTTGACGATATTATTGTCCGTGGGCCTAAAGGTATTGGTATCGTACCAGCGACTTCAGGCACCCAAGGTATGGTGGAACTAAGTCCTGCTCAGCATGCTGGATTAATCCGTGCTTTCAGTGAGATGCGCACACAATTTGATATTCTTGTGGTCGATACTGCTGCAGGGATTTCTGATATGGTACTCAGTTTCTCACGTGCTTCGCAGGATGTGCTAGTCGTTGTATGTGACGAGCCTACCTCAATCACCGACGCCTATGCGTTAATTAAAATTCTCAGCCGTGAACACGGTGTATTTCGTTTTAAAATTGTTGCCAATATGGTGCGTAGTTTACGCGAAGGGATGGAATTATTTGCTAAACTCAGTAAAGTGACCGACCGATTTTTAGATGTGGCACTTGAGCTCGTTGCAACGATTCCATTTGATGAAAATTTGCGTAAGTCTGTGCGTAAGCAAAAGTTAGTGGTTGAAGCTTATCCTAAATCACCTGCAGCTATCGCATACCAAGGCTTAGCCAATAAAATCATGAGTTGGCCTGTACCGCAACAACCTGGTGGGCATTTGGAGTTTTTCGTTGAACGTTTAGTCCAACGACCAGATTTTCAAGAGGAAAAAACGAGTGAATAAAGCCGCAGCGTATACTTGTTTAGACAATAAATCGTCTATCGTTGAACAGTATGCTCCGTTGGTTAAAAGAATTGCACATCATTTACTCGCCAGACTGCCAGCTTCTGTGCAGCTAGATGATCTACTACAAGCTGGGATGATGGGACTATTAGAAGCATCATCCAAGTTTGATGGTGGAAAAGGTGCAAAATTTGAAACCTTCGCTGGCATACGGATCCGTGGTGCCATGCTGGACGAAATTCGTCGAGGTGATTGGGTCCCACGTTCTGTTCATCGTAATAATCGTAGGGTAGCACAAGCCATTGATGAGTTAGAGCAAGAACTGGGCCGTGATGCACGTGACACAGAAATTGCAGAAAAACTTGATATGACGCTCGATGAGTACCATCATATTCTTAACGATGTTTCTGTCGGAAAAATCATAGGGATAGAAGACTTAGGTGTATCGCAAGATATACTAACGCTGAGCGATAGGTCCGACGATGGCTCGTTTGAAGCTCTCGCTGAGACTCAGTT
This sequence comes from Shewanella profunda, assembly GCF_023283765.1. Taxonomy (GTDB): domain Bacteria; phylum Pseudomonadota; class Gammaproteobacteria; order Enterobacterales; family Shewanellaceae; genus Shewanella; species Shewanella profunda. The sequence continues at coordinate 17,250 of NZ_JAKILG010000043.1, read as the reverse complement.
TCATTCCGCATTAGTTGAGGCAATAAAATTATTGCCAGAAAGAGATGCGTTAGTGTTATCGCTGTACTACGATGAAGCATTGAATTTAAAAGAGATTGGCGCCATTCTTGAAGTAAGCGAATCGCGAGTTAGCCAGATATTAAGTCAGGCTATGTTGCGACTCAAAGCTAAGCTCAAGCACTGGACATAAGTATAATTATTAATCGAGCACATAATGTCAGCTCACCGGAGGAAACCTTGGACAAGAATATGAAGATTCTCATTGTTGACGACTTTTCAACAATGAGACGTATCATCAAGAACTTGTTGCGAGACTTGGGGTTTAACAACACCCAAGAAGCAGACGATGGCTCAACCGCCCTGCCGATGTTGCAAAAGGGGGATTTTGATTTCGTTGTTACAGATTGGAATATGCCCGGCATGCAAGGGATTGATCTGTTAAGAGCTATTCGCGCAGACGACTCTCTTAAGCATTTACCAGTGTTAATGGTTACTGCTGAGGCAAAACGTGAACAAATTATCGCTGCGGCCCAAGCAGGGGTAAACGGCTATGTCGTAAAACCTTTCACAGCAGCTACGTTAAAAGAAAAGTTAGATAAAATATTCGAACGACTCGCTTAGGCAGGGATGAGCTATGAAGTCACATACATCAGGGCTCATCACGCTAGAGCAGGCTCAGCATTTAGTTGAATTACTAAGTGCAGGTGAACAGTCTCAAGCTGATGATTTATTTAGAGAACTTGCAGCTCCACTTCAGAGGGAACTCTTCGACGAGGTAGGTAAGCTCACTCGACAACTTCATAGTGCATTGATGGATTTTCAGGTCGATAATCGTTTAGTTCAGTTGGCGAATACTGACATACCTGATGCGAAACAAAGATTAAACTATGTTATTGATATGACAGAGCAAGCTGCGAATAAAACCATGGATGCAGTTGAGGAATGTTTGCCATTAGCAAATGCCTTAACGACAAATATTCAGCAGGTTATGCCATCTTGGGATAGGTTAATGCGGCGAGACATTGCATTAACTGAGTTTAAAGCTCTATGCCATGATGTGCAGCACTTAATGTTGCGCAGTGAGCAAGATTCTGATCGATTACGTGATTTGCTTAATCAAATATTGATGGCGCAGGATTTTCAAGATCTCACCGGACAAATGATACGCCGTGTTATCGATTTAGTAATGGAAGTTGAAAGTAACTTGGTATCAATGCTGACGGTATTTGGTGAGCAACCAATAATTGAGCACCAGGTTATTCAGAAAAATAATATTGAAGCAGAAGGCCCGATAATGAATGCCGAGCTTCGTCAAGATGTGGTAACGGGTCAAGACGAAGTAGATGATCTTCTATCGAGTCTAGGTTTCTAACTGGGAGTCAATTTGATGGCCTTTGATGTAGATGAAGAGATACTCCAGGACTTTTTAATCGAAGCAGGTGAGATTTTAGAACTGCTACAGGAGCAACTTGTTGCCCTAGAAAATAATCCTGATGATACTGACTTGCTTAATGCCATTTTCAGGGGATTTCATACCGTTAAAGGCGGCGCCGGCTTTCTCAGTTTGACTCCCATGGTTGATGTTTGCCATGAAGCTGAAAATACTTTTGACTTGTTACGTACCGGCAAGCGAAAAGTTAATGCTGAATTGATGGATATCATTCTGCACGCTGTTGACGCCATTAATACTATGTTCGCTCAAACTCAACAGGGTGAACAACAAGACCCCGCCGATCCAGTATTATTAGCAAAATTAAAAATGCTCAGTTCTGGCGCGCCATTACCCTCTGAATTAAACCCAAGTTCACCTGTTGCCATGACTGAACCAGAGCCAGAACCCGAACTTGTTGAAGTTGCTATTATTGAGGAAATGCCCATTGAAGCAACGGAAATAAGCGGAAGCTCAAGTATTGATGAAATTGATGAAGCGGAATTTGAAGCACTGTTAGATGCTTTGCACGGAGAGGGGAAAGGTCCTGCTGTCAGTTCAGTAGGGAGCGCCGTGCCACCCCAATCTGCGCCAACAGCGAAAGCTCCTGCGTCGACTGATGATATTACCGACGATGAATTTGAAGCTTTACTCGATGAGTTGCATGGTTCTGGTCAGTTTAAAGTCGAAGTTGACGCGCCAGCTAAACCTAAAGCAGTTGTCACGCCGCCAGTGCCACCTGTTGATTCGGATGAAATTACCGATGATGAGTTTGAACGCTTGCTCGATGAATTACACGGTAAAGGTGGTGCACCAGCAAAAGCTACTGCGAGCGTGATGGCTGCAGTGTCATCAACACCTTCAGTTGTAGCGTCTAAGGCTGCGCCAATAACGTCAACGGCTAACGTGGCCGCTACAGTGAGTGCGCCTGTCGTTGCGGCTAAAACTGAGATTGCTGTCGCTGATAAAGCGCCCGCGAAAGCAGCGGCATCAGCCAACGTTCCTCAAGGTGAAACTACAGTTCGAGTCGATACTGCACGCCTTGATCAAATTATGAACATGGTCGGTGAGCTGGTATTAGTGCGAAATCGTCTTGTCAGTTTAGGCATTAGTCGTGATGACGAGGAAATGTCTAAAGCGCTTGCTAACTTAGATCTTGTGACTGCGGATTTACAAGGCGCAGTGATGAAGACCCGTATGCAACCGATTAAAAAGGTGTTCGGACGTTTTCCCCGTGTTGTTCGCGATTTAGCGCGTACACTGAACAAAGAAATTGACTTGGTTATGATCGGTGAAGAGACCGATTTAGATAAAAACTTAGTGGAGGCCCTCGCCGATCCTCTGGTTCACTTAGTGCGTAACTCGGTTGACCATGGCATAGAAATGCCAAATGAGCGTGAAGCTAGTGGTAAGCCTAGAACAGGGACTATTACCTTATCTGCCAGCCAAGAAGGTGACCATATTCTGCTTAAAATCGAAGATGATGGTGCAGGGATGGATCCTGAAAAACTTAAGCAAATCGCGATTAAACGTGGGGTGCTCGATGACGATGCCGCCGCACGTATGACAGACACAGAGGCTTATAATCTGATTTTTGCGCCTGGTTTTTCAACAAAGGTGGAAATTTCCGATATTTCAGGTCGTGGCGTTGGTATGGATGTAGTTAAGACCCGTATCGCTCAATTAAACGGTACTGTTCACATAGACTCAATGAAAGGTAAGGGGACGGTGCTTGAAATTAAAGTTCCCTTAACGCTTGCGATTATGCCAACCCTGATGGTGGATGTAGCACAGCAAGTATTTGCTCTGCCGCTATCGAGTGTGAATGAGATATTCCACCTTGATCTAACAAAAACCAACATTGTTGATGGACAACTCACCGTCATAGTGCGTAATAAGGCTGTACCACTGTTCTATTTGGAACACTGGTTACATAAGAATAAAACGAGTTTTAAACATGGTGATAAGAAACATGGCCATGTTGTTATCGTGCAATTAGGTATGATGCAGATAGGATTTGTTGTAGATGCTTTAATTGGCCAAGAAGAAGTGGTTATCAAACCGCTTGGAGCCATGTTACACGGCACACCAGGTATGGCTGGTGCAACGATCACCTCTGATGGCGGTATTGCTCTGATTTTAGATGTACCAGGGCTATTAAAGCATTATGCAAAGAATAAAAGTTAGTTTCCAAGCTAAGGAATGGAATGGCCATTAAAGTATTAGTCGTTGATGACTCAAGTTTTTTTAGGCGACGTGTTAGTGAAATAGTCAATCAAGATCCTGAACTGGAAGTAATTGCGACGGCCTCAAATGGGGCCGAAGCGGTAAAGATGGCTGCTGAACTTAATCCCCAAGTGATTACCATGGATATTGAAATGCCCGTCATGGATGGTATTACTGCCGTCCGTGAGATCATGGCAAAGTGTCCAACACCCATATTAATGTTTTCATCTTTGACCCATGACGGTGCCAAAGCCACGTTAGATGCGTTAGATGCGGGTGCGTTAGATTTTTTACCTAAGCGCTTTGAAGATATTGCAACAAATAAAGATGATGCCATTCTTTTACTCCAGCAAAGAGTGAAAGCCCTTGGTCGCAGGAGAATGTTTCGCCCGATAGTAAGACCTTCGGTGTTGCCAACTCCTACATCTCGAACGAGTACCACTTCTGTTCTGGGGAACACGACGCCTGTTGCCACTGCGCCTGTTCGGACATCCACAGCTTCGTCTATCCGTGCGAGTGGTAAACAATACAAATTACTGCTGATTGGCACTTCTACTGGCGGCCCAGTCGCATTGCAAAAGATTTTGACGCAGTTTCCAGCCAATTATCCTCACCCTATTTTACTCATTCAGCATATGCCGGCAGCCTTTACACCAGCTTTCGCGAATCGTCTAAATGGGTTATGTAAGATTGAAGTAAAAGAAGCTGCAAATGGTGATTTACTTCGACCAGGTTGTGCTTACTTAGCGCCGGGTGGCATGCAGATGATGATCGAACGCAGTGGTGCCAGTGGCCGAATCAAAGTCATCGCGGGGAGTGCTGAGATGAATTATAAGCCCTGCGTCGATATTACTTTTGCATCAGCATCGAAAGCCTATGGTGGTGATGTACTTGCTGTTGTCTTGACGGGTATGGGAGCCGATGGTCGAGAAGGAGCGCGTATGCTGAAATCGGCTGGCGCGACTATTTGGGCACAGGATGAAGCCAGTTGCGTGGTTTACGGCATGCCGCAGGCCGTTGCGAGTGCGGGAATTGCGAGCCAATCTATTTCACTCGACAATATGGCTGAGTCAATTTTAAAAGAGTCTGTTCGTGGCTAATGTAACTAATGTCAAAAAGCCAATGAGCACGAATGTTGTGCTCATTATGGTATTAATGGTGATTACCATTATTTGTCTGGGCGCGTTAAGTCTTGACTATCGACATAAAATCAAATTGTTGCATGAAGATGTAAAACGTCTCGAATCAACTCAAGTTTTACTTATGGTACCTGATGAGCAAGCTGAAGCGATTGCAACATGGCTAGCGACTCATCCTGATCAGACTCAAGCTATGTTGAAATTAGCTTCACCGGGTGAACAAAAAGCAGTTACGGTAGACTTAAATGCAGAACCTTCGTCAATTAATTTGGCGTTACCACCTAAATCAACTGAACCGTCAACGGGTAAAGTAAATACTGACGTTGTGCCTGCAGTGGTGTCAGAGAATGCTGATGGCGTTAAAGTGATTAGCCTACCAAATGGTGGGATAAGGGTAACAACAAGGGAAGGCGATTAGTCTTTTTCAATCGTGATTCAATGCATGTAAGTCGGAATAACGAGAGGATCACTTCTTGAAAGTATGGACCATAGCAAATCAAAAAGGCGGTGTGGGTAAAACCACAACGGTGGCGAGCTTAGCAGGAGTACTGACTAAGCGCGGTAAGCGTGTGCTAATGATCGATACAGATCCCCATGCATCACTTGGATATTACTTAGGCATTGACTCTGAAAAAGTGCCAGGTTCACTATTTGATGTATTTCTTGCTCATCAGAACTTAACAAAAGAGTTGGTTTGTTCTCATATAGTGCCAACCTTGGTCGATGGTTTGGATCTCTTACCTGCGACCATGGCGCTAGCGACGTTAGACAGAGCGTTAGGTCATCAAGAAGGGATGGGGCTGGTTCTGCGTAATCTTTTAGCACTTGTTGCCGATGAATATGATGTGGCAATTGTAGATTGCCCACCAGTTTTAGGGGTGCTTATGGTGAATGCCCTTGCTGCGAGTCAGCATATCGTTATTCCCGTACAAACCGAATTTTTAGCCATTAAAGGTTTGGAGCGCATGGTCAAGACAATGGAATTAATGGGGCGCTCCAAGAAAACCCAATACAGTTATACCGTTGTTCCAACGATGTATGATAAACGTACTAAAGCTTCTCCCGCGGCCTTACAAATATTAAGCGAACAATATTCAGGTTCCCTGTGGCGTGATGTTATTCCCGTCGATACTAAGTTTAGAGATGCCAGTTTGGCACATTTACCCGCCTCGCATTATGCAAGTGGGTGTCGTGGCGTAAAAGCCTATGAAAGATTGTTAGATTTTTTATTAGTCGGGGAGTTTGGCCATGTCAAAATCGGTTGATGAAACTGTTTTTGATTTTTTTGAATTATTGCTGCATGAGAATGACAGTTCAATTACAGGTATTTCCAAGCCACCATCACATGGGGATAAGTCTCTACAACGGGAGGCGATCGGGAATGAGGTTACATCACTCGATGATGCGATTTTAGCGGAACGTGCATCAGTACGTTTACATCAGACAATAACCGTCACCCCTGAGGTGCAATTCGCTAAAGTAAAGGCACCAAGTCCCAATGTGGTTTTGAGTGAGGTCGCGCCTAAAGTAGATAAGCAATCGCTTGAAAAACTACTGGCACCAGTATTAAAAACGGAAGTTAAAACAGAACCAAAAATCATTGAAGAGCTTATACAACCGGAGATTGTTTCCGAGGGTAAGCCTGTTGATGATACTGAACAGCCTATATCTTTTGCCGCCGAAGAGCCCCTTGCTGTTGGGCGTGAAGAGGCTATTTTAGTCAATAAGCCAGAGACTCAGCTTGGTATTACACCACCGAGTATCACAAAAGATCTTCAAGAAGTGCTCGATGATGAGTTTCAGGTACTATTCTTTAAAGTGGCTGGGTTAACATTAGCCGTACCGCTAGTGAGTTTAGGTGGCATTGTTAAAGTGGAACGGATTAACCATATTATTGGCCGTCCATCGTGGTTTTTAGGTGTGCAAAGCCACAGGGAAGAACAATTAAACATTGTCGATACTTGCGCTTGGGTTATGCCAGAAAAATACACAGATAAACTGGCGCAATCGGTAAATTATCAATATCTTGTATTGTTAGAAGGCAGTAACTGGGGATTAACTTGTGAGTCTTTAGTCAATGCTGTAAAAATTAATAAATCGCAAGTAAACTGGCGCAGCAAAGCAGGTAAACGGCCTTGGCTCGCTGGTGTCGTTAAAGAACAAATGTGTGGTATTTTGCACGTACAAGCCTTAGTTGAAATGCTTGATGCGGGTTTAGGTTGTCAGGACTCAATTGGTTGAGGTAAACATGAAAGATACAAGAAATGTCGCAGCCGTAGCTGCAAGTAAAGATGATGTAGTATTACAATGGGTTACCTTTAAGTTAGACAACGAAACTTATGGTATCAACGTAATGCAAGTGCAAGAAGTGCTGCGCTATACCGAAATAGCGCCAGTGCCTGGTGCTCCATATTATGTTTTAGGTATCATTAACTTACGTGGTAATGTTGTCACTGTTATCGATACACGGTCACGTTTTGGCTTGCAATCAGCCGAAGTCGATGATTCGACCCGTATTGTGATTATCGAAGCTGAAAAGCAAGTCATTGGTATTTTAGTGGATAGCGTTGCAGAGGTTGTTTACTTACGCCGCAGCGAAATTGACAACGCACCTAATGTCGGGACAGAAGAAAGCGCTAAGTTTATTCAAGGTGTAAGTAACCGTGATAATGAGCTGTTGATCTTAGTTGATCTCGATAAGTTATTATCCGATGAAGAATGGGCTGAACTCACACAACTCTAAACTGTTGCGTTTTTGAGTGCTTAGTAGCAAGCTCTCGACCTTTATGAGCTATTGCCATCAATAACGGAAAAGGGGAACAATGCTTCCCAATAAAGCGATTAGAGTCATGAATCATGCATCCTCTTTATCCGTTATTCTGATTTATACATAGAAATACATAAGGATTTTTAATGGGCGATGAATTTTTGATCGCGGCGTTAGTCTATGTGATTGCATGTTTAGGGCTTGTGCTCTATCTACAAAAGCAGTTGAGTAAATTACGTAATAAAGTTGAAGCGTTAACTGTGCTTGTCAAGGAAGGTGACCGCCAGCGTGAAGCCTTTAAAAGGGAATTGCAGGAATTACGCAGCGGCACTATTGGCGTGGGGCGCAGAGTCATTGAGTTAGAAAAGCGGTTGCATCAGCAATCCGAGCGCATTGAAGAAACGACCTTACAAGATCCTCAAGCAAAGCTTTACACTCGTGCGATGAAAATGGTCGGACTTGGTGCGGGAGTCGATGAACTGATAAAAGAGTGTGAACTTCCCAAAGCTGAAGCTGAATTATTGATCCGGTTACATCGTAAATAGCGAAGTGTAGGGGCTAAGACGCTCTCCCTTTTGCATCACCGCACTTTTTGTCATTTCTGCATCCTTCGTCATTCTCGCATCCTTCGTCATTCCAGCGAAAGCGGGAATCCATCAGTGAAGTCTTTTGGTGTTTTAGAGCTCCGTGACTTAAAAGCTAAAGCTGGATCCCCGCATGCGCGAGGATGACGGCTTAGGGGCAAGGATGACGTGGTAGGAGTAAGGATGACGGAAAAATCAAAGGGTGTTTTGCAACTACTCGATAGCCACCTTGTAGTATACGGACGCTGCTTCACAGTTTACAGAATGGGTTCCGCTCTTACGATAAGCGTCAGCCATGAACGAAGTGTTCTGTAAGCGTAGCGGGTGGTTTTTACTGTTAGCACAGAGTTCTGTTTTTCCTTGTTCCTAAGCTTTTTCAACAATTTTTTGATGCATATTATTCCATTGCTCGGGGAATTTACCGTCGAGCATATAAACAAAGGCGATCAGTTCTGCAATAAGTAGATACAACTCTTTTGGGATCTCCTCACCTAACTCTAATAAGCGTAGAAAATTGCTAAGATGCGCATCTTGATGAATATAAACTCCTGATTCTTTGGCGAGGGCAATAATTTCTTCGGCGATCAGTCCTTCACCTGTTGCGACAATCTTCGGAGCATGTTTTCCATCGTAACTCAAGGCTACAGCTTGCTTGGTTTTATTATCTTCTGTTGTCATATTATGCTCATTTTGTCACTTACATTGATGTTCATAAACGCTATGCCTTCGTTTTTACTAGAAAATGGTCACCAGGGAGCAATGTGGCTGGCACTGGTGCTATCTGGGTTGAAAGTTCGCTTGTCGTAAAACCGAGCTGTGACAGTTTTTGGCTTAAGGGAGCTAAAAAGTTATCAACCTTATTGAGTAGTGTTTGATTATTTCCTTTAAATTGAATCTCTAAGAGTTGTTGGTGATAACGAGCTGATATTAATAGGGGCCCCTGTGCAAGATTAAATTTTAGTTGTAAATGCCAACCATTATGCTTCTGCTGCTCATCAGCGTCATTCTCCTGCTCAAATTTGCCTTCAAGCTGTTCGTGTCGTTGATTGATGCTATAGGGGAGAGCAAAAAACCAAACGATATTACCGTTATTTTCGCCACTTGCTTGTTGATATAAATGTAAACTGGTCGCTAATTGTCCCATGCTCTCTAAACCGCCAGCTTTACTCAATTGACTTAGCTGATTGTTAGAAAAACCAGTCCTCGTTTGTAATTGTTCAAGATAATTCGCCAGTTTTTGGCTTAAAGCACTGGTCGTTTTGGCTCTAAAACCGAGTAATAGTTGAAATAATGACGTAATCGCACCAGCATTCATAAAGGATGATGTGTGGCTAAGCTGTTGTGCTGCCAAATTGAGTGTGGCTAATCCTAGTATTTCAGCTTTAAGTGAATCAGGATCACTCAACTGCCCTAAAGGTTGTGGGTTGATATGCGGTAAATGTCTAAGTAGCTCAGTTGCTAGATTATTGTTGCTCCGCAATACCAGTTGATCTGAGGGTAATGCGCCTGCTTTATTAAACGCTTTTTGCAGTACATCATTCACGTTAATGTCGCCATCACTGCTACTGTCAATCTGCTGAACATCTGGCTTAGCTTGCCCAAGATTATTTGTAACATGTGCAGATTGAGAGATAGTTGTAGCGATAAGTGAGCTGTTCTGCAACGAGATATTCGTCGCTGTGTTAGTGATGTTTTGTTCTGTAGTGGGCGGTAAACTGCCAAGGGGTAATCGGGGGGCTGTTATCGATTGCCCGGTTTGTGCGTTAGCTTGTGTATTATTGGCATTAGCTTTGGTTGTTGCTTGGCCGAGATTGGTCGCATCCAAAGTTGGTGTCATCGATGATGCTGCTACTGAAGTGCCTTGGGCACTAAGGGAAGGGCTTATATTTATCGTGGTGGCATTTGATGAGCGCATTTCTGGTTGAGGTATAAGGCTTTCTAGCTTCCTCAGGAAGCTAGCATAAATCTGGGCAGGTTCTGCTTTTGCGATAACCACGTTTGCCGCTTGTTTATCGATTATGGGAACCTTAGTTTCATTTATTGAAGCGCCGATAAGGATTTCAAGTTTGCTCACAATAGGGGTGAGTACTAATATAGGACGTCCCTGTGATAAGGCAATTTTAGCTTGGTATTCACCAGCACTCAGTCGAGTCCCCGCGTCTTGTGCAATAACAGTCCCATTTGAAAATTGGAACTCTTTGTGGGTAATAGTGACATCGGGAAGTGGGTAACCTTGAGGACGTCCAGCTAAGCTGAATAAGCGTTCTAATGATATGCCATTTTGCTGGGCGAGCTGAGCAATAGCTTCTGGTAATTTTAGTGTTAATGCGGTGCCAAGTGCAGTGAGTTGAGCTGGTTGGCTTGCCGTTGTTATGGCAGCGTTAGGTGTCGTATTGGCCGTAGGCTCTGCTGTCGTTTGCGTTAGTAGAAAACGATTGGCGTTAATCAGTGCTTGTCTTTGTTGAGCATCAACGAGCTTTAAATTATATTCTGTACCGCTTAGAATAATACTGTCGCCCTTAGGTGATACAAGCACTTCAACAGGTATTGGACGTGCAGATACGTTTGAGGCATCGTTTTGGTATGCTGGAGCAGGTTGCTGTGGGTTAGCATTATTGATGACTGGGATCGACTCCATGGGATGACCTTAAATAGTTTATCCTGCGGCATGGCATGTTGATAAATTAACAATTGACCAAAATAATTTGCCAAGTATGCTTATGCGTTTTGTGAAAACAATATCAATAGCAAGCTTTCGCAATACTAGAATATACGGCTAAGACGAATGTTACTTATATCGTCACTTGTCTATAGTCACTTTAGCGAAAACTTTGCACCTAAGCAGTACATTTATATTAAGAGATCAATATGAAGTTGAAATGGATAGGGCTATCGTTAGGATTTGTATTATTGCCCCAAGCATATGGGGCAGAAGTCTCCGTACCTGATACCACTTCTCAAGACATTACAGCAGTGACCATTACCTATGATGATCCACGGGATCCTTTCGAGGGTTTTAACCGTGCAATGTGGGATTTTAACTATCTGTATCTTGATAAATATCTCTATCGTCCAGTCGCCCATGGTTATAACGACTATATTCCCCGGCCTGCTAAAACGGGTATTAATAATTTTGTACAGAACTTAGAAGAGCCAAGTAGCTTAGTTAACAATGTGTTACAAGGCAAGTGGGGATGGGCTGCGAATGCTGGCGGGCGTTTTACCGTTAACTCCACAATAGGTTTGTTAGGCGTTTTTGATGTGGCCGATATGATGGGAATGCCGCGTAAGCAAGACGCATTTAACGAAGTGCTGGGTTACTATGGTGTGCCAAATGGTCCTTATTTTATGGCGCCATTTGCGGGCCCCTATGTTGTGCGTGAACTCGCAACAGATTGGGTTGATCGTCTATACTTTCCACTATCAGAGCTCACCATGTGGCAATCCGTTGTTAAGTGGGGGCTTAAGAGTCTTCATGCGAGAGCTTCAGCGATTGATCAAGAAAGGCTCGTTGATAATGCGCTTGATCCCTATGCTTTCGTGAAAGATGCGTATTTACAACACATGGACTATAAAGTCTATGATGGCAATGTTCCTCAGAAACAAGAAGATGATGAGTTGCTTGATCAATATATGCAGGAGCTTGATTAACGTTACGCAACATGGCTATCGATGTTGCTTTCACAACCTAGTCCTTGCCGTATCGAATGATTCTTCCGATGTCATGATTGAGTTATTGCTATAGCAATGAATTTTATTCGGGAATCTTTATGGTGTTAAATGGTGTTTCGATTCTTTTGGTTGAAGATGATCCTGTGTTTCGGCAAATTGTCGCCACGTTCCTTTCTGGGCGTGGCGCTGATGTAGCTCAAGCCTCTGATGGTGAGCAAGGACTGAGTGTTTTCAAACAACAGCGCTTTGATATTGTCTTGGCTGACTTGAGTATGCCAAAGTTAGGAGGACTCGATATGCTCAAGGAAATGACTAAACTTGAGCCACTTATCCCTTCCATTGTGATTTCAGGTAACAATGTCATGGCAGATGTTGTCGAGGCATTACGCATTGGCGCCAGTGATTATTTAGTTAAACCCGTATCCGATTTATTCATTATTGAACAAGCCATTAGGCAAGCCCTACATAAAATCCTTGGTGATGAACCTATTCAAGCAGAAATAGATGCACTGTCCCGGCAAGAGCTAAGTGATAATTTAGCCCTTTTGGAGCAAAGTGTAGAAGCAGCAAAACAGGTTCAGCAGCAGCTATTTCCTGCCTCTAATATCAGTTACCCCGTCGCCAAAGTTGACTACAGTTTGTTTAAAGACAGTGATATTAGTAGTTATTTTATAGACTCGACTATGGTCGGCAATGATCATTTGATCATGTATATGGCACATCTTTATCCTGAGGATAATCGCGCAGCATTTGCCTGTGTATTACTGCGTAGTTTTGTTAATCAAAAGCTTAAAAATTATCGTAGTGGTCAGAGTAAAACAATTATTGAGCCGTTCAATATGCTTAGCTATTTGAATGATCGTTTAGTTAACTCTGGTTTAGATATCACGGTCGATATTATTTATATTTCAATTGAATTGACAAAATATCGAGCGGCGATAGCCCAAGCAGGGAGGGGATTACGCTGCTATTTACGTAATGATCAAGGGCTTAGTCCTTTGGCACTTTCTGATAGTTTACAGTTAGGTTTACTTGACTGGGGTAAACCCAGTATTCAGTTCCGCACTATCCTGCCACAAGAACAACTATGTATAGCTACAAGTGAACCTATACATAAGCAAAACTTACTCGATAATAAATTCAAAGGACTGGTTTATGATCCCCATATTCCTGCTGGCGGATTTATGCAGTTAAGCCTACCTATAGAGCATTCGCAAGCTCACTGCTAGGACACAACAAAAACGCTGTTGCTAGAATCTAGCGTTTCGCTTCGCAACTTTCGTCATTTCCGTGCCCCTTCGTCATTCCCGCGCAGGCGGGAATCCATAGGTGAAGTCTTTCGGTGTTCTAAGACATAGTGGCTTAAAAGCCAAAAGCCAAAAGCCAAAAGCCAAAAGCCAAAAGCTGGATCCCCGCATGCGCGAGGATGACGGCTTAGAGAAGGATGACAGTGTAAAAGGCGAGGTGACGGTTTAGAAGCAAGGATGACGGCATTGCACCCCTTCTGTCATTCCCGCGCAGGCGGGAATCCATAGGTGAACTCTTTCGGTGTTTTAAGACATAGTGGATTAAAATCCAAAATCCAAAAGCCAAAAGCCAAAAGCCAAAATCCAAAAGCTGGATCCCCGCATGCGCGAGGATGACGGCTTAGAGGCAAGGATGACAGTGTAAAAGGCGAGGTGACGGTTTAGAAGCAAGGATGACGGATACATCAAAGGGTTGCTTCGCAACTGCTAGAACGTTCGCAGGATCGCTCTAGAAGTCACCGCGAGACTCTAGAATCTAGAAGGAGCGAAGCTTTTTCTCGTAGCGAAGCGCTCTATCCGCGAAGCGTCCTAGATTCTAGACGTTATCTTATCGCTTAATGGCTTCGTGCTCAGCAGTTACGGCAATCTCATCTTCCAAAGCTTGCGCTTCTGAAGAATGCTTAGTTTCTGCGCCATGCATCCAGTCAACTAATTTGTCAGCCATAAAGTAGAGAACTACGGCAGAAAAAGTGGCTGTAATGGCAATGCCAGCAAAAATAGACATAGCATTAGCAAGTTGCTCTTCTTTGCCACCACCGTGACCAATTAAAGAACCAACTACACCAGCAACTTTGTTGGCCATTGCGATAAATAGGAACCAAGCGCCCATCATTAGAGATGCTATGCGTAGCGGAGCAAGCTTAGTTACCATAGATAAGCCAATAGGCGATAAACATAGCTCACCCATAGTATGGAAGAAATAAGCGCCCACTAACCACCACATGCTTGATTTAGTGTTTGGATTGCCACCCATTTCAACAACTGCACCAATCATGAATAAGAAACCAATCGCCAATAAGAATAGGCCTAAGGCAAACTTAACCGGTGAGTTAGGTTCATTTTTACCTAAACGGATCCAAATTGAAGCAACAACAGGGGCAAATAACACGATGAAAATGGCGTTAAGTGATTGGAAGTAAGTTGTAGGAACTTCCCATGTGCCAATGTAACGGTCGGTAAACTCATTAGTAAACAAGTTCATTAACCCGCCAGCTTGTTCGAAACCAGCCCAGAAGATGATGGTAAATAAACCGAGTACCATGATGACCTTGATACGATCACGCTCAATTTTAGTAAGGGGCTCTTTACGAACATTACCCAACTTAGCCTGGCGTTCGCGTTCAAGTCTCGCCGCAGGTACAGTCCCAATATCACCAAGCAGTTTTTGGGCAAACAAAAATTGAATAACCAGGGAAAGCAACATACCAATCCCAGCACAGAAGAAACCTGCTTGCCAGTTATTAACAAATACCTCTTGGTCATTGATTATTTCAGTGTGACCAAAGCTGGTATAAGCCCAAGCAACAACAAAACCGGATAATGCAGCGCCTAAGTTGATACCCATGTAGAAGATGGTAAATGCACCATCGCGTCTATGGTCACCTTCTTCATAGAGATCGCCAACCATAGTTGAAATATTAGGTTTAAATAAACCGTTACCTAAAATAAGCGTTCCTAAACCTACGTAGAAAAGTGTGGTTTCTACACCTGGAAACCATGCATGCGGTGCAGCTAACATAAACTGACCAGCAGCCATCAATGCACCACCAAAATAGATGGCTTTACGTTGACCAAGAAAATTATCGGCTAACCAGCCACCAATGAGCGGCGTTAAGTAAACTAAAGCTGTAAAGGTTCCATATAACGACAGCGCGTCGGCTTGGCTCCAACCTAATCCACCACCCTGCTTACCCACTTGATCAACTAGATACAGCACCAAAATGGCGCGCATTGCATAATAACTAAATCGTTCCCATAGCTCTGTTGTAAATAGCAGGAATAATCCTTTGGGATGCCCAAGCATTGTCCCTTGTGGTTTTGCTATGCTCATGAAGTCTTCCACCTTAAGCTCGTGATTGCCTGTGGGCCCCTGAAACAGGATGATGTCGCCACAGAAAAATGATTGTTTCTTATCCCACTAATCGACTCACCTTTCAGCAAAATATCCAAACGAGAAACATTGAACAAAGTTGTTGAATAACTGCAAGTTGCGTATGGGTTATTGTTACGTTCTTATAATAAAAGTAATATTTTAAGCGGTAAATTGAATCTTTTCGCTAAAATCCCACCTTATATACCCCTTAAAAGCAACGAAAGTCAATTTTGGCTTGCAAACTGGCGACATAATCGGCGATTCAGTACTAAGGCTAATTACAGTTGATTTACCTAATATAAGTGACACTTGCACGGATACCGAGCAGGAAACCATCTGAGGCGAAAAACTACTTCCATCGACATTAACAACTTTGTTATGATTGCGACCCGTGAATGGACATCACTTGATATAGGGTAATGAGATAACAAATGAAGGCATGGTACCTCTTGTACTGTAAACCTCGGAGTGAAGCGAGAGCACAGCAGAACTTAGCACTTCAAGATTTAGAGACATACTTACCAATGGTCTCTGAAGAGAAATCTCAACGTGGACAGAAACGGATCTGCCGCGTGCCATTATTCCCAAATTATTTGTTTATCAAATTTGACCCAAGCCAGACGAGTGTTCGGCAGGTCCATTCTACTCGTGGAGTAAATCGTATCGTCAATTGTCAGGAAAAAATGACACCGATTGATGACCGTATTATTCACACTATTCGCATGAAAGAATTAACACCTTCCCAAACGGTATTAGCCGAAGAATCAGAGCTAAAAACTGGGGAAAAAATTCGCTTTAAAGATGGCCCATTTGCTGACTTAGAAGGCATTTTTCAAGAAAAGTGCCCAAATAAACGTTGTCATGTCTTATTTAGTATTATGGGACAAGTCAATACCTTAACAGTTCCTGAACAGTCGGTCGAACGTGTTTGCATTTAAGTATGACACCTCAGTACCCTTGTAAGGATTTGGCTGAGTGTTTTGTAAGATATTAGCTATAGTTATGGCTTGTTTACTTTTTTTTAAACAAATTACTGCTTTTTAAAGTGTAATAAAGTCAAAGTGTTATGCTTTATTTGTTATCCATTGATTATTTCTTACATTAGAAAGATGGAAAAGCAACCTGTGATACTTGCATCTGGATATTAATTAAACATCCAAGGCAAGAGATATACAGTAAACTTCCGCAGCTTAATGCTTAGAGGCTAAAGTTAACTTAGTCATACTAAAGGTTGATAGTTTGCGGTTTATACAGCTTGATATAACAGATTTTTTGCAAGTATTTCACCCTTGTTTTTCACAAGGTGGAAGTGAACCGAGTACGGCATGTATCCAAGTATTTGCAGATACTTTGAAGATAAAATCTGACACGCTTTGAATACAAAGTGCTAAGGGATCAGAGCTTAGCCACTCTTAATTAATGAGTGATTAGGTTTTACTTTAGTATTTAATTGAAAAATATGAATTTTCGCATTGCGAAGGGCAATTTAGAGGCCGCAATCTATGGGCGGTAGCGTGTCTGAAAGACAAGCGACAGAACAATTTCTGTCGCTTAGCGAACGCCGAAGGGCCTCTGGCTCGCCACGTGGAACGGTAGCGTGTCTGAAAGCAATTGTCAGGAACAATTGCTAACAGCTCTAACTTTTCCATAAGTGAAGTGTTCCGTTAACTCTGATTCGTAAGCACAGCGCTGCGTATACCGTTAACGAAGTGCTCTTAAGTATCGCGTTCTTGTTTTTCCGTTGTCATTCCCGCGAATGCGGGGATCCAATGTAAAGTCTTTTATTGTTTAAAAGCGGTTACTCAAAAGCTGGATCCCCGCGTTCGCGAGGATGACAGGTTCATAAGCGAAGTGTTCCGTTAGCCGATATTCGTAATCACAGTATTGCGTATACCGTTAGCGAAGTGCTCTTAAGTATCGCGCTCTTGTTTTTCCGTTGTCATTCCCGCGAATGCGGGGATCCAATGTAAAGTCTTTTATTGTTTAAAAGCGGTTACTCAAAAGCTGGATCCCCGCGTTCGCGAGGATGACAGG
>NZ_JAKILG010000042.1 GCF_023283765.1 Shewanella profunda | reverse complement strand
GCCATATATAATCAACGACGGCCGCATTTGGCCTTAAAATACAAAACGCCCGATGAGGTTCATCAGGCGTTTTAGGTGGAAATAAGTGTCAACTTATTTCAGGACTAGACACACTTCATAAGAATGACTTTGGTTTAGCGCAATTCAGCGGGTACCGCAAAAACCGTATCTTCTTTACGCCCTTCAACCTCGGTTACCACACTGGGTGCCAGCATCGCTATTGCTTGAACAACTTGCTGAACTAAAACCTCTGGTGCCGAGGCGCCAGCAGTTACAGCAACACGGTTGACATTATCGAACCAACTAGACTCAACATCATCTGCAGTATCAACAAGATAGGACTGAGTTCCGGTTTTCAAAGCGAGTTCTCGTAGCCGATTCGAGTTAGAACTATTTTTAGAACCAACCACAATCAACAAATCCACATCGGCAGATAAGTTACGTACGGCATCTTGACGATTTTGAGTGGCATAGCAAATATCATCTTTACGTGGACCTTCAATTGAAGGAAAACGCTTCTGCAGTGCAGCAATAATATCTAAGGTATCATCAACCGACAGCGTAGTTTGGGTCACAAAGCAAAGATTATCGGGATCGCGAACGTCTAAATTTTCAACATCTGCTGGTGATTCAATAAGGTAAACCCCACCATTAGGATTATCATACTGTCCCATGGTGCCTTCCACTTCAGGATGACCTTCATGCCCAATCAGGATGCATTCAATACCTTTACGGCTTGCACGGGTCACCTGTAAATGCACTTTAGTCACTAAAGGACAAGTCGCATCAAATACTCTTAATCCCCGCGCTTTTGCTTCCGCTCTCACAGCTTGAGACACACCGTGAGCGCTAAAAATAACAATATTGTTATCAGGGACTTGATCTAGCTCCTCAACAAATACTGCACCACGGTCCTTAAGGTTTTGTACCACATAACGGTTGTGAACCACCTCATGACGAACATAAATCGGTGGAGAGAAGAGTTCCAATGCACGCTCGACAATACTGATAGCACGATCCACTCCAGCACAAAAACCACGTGGATTGGCGAGTAAAATATTCAAGCTTGGGCTTGTAGGATCGAGTTTCATCTTATAGTACCTCTACGACATCCAGTTCAAATGTCACCTTACGGCCCGCTAAGGGATGATTAAGATCAACGGTAATTGAGTCCCCCGCGACTTCGCGCACGATTCCAGGGATCTCGCTGCCACCAGGACCTGCAAAGCTAACAATCACTCCCGCTTCTAAATCCATATTCGCAGGGAAACGACTTTTATCCATATAATGGATAGCATCTGGATTAGATTCACCAAAAGCATCAATCGCTTCGAGGGTGAAACTGTGTTTGTCCCCCTCATTGAGATCGGCTAACTGTGCCTCAAATGCAGGGCTTAATGTACCATCACCTAAATTCAAACGCGCAGGTTTACCTGAGGCTTTAGTGCTATCGGCGGTAGAACCATCCTCTAGCACAATATTCATATGACATAATAAAGAACGAGTTATAGTCACTTCTTAACCCCTTCCGTCGTATCTTGCTCAGATTTAGCACTAAAAAACGAATCCCAAATGATCAACACAGCGCCAACACAAATCGCTGCATCGGCAATATTGAAGGCAGGATAGTGACTGTTACCCCAGTAGAAATCGATAAAATCCACCACAAAACCATGCATTAATCTATCAATTAAATTCCCAAGCGCACCACCTATTACTAAGGTGTAGGCCAGATTCAGCTTCCACAAAGAAGCCGATTGCTTACGCAACCATACCGTCAGTAAAGTACTGAATCCAACTGCGACAATCGTAAACAGCCAGCGCTGCCAGCCCCCAGCTTCACTTAAAAAGCTAAAGGCTGCACCGTAGTTACGTACATAAGTGAAATTAAAAAAGGGCAATAACTGCACCGATTCAAACAAATTAAAATTGGCTAAGACCCATTGCTTAGATAGCTGATCGGCTAAAAACACCAACACAGCTACCCAATACCAACGTAAGCCACTGTCTTTCCAAGTTAATGGCATACAGATCCTTTATGCAAACTGACGAACTTCGCCGTCGCCTTCAATGTTAGTTACGCAGCGAGTGCACAATGTTGGGTGAGCCTCGATGGTGCCAACCTCTTCTCTGTGATGCCAGCAACGCTCACACTTCTCTGCTGTGCTTGAAGCAACAACTAATTTAAGTGATGCCAGCTCAGTCTCAACCGCTTCAGTTGTCGCATCCGCTAAAGGCAATACTTTGGCTTCAGAGGTCAACAACACAAATCTTAGTTCATCGCCGATATGGGTTAATTGCTCGGTCAAAGTGGCATCGGCAAATAATGTCACTTCGGCTTCTAATGAACCGCCGATACGTTTGTCGCGGCGAGCTTGTTCGATCACTTTGTTCACTTCATTACGCACGGTCAGCAACTGCTGCCAATAGTCATCGCTCAAATCAGTCGCTAACGTGACTGATTTCAAGCCTTGATACCATTCTTGGGTAAAGACATAAGCATCACGCTCACCAGGCAATAGTTGCCACACTTCATCGGCAGTAAAGCTTAGAATTGGCGCAATCCAACGCACCATAGCTTCAGAGATCAAATACAGCGCCGATTGACAGCTACGACGCGCATGGCCTTCTTGCTTGGCCGTATACTGGCGATCTTTAATGATGTCCAGATAGAAACTACCTAACTCAACCGAGCAGAATTGCATCAGTTTTTGGGTCACTATATGGAAGTTATATTGCTCATAGGCTTCAATAATCTCTTGTTGCAGTGCAAATGCACGACGAACAGCCCAACGATCTAATGCCACCATATCTTCAACGGCAACGAGATCCTTAGCGGGATCAAAACCATTTAAGTTGGCTAATAGGAATCGAGCCGTGTTACGAATGCGACGGTAAGCATCGGCGCTGCGATTTAAAATTTCGTCAGAAACCGTCATCTCACCGCTGTAATCCGTTGCTGCCACCCATAAACGCAGAATATCGGCACCTAATTTATTAGTCACAGTTTGCGGCGCAATCACGTTACCGATGGACTTTGACATCTTACGGCCTTTACCATCAACGGTAAAACCGTGGGTAAGCACTTGTTTATAAGGAGCTTTACCATTCATCGCAGTTGATATCATCAAAGATGACATAAACCAACCCCGATGTTGGTCACTTCCTTCAAGGTATAAATCAACACCATG
Organism: Shewanella profunda; assembly: GCF_023283765.1. GTDB lineage: Bacteria > Pseudomonadota > Gammaproteobacteria > Enterobacterales > Shewanellaceae > Shewanella > Shewanella profunda. Next base: position 39,364 of record NZ_JAKILG010000042.1, on the reverse strand, counting down.
ACCATGGAATTCAGGGCGTGCAGCAACTACTGATGAAAAGGTTGAACCTGAGTCATACCAAACGTCCAAAGTATCAGTCACTTTACGGTATTGATCCGCCTCATCACCCAGCAATTCAGCGGCATCAAGATCCCACCAGGCTTGAATGCCCTGCTGTTCGATACGATTCGCCACACGTTCCATTAAGGACACGCTATCTGGGTGCAACTCTTCGGTTTCTCGATTCACAAACAGCGTGATAGGCACGCCCCAAGTGCGTTGGCGCGAAATACACCAGTCAGGGCGGTTTTCTACCATTTTTTCGATACGACTTTGGCCCCAATCAGGGATCCATTGGGTTGCATCAATCTCTTTTAATGCCTGCGCACGCAGTCCATGGTTATCCATGGAAATAAACCATTGTGGTGTCGCACGGAAAATAATCGGCGTTTTATGGCGCCAGCAATGTGGATAGCTATGACGATAAGCAACATGGTGTAGTAATGCGCCCTTTTCTCTCAGTAAAGCGACGACATTATCATTGGCTTTAAAGACATGTTGGCCTGCAAAAAACTCGGTATCCGGCTTGTATACACCATTATCGCCAACCGGGTTTGCTACTTCTAAACCGTATTTTTGACCGACAACAAAGTCATCTTGACCATGACCCGGTGCAGTATGGACAATACCCGTACCAGCATCAGTCGTAACATGCTCACCTAAAATTGCAGGCACATCAAAAGCTAAAAAGGGGTGCTTAAAACGGATAAGCTCAAGCTGAGCACCTTTAATTTTCGCCAATACTTTGTGGCTTTCTGCACCGTAACGGGTTAGACAAGATTCGGTTAAAACATCGGCTAGAATTAATGCCTGTGTGACACCGTCTTTTTCAAACTCAACTAGGCTGTAGTCCAGCTCAGGACTCAAAGTTAACGCGCGGTTGGCAGGTAGCGTCCAAGGTGTGGTTGTCCAAATCACCATAGATACTGGATGTGAGTAATCGCTTACCCCAAACTTAGCCGCAACGGCTTTACTGTCAGCGGCGACAAACGCCACATCGATAGCGGGTGATGTCTTATCTTCATATTCGACTTCGGCTTCGGCTAAGGCTGAGCCACAGTCGGTACACCAATGCACAGGTTTGACGCCTTTATGTAAGTGACCACTCTCAATCACTTTCGATAAAGAACGTACTATGTTGGCTTCGGTTGAAAAGTCCATGGTCAAGTACGGATTTTGCCAATCACCGAGCACGCCTAAACGAATAAAGTCTTCGCGTTGGCCGTTAACTTGCTCTGCCGCATATTTACGGCATTCTACACGGAATTCTGCCGCGGTGATTTTTTGGCCTGGCTTACCGACTTTTTGCTCAACTTTGAGCTCGATAGGTAAACCGTGGCAATCCCACCCCGGCACATACGGCGCATCAAAACCAGACATGGTTTTTGACTTAACAATAATGTCTTTAAGGATTTTATTAACTGAGTGACCAATATGAATACTGCCATTCGCATACGGCGGGCCGTCATGCAAAATGAAGGGAGTACGGCCAATTCGGCTATCGCGGATCTGCTGATACAAACCGTCTTTTGTCCAGCGCTCTAACATCTCTGGCTCGCGATTTGCCAAATTACCACGCATCGGAAACTCTGTTTCCGGCAAATTCAAAGTAAATTTATAGTCGCTCATTGATCCTATACCGTTAATTAAACTGATAAATTTCAGCCTGCATCATTACCAAATAAAGCACGGGCTTCATTTGCATCATTCAAAATCTGTTGTTTTAGCGCATCCAATGAGTCAAAAGGTTGCTCATCACGGAGTTTGGCTACCAACTCGACCTCAACATGTTTGCCGTAAATGTCTTCTTCAAAATCAAAAAGATGCACTTCAAGCTGACACACTTGACCGTTCACTGTCGGGCGAAATCCAATATTGGCTACGCCCTCATAAATATCGCTGTCATCCCAATAACATTTGATCGCAAACACACCACGGACAGGCACAACATTACGCTTTAAGGCGATGTTTGCCGTGGGGAAACCAATAGTGCGGCCAATTTTTTGCCCGTGAGCCACGCGACCACTCAAGGTAAACGGGTGTCCTAATAGGCGTCTCGCCTGCTCAAGATTGCCCTTCGCCAATTGTTCACGCACAGCAGTAGAGCTCACTCTTTGTGAACCCAGCATAAAACTTTGGGTGCTGACCACAGTAAAGCCATATTCGATGCCCGCTTGTATCAGCATCTCAAAATTACCTTTACGACCTTTTCCAAAACAAAAATCATCGCCGACAACCAGGTATTTGACCCCAAGCTTACGAACCAGCAATTCTTCGATAAAATGTTCCGCAGGTTGACTCGCAAAAGCACGATTAAAGTTAACACATACTAACCGCTCAACCCCGAGTTCATTGAGCAAAATGACCTTATCACGCAACAAACTCAAGCGAGCAGGCGCATTATCGCCACAAAATAATTCCTGAGGCTGTGGCTCAAAGGTCATTAACGTCGCAGGTAATCCTAACTGCTTGGCTTTATGCACTAAGTTAGCGATGACTTGGGCATGACCACGATGTACGCCGTCGAAATTACCGATAGTCAACACGCACCCATGGTGGGATGACAAAATGTTATGTATGCCGCGGATTAATTCCATAACTTTAGACAACTGCCAAGCGCAAATCGGCTGATTATATAACAGCTAGCGATGAGAATCAGCAATCAAACTCCCCGTTTAATTGACCAAGGACGAATTCCGAGCAGCAGCAGTCCCAATAAGTAACTTACCGCTCCCGCCGCAATCAAGCCTATCAAGGATTTAGCCCGCTCGACAAAATGCCAATCTAACCACACATCTGGCGATGGTAAGAAGTGGTACAAGACTACCACCATCAACACTGTGGAGACCACGGCTTTAGCAAAAAACACCATAGTCGCCTTAGATACGCGATAAACACCCGCTAAATGCAGTCCTCGATAGAGAAGAGTGGCATTGAGCAACGCCGACATAGATGTCGCAATTGCCAAGCCGACATAACCAAAAGGAACAGCAAACAGCAAGTTAAAGCCCATGTTAGTGATCATCGCAATAATGCCATAACGTACCGGCGTTTTGGTATCTTGGCGGGAATAATAACCCGGGGCGAGCACCTTAATGAGCATAAAACTGAGCAAGCCACTGCCGTAAGCCATCAGACTGTAGGAAGCCATTTCAACATCATGCATCGAAAAAGCGCCTCGCATAAACAACACCATTAACATAGGTTTAGCGAGTACAATCAAGCCCATCATAGCCGGTAAACCTAACAGCAGAATCGCTTTAATACCCCAATCCATGGTTTGACCAAAACCTGCGCCTTCAGCATTGACATGGTTACGCGATAAGGCTGGCAAGATCACTGTACCGATAGCAATCCCAAAAAGCCCGAGGGGAAACTCTAATAATCGGTCTGAGTAATAAAGCCAACTAATTGAACCCGTCATCAAAAAACTGGCGATAAAAGTATCAAACAACAGGTTAATTTGTGAAACAGACACGCCGAATAAGGCAGGGATCATCAAGGTTCTAATCTTCACCACCCCAGGGTGATGCCAACCCCAGGAAGGTTTAACTAACGCTTTTTCTCGTAACAAGAATGGGATTTGAAAAAGAAACTGAATCAAACCACCACAAAACACCCCCCAAGCCAAGGTGATCTCAGGCTGAGTCGATGTCGGCGCATAGAAGATAGCCGCCGCAATAATTGCCACATTGAGAAATACTGGCGTAAAAGCCGATACTGCAAAGCGGCCTCGGGTATTTAAGATTGAGCCTGCTAAGGCAGTAAAAGTGATAAACCACAAATAAGGAAAGGTAATTTTAAGCACAACTGCAGCAAGTTCAAATTTTGCCCCGTCTGGTTCATTGTTAAGCCAGGCGATAAACCAGCCGCCACCAAATAACGCCGATAGCACGGGTGAGGCTATCACCCCAACTAAGGTGACTATCGTAACTAACAGACCTAAGGTTCCCGCAACCTTGCTCAATAATTCACGGGTTTCCTCCGGTGAATGCTTTTCCTGATACTCAGTTAAAACAGGTACAAACGCTTGTGCAAATGCCCCCTCAGCAAATAATCGGCGTAAAAAGTTTGGAATTTTATTAGCAAAGAAAAAAACATCCGCACTGGTTCCGGCTCCCATCAAGTTTGCAACTACAACATCTCTTATCAAACCTAAAACACGGGATATCAATGTCATTGCACTGACAATCATACCAGATCTTAATAATTTTCTGCTCAAACGTCCCCCAGACCTACATCGAATTGATTAGGTGATTCATCTCAAAAAATCGACTCAGGCTCTGTCACACTGCGGCAATAGCTGTTAGAATTGCGCCACATATTACACGAGTTGGGTTGAAGATAGCCAAGGCAGGTTGGATTAATTTATCTTTATGATGAATATTCAATCATAGTCATTGACAAAGTGACTAAATGCAGGCATATTCCTCGGCCTTTAAAAGTATCAAATCCAGTTTTTAGGAGTTGCACCTTGGCTAATAGCAAGTCTGCAAAGAAGCGCGCGCTTCAATCTGAAAAGCGTCGTCAGCATAACGCCAGCCGTCGCTCAATGTTACGTACATACGTTAAAAAAGTAATCGCTGCAATTAAAGCAGGCGATCACAAAACAGCAACAGAAGCTTTTGCTGTTGCACAACCAATCGTTGACCGTATGGCGACTAAAGGTCTTATTCACAAGAATAAAGCCGCTCGTCAAAAGGCACGTTTGAACGCTAAGATCAAAGCAATCGCTGCTTAATCTATAAAATAGCAAATAAAAAAAACCGGCAATTGCCGGTTTTTTTATATCTGAAAAACACCATTAATGACAATAAATGTTATTCAGTAGATGGATCATCTCCCGTACTTCATCACTTTTCAGTGAGTAAAATACTGTTTGCGCTTCTTTGCGTGTGGTTACTAAATTATCTTTGCGTAACCAAGCAAGGTGTTGTGATAGTGCCGATTGACTTAAGCCTAATTTTTTGTTCATTTCGCCAACACACATTTCTCCTTCATTCAATAAATAACAAAGGATAAATAAACGGCGTTCGTTTGCGAGTGCCTTTAATAGCACTACAGCATGATCGGCTCGCTCCTGCATTAATTCAATATTCATTACGCACTTCTTCTCCTAAATCTAACCCCTACGCTAATATAGCGTTGCCTTACGGATATAGTCGGGACATAAAGCACACTTTTTGCTAGATTGTTTTTAAAAATGGGACATGCTTAATAAAAATAAAGGAAACCTATGAAGCTCTACCAAACAACACTGATGACAAGTCTTTTAATTAGCAGCTTAAGCGCTTGTCAAAATCACGTTGAAACCACATCAATAGCAAATGATGATGTGAACCAATTACAACAAACAGCACTATCCTCATCACTAGGATACGACATAGTAGAATCCTTAACGGTTGAAGTTGGGCCAAGATTAGCAGGAAGTCCTAAGGATATTATTGCGGTCAATTGGGCTATGAATAAATTGACCAAGCTTGGGTTTGATCGCGTTTATAAAGAGCCTGTACAAGTCCCTATATGGGAACGTGGTGAAGCTAAAGCTAAGATAACCTTTCCAGTTGAACAGCCTCTGGTGATCACAGCGCTTGGTGGTAGTGTTGCGACGCCAACGGCTGGAATTCAGGCCAAGATCGTCCGATTCGATAGCTTAGAGGCGCTTCAACAGGCAAATCCTGAGGATGTTAAGGGTAAGATAGCCTTCATTGACCAAAAAACTGAACGACATATCACAGGTGAAGGATACGGTAAGAGTGTTGGAGGACGTTCTAAAGGTGCTGTTGCTGCGGCAGAGAAAGGAGCTGTAGCGATTGTTATCCGCTCGATTGGTACAGACCACGATCGCATGGCTCATACAGGCGTGATGCGTTACCAAGATGGTGTACCCAAAATCCCTGCTGCTGCGATGTCAAATCCCGATGCTGACTTAGTCAATGCAATGCTAAGGCGCGATCCAAATGCAATACTCGAGTTGCATATGTCACCAAAGAACTTAGGTTCTAATACCTCTTACAATGTTATTGCTGAAGTCACAGGCAGTAGTAAACCCAACGAAATTGTACTTATTGGCGCGCATCTAGATTCTTGGGATGAAGGAACGGGTGCAATTGATGATGGTGCAGGTGTTGCCATTGTCACTGCGGCGGCGAAGCATATCCAAGATTTACCTACAAAGCCTGCACGCACGGTAAGAGTGGTGCTTTACGCGGCGGAGGAGATTGGTCTTATGGGGGGGAAAGCCTATGCAGAGGCCCATAAAGCAGAATTACCTTTGCATTATATTGCCGCTGAGTCTGATTTTGGTGCTGGGCGCATTTATCAAATTGATACTAAAGTAAATGAAAGCGTATTTGCTGAAGTGCAAAGGACAATAAAACCCATGACCTTGAATGGCGTCGCACTAGGCAATAATCAAGCTTCAGCTGGACCAGATATTTCAATGTTACCAGTGTTGGGAGTACCCGTTGCCTCACTGAGACAAGATGGACGTGATTACTTTGATTATCATCACACCCCAAATGATACTTTAGACAAAATTGATCCCGCCGCATTAGCGCAAAATGTTGCAGCCTATGCACAGTTTGCTTATATCATGGCAAATTCGAATATAGTGCTAACTCCATTGACGAGCGAAATAAAAAAATAACCATTAAATGGAATAATAGAGAACAATCTTAGCTGTTCTCTATTATTCTGCTCTATTCTCTATTGTGCTTCACGTAAAAAAGTCGGTTCACTCGGCGTACTATGTTCTTCGCTGTAGTAATAACCAGCAACATCAAATTTTGTTAATTTATCGATTGAATTGATATGTTGGCTAATAATATATCGGGCCATCATTCCACGGGCTCGCTTGGCAAAAAAACTAATCACTTTATATTGACCATTTTTATAATCTTTAAATACTGGGGTGATTAATTGTCCATCTAACTGTTTCACTTTTATGGCTTTGAAATATTCATTAGAGGCAAGATTGACGATTATGTTATCGCCCTGTTTCGCAACAGCTTTGTTAACGGCTAGCGTTAATATATCCCCCCAAAACTCATAAAGATTTTTGCCCCTAGCATTGTTTAATGCAGTTCCCATTTCTAAACGATACGGTAACATTAAATCTAAGGGGCGCAATAGGCCATACAACCCAGACAAAATACGCAACTGTAACTGAGTACGATCTAGCTCCTCTAACGATAATGTATCTGCATCAAAGCCAGTGTACACATCGCCCCTAAAGGCAAAAATGGCTTGCTTGGCATTTTCTAGCGTCAGTTGAGGTTGCCACTCTTCAAACCGAGCAGCATTTAAACCTGCAATTTTATCGCTCACTTTCATTAGTGTTGCTATATCGCTCGGGGCTAACTGTCGACAAACTTGGATCAACTCTTGGCTATGGAGTAAAAAATCAGGCTGAGAATGGACTCGAGTCAATGGTGGCTGCTCAAAATCGAGGGTTTTAGCCGGTGAAACCAATATCAACATCAAAAACTCCAATAGAAAATAAGACGCTACCATGATACTTACCGCATATAAAAAACCACGTATTAGTTACGTGGCTTTTCTGATAGCAGCAATCAATATGACGTTAAGTAAATGAATTACATCACTTTAACTGATTTTGTTTTACTTGTATCCTGCCAGATATCATCATCTAATTGATCCATAAGCTCTGGAAACTTACTGCGATCAAATTCTGGCATTTTCCCCATTTTAAGCTGCTCACGATAATCGTTAATCACTCGGATAGCCAATCCAGACAAAAGCAGCAATGCCACTATATTTACCGTTGCCATAAGTCCCATCGAGACATCGGCTAAGTTCCACACTAGACTTATCTTTGCAACCGCGCCAAACATCACCATGCCTAATACACATAAACGGAATAAGGGTAGTGCTTTAGTGCTGTTACCTGTAAGGAACATCACATTCGTTTCGGCATACGAATAGTTTGCAATAATAGAGGTAAAGCAGAATAGGAAAATTGCGACCGCAATAAATGCTCCGCCCCAATCGCCCACATGGGTAGACATGGCATTGATGGTTAAACGAATACCATCATCACTCGAGCCTATATCACCTGAAAGTAAAATAATGGCGGCTGTAGCGGTACAAATAACGATTGTGTCAACAAACACCCCCATCATCTGTACAAATCCCTGTGATGCAGGATGATTGGGGTTAGGCGATGCACTCGCAGCGACATTTGCCGCACTGCCCATACCCGCTTCATTTGAGAATAAACCACGAGCAATACCCGCTTGCATCGCCTGTGCAACAGTATAAGCCACGCCACCTGCGGCAGCTTCTTGCCAACCGAATGCGCTTTTTACAATTAGACTAATGACTGCTGGTAACTGCTCTAAGTTGAACAAAACGATAATGAAAGCAACAAGGATATAAGCGAGCGCCATAATGGGCACAATAAACTCAGAAACACGAGCTACTTTGCGCAAACCACCGACAATAACAAATCCACTGGCAATCACTAATCCAATACCAACATAAGTTGGATTAAAACCAAACACCCGCTCCATCGCGCCAGTAATGGTATTTGCCTGTACAGCGTTGAACACTAACCCGAAGGCAATGATCAGAAAAAAGGCAAATAACACCCCCATCCATCTTTGCCCCAATCCTTTCTCCATATAATAGGAGGGACCGCCGCGAAACTGACCATTACGATCACGGACTTTATAAACTTGAGCTAAAGTTGACTCAACCATAGCCGTTGCCATACCAAGTACAGCAATTAACCACATCCAGAATACGGCACCGGGCCCTGCGGCACCAATTGCAACAGCAACACCAGCCATATTACCGGCGCCGACACGGGCAGCCATACTGGTACAAAACACCTGAAATGAGGATAGACCGCTATCACAACCTCGACGGCTCATGGTCATGACTTTAAGTGAATGTTTAAAGTGGGTTAATTGGATAAATGCCAGTCTCAAGGAGAAATACAGACCAGCGCCAACTAGTCCATATACTAACAATTTACCCCAAAGTAGCGCATTCAAAAAGTTAACTATGGTTTCTAACATATTATTTTACTTCTTCCCGTAGCAAATGCCTCCTCTACCTCAATAAGTTAAAGGTACAACATCTGTGGTGAATGAATCCTTCCAGATAAAGGTAAGAATGCCGGTAGATTTATTTTTCCAAATTATCCTTCCGTGAATTTACAACATCACAGCTACCGAATTCAACGCAGCAAAATAGCACAGTATTCGAAATCGCTCATGTGATCAAGCCTGCATTTACACACCCAAACACCGACTTCATCACAGCACGCGACTTCACGCAAGCCTTTGTTAAATCTAAATTAACAAATACGAAAACTTGAATTATCAAACTTAACATCGAAAACAACTTTTAAAAATTGGATGTAGGGCACATTTTTGTAATAAAACTACAAATATAGTATCCCCATCGAAACTCAATTTACTTTTGTCAGCTCTAGTGAGGCTAAATATGACACACACACACGAAATAAACGCTCTGAAAAAGTACGTCAGAGCAACAAACTTCCTTGCCACATCACAAATTTACCTCAAACAAAACGTCTTACATAAACGCCCGCTAGCACACTCTGACATAAAACCACGCTTACTCGGTCACTGGGGAACGTGTCCTGGTATCAACTTTGTTTATGCCAACATTAACAGACTCATTGTTAAACATAATCGTCCATTCATCTATTTAGTTGGCCCTGGGCACGGTTTTCCTGCCGTACAAGCTAACCTGTTCCTCGAAGGTTCCTTAAGCCACTTCTACCCAGAAACGATTCCGTATAACGAAACTGGTATCGAAGATATCTGTAAAAAGTTTTCAGCAGCCTATGGTTATCCTTCACACGCGAACCCAGAAGCCCCAGGTCAAATCCTTGAAGGTGGGGAATTAGGCTATTCACTTTCAGTAGGTTGGGGCGCGGTTCTCGATAATCCAGATCTGATCGCCACCGTTTTGATTGGTGACGGCGAATCAGAAACCGGCCCACTCGCAGCTTCATGGTATGCAAACCGTTTAGTGTCCCCCGCCACTAACGGCGCAGTGCTTCCAATAGTACACATTAATGGTTATAAAATCTCTGGCCCAACCCGCATGGGACGCATGAGCCATGAAGAATTAGATCTTGAGTTCCGTGGTTTGGGTTATTTCCCTATCATTGTTGACAGTGACGCCGAAGAAGACATCTATGTGCAGATGACAAATGCCATGGATACCGCCTACAGCATGATCAACGAGATTCAAACCCGAGCTCGTAGTGGTGAGGATGTTGTAAAACCTCGTTGGCCAGTGATCCTGATGCGCACCGCTAAGGGTTGGACAGGCGTTAGTGAATATAATGGCGTCAAGTTAGAGGGTAATTGCGAATCTCATCAAGTCATTGTGAATAAATGTGCGACTGACAAAGGCCACCTTGATGCACTCAATAACTGGCTAGCCAGTTATCATTTCCAAGAGCTTTATCATATGAATGATAAAGGTGAGCTGATTTTCGATGCCGATATCTGCTCATTAATCCCACCGAAACAACTTGCCTGTGGCCGCCAACACTTAACCTATGGTGGCGAAGTAGTTAGAGCTTTATCTAATCCCGATCTTGAAAAACTCTGCTATGGTCCAGAAGTCCCACGTGGCCAACGTGGCTTTTCAATGCTGAAAATGGGTCAATGGATGCGTGACGCATTTAAACTTAACCGTGATCAAAACAATCTACGGATTTTCAGCCCAGACGAAACCTATTCAAACCAATTACAAGCGGTATTTGAAGAAACGGATCGCGCATGGCAGTGGCCAATCGAAAGCTGGGATGAAGATATGTCCCGTGATGGCCGAGTCATTGAATTATTATCAGAGAACTTACTTTTCGGCATGCTCCATGGCTATACAGTGACAGGACGACACGGGATGTTCCCAACCTATGAGTCATTCTCACAGGTCGTTTCATCCATGGCAGATCAGTACTGTAAATATGTGTATGCAAGTCAAGGTGTGCATTTCCGTAAACCTCTGCCTGCATGTAACGTTGTGCTATCTTCCTTATTAGAGCGTCAAGATCACAATGGTTATTCGCACCAAAACCCTTCATTCTTAGGGGCGATGTTAGAAAAACATCCAAAAATTATTTCTGCATACTTGCCCGCAGATGCCAATAGCACTTTAGTTTATACCGAGCGCGCATTTGCCGACCGTGACAAACTCAATATCCTTGTAGCGGGTAAAAAAGAACTCCCTCAATGGTTGAGTCTAGAAGAAGCTCGTAAGCAAGCAAAAGATGGCGTCATGGTATGGGATTTCGCTTCAGACGAAAATCCCGATATTGTACTTGCAGGTTGTGGTGATTATGTCACTCAAGAATGTATGGCATCGCTAGTATTAATTCGTGAACTCTTACCAAGAGCGAGAATTCGCTTCGTTAGCGTCACTGAATTAAGCAGTGATGGCTTAGGTAGTCGCAAGTTTAAAGAAAAACCTTGGTTGATGGATGAAATATTTACTCAAGATAAGGGTGTTGTATTTAACTATCACGGTTACCCAAATACTATCAAAAAGTTAATTTTTGATTACAAAGGAAGTCGCCGTTTTAGAATTAAAGGATACGAAGAAGAAGGTTCAACAACCACACCATTTGATATGGGTGTTCGCAATGGAACGTCACGCTATCACCTTGTTATTGATATGGCCTACAAGCTGTTCCAACAGGGCGTAATTGATGAAACACAGCATGTTTCAATTACAACAGATATGCTGCAAAGACTTGTAGAACATCGCAACTATATAAAAGCAAACGGTGTGGACCCTATCGAAATTGAAAACTGGGTTTGGACACGTTAATTAATATAATTAGCTAACAAAATAGATACATTTTAAAGGCACTCTTTTGAGTGCCTTTTTAACATTTAAACCCGTTAACGGAATGAGCAACGATAAAAACAATAAACTTAACACTGGAAAAATTTAACAAATGAGGTGATACTTAACCGCTGGCTACAATACCAAAGGATCCCCACACTCAGTGCTAGCAATGTTTTGCATAAAATCGTAAAGCATATTTTGTGGAGAATCATAACAATGGACTTAAAGAAATGATGAAGAATACATTAAAAGTAGTTTTACTTACGTCAATGCTCCCACTTGCTGCCAGCGCATCTCAGGAACTCACACCTTGGTATGTTGGTGCAGGTATGGGCGTTAATAACTATGAACACATTGCAACTCAAAACGGTGATGATAACTCATACGCATGGGATATATTTGCTGGCTATATGTTTAATGACTACTTTGGTGCTGAAATTGGCTATCGTGATCTAGGCAGCGCTGATTGGACCACTTCAGGCATTAGCAACGACGCAGATGTGAAAGGCACGACACTTGGTCTAGTTGGTCTTTGGCCACTAGCTAACCGCTGGAGCCTATCTGCTGAAGCTGGTGCAATGTATTACACTCTTGAAAATAGCCAACGTGCAGGTGCACTATCAAGCTCATACAGCACTGATGACTTTGCTCCATACTTTGGTGCTGGCGTAGGCTATAACTTCACCGATAACCTGAAGTTACAAGCTAAATACCGTCGCTACGAAAATTTAGATGACGAGTATAATATCGTTCAAGCCGATAGCAACTACTGGGGCCTAGAGCTTAGCTACCGTTTTGGTACTCCAGTTGCGGCAGCAGCACCTGTTGCAGTAGCACCTGTTGCAGTAGCGCCTGTTGACTCTGACAATGACGGCGTATACGACGATAAAGATCAATGTCCAGCAACACCAATCACTCATAAAGTTGATTCAGTGGGCTGTACAATCTATGAAAATGTGAAAAACAAAGAAGACGTGGGTTCAATCCAATTTGCTAACGATTCTGCTGTAGTTAAAAATGTATACTACAAAGACATCGAGAGATTAGCGAACTACCTGAACAAGAACCCAGAGTTCACTGTTGAAATCGCTGGTCATGCCTCAAACGTAGGTACACCTGAATACAACATGGTTCTGTCTGACAAACGTGCTGACGCCGTTGCCAATATTCTTGTAGAGAAATATGGTATTAGCAGAAGCCGTGTATCCTCTAACGGTTATGGTGTAAATCAACCGATTGTTGCTGGTGACTCAAAAGAAGCTCATGCTGCGAACCGTCGCATCGAAGCTATTGTCACTACGACAACAAAACAACCCGTTCTGAAGTAAGTAATTACTGTCAGTTATAAAAAGTCGCTGCTTGCAGCGACTTTTTTATTTTATCGAATCTATAATACCTAAGCGATTGTTGCATCCCTCCAACTCGAGTGAGTTACTGAAGTCCCTTTACATTTAAATCGACATTGTTTTGTCATTTTTGTAATTTTTTTACATTCAAGGTTGGAAAAGTTAGCAAAATCGCTTCTAATAGTCATCAGTGAATTCCGAGTTTAAACAGCTACCTGAGAAGGATGTTTTTCATGGCCAATACATTAGAGCAACTCAAGTCATACACTACTATTGTTGCCGATACCGGCGATATAGAAGCAATTAAACGCTACCAACCTGAAGATGCGACCACTAATCCATCTCTCATCTTGAAAGCCGCTCAAATCCCTGAATATAGTTCTTTAATTGATAATGCCATTGCTTGGGCAAAGACACAGAGTACTGAACTTGAGCAGCAAATTGATGACGCTAGTGACAAGCTAGCGGTCAATATTGGCGTTGAAATCCTGAAACTCGTTCCAGGCCGTATTTCGACAGAGGTAGATGCTCGACTCTCATTCGATAAAGAAAAATCAATTGCTAAAGCGCATAAGTTGGTGCGTCTGTACCAAGAGGCTGGGATTGATAAATCTCGCATTTTGATCAAATTAGCGTCTACCTGGGAAGGCATTTGTGCCGCCAAAGAATTAGAGCAAGAAGGGATTAATTGTAACCTAACATTATTATTCAGTTTTGCTCAGGCTCGTGCTTGTGCTGAGGCTGGTGTGTATCTAATTTCCCCCTTCGTTGGCCGCATTCTAGATTGGTACAAAAAAGACACAGGTAAGGATTATGATGCTGCCAATGATCCAGGTGTTGTTTCTGTCACTGAAATTTACAACTACTACAAACAACATGGTTATAACACAGTGGTGATGGGTGCAAGCTTCCGTAATATAGGTGAAATCATTGAGCTAGCAGGTTGTGACCGCCTAACTATCGGCCCTTCACTCCTAGAAGAGTTAGCCAATTCTCAAGAGCAAATTCAAGCTAAACTCCTACCTGCTACAACTACTGTTGCAGCAGAGACACCACAGACTGAAGCGCAATTCCGTTGGGACTTCAACCAAGATCCAATGGCTGTTGAAAAGTTAGCGGAAGGCATACGTAATTTCGCCATCGACCAAGGCAAACTTGAAGTCATGCTCAAGGCAAAACTCGCAAACTAAGCTTCTTCGGAGACGATTCGATGACACTCTTGACCCAAAGCTCAACCTGGCAAGCTTTATCAGCACACAGAAAAAACCTCCCCCATATGCGGGAATTATTTGCAACTGATGCAGCACGTTTCAAAAATATGTCGCTATCAGCTTGTGGTTTATTTCTAGATTACTCAAAAAATAGAGCAACGGCCGAAACACTCGAACTGTTATTTACCTTAGCCAACGACCGTAAACTCGAAGCCAAGATTAAGGCGATGTTTGCTGGTGAGATGATAAATACCACTGAAAAGCGCGCTGTCTTGCATACCGCGCTACGCAGCAACGCTAGTCAGTCGATTATTGCTGAGGGCCAAGATATCGTTCCTGAAGTTCAGCAAACCTTGGATAAAATGCAAGAGTTTGTTGAAACGATTACTTCTGGACAATGGAAAGGATATACCGGCAAAGCTATAACCGATATCGTGAGTATTGGTATTGGTGGCTCTTTCCTTGGACCTAAAGTTGTTTCCCAAGCGCTACGCCCATACTGGAACCAAGGCTTAAATTGTCATTTTGTGGCAAACGTTGATGGCACTTCTATCAGTGAAAAACTGAAGTTGCTCGATCCTGAAACCACACTGTTTATCATGTCTTCTAAGTCCTTTGGTACCCAAGAAACACTAACCAATACCTTAACAGCTAAGGCATGGTTTTTAGCTAAAGGCGGCTTACAATCCGATGTTGCAAAGCATTTTGTCGCAGTAACTTCAAACGTGACTAAGGCAACTGAATTTGGCATTGATACCGATAACATCTTCCCAATGTGGGACTGGGTTGGTGGCCGTTACTCGCTTTGGTCTGCCATAGGTCTGCCTATTGCACTATTGATCGGCATGGATAATTTCAGAGCCCTACTCAATGGTGCTCATCAAATGGATGAGCATTTTGCCAATGCACCATTAGCAGAAAATATGCCGATTATCATGGGATTACTGTCTCTATGGTATGGTAATTTCTTTAATGCCCAGTCCCATGTGGTATTAACATACGATCACTATCTACGTGGTCTACCAGCCTACTTTCAACAACTCGACATGGAAAGTAACGGCAAGTCAGTAACACTCGATGGAACTGACGTTGATTACAGTACAGGTCCAGTGATTTGGGGAGGTGAAGGCACTAATGGTCAACATGCTTACCACCAACTCATTCATCAAGGCACGGCATTGATCCCTGCCGATTTTATTATGCCGCTGCAAAGCCATAACCCCATTGGTGTACACCATGATCAATTAGCATCAAACTGCTTTGGACAAACCCAAGCGCTTATGCAAGGTAGAACCTTCGAGGAAGCGTTAGCTGAATTGGTGAATAGTTCATTAACCGATGAAGAAAAGCAGCTGATTGCAAAACATAAAGTGATGCCAGGAAACAAACCAAGCAATACCCTATTGATGAATAAGCTAACGCCGGAAACCTTAGGTGCGCTAATTGCGCTGTATGAACACAGAACCTTTGTCCAAGGCGCAATATGGGATATCAACTCCTTCGATCAATGGGGAGTCGAGTTGGGTAAAAATCTAGGTAACGATGTGCTAGCAAGGATCAGTGCGGAACAAGATTCCAGCGCCTTAGACGCTTCGAGCAATGGCCTTATTAACCTGTATCGGCAAGGTGCTATTTAATTGAACAAAAAGCCAGCAATAGCTGGCTTTTTTATTGTATGTCTTTATTTATATACGATTTATGTTCAACTCAATCTACAACATCCGTACTCAATATCCAGGATATATCATCCAAACTTCATTTCAAGTTAACACAAATGAAACATAATTCTTGCACCCTGTTTTGAAAATATGTTATTTAATCGCTGACAAAACATACAACAACAGGAGGTTACCATGGATCGTTTAGATTATGGTTGTGCGCTAGATGAAGTCGTTGAAAGACCCGATCGCTCGCGAGGCTCCAACAAGAAGCGTAAATGGCGAGAGATTGAAGCGTTAAAGGATAAACATCGTTTACTTAAAGAACTCCAAGAAATTGATAATAACTTTGACTACGATATTGATTCAATCCAGTTGTAACCTTATGTTTGATAATGCTTAAACATAACCGAACATAAAAAAAGCGCCTTGAGCGCTTTTTTTATGTCACAGACATAAGCGTTATTCAAACTCGGTAAGATAAGCTCGTAGCTCATCAAATGCCTGTTGCTCTCTGTCCAAAAACAGTGGGTCATCGATGAGGGATTGTCGGCATTGCTTTTCTATCGCCAACCAGTCCTCTTCCGTTAAGCTTTTAGCCAAAAGCGGAAATATCTCCCGCTCTTCCATCTCCATATGCCGCTCTTGTAATTCAACATACTCAGCAAAATCTGCAATTAATTTTTCTCTAGCAACAACGATGTCACTCAGGATCAAATTTAAAGTATTCATCAACGTCGCGGAAGCTTGGATCACGGTTTCATGTTCACCGCTCAGTTTATCAATATCGTCATTGGCCTTATGTGCTAAATAGTAGGCGTAAATAATGTCTTCAACCGGATGATGGCTGCGCTCAGCATATTCTTGCATATACTCAACGATGTCTCTTACCACACTGAAATTAATCGCTTCGCCCTCAAATAACTTCATCTGCTTGTTTTTCAAGACATTCAATAAAACTGCGATATGTTTATGATCATGCATAAGTCTTTTGAGCATATTGCCTCCTGAATTTAGGCCATGACTATTAATACTAGTCAAGTCATAGTGCGAACTCCAATATAGCAGGCTAAATCCTGTTCACTTTATGACGGCGATCAAGTAAATCACATGCCATAGAATAAAAGACTGCCACTCCAGCAAGATTAACATCCTTTCATTACATTAGGTTTTATAAATCGGAGCATCCTCCAACATCATCCAGTGAAATCACGACAGTATTACTTAACGGCTTGATGTAACTGTTGTTGTAGCATCTTAAATTCTGCACGAAGTGTATGAGATAATTCATCTTTCGGGTTATTAATCTCCTCCGTCATAGCTAACTCTGGATGCTTCTCCAGCAGCATTTTCTCTAGCGCTAATGCTTGTTCGTTTTCTCTTGTTTCAATGAATACTTTTAATCTTTGTAGTGACTTAGCTAAAGGTTCTTTATCTTCGACATTTCCGCCAATAGGCGCTGAATCTGAGTCATTTTGGGGCAATGCAGGGCTTACAGCCGCCATGGCAGTGACTTCTCGTTCAATGGACCCTGCGGTGGTTTGAGCGGACAGACGTGATCTCGCTTGGATGGCTTCGACTGAGCGGCGTTCCGCTTGCTCGCTTTGCCCGGCCTTCATCTTTGCCGCAACCATAGGCTCCATCGTTTGAGGTACTGGCGCACTCCTACTCAGCTCCTGAGGAGTAATGACTACATCATCAACTTGTGGGCGATTTAAGATGACCACGCCAACCACAATGACTAACGATGCCGCACTAGATAGGGCTAATGGGAAACGTCGCCAAAAGGGTGTTATCACAGGTTTTAGCCTAGTAATATTCATATCAACAAGATGAGTCTGTGAAAGCGTTAGAATATCTTGATCTAACTTTGCGGATGGCATTTCTAAAGTTTGCTGGTGATACCAAGTAAAGACTTGTTTTTGTGCTTCAGTATCTTCGGTATTTACTGTGGTATTACTCATGGCCCTTCTCCTGCCATTTCGCATTTACGCACTCTTTTAAGCTCTGATAGGCATAGCGAATTCGACTTTTTGTTGCTTCAAGGGTTACCCCTGCGATATCGCTTATCACTGCCGCGGTAAATCCCATTTCAATGTTAAGGATAAATGCTTCTTTCTGTACTTGGGGCAATAGTGAAATACAGGTTTTAAGTAACAAACTCTTTTGGGTTTCTTGCCAGTGGATATCAGGTTTATCTTGATCACATCCCTCAAAAGTATCTAAGCCAGTCACATCGGTATCATTTGCGATAAAATCGACAGGCTTGACAGCTCGAACGTGGTCAATAAGTAGGTTATGTGCAATGCGGTAAAGCCAAGTACTGAATTTAGCACTGGCTTGATAATTTACTGCGGCACGGATAACCCGCCCCCAAGTCTCTTGGTATAAATCCTCAGCCAGTTGCTTATCCCCCAACTGGCGCACAAAGTAACGATAAAGTGCGCCCTTATGTTTAAGGTATAGCTGCTCAAATGCCTGACTGTCTCCTTTTGCATAGCGTTGCATCAGTTGTTCATCGCTATGCTCATGGACATGTATTTGCGGTATCGCTAGCGCCACTATTGCTCCCTCATCATTTGGCTTAACCCTACACTGATTTATTCAATCCTTTTCATCGCCTTTAAAGGTTTACCCATCATCGACCTTTAATGGAGTTTATCCTCTGGGGGAAAAGGTTTATCGCCGTGTGCAATTGATTGGTTTATCGCTGCGGCGTTAGATTGTGCAAGCACTGCTGCGGTATCCACTAGTTGCATAAATTCATGCCGATAACCGAAGGTATCATCTCCCAGAGCAGAATGAGTCAACGTACTTAGCTTAGTATAATCAAATTGATGTAAATAGTGACTATGATTCAATAATTGCCCAAACCCAGCGACTGCAGCCGCAAAACGAAAGTCATCACTAGTCTGATTTAAATGCTTCACATTTTGGTCGATTCGTATTGGGTAGGTGAGCAGTTGGCTCTTATTCTCATTGGGTAATTGGTAGCGTAGTTTCAAAAAGGCAATTTCTTCGCGGCTATATTTCTCTTGTCCCGTTTGAGGATTATAGCCGTATCGCAACTTATCATTAGCCATTCCCCCCGTTTCAACATAGCGCAATTCATACAATGCAGTCACAGTATGGCCGGCACCAATTTCCCCGGCATCCACTTTATCATTGTTAAAGTCCTCGCGGGCTAACATGCGGTTTTCATAGCCGATTAAGCGATATTCGGAGACTAAAGCAGGATTAAATTCTATTTGTATCTTCACATCCTTAGCGATGGTCAGTAAGGTCGAACTTAACTCATCTACCAGCACTTTTCGTGCTTCATTAAGCGTATCAATATAAGCGTAATGCCCATTGCCTTTATCGGCTAACTGCTCCATAAGTTGGTCGTTATAATTGCCCATCCCAAAACCTAGGGTTGTAAGGCCAATCCCTCGCTGTTTTTCTTTTTCAATTAAACTTATCAACTGGTCAAAATCGGTTACGCCGACATTGAAATCACCATCAGTCGCGAGAATAACGCGATTAATTCCACCTTGGATAAAATGTTTTTGTGCTAACTGATAAGCTTGGATAATGCCTTGACCTCCGTTTGTTGAGCCCCCCGCTCTTAATTGCTCTAATGCATAGGTTAACGCCTGAATATCATCACCTGAAGCACCATCAAGCACCACACCTGCAGCGCCTGCATAAACCACTATAGAAACTTTATCTTGAGCGCTTAATTGCTGGGTAAGCATTTTCAGTGCCGTTTGCAACAGAGGCAGTTTATCGGCTGAAGCCATTGATCCTGAGACATCGAGTAAAAAAACTAAATTACTCGCACCGAGTTCAGATTTATTCAATTCATAGCCCTTCAGCCCAATACGTAGCAGCATCATGTCGTCATTGTAGGGTGAGGGAGCAAGTTCAGTAGTCACACGAAATGGCGCTGCATTTTTATTCGGCAAGGGGTAATCATAGGTAAAATAATTGAGCATCTCCTCGATACGTATCGTGCCCTTTTCGGGTAAATCGCCCTCTTTAATGATCCGTCTCAGCGTCGAATAACTGCCTGTATCAACATCAATCGAAAAAGTCGAAACGGGGATTTCACCCGCGACCATAATGCCGTTTTGTATTCGTTTCTCGAACCTATTACGCTCAGGTTGATTAATACCATACCAAGCATCGCTCGCGATGGGTGCCGCGACTAAATGGGTATTGATAGCCACATTTTTGGCAGATCTCTGCGTCGCAGCCAACGATTTAGCGATTAGGCGTTCGGAGGATTGCACATTCTCCAATCGATGGGTTTGCTCCAATTTGTGTATCGCTAATGCTTTGCTCTGTTCGCTCTCTAACCTCACAGTCTCCGCGCGCTCTGTCAAAGAATGCACGACTAAGGATTTATCCCCATCACTTTGCTTATCTGAGCAACCACTCAATCCGAAAAAGATTGCTAATGTCAGACTCGATAGTAAAAACACTCGGTTCCTTGCTGATTGACGGCATAAAGAGCCACGCGCACGCGGCACAGTTGAAAAATGATTAGCAAGTGAGCATTGCTGTTGATTTGGGACATGTTCCATAGTAAAAACCTCTGCGATTAACTTATCCCTATTAACGCAGCACCAAACCAAAAGGGTTAAATGTCGCTCACCCAATGCCCACAAATTTGCTCCAAGCATACTATTTATGCAAAACAAAGTAATTTAAGCTTATTTTGCAATCATGATCACACAGCAATCTGTATCTGGCCTTTAAAATAGAGCCTTGTAACAACCCGCGCTATGGACCCACTCGTGTCACACTCTGCCCATTTGTTTTCATTAAAAATTGCTCACGCACTCACAGAAGCCTGTGTAAAAGATAAATACTCCCTAAAACGATTTGGGCAAGACCTACTTGCCGGTTTAACAGTGGGGATTATCGCCATACCTTTGGCAATGGCCCTAGCGATTGCCAGCGGTGTCGCACCACAATACGGTTTATATACAGCCATTGTGGGTGGTTTTATCATTGCGATGTCGGGCGGCTCACGCTATAGCGTATCTGGGCCTACCGCCGCCTTTGTCGTTTTGCTTTATCCAATAGCACAACAATTTGGCTTAGCCGGATTATTAGTCGCCACAGTGATGTCGGGCATGATATTAGTAGCCATGGCTATGCTGCGTCTTGGGCGCTTAATCTTATACATCCCAGAATCAGTGACCTTAGGTTTTACGGCGGGGATTGGCGTTGTTATCGCCACTTTACAGCTCAAGGATTTTTTTGGCTTACCTATAGAGCACATGCCAGAGCAATATTTTTCAAAACTTATTACTCTTGGCCAAGCACTTCCTACAATGCACTTACCCAGTTTCTTGGTCGCAACGATCACCTTAGCGACTATGCTGCTTTGGCCCAAACTAAAAATTCCAGTACCTGCACATCTGCCCGCAATTGCTCTCGGCAGCATAATCGCCTTAGCACTCAATGCGATGGGAGCAGACATAGAAACCATTGGAACACGTTTCCACTACCAATTAACCGATGGCACTACAGGGATGGGGATCCCACCCGTACTACCCAGTTTTGAATGGCCTTGGTTACAAGCCGGAGCCAATGGACAACCCTTTGAGTTTAATCTCACGACCTTCCAAGCACTATTACCCGCAGCCTTTGCAATAGCCATGTTAGGCGCCATTGAATCCTTACTCTGCGCCGTGGTGCTCGACGGTATGACCGGAAAACGTCACAGCGCTAACAGCGAATTACTCGGTCAAGGGATAGGTAATATTATCACGCCCTTTTTTGGCGGGATCCCAGCCACAGCTGCGATTGCTCGCAGTGCTGCAAACGTTAAAGCAGGGGCTCAGAGCCCGATTGCATCTATGATCCACGCGATAGTGGTGTTAATTGGTTTAGTTGCCCTAGCTGGGGTATTAGCCTATTTACCTATGTCTGCTATGGCAGCATTACTACTTGTCGTCGCTTGGAATATGAGCGAAGCCCCTAAAGCGGTGCATTTAATTAAAACCGCGCCCACCAGCGATATCTTAGTCTTTATGAGCTGTTTTTCATTGACGGTTATTTTCGATATGGTTATCGCCATTAGTGTGGGGATTATTCTTGCGGCTCTGCTATTTATGAAGGAAATTGCAGAAATGACAAGACTCTACGATATCAGTAGCAACAAACGCTATGTCGATCAACCTCTGCCCGCAGATTGGACAGTGCTCAAAATTAATGGACCATTATTCTTTGCGGCTGCAGATCGTATTTTTGCCGAAATAGCCAGTCTAGCCCAAGATAAACAAGTGATTGTATTGTATCTTGATGGGGTATCAATACTGGATGCTGGAGGCTTAGCTGCGTTGACAAAATTGATTGAAAAATGCAAGAAAAGCAATACCAAACTCATTGTTGCCGATCTGCAATTTCAGCCCATCCGCACACTCGCAAAAGCGAAGGTTCAACCCATTGAAGGTGTGCTTAAGTTTTATCCAACCCTGCGTGAAGCCTTAGCAGAAGCTCCATTGGTTTCTGAACAAACTGAACCAGTAGCAGACAATCTTTAAGATAAAGCACATTTTCCTAAGCCAACTCAGCCCCCACAGACACATTTAATGGCCTTTGGGGGCTAAAACCACCTCAACTTGGCACCGATTTCACATCATCAATCTTTGAATACAAAATCCGCGTTCTCAATGCTATTTTGCGCGCAGAAATAGCGTTTTACATGGTATTATTCTGCGCCATGGTGCACCTAGCGATTAATGGCTTAATAGGCATCAACTGTACCCAGACCTGATACAAGGTCAGAATATAATTAAAATTAGTGAGTTAAGGAGTTATCATGCAAGCCCTTGTTGCTGTTGTTATGGGTTCTAAGAGTGACTGGCCCACAATGGAAGCCGCCGCTGAGATAATGGATAAACTGCAAGTGCCTTATCATGTTGAGGTCGTCTCAGCCCATAGAACGCCAGATAAACTAATGGAGTTTGCAGCCTCTGCCGCTGATCGTGGTTTTAAAATCATCATTGGAGGTGCAGGCGGAGCCGCTCACTTACCCGGTATGATTGCCTCTAAGACTCGCTTACCCGTATTAGGTGTGCCAGTACAAAGTAAAGCCCTGTCGGGTATGGATAGCTTATTATCTATCGTACAAATGCCCAAAGGCATTGCCGTTGGCACCTTAGCCATAGGTACTGCTGGTGCCTTTAACGCCGGATTACTGGCTTGCCAAATCCTCGCTAATAACGATGCCGCCCTAGCAACTCGCATAGAGGCTTTCAGAGAAGAGCAAACCCGCGCTGTGTTAGACAATCCGGATCCGAGGGAAGTCTAATGGCCCAAACAAACACAAAACCTAAGGTTTGGGTATTAGGTAATGGTCAGTTAGGCGCAATGTTGACCCACGCAGGCGAGCCATTAGCAATCGATGTTCACGCTGTAGACATAATGGCGCCAACAGATGAAATCCTGCCACTTGCACCCCAGGATATCATTACCGCGGAGCGTGAACAGTGGCCAGAATCTGCCTTGAGTTTACAACTAAGTTCCCACCCCCATTTTGTTAACGGGCCCGTTTTCAGCCGCTTAGCCGATCGCTATAGTCAAAAATGCTTACTTGATCAATTAAGCATCCCCACTGCGCCTTGGACATTGGTCGATGATGCAACACAGGTCGATGAGCTTTACCAGCGTTTTGGCCCCCGCGTGTTGATGAAGCGCCGCACTGGTGGTTATGATGGCAAGGGCCAACATTGGCTCAAACAAGCCGAAGCGAGTGATATTCCCAATGATTGGCGTAACCTTGCAATTGCTGAGCAAGCGATTAATTTTGATGAAGAAGTGTCATTAGTGGGCGTGCGCACCCGTGAGGGTCAATGTGTATTTTATCCCTTAACGCTTAATCTTCACCAAGATGGCATATTAATGGCGTCAATTTCGCCGCTAAAGCGTTTAAACCATTTGCAAGTGCAAGCGCAAACTATGCTAAGTGCCATTATGCACGAGCTAGAATACGTAGGTGTAATGGCGATGGAATGCTTCCGTGTTGGTAATAACTTGCTTGTTAATGAGTTAGCACCACGTGTACATAACTCGGGGCATTGGACGCAAGCGGGTACTCATATGGATCAATTTCAGTTGCACCTAAGGGCACTGTGCGGCATCGCAATACCAGAACCGCAGGTGAACTTTCAATGTGTTATGGTCAATCTTATTGGTATCGATAATGACCCACGTTGGTTAAGCCTGCCTAATGCTGAACTTTATTGGTACAACAAAGAAGTGCGCCAAGGTCGTAAAGTTGGGCATTTAAACCTTTCGGTACCTAATCAAACCGTGCTCAACACGAGTATTACCGCCTTACAAACTTGGATGCCAACCCAATACCAAGCCCCTCTAGCATGGATATTGGCAGAGTTTGCCCATACACAAAATTAATTCACACTAAGTACTGATATGGAATTGCTCATCATTCCATATCAGTCTATTTTTTAACATTCGTTATATACTAAGCCTACTTAATATGAATGAGTTAGTGACATTTTTAATTGTGTCTGCGCTAGCGAGAGTGCGAATAAAGGAATTTTCGAGTGAAATTAAGGGATAACTTTAAACGTAAGACCATAGACCGCTTAGATTATCGTTACCATTTATTATTGCTGATTGTACCGATAGTGCTATTTGTTCTACTGTTTATCTTTAATGCTCCCGCCGAAGGCTGGAGTATTTTGCCTTTGCTGTTTGTTTGCCTCATTTATATTTTTGCTTATAGCTTAAGCTACTATCTACACCAAGGTAGGCTGAGCCGCCTATGGTTGCATTTAGAACAAGTCGTCACTATCAATGATGCCATCTACGAACTCGCACACCTTTCAAGTCAATATAAAGATGAGCACGCCTTTCTCGATGCGCTACTAAATAAAGCCGTGTGTATTATCAATGGTGCTGAGATGGGTAGCATCATTAAAGTAAATGAAATCAGTAACAAGCTGCATTTTGAATCAGTGATTGGGCTAGACTTAGCCAAACTAAAACAACTTAATCTTACCTTAGAGCAGTCCTTCGAATATCGTCTCACCAACGGTAAATGTGATCGGGTAGTGGTCGTTAACGACATGGAAAATATCAATGCGGGTAGCAGCTTATCTAAAGAGGACCAACAAACCTTGCTGACTGTCGCTAAATCCCCCATTCGTTCAACGCTTTCAAGCCCAATTCGTATCGATGGTAAACTCTATGGCATGCTCAACCTCGACAGCAGCAGCGTGGGCGCCTTTACCGACTATGATCGTAATTTGGTATCCATTTTGACCCACGAGGCCTGTAATGCCATTGCTCTTTATCAAAAGTCCCAGCAAATTATAAAGCTCGCTAACTTTGACTCCTTAACAGGACTTTATAATCGTAAAAACTTCGAGGATGCCTTACCGCACTGGCAGTATAAAGCACGCCTTGACAGCTTTTTGGTGATCATTGATATGGATAATCTCAAAGCCATTAATGATACTTATGGTCACCAGGTGGGGGATCTTGCCATAACACAAGTTGCGACCACCATTTTGGACTGCTGGCAGAATAAAGGGATTGTCTCACGCTTTGGAGGAGATGAGTTTGTTGCCCTATGCCATGGGACGCAAACTGAACTCGAGCGAGATTTAGAAGATATGCAGCT
Organism: Shewanella profunda; assembly: GCF_023283765.1. Lineage (GTDB taxonomy): Bacteria > Pseudomonadota > Gammaproteobacteria > Enterobacterales > Shewanellaceae > Shewanella > Shewanella profunda. The sequence goes on along the minus strand of NZ_JAKILG010000042.1, from coordinate 13,602 downwards.
CAGTCTGCAACAAAATACTGAACTCTGTTTAGGCTTTAGTTTCGGTGTTGCTCTATTTGAAAGCGATTGGTCAAAATCCTTTAAACAGGCCGATCATGCAATGTATGAGCACAAACGATCTAAGAAAACTGCCCTTAAAGCATCTGAAGCCTTTGCAGATACCGTCGATAATATCACGGAGCAATAATCACGGCACAATAGCGGAATACACTTAGCTAAAAATAGACACCAAACGCCATCAACTTACAAATTTCAACATTCTGAAGGCGTTTGGTTAAATCAACCAAAGAATAATCGCCACAGCCAAGAAGAGTCTAAATCTTCTTTACAGGTTTGGTATTGGGCAGCATAACGCTTGGATCTATCATCAACCTTATTTGCCACTTTTATCAACCATGCCTTTGATTTATGGGTACCGCGTCGATAGCCTCCCCACCCCTCGTGGTAATTGAGATACTGAGCGCGGGCATCCCACTTAGATACACCATTTATTTTATTGGTCTTGCTGATATACCAACCCATAAAATCCATCGCGTCATCGAAATTACTGCGGCTCGACCAACTGTTACCCGTTTCGCGGACATAATCATCCCAAGTCATATTTTTTGCCTGAGCATAACCATAGGCATCACTCGCGCGGCCAATAGGAATAAAGCCTAAAAAATATTCCATTGGTGGTGCTGCGTTATGCTTGAATGAACTTTCTTGATACATCATGGCGAGTGGTACATGTACAGGTACGCCCCATTTATCACGGGCATCTTTTGCTGAATCGTACCAAGAACGGTGTTCTTGAAAAATATCACAAAGATTATCGGGCGATTTAGGTGGAGATGTAGCACATCCAGAGAGTAAACCCATGGTGATACATAGCAATATCGTAGAATACCTATTCATTAATCATCTACTTAGTTTCAGGACTCAGGTCAAATTGACATTCATGGGCTTCTTGCTGCCATACCCCCGGTTCCCAATAGGAGCTGTCTTTGCCCATATAACGCTTATCTGTATGAAACAGAGCACCTATGTGATAACGCTGATGCCCATCTACCGTCAATTTCAATATTTTGGGGGTACGAGCGCTAAGTGAGACCCCCAAGGAAGGATCATCAATTAATTCCGCTACAGTAAACTCATAGTCTCCAGGTGCTAATTGGTAATTGGGTTTAGACACAACAGCCTTGCCATTTAAATGTGTTACCACAACGCGGTACCAATGAGTACTGGCATCAGGCTTCAAATAACCTGATACAGTCCCACAACTTAAGGTTTGCTCAGGCGAAGATGCACAGCCAGAGAGTAAGCTACATAGGCCCAATACTACAGCGCCCGCTTTCAAACTTGCCATACTCCCCCTCCGGATTATCAAGATTGGGCACCAAAATAGTCTTTAAGATAATCATCAAAAGAAACATCACGTTGCACAGCTTCTAATTCGGCTTGCTTTTCAAGCGAACCTTTCGCCTCAGCTTGATATTGAGCAATTGTCTCTACAGAAAGTGGATAATCAATAAAATATTGATGATATTGCTGGGCAAGTGTCATCACCCATTGCCCATGATCTTGACCTTTAGCAATTAAATGCTGGATAACTTGTCCTGATAAGGTCTGACTTGGGTCATCTACTGCACGGCGCCAATGGGCTAATGCGGCTTGATAAGCTGACGCTTCACCATCTAACAGCTTTGCAAGGGGCTGTAATGCATCAAACAAGGTTTCTAACCAAGTTTTAAGGGATAAAGTACCTGCCGAGGTTAATAACTCAAGACCGGGTTTACGTCCTTCAAGCACCACGGACTTAAGGTTGGCACTCAAACGCGCTTCTTCTTTGATATCTGACTTAGGTGATTCAGTTAATAAACAATAGAGTAAGAATAAATCGAGGAAATGAACTTGGCTTGCTTCAATTCCGATAGGACTAAAGGGGTTTACATCCAGCGCCCTTACTTCAATATATTCAACTCCTGCACGGGCTAGAGCTTCAGAGGGTTTTTCGCCACTTTGTGTCACACGTTTAGCGCGGATGGGCGAGTAAAACTCGTTTTCAATCTGTAATACATTAGCATTGAGCTGTCGGTACTCACCATCGACCTTGACCCCAATATTGGCAAAATTTGCCGAAGGCATTTTGATGGCGGCATTCACGCCCGCTAAATATTCGGGTAAAGAGTTATAGCTGATGTTGAGATCTTCTTGCTCTTTGTTGGTATAGCCTAAGTCACTCATACGTAATGATGTGGCATAGGGTAAATACAAGGTGCCACTACCCGATTTTTCAAACTGTAGATCGGTTTTTTGCCCTTTAATAAACGAGCTACATAAGGCTGGCGATGCCCCAAATAAATAGGGTAACACCCACACAAGTCGACGGTAATTGCGAATTAATCCAAAGTAGGACTCGGAGATAAAATCTTCAAATGTCAGACTCTTATCACTTAGCTCATAGAGGCTTTGCCACAATTCTTGGGACACAGAAAAGTTAAAATGTACCCCAGAAATAATCTGCATTAGGGCACCATAGCGGTAAGTTAAGCCTTTACGATACAAGGTTTTCATCTTGCCAGTGTTAGATGAGCCATAACGGGCAACCGGAATATTGTGCTCATCTTTGACATAGCATGGCATGCTGACAGGCCATAAACGCTGTCCATGCAAGTGACGCACACTAAACGCATGGGTTTCGGTCAGCCCCTCTAATAGTGGCTCAACCTTGTTATTCACTGGTGTGATAAATTCGAGTAACGCCTCACTGTAATCCGTAGTAATGCGCGAATGCATCAATGCCGAGCCCAATTCGAGAGGATGTGTATCTAATGCGAGATAGCCAGACTCATCGATTCGTAGGGCCTCACGCTCTATACCACGTAACATACCTAAGAGTGCGGTGCGCCCATGAGCGTCCGAGAAATGTTCTACTAATTCATTGAATGACTTCAATTTGCGCTTCTCTGATTGGTGATTCGCTGTCGCGACAAAGGTAACAGTCAGACCTTTATTTTGAGGCTTATCTTTCAAAATACGCCTCAAAATAAATCTAAACCTGTTAGTAGGGCAAGCCAAATTAGATTCTTCTATGGTTAAAAGCAGACGGTGACAGCTAATGCTGTCACCGTCTCACTATTTATTAACACGTTAGACTAACAACGGATTGCGTTGCTAAATTGACTTGTCTGACATCTATATAAGGCCAAAAAATCAATTTACAATACTAACGTTTCAATTGGATAGCCCAATGTCGATAAATCCGTCTCTATTTTTGCTTTATCTCCCACCACTAATATCACCATTTGCTTGATATCTAGCTCGGAAGCCGCAAGGGCATTGAGTTCATCTTTTGTTACAGTCTTAATGATTTTATCCTGCAGAGCGGTAAAATCTTGGCTCAACTGATAACGCTGGATCATTCGCATAAAGCCCGCTTTTTGATAAGGCGTTTCATAGTCGAGTGCCTGTCCTTGGGAAACAGAGTTACGCATAAAAGCAAGTTCAGCATCCGTCATGCCCATTTGCTGATAAGTGTTAATTTCCTTAATAAATTCAGCAACAGCTTTAGCTGTTACATCGGTTCGTACATCGCTTGATGCCACAAAATCCCCAACCTCAGCACCGCCCGAAAAAGTAGTACGGGCGCCGTAGGTATAGCCCTTATTTTCACGTAGATTTAAGTTAATACGACTATTAAAAGCACCACCCAGCGGATAGTTCATCAGGTAAGCTTTAAAGTATCCCCCCGTGGCATCATAGGGCAGAGCACGTTTAGCAATATTGATCACCGACTGCGCAGCGCCCGGTTTATCAATCAGATAAATAGTGCCGCCTTTAAGTTCAGGGAATGGTTTCAATGCTGGAATCGATGTGGCCTCCCCTTTCCATTGGCTTAATCCCGCCAACTTTGGTAATAGGGTCGATTCAGGCAAATTGGCTACCGTAATAATTTTTGCATTAGCACCGCGGTATTGCTCGGCATAAAAGGCTTTAACATCGTCTAAAGTCAACGCAGCAACAGAATCCAACGTGCCAGAATCGCTCACACCTAATGCATTATTTTTACCATATAACAGGCTAAACAATGCCGAGTTAGCCAAATAACTTGGATTTGACTGCATATGCTGAATTTGCTGTAGCTGTTGCTGTTTTACTCTGACAAAGTCAGCTTCGATAAACCCAGGCTGAAAGAGTTTTTCCTCCATAATCGCTAGTGTTTCATCTAAGTGCTCGGTCAGTGTCGAGATTTTGATCGTACTTTGATATTCGGAGGCACCAAAATCGACGGTACTGCCTAACATTTCTAAGGCTTGAGATAATGCCTCAGTGCTACGTTTCTGGCTGGATTCGTTTAGCATTTCTGCGGTAAGACTCGCCAACCCCGCTTTTTCAACGGGCACTAATCTATGACCCCCATTAAGATAAACAATTAATTCAACCGTTGGTGTTTCAGTGCTTTGTGTGCCCATCACCTCAATACCATTGACTAACTTAGTCGTCCAGATTTTTGGCACTTTGGGCATAGGCGCTGCGCCAGACATGGGCATTTTTGCGCGGTCAAAACTTGAGACTAGCTTAGGCGTTGGCAACTGTCCTTCTACGGCAGTTTGGGCTATAGGCAAATCTTCGGGGATAAAGTTATCAGGATGAGCAGCTAACGCGGTCATGCCTTGGGGGACAACACTCATCACCACCATTGGCTTATCTTTAATATACTGCTTAAAAACACGCATCACGTCATCTTTAGTGACATTCTCGTAGCGTGCAAGATCAGCTGAAATCAAATCAGGATTATCAAACAGGGTTTGGTTCAAGGCTAAAGTAGATACTTTGCCTTTCACGCTTTGTAGGGCAAAAATGGTATCTGCTTCAAACTGCACCTTCACTTTTTGCAGATCTTCATCGGTCACGCCGCGCTGCTCAAATTCGTTGATAGAATCTAGGATCCGCTGTTCAAGGTCCGCAAGCTTACCGCCTCTTTGAGGGTTTGCCAGTGCATAAATCGACATTTGGCAGGCTAACTCTTGGCATGGATGACTAACACTAGCCTGTACTGCATACCCTTCTTTTACCAAGTTTTTATAGACAAGAGAGGTTTTACCGCCACCTAAAATATTACCCAAAAGATCGAGCGCAGCTTCATCGGGATGCCTTGCATACACTGTCGGAAAACCAATACGAATAAGGGGTAAGTGCACGTTATCCTCCATCGAGATATAACGAGTCGTATCTAAGTTCACGAGTGTTGTAGACTCTGGCAATACCTCAGGCCCACGGGGAACTTCACCAAAATACTTGTTCACCCATGCCAAGGTTTGTATTTCATCGAAATCGCCGCCTATGGTCAAGGTCGCATTATTGGGGCCGTACCAACGCTGGAAAAAGTGTTTCACATCATCAACCGTGGCACGGTTAAGATCCTCCGGCCAGCCAATCACAGGCCAAGAATAAGGATGTCCAGCGGGATAAAGAGCTTGGTTAAATCGCTCAGTCATGCGGCCATAGGGTTGATTATCGATACGTTGTGCTCGCTCGTTTTTAACCGTTTCGCGCTGCACTTCAAATTTTTCGCGGGTCAGTGCTGGTAATAAAAAACCCATGCGGTCCGATTCTAACCACAACATTTTTTCTAATTGATTGCTCGGCACTGTTTCAAAATAGTTTGTTCTGTCGGTGTTAGTTGAGCCATTAAGCGTACCACCGGCCTCGGTAACGACCTCAAAATGCTGTTCATCGGCAACATGCTCAGAACCTTGAAACATCATATGTTCAAACAGGTGGGCAAAACCGGAACGCCCAGCAAGCTCACGGGCTGAACCAACATGATACGTGACATCAACATGCACGAGCGGATCAGAGCTATCCTGATGTAAGATAACCGTTAAGCCATTGGCTAATTGATACTTTTTATAAGGAATACCGACTTGCGAATCGGCTAACTGAACGCTTTCAATTAATTTCATGCCTACAGGCAAGTTAGTCGTAATCGTTTCAGCAGCACAACCTGCAAGCGCAGCGGAAATCGCTACTGCTAATATCCATTTTTTCAAAAGACTCCCCTTATTACAGCAATTGGTCACAAGACACTTAACCTCTAAATAATGGCCCTTAAGACCCACTATCGAGCGAGTAAGTTCCTCTCTATATTACGAATTTGGCTTAAGTGTTACTGCCAAACGTATCTATAAAAATTTTTTCATTTCATATAAACCACTGCATAACCGCAGCGACAACCAACAAATAACGTATTGTTTTACCTATTAATATCATCAATATTGATGATATTAATGGAAGTTTTAGCCACCCCGCTAATACGCACAGAATATCGCCCACTATCGGCGCCCAAGACAGTAGCAATGCCCATACGCCGTAGCGTTCAATCAAACCTAAAGATCTTACGTACTTGGAACCACTCAGCTCTTCTGGGGACTTAGCGAAACGCCCCATTCGGCCCAGATAAAAACTGGTTATCGCCCCTAAGGTATTACCAATACTGGCGACAAGGACGAGCGATATCCAAGTTTCAGGGGCCTGATTTAAGAGAGCTATGAGTAAGACTTCAGATCCACCCGGCAACAATGTGGCCGCTAAAAAGGCGCCCGAAAACATGATCCATAGCTGGGACATAGCTGCTTACTCAATGAAAAAGTGATTTTTTGCGATAAAAAACCAAAAGCACGATAAGGTTAAATAAATGTATTTTGTAATCATTTACCAACAAACTCACTTATCACAATAAGTTATAAGAAAAACGGTTTGTTATAACCCCAACTCTATCTATACAATGCACTTTAATAGCAAAATCCCCTATACCTGAGTAGAGTGTTGTTATAAGTTGATTACGTCGACTGAATACACATCCTAGCATCTCAGACCTATAGATTTGTACTTTATTATTTTCTGGAAAACGCATGATTCTTCAAACTATTAGCCGCATTCCTTTTTGGCAAAAAGTGCTCACCGGTTTTATCTTAGGGGCGCTCGTTGGCGTCATTTTAGGTGAAACTGCCACTGTATTAAAACCCTTGGGCGACTTGTTTATCAGTGCAATTAAAATGTTAGTTGCGCCTCTGGTATTCTGTGCCATTGTTGTGAGTATTACGTCTTTGGGATCACAGACAAGCTTGAAGCGTCTTAGCTTAAAGACCTTAGGCATGTTTATGTTAACCGGAACTATCGCGTCGTTGATTGGTTTAGCCGTGGGCTCAATGATCGATATGGGCGGCACCATGGAACTCTCGACGACTGAAGTACGTGAGCGAAATATTCCAGGCTTTGCACAAGTATTACTCGATATGATCCCAACCAACCCTTTTGCCTCTCTTGCTGAAGGTAAGGTATTGCAGATTATTGTTTTTGCAGCTTTAGTCGGTATTGCTATAAATAAAGTCGGGGAGAAAGCCGATCCACTGAAGCACACCATCGAAGCCAGTGCCGAAGTCATGTTCCAACTGACTCGCATGGTATTAAAACTGACGCCTATCGGTGTTTTTGGGTTGATGGCGTGGGTTGTGGGCGCATATGGTTTATCCACATTATTGCCCCTTGGAAAATTTATTGCGGCTATTTATATTGCAGCCTTAATCCATATAATTTTTGTATACGGCGGTTTAGTCAAATTTGTAGCAGGTTTGAGCCCCGTACAATTTTTCCGTAAAGCCATGCCAGCCCAATTAGTTGCCTTTAGTACATCTTCAAGCTTTGGTACTTTACCTGCAAGCACTCGTGCGGTTGAAACTATGGGCGTATCTAAGCGCTATAGCGCCTTTGTCATGCCATTAGGGGCAACCATGAATATGGATGGCTGTGGTGGTATTTATCCTGCTATTGCCGCTATCTTTATCGCACAAATTTACAATATTCCACTAGACACCTTGGATTACGTAATGATTGCCATCACCGCAACCGTAGCCTCAGTGGGAACAGCAGGCGTTCCAGGAAGTGCAATGGTGATGCTAACGGTTACCTTGGGTGTGATTGGGTTACCACTTGAAGGTATTGCCTTTATTGCCGCGATTGACCGCATTATCGATATGATCCGCACAGCAACAAACGTAACGGGCGATATGATGACAGCTGTTGTTATCGGCAAATCAGAAAACGAACTCGATGTAGAGCAGTTTTACTCAAACGAGACCCAAGATCCAGAACGGGTAAATTCGCCACAATAACGCCGTGTTTATCGATAAAGACCGCTGAGGCGGTCTTTTTTATGGACCTGAATAAAAGATTAAACAGAAGATTGATAAGACTAAAACATGAATCAATTACCACCAATAAGATCAAGCTGTTAAACTTCTGAGTCAGCGCTATGCTATTACTATTTATTCAGAGCAGAACCCACTATGACTAAACTCTTCCTGTTTCCACTTATCCTTTGCCTGCTATGGACGCTTTTTTTAAAAGCCAACGGCATTCCCCTTAAACAGGGTAAGCGCGGGTTTATTTACATTATCGCTATCAGTAGCAGCTTAATTTTGATGTTAATGCTACTGCTTTGGTTAACCGCATAAAAAAGCCAACTTATTCTAAAGTTGGCTTTTAAGCAAAAAACTTAACCAAGCACCGCCAGTAATATCCCCGCCGCCACCGCGGAACCTAATACACCCGCCACGTTTGGCCCCATTGCATGCATCAACAAAAAATTGTGTGGGTTAGCTTCTAAACCTACTTTATTCACAACTCGTGCCGCCATAGGAACGGCAGAAACACCCGCAGCACCAATCAGAGGATTAACCTTACCACCGGAAAGCTTGCACATCAGCTTTGCCATCAGGACCCCCGCCGCGGTGCCAATGCTAAAGGCTAAAGCCCCAAGCACTAAAATACCTAACGTCTCAACCCGCAAAAATTGCTCCGCAGAAAGCTTAGAGCCCACAGCTAACCCTAAGAAAATCGTCACTATATTGATAAGCTCGTTTTGCGCAGTCTTAGAGAGTCTATCGACGACACCCGATTCACGCATCAAGTTGCCTAGGCAAAACATGCCGACAAGAGGGGTTGCCGCAGGTAAGAACAAAATCGTCAGCCCTAAAACCATCAGAGGAAAAATGATCTTTTCTTTCTTACTGACTTCGCGTAACTGCTCCATTTTAATTTCTCGTTCGGCTTTGGTTGTAAGCAAACGCATAATAGGAGGTTGAATAATCGGGACTAAAGCCATATAGGAATAGGCCGCGACCGCAATCGCGCCAAGCAACTCCGGCGCCAGTTTGGAAGCCAAAAAAATGGCCGTAGGTCCATCTGCTCCACCAATAATGGCAATAGCGGCAGCATCCTTCATCGTAAACTCAAACCCTGGCACTAAGTTAAGCGCTATAGCACCAATGAGTGTCGAGAAAATACCAAACTGCGCAGCCGCACCTAACAACAAGGTTTTTGGGTTAGCAATCAAGGCACTAAAGTCTGTTAGCGCACCAACCCCCAAAAAGATAAGTAACGGAAATATTCCAGTCTCAATCCCGACATGATAGGCGTAATACAAGATGCCGCCTTCTTCGGTAAACCCTGCGTGGGGAATGTTTGCCAGTACAGCGCCAAAACCTATCGGCAGCAATAGCAAAGGCTCAAACCCCCGTACTATGGCGAGATATAAGAGCAACGCCCCTACGGCCATCATCAGTACTTGGCCGCCAGTAAAGTGAGCAATACCCGTTTCGGCCCAAAAAGCCATTAAACCATCCATAATGACTCCTACGCCAAGGCCAATAATTGAGAACCCACAGACACAGAATCACCTTCTTTCACCCAGAGTTTAGCGATTATGCCATCCCCTTGAGCACGGATCTCAGTTTCCATCTTCATAGCTTCAAGGATAATCACCACATCCCCCTCGCGAACCCTATCTCCAGCAGAAACATGTACTTTGAAAATATTGCCCGATAAGGGTGCACTCATTTCAAGTTTTATTTCACGGCTTGCAGCTTGCGCAGAGGCTGCACTTGAAGCTGGCACTGCATGGGCTATTTGTCCCTGAGGCTGGATCTGTGAGATTTCACCGCCAATGGCGACTTCAACTACGTACTCTTGTCCTTCGACTGTCACTGTGTAGGTTTCAGGGCCACGATCAGCAGCGGGCTTAGAGATCTCTGCCACCGAAGCTAATTCAGGTTTAGGCTCAAAGGCACTCGGGTTGTCACGGTTTTTTAAAAACTGTAAACCAATCTGTGGGAAGAGCGCATAAGTCAGCACATCATCGTCATGCTCTGACGATAGACGAATGTTCTGATCCTGCGCTTTTTGTGCTAATTCAAGCCGTAACTTCGCGAGCTCAGGCGTTAATAGATCCGCAGGGCGGCAGCTTATTGCTTCAGTCCCCTTTAGCACCCTTGCCTGTAATGCCGCATCCACTGGTGCAGGTGTTGCACCATATTCACCTTTGAGCACGCCCTCAGTCTCTTTAGTCAGAGATTTATACCTTTCCCCCATTAAAACGTTAATTACTGCCTGAGAACCGACGATTTGCGATGTGGGTGTAACTAAGGGGATAAAACCTAAATCCTGACGTACACGTGGGATTTCTTCGAGTACTGCATCTATTTTATCCGAAGCGCCTTGCTCCTTTAGCTGACTCTCCATATTAGTGAGCATGCCGCCAGGCACTTGTGCCCGTAAAATTCGCGAATCGATCCCCTTTAGAGCCCCTTCAAATTTGGCGTACTTTTTACGGACCTCGCGAAAATAAGCAGCGATATCCTCGAGTAGCACCATATCGTAACCCGTTGCTCGCTCGGTATCTTCAACCATAGCAACGACAGTTTCTGTCGCCGTATGACCATAGGTTTGGCTCATAGAGGAAATCGCCGTATCGAGCACATCAATACCCGCTTCTATCGCTTTCTGATAAGTAGCCGTACTTAGGCCAGTCGTTGCGTGACAATGCATAGATAACACGAGTTGTGTTTGAGATTTGAGTCGACTAATAAGCTCAAACGCTTCCATGGGTTTAAGTAGGCCGGCCATATCTTTAATACATAAGGAATCACAACCCATATCTTCGAGACGTTTAGCCATATCGACCCAAGTATCAATGGTATGAACTGGGCTAGTTGTATACGAAATCGTCCCTTGCGCATGACCACCAACTTGTCGTACCGCCTTAACCGCAGTCTCAAGATTGCGCACATCGTTCATCGCATCGAAAATACGAAATACATCAACGCCATTAGCATGAGCACGCTCGACAAAACGAGTCACTAAATCATCGGCATAATGGCGATAGCCTAATAAATTCTGGCCCCGCAGCAACATTTGCTGCGGGGTATTTGGCATAACCTTTTTAAGCTCACGAATTCTGTCCCACGGATCTTCACCAAGATAACGAATACAGGCATCAAAGGTGGCTCCGCCCCAAGACTCGAGCGACCAAAAACCGACTTTATCAAGCAAAGGTGCAATCGGTAACATATCATCGATTCTCAGACGCGTTGCTAAGATAGATTGATGCGCATCCCGTAGAACAACATCGGTTAAAACTAGTGGCTTAGTCACAGCCATCTTAGAGTGTGCTACTAGAGTCATACTGCTCCCCATTATTCTATCTGTGAACGATACTGTCGAACGGCCAACGTAATTGCAGCAACGACTTTCGGATCTAAAGGCGCAGCACTTGCAGCTAATGCAGATTGCTGAATTTTTTGCTGCTCTTTTGCATTCCTATCAAGTGCCACATCCTTAGCACACCACTTCGCAACCAAATGGATCCCAAGGATCAGTAAACTTAAAAATAGATAGACTAATCCCATCCCCAAAAACATGATGCCAACAGCATCCAGCAACTGCTGAGTTAAATCCCCCATAGCCCCACAACTCCTTCAAATTTCAACCTGATTAGCCTTAAACTATTTCGCTCACATCCACCAACTCAATTTGAGCTCAGGAGAACACATTGACTTCCCTTGTCGAAGTAACAACTGGAGCATATAAAATCACATATAAAGATTAAAAATTCACAAAAGATAAAAATTCCGCTCCAATTTGCAACAACCAAACATACCCAATTGATACCAAAAACACCATATCAATGTAAATTGGTCTTACCAAACTAGGCAATTTAGAAAGATATCAGTATTAATTCCTCATAAAATCGATGAATAAATTCATATTCATCAACAAAAGATCAAAAACAATGAATTTACTCTGAAGCAGCATAAATGCTTAAACAAAGATTTTCAGAATAAAGACAAAAGTAATAAGAAATGTTTGGTGAAAAATTATGCAAAGAGCAGCAGTCATCCGAGTCATTTAAACCAATAATGATGATATTTCCCATTACGTTGATTACCACTTATTGGGACTGGTATGACTCACTTTAACCATATTGACGATAGCAGTACGCAATGCCCTTCAGGCAAGATAGCGCATGCGTTTGGGAGTAATACCATTCTGCTAAAAGATGTGATCTAATTAGAGCGCATTCTACATTATCTAGCTCAATACTATGAATTCTGAAAAATCTAAGCAACTTCTAACGCTATCACGCAAAGAATCCAATGCTCGAAAGCGAATTCGATTGTTAGCCGTATCCCTCTTTTTCGAAGGTGAGAATCGGACTAACATTGCCAAGCGCCTCAATACCGCACGCGCCAGTGTGAATAAATGGGTCGCGAGCTATTTAAACCATGGGCTAGATGGCTTAGATAACAAACCATCCAAGGCCGACCCTCTCGATTAACGCCTGCCCAGCTTGAGCGGATATCAAACCACGTAAAGCAATCCGCCGTTTCTACGGGGACGACTTACAGGGGGGGATATTGCCAACTACATTTACACTGAATTTCACGTTAGTTACCACTCTGATCACATTTATCGATGACTCAAGCAACTCGGATTTAGCTGGATAACCAGCCGCTCAAGGCATCCCAAATATTCACAGGAAAGCCAAGAAGCTTTTAAAAAACTTCCAAATGGAAACGATCCGTCACTCCCCAGGACACTTGCCTCTTGAGCGTATTGATGTCTGGTTTCAAGACGAAGCGCGCTTTGGACAACAGGATCAAACGACGCGTCTTTGGGCTGAAACGGGCAGCAGACCCAGAGCCATTAAGCAGCAACAGTTTGAATATGGCTATTTATTTGGTGCCATTTGTCCAACGACAGGACAAACGGAAGCACCCGTGAGTCACTTTGTCAATAAAGCGGCGATGACTCAGCATTTGAGCCAGATATCAAAAGCGACCGTATCAGGACGTCACGCCGTGGTGATTGTTGATGGCGCCAGTTGGCATACTCATGACACGGCGACGGAATTGGATAATGTCACATTGATAAAATTGCCCCCTATTCACCGGAGCTCAATCCAATAGAGCAAGTTTGGCAGTGGCTACGACAACATTGCCTATCCAACAGAGTATTTAAAGATTATGAAGAGATTGCTGAGCAGGTTTCGAAGGCTTGGAACGAGTTTATTTCCGTCCCTCAGAGGTTAAAAACAATGTGCTCAAGAGAGTGGATTAAACTGACTTAATCTTTGTGTAGATTGGTATTATTCATCTGTAGGAAAAATAAACTAAATTGTACAAATTACAGACGCAAAAAAGCCAGCTTATTCAGCTGGCTTAGTTACATCTTTACAAGATAATTAGGCGCTTGGCGATGACCTACTCTCACATGGGGAGA
>NZ_JAKILG010000041.1 GCF_023283765.1 Shewanella profunda | reverse complement strand
TGCGGGACTTATCGCCTATCAATTGAAAGACAATAAGCCACAACTGAACATCACTAACGCAGAGTTTAATGCTATTGCAGTTATGGCTTGTTAAACCGATCTCAGGTTAATCAGCATTGGCTCAGTGTGCGCCTATATCGCTGGGCTGCAGGTTATGGCGCCAATGGTATCAGCCAAGAATTTGTGAGTTTCTCCCTTACCGACGGCAAACCTTTCCACCCGTGGCAGTGGTTTCTCGCCGATACTCAACCACAAAGTATGCTCGTGGGTATGAGTCATCCTTTACCCCCAGCATTAAGAGACAAATTGTTTACTGGCAAAGCACCGGACGCAGAATGCCCCACATCAGACGGCTCGGGATATTACCAGCTCACCCTTGAGCCAAAGGGGATCAAATTCTGGGAAACGCCCCGCGGCGATGGCTGTGAAAATGAGTTTATCCTCAGCCCGCAAGAAGCCATGCCCTATGCCACCCAATGGGGACAAACACAGCTTAAGCTGTTGGAATAGCAAGATTAGGATAATGAATATGACACAAGCCCCCAATATCAAAACCAGTGCCAGTATTAGAGCCAGAGTCAGTGCCAGAGAAAGCACACCCGAAGCACTGGTTCAAGCTCAGCTTGAAGCCTATAACCAGCGCGATCTCGCCACTTTTGTCGCCCAGTTTAGTGATGAAGTGTGCATCTATCGCCCACCCGCAACTGAGCCCGTCATTCAAGGTAAAGCCGCTTTTAGCGATTTCTATCAGAATGAACGCTTTAACCTGCCCAACTTACATGCCGAAATCGTTAGCCGCATGGTGGTGGGCAATAAAGTCGTCGACCACGAACGGATCAGCGGCATTAAGGAGCACCCCTTTGAGGTAATGATGGTGTTTGAGGTTTCTGACGGGTTAATTCAAAATATGTGGAGTTTTGCAACTAGCTGATTGATTATTAAGCTTAGCTTGATGAACGATTAAAGAGTTATTCCTACTCTCATCTTTTGTGCATACAATTAATCACTTTCATTCCAGTGACACGCCATAAACTCATCCCTGAGGGCTCGACGACGGCATCCATGCCGCCAACGGTCACTTACATGCAAGTGCTTAATTTCGTCAACACTTGAGTATGTCTGTAGCTAAATGACTCACTGTCACCATAAAGCCCTTAGTAACCAGTCTCATATCGCCTAACGGCTCAGATGGCACATCTATGTGCCCCCGAGCCTGCGCCATCATCCGTGATGTCGCCACGACATTTTTATCTCCGTATTTCGACAACTTCGCAGGGAGTAGGAGTATTACTTTAGCTTTGGTGTTGGCTGTTCATCTGAAAAGAGTTATGTCCCATCTTTTGTCAGTATCAGCATCTAACTTTCATAATAGATTCATAACATTGTCAATTTTTATGTAGGGATAGAGGATAATTGCTTGACTGCAAGCTCACAGGATTTCATCTGACTTAAGTTCTTTTCCCAATCCGAAGCATTCACCTTCATTAACGAGCTCGAAAGGAAAGTTGAGTAAACAACTAGGTTTGTATCAACGACAGAAAAGCCTAAAGATGTCACTTTTCTAGCTATATCTGAACATGCGATGTTCATGTCTTGTATTTTTGATGTGTCTTTATTCGTAAATGCTGATCTATAGCTACCATCAGCGAGTCTTTGTACGCTAGGAAGCTCAGCAATCATGCTGCTAATTGATACTTTTTGACTATCATTTAACTGATAAAGCGAAGTATCTAGGATTCGATAGTAGTCTTTGTTTTTCTTAAACTCTTGATATACCGAAACCTCTGCTTCAACATAGTTCTTGAAGCAATAAGAACTACTTATTCTATTGGTCACTTGAGGATTAGCACCACAGACGTGATATGGATAGAAAGCACTAATTTTAGGTGCTTCAAATGTGATAAGCCATTGACCAACAGTTGATAATTTTTCAGGTTTTGACTCCCAGTCAGTTTTATTTTGCGGCATTTGCATACTTAAAAAGTAAACATCTTTTGCTGACCAGCTATCGAGCCTGAGACTTAATTCAATTGTCTCGAGCAGACTTTCAGAGAAAGCATTCGCAATTGCACTATCGATAGCTTTAGATTTATCTGATACCGACTGCCTATTTAACGAAGTAAGTAAACTAGATGATGGTGAGAGAATATTAATGGCACCGATTGCCACATCGAGTACTTTAGCCGAGTTGAGTTTATTCTCTTCATTTCCTGAAAAGCTATACATAAGCTTGGCTCTGGAGATGTTAGTTGGCACAAGAAATAACGGTTCAGTTTCATGACTATATACTTTTGAACGATCCCAACTTGAGCCGACTTCCGAGGAGCTGGTTTCATCTATAGCCAAGAGCGGTATTGTCGTTTGGTATACACTAGTATCCAGTTTAACATATGAACTTAAAGAGACTCTTTTGGGAAGAAAGAACCTAGGTATTACACCTCTTTTCTCGTATTCTAGGTAGCCATCACTCTCACAGTTAGATTGACACTCATTAAAAGAGGGGAGCTGATTCTGTATTAATATTTTGGTATAAAGTCCATTCAACGGAACCCGCTCTGCCGTTAAATCAATGTCTGCTTTTGCTTGTATGAATTTAATGGTTTCTAGATAGTTAAGTGGACTAGGATAGTAACTTTCTACTTGCTTTTTATGTCTATCACTCTTATTAGAATTCAAGACTATTTCTGTAGTAATAGGCACAGCGGCAGGGGCTGAGACCTGTGTGGATGAAGCACAACTAGTAAGAAGCATGGCAATAAGGAAAGCCGTTAATAGTTTTCTCATTTCTAATTCCCTTTAGTTTTTAAGTATCGAAAAAAATATTATAGACAACAGAATTAACAACCGAAAGTCAGGACACCCATAACTCTTTTTGTGTTTTATTATCAATATTATCAAGACATCCATTGTTAATTTTTTCCCACAACATAAAACATTTTGAAATTAAGGGAGTTTACTCACTAGTTCAGGTAAAAGTTCATCTTAAAAATCCAACAAGAGTTGCTCCTACCCTCTCCAGTTTGTCTTATTAAATCAATATATTTCACTCCATTAGTACAGCTAGGCAGGCTGCCTGAATGTCGATAAATACATGCTAAATGGTGCTTCCTGCTATCACCATTTCATTAAAGAAAACTGATGGGTTCGGCCTCGTAGGCTTCATGGAGTAAGCTGATGAACGATTTTGCTTCTGCGATAATGTTTGAACCAATGGCAGTGACTGCTATCCCCGGTGTCCATGAATTCATGACTGCGGCGCCCGACAGCGCTTTGAGACGTTCAAAGGTGATTGCTTCGTGGCGCTGGGGAATGTGAAGACGGTCCAGTTGGCGCTGAATAATGCTCATCATAGTGCCCTGTAATATTTTCGCCTTTGGCCAGATAACTGTTTCACCATCCCAAAAAACAAGATTCCATATGGTGGCCTCACTCAAGCATCCACGACTGTCAACGAAGGCCGCATCGTCGAAACCTTGGCGAATAGCTTGATGTAGAAAGTAAGTTTTACCGACTTCACCGACATGCTTTATGGCAGCTAGAGGTCTCTCATGGTTCACTGCTGCGAGCCTTAGCGGACCTTTGGGTCCATTAGACGGTGCCCCAGTACGAACCAGTACAGCAGGCTCCACATCCATACTATCTGCGGTAAATTCGCCATTGCGCGAGAAGACAGTGACAGTTAACGATTGGTCCTCTGGGCCCTCGTCAACGACAGTTCTGATATAGGACTGTAATTGGTCATCGGGCATCGCACTCCCGAAAAACTCCACGGATGCTTTACGCAGACGATCGAGATGAAGATCAAGCCCTTTGATCTGGCGATTTCGCACTTGCAGTGCCGTAAAGTGCGCAAACCCCGCAAAGGCTAAAGGGGTAAGCTCAGAAAGGCTAGTCGGGTGCCCATTTATTTGAGCCTGATAAGTGCTGACTGTAGTAGACATGGTATTGACTCCTAGTTGAGTTCACATTAAAGATGTCACTATCCTAAACCCTAACAGTACTGTAAGAGTCAAGAGGGCAAAATGAGAATAGGTGAATTGGCTAAGCGTACTGACGTTAGTATTCGTATGCTGCGCTATTATGAAACTGAAGGGCTGCTAAAACCTAAGCGCATCACAAGTGGGTATCGTGATTACTCTGAAAATGAGCTACAGACTGTCGAGCGAATAAAGCTGCTTGGCTTGGCAGGTATGACCCTTGCGACGATCAAACAATTTTTACCCTGTGTGAGAGGTGAAGGCCCCATTTTTGAACCATGTGATGAGTTGCGCCATGTCCTGCATGAGCAAATTGCGCGGGTAGACCTCAAAACAGCGAAACTTGCCCAAAGCAGGAAGATCCTAGAGAGTTTTCTATACGAGATAGAGCAGAAATAGAATTGACTAAAAGGTCGGGCATAGCTTTATATAGGCGACACAGTAAACGCCCGTGGATTGACTGATATGGTTATCGCCGCGATTAACCACAATCAACACTAACAACCAAACCCAATGGTGTAAAAACCTAATGCTAAAAGCCCTTTAGCATTAGGATTGAAAGGATTTTAGACTATCAAACCACTGATAATAAATGCATTAATAAGCTAGCCAGTTAATGCGTTAATTAAAGGCCACACCCCTTACAGCGGCATTCTGTACTCGATCACTCCCGGCTTTTCACCAATCCAGTTATAGAGTTTTTGTGCGGTTAAATTGGTTTCCTGTGTATGCCAGTACAAGCGCGCACACTTGTGTTCAATGGCCGCTTGCTTTACAAACTCAATCAATTGTTTTCCAACATGTTGACCCCTTGCCGTTGGGGCAACAAACAAGTCTTCAAGATAACAATAATCCGTTTCGGCCCAAGTAGAACGATGAAAAACATAGTGCACAAAACCGAGTAAGTTTTGGCCCTCTCTTGCGACGGCGCAATACATGGGTTCTTGATCATCGAAGAATCGGCGCCACGTGGCTTGGGTGATCGCTTCCGATAACGCCACTTTGTAAAAGGTCTGATAATCACGCCAGTGTGGTAACCAGAGTGAATAGTCCGTTTCTTTAACCATATCAATGGTCACTGTTAGTGATTGGCTGGACATTAGCGCACTCCTTGAAATTAAGTAAATGGTCTCAGTTTTACTGAAGTAAGATTCTAGATTCAATTGCGGTACCGCATAAGGTACACTTTTTGTATTTTTTACAGTACCAGTTAGCAAATGAAAAAACCTCAATCTAATTTCCCTCACTTGCAACTCAAAGATGGCATCCTCAAAGATCAGCTTTATCATGCGTTTAGAGAGGCCATTCTTAATGGACGTTTACATCCGAGAATGAAGATCCCATCCAGCAGAGCCTTGTCGGAAACCATGCAGATTTCACGTAACTCAGTACTGCAAGGGTTTGAGCGCCTGATTGATGAAGGCTATCTGCTGACTAAACCGGGCTCGGGCACTTATGTGTCAGATACCATTCCCGATGAATTGATCGATATTCCACACCGCTCCCAAGAAAGAGCTCAAGCCTTTGATTCAAAATTAGACATTAATCCACAGTTAATAGAAATGGCGCGACTGAAAGCGAAGGGGAATACGGACCACAGCCATAGCATGTTTAATATTGGAGTGGGATGTGTCGATCTTTTCCCGCACCAACTTTGGGGGCGGCTGTTAGGCCGAGTTTGGCGGCAATCCCGTAAAACCTTAGGTAAGTCGCACCCTAGCGCGGGATATTTGCCACTGCGTGAGGCAATAAGTGACTATGCGCGTTCGACCCGCGGGCTCAATTGTACACCTGAGCAAATCATCATAGTCAATGGAACTCAACAGGCGATAAATCTGACAGCACAGGTGCTACTGCAGCAAGGGGATGAGGTTTGGTTAGATGAACCCGGATATGACGGAGCTTTAGGCGCTTTTCTCTCGCAAAATATGCGAGTTTGTCCTGTGAGTGTTGATGATGAGGGCACAAATATTGCCGATGCGATACAGCGGTATCCTGCAGTGAAACTGGCTTTTACCGCGCCATCACACCAATTTCCCCTCGGTGGCATGCTAAGTCTGCCACGGCGATTAGCCTTGCTCGATTGGGCCGCAGAGCATCATAAATGGATTTTAGAGGATGACTATAACGGTGAGTTTCGTTACAGCGCCCGCCCAATACAGGCATTACAAGGGCTCGATAAACATCAAAGGGTGATCTATGCAGGCACCTTTTCCAAGATGCTACTGCCCGAATTGCGACTCGGCTTTCTGGTGGCACCACCCAAACTTGTCAACGCTTTTCAGCTGGCAAAGCACTATGCCGACACGCATACCGCCTATTTAGAGCAAGTTACACTGGCGCTGTTGATTACCGAAGGACATTACGCTCGGCACGTTCGCCGAGTGCGAAAAGCCTGTCATGAACGCCAAACCGCCCTAATCGCCGCTATCGAGCAGTATCTGCCCGACAAATTGTCCGTTCAAACCTCTGACTCAGGTATTCACCTCGTGTGTTGGCTGAAGGGCGACTTGACCGAAGAGGAAGTGATCAACAAATGCCGCCAACTCAGTTTAGGTGCACAGCCTTTGTCTCGATATTGCCAAGCGCCCTATCCAAGGCAAGCTATCTTACTGGGCTATGCCGCTCATACGCCTGATGATCTGCGGGAAAGTATCAAAAAACTGGCGCTGATCCTTTAATATCCAACCTTAAAAAGCCTGAAAGAAAATCCCGAAAGCACTGAAGATGGCAACAAACCATGTAAGGGATCTTAAGGTGCCTTTGTTGGCAAGATAGAGGATGTGATACACAAAGCGGGCGCCGACATGGACGATGGCGAGCCACTCAGTGGTGGGATTCACTTTGCCCGTGGCGATAACCACTAATACGGCTAGGCCAAACACCAGCAATGATTCAAAGGCATTTTGATGTCCCGCTAAAGCGCGAGCGCCAAAACCGGTTAGCTGTGCTTGCTGAGCACGGGGATGATTATTATCGTAACCCCCCGCCTTTGCCATAGCCCAAGCCACTGGACCTTTCGCAAGATATGGCAATAACATAGCGATAAATAAGCAAATAAGTAGGGTGTTCATGGGTGTGCTTCCTTTTTTATAATGCTTGAGCTTTTATACAAATTGGCCAGCAAAATTCACCAGATTATGCGCCAAGATGGGGAAAACTAAGCTCCCCGTTCTTTCCCTTAACCACAGTAAAACCAAGCCATAAAAGCCAGTTAATGACATCGACATCAGAGAGAAATGAAATTCGCCAGCGTTATACATAAGACCATGAATAAGACCGAATAACAGCACTAATAGCAATCCAGCGACATTTATTTGCGCACCCAACAGGTTTATTCGACTCGATACTATGGCTAACGAGACGATATAGAGCAGTACGCCTCGAAACATAGGTTCTTCATCAAGCCCTGGCATTGTCGCCTGGTACCAAAGCTCTTCAGCATCATAATCTGAGCCATTACCCAGGGTGTAAGACAAGAGTAATTGCAGCACGATAAAAAACATAATCACAACAAGGGAGGGAATAACGGCGCCGCGATGTTGCTTAAACGTAAAACCTGCATCGGCAATTTTAAATTGCTTCTGACTCAAACATAATGCGAATAATGCCAGCGCCCATAGTAGGATTGCGGCAATTTTACCGCCCCAATTCCATTGTAAATCAGTGAAGTAATCATTCAATGGGATCCATTTCCCACCATTAAAAAGCGCAACGCCATAAAGAAAGATAAGTGCCAGCGCCACCATAATCCATGCAAAATTAATTTTAACTATGCCTTTACGCTCAAGCACAAACGCTATTAGAGCGACAATAGCGACATTACTCATTATCGAAATCAATAAATCCAAAATATTCTCTCCTTAGTTTTGTTATTGATCATTCTTCATTGGTTCAGAAATTGTGTTCCGTTAGCGGGCGTTAAATACTTGGCCCAATCGCCTAAGAGGCAATATTAAGCAAATAGGCAAGTCGTAGATGAAGCGTAGATAGAAGAGTGCAACTCATTCACTAAGTGCACTCATCAGGGTTAACCACCTAGATGTTTCGAGAAGAAATCTAAACTGCGTGACCAAGCCAATTCGGCGGTGGCTTTATCGTACCGAGCGGTGGAGTCATTATGAAAACCGTGGTTCACCTTAGGGTACAGGTACGCAACATAATCGGCTTTATTGGCTTTTAGCTGAGCCTCATACTCGGCCCAAGTGTCATTAATACGCTGATCGAGCTCAGCAAACTGGAGCATTAACGGCCCCTTTACACGACCACGCAGTTCGGGAGCTGCGGGAGTACCGTAGAAAGAGACTCCTGCATTGAGTTCGTCGGGGATAGTGGCGGCAAGCATATTAACTATATAGCCACCAAAACAGAAACCCACGGCACCGAGTTTGCCACTACTTTGAGGGTGGGATTTTAAAAAGAGTGCAGCGGCAATAAAATCTTGCTCAATTTTGGCGCGATCCAAATTGCTTTGCATCGCACGCCCAGTGTCGTCGTTGCCCGGATAACCGCCGAGGGAATAGAGGGCATCGGGTGCGAAGGCGATATAGCCTTGCGCTGCTAAACGGCGGGCGACATCTTCAATATAGGGGTTAAGACCGCGGTTTTCGTGCACAACTAATACCACTGGGGCTTTTTTATCTGTGTCGTAAATAAGCGTTTCGGCCGGTTTTCCATCCTCGTCGAGCTTAAGCAGGCTGGTGGGTACCACCAAATAACCGCGCCCCTCGCCATAGCCATTTGGAGAAGGAAACTTTACGTAGCTTGCTTTGATACTGGGATCATTAAAGGAAACTTGTTCGGCTAAGGCATAGTTGGGTAGTAATGCACTGGTGAGACTTGTCAGGGTAAAACCGAGTGCCACCAGCCCCGCAAGACGGGCCATAAACTCACGGCGATCGATAATACCGTGGGCGTATTCGTCGTACCAATCGAAGGCTTCTTGCGGAATGGGTTGTAGTGGTTTAGCAGCAATATCATTAGGTTGGCTGGCGATGGCTTGAGGCTGCGTTGGTTGCTGTGTCATAGATGGGTCTCCATTAAACAAGCTAACCGCAGGTATCAATCTTCCCTAGCTTGTGTTTTTAGTGTTAATAGAGAGTAAAGGATGAAACACAACTAAGGCAAGAGTATCAGTGTTATATGGAGGATGGACTTTAGGGCCCAAGTGACTCAAGTGGTTCAAGTGACTTAAGTACAATGCCAATATCATTCGGCTAAAAAGGCCAGATTGCTATCAACCTGGACTTTATTCCGATTAAGTTATCTTGCGAGTGCTTGCTTTATACGCTGACCATAATCTGCATCCGCTTTAGTGAAATGTTCAATCATACGTTGCTGCACATCTAAACTCGTTTGGCTTAACGAACCTGCAATGGTCGCCACTAAACGCGCTTTTTCATCCTCTGAGAAGATGCGATACAGATTACCCGCTTGGGTGTAATCATCTTGGTTATAGCGACTGTAACGCGCGGCTTCACCTTCTAAACGTAGTGGTGGTTCGGCAAAGTTTACCGGTTCAACCAAGGCACCCGCAGTGCTGTTAGGACCGTAGTTTGCCGTCGCATCAGCACCGGTTTGACTACCATGGTAAGGACATTGAGTACCCGCCATAGCGCCGGCACGTTGATGGTGGTTTGCCTTTGCCGCATGGGGGCAGTTTACGGGCAATTGGTTGTAATTAGCCCCAATACGGTAACGTTGGGCATCGGCATAGGCAAATAAACGCGCTTGCAGCATTTTATCGGGGGATGCACCTACGCCCGGAACTAAGTTGCTCGGAGCCAGTGCAACTTGCTCGACTTCGGCAAAGTAATTTTGTGGCAGACGATTGAGTTCTAATATCCCGATCTCAGTCAATGGATAGTCTCCATGCGGCCAAACCTTTGTTAAATCAAATGGATTGATATGGTAAGTGTTGGCATCTGCCTCGGGCATGATCTGCACATTCACAGTCCAGCGCGGGAAGTTACCATCTGTGATTGCCACCACCATATCGCGCTGCGCTGAGTCGGGATCGATGCCCTTTAATTTATCCGCCTGCTCATTGGTTAGGTTCACAACGCCTTGCTGGGATTTAAAATGAAACTTCACCCAAAAACGCTCGCCCTTAGCATTCCAAAACGAGAAAGTGTGCGAACCATAGCCATGCATTTGACGGTAGTTAGCAGGAATGCCGCGATCCGACATCAAAATAGTCACTTGATGCATAGCTTCAGGATTGAGTGACCAAAAGTCCCACATCGCCTGTGGATCTTTCAAGTTAGTCATAGGGTTACGCTTTTGCGTATGAATAAAATCGGGAAACTTAATACCATCACGCAAAAAGAAGGTTGGCGTGTTGTTACCCACGATATCGTGATTACCACGAGTAGTATAAAAACGTAAACCAAAGCCCCGTGGATCACGCTCCGCATCGGCCGAGCCCATTTCGCCGCCTACGGTAGAAAAACGAATAAAGGTTTCGGTTTGCTTGCCAACACCGTTGAAATGGTCAGCTATGGTGTAATCATTTAAATCTTTTGTTAGCGTAAAAGTACCGTATACCCCAGTACCTTTAGCATGCACGATACGCTCAGGAATACGTTCACGGTTAAAATGAGCAAGTTTTTCAATTAGGTGCCAGTCTTGTAGTAATAATGGACCGCGCTCCCCCGCCGATAATGAGTTTTGATCATCGGCCACTGGGGCACCATTTTGACTCGTTAAATACTGTTGACTCATATCCTGTTCCTTAGTCTTGATTGGTGGTTAACCAAGTTTCAATTACATCGTAAATAGTGGCCATGGCTTATCTCCTTGGCTAACGACCTGTTGTCGATGGGAGCAGGATAGGTAAAATTAAACATTTAATAAAACGATTAATATAGATTTTTACAATCTAAAAATAAGGTTAAAAATGATGATAACGGCTTAAACGGTAAAATCGATATACTATTATCCCGCTATCTCAATCAGCAGCCTTCGCACACATAGCCCTTTAGCACCATAGATAGCGCAGGGGAAGTCAAGGGGTGAATTAGGCGTTCTACCTGTTAGGTCTCGACTATTCGGAACCGCAGCCCTAAAGCAGCAATTAAGGCATATAAAAGTCTGATTTAAGGCATGTCGAAGGGCCAGGTAATAGATATTTAAACCTCGCGATAAAGCTTAACTAGATAATAAATGTCAATTAAAACAATAAAAAAGTTAACTAAGGCAACGGGGTAAGCATCAATAGCAACCCCATAAGAGACAAATAATGCAGCGCCAATAAGATTCCACCAACGCAGCTTTTTGATGTTCGACATCATCAATGAGATAGCAACAACAACCGACGCTAAATAGCCTACCCATTCCCAAATTGTGGTGCTTTCCATAGAGACTCCTTATATGCCAACTAATCTTCAACTATGCCCTTAAATCTATACCCTTAAATCTGTGCCCTTAAATCATAGCTTGCTCCCAACTACTGGGCATATAAACACACATTTTATTCATTCAGTATCGATTATTCCGGTGATAAAAGAGCAGGATAATCAGCAAGGAGCTTACCTAAACGCACTGCACCGACATTCAGCGAGTGTGAACAAAGTGAGCTTGGCATCAACTCCTTACCAGAGGAAAAATTATCGTTCCACTATGATATTCAGAGCAATGCATCTTAGCGTTGTACAACAGCCGCCGTCATACGGGAGATACAAGTGAGTTCACCAGCACTGTTGTGAATTAAAATTTCCCATACGGAGCTGCGTTTACCAAGGTGAATAGGTTTAGCCGTTGCGGTTAGTACACCATTGCGGGAAGCCCTAAGGTGGTTAGCATTAATTTCTTGTCCCACACAATAATACTGCTCAAAATCCACCGCAAAATTAGCTGCATAACTGGCAACGGTTTCTGCAAGTGCCACATTTGCCCCACCGTGCACTATCCCTAATGGATTATGTACTGCTGGAGTTGCTGGCATTGTTGCCTTCAAATAATCGTCACCAATTTCGCTTATCTCAATCCCTAGGGTTTGCATTAAGGTGCCTTTTCCCCCCATTCCAGCATCTAAACGTGTGCAATCTTCTAAGGTGATAGGTCTAAACCAAATACTCATTTCAACATCCTAGTTAGAAAAACCAGTAGCTAGTTTACTGGGAAGTGAATGAAGTTCAACTGATTAACAAATACCAAATAAGTAAAATAAAGTAAGGTAAGGTAAAAACCTTTGAGTGCACCTCGCTGTTATAACCCCCAAGCCACTAAAGCGGGCAGAAGCACAATAAAAAAGGGATGGTTATCCATCCCTTTGGTTCGAGTTTAACTCACTGATTACGCTTGATCGCTATTTGCCTAGGCTTGACGGCGACGGCGTTGTAAACCCAATAAGGACATCAGTGCCAATGCTAAATAACCTAGCGCACCGCCATCGTCCTTAGGTTTAGGCTCTGGCTCAGGTTCAGGCGTTGGTGGTTCAATCGGTGCAGGATAGCTTAAGGCGACAATCACAGGATCGTGATCCGATGCAGAGAAGGCACTTTCAGATTTAGCCAAATTACCAGAGTACTTCTTACCGTATTCAAACAGGTTAGATTCGACTGAGTTAATATGCCAATCTTCGATATCCACTAGACGCTTAGCCAAGCTAGTATTTCCCAAGGCATGGTCTAAATTGCCTAGCTCACCGTTATAGCTATAGGAGTAAGTCGCCACACCATGGGCTTGGGTATTTAAATTGATAAGACCATAACCTTTGTCAATCTTACTACCTTGACGCTCAAACACTTTGCCATCGAGTGTTGTCCATGAGGCTGTCACTATGTCGCGATCAGACTTGCTGGCATCAAAATCGGTCAGCACACGGATGGGGTCTTCCATACCGTAGGCATTCATATCGCCGATAACCAGTAAATCGCCCTTCACATCTTTCAAGGATTCACCTAGCACTTTAGCCGCAGATACACGGAAAGCATTACACTTGCCCTGTAGATCGGCTGGATCGACTGATTCCTCAAAATTAATCCAATCCTCTAAACAGCCCGAACCTTTTGATTTTAGATGATTAACAACCACAGTTAATGACTCATCATGGATCTTAAAGGTTTGCGCTAGGCTGTGACGTTGGTAAGCATCGTTGCCAGGGTTAGTCTCAGTCTTATCCGCTTTAGTGCGAGTCACAGAGCCTGCGCTAGCATGCTGCTCTGGTGTCTCGATAACGCGGGCAGCTCCTTCTAGGCTGACTTTATCAGCACGATACAACATACCCACAGTGATAGCATCGCTACCAAAATATTTACCATCATACTTGTCAGCATCGGCCAGTTCGATAAAGCTGTAGGCATTGTCAGCCGTTTGCTTCTCGTTCAGTGCATCGACTAAGTTCTTCAGTGCACTCTTCTCACCAAAACCATTGTTAGCAATTTCCATTAAACCGACGATATCGGCATTCATGGCAGTAATCGCACTCACAATTTTCGTGCGTTGTAACAGCATTTCTTCTTCGGTTAGCGCACCACGATTACTACCAGAAGGATTCGCATCACCACCGACGACATCGTTAAAGAAGTTCAACACGTTAAAGCTGGCGACGCGGATATCACCTTTAGTTGCCACACTTGGCGTATCGGTTCTATCGTCACCACGGATAAAATCACCCGCTGTAATAGTATTAGTCGCCACTAAACGATAAGCGCCGTAGCTATAACCTATTACACCTTGCAGGTTAGTCAGTTGGTCACCCACGCGGATATAACCCGTTTCCACGTTAAAATCAGGGAAGTATGGAATAACACCATTGGCAGGTTTGTAATCCGACTCAATAAACAACTGATTTTCGAGGTTTGATTTAACCAGTGCAGTCGCTTCAGGGGAAAGTGCAGGATACAGCTGTGTAGGTTTCATCAAAGGAGCTTGATAAGACACTAACATATTGTTGCGACTACCTGCATAGTCAAAGCTGAAGGTACGGCTGATCTTAAGATCGCTACCCGCATCCAAAACCACATTCATGCCTTCGTAACGTTCTAAGGCTTGGGCTAGCGTTTCACCATCGGCAACATAGAAAGGCGCAGCAGCAGGGACTTCACCCTTAGCGCCAACTTCAAACTTCTTATCGGCTTTGATGTCGATTTGGGTTAAGCCAAAATATTCTTTAACCTTACCTTGCACACAGACTTCAACCCCAGGTTGAATCGCTTCGGGTGCAGCTTCGCCTAGGAACACAAACACGCCATCAGAGGTATACGGTGAGTTATCGCCTTTAATTTCTTGTAGATAGAAACCTTTAAATAAACTTTCACCACGGGCAGTGACAACACCGCGCACAGTGACTTCGGTTTCAGATTCAAACACACCAGCAGGCACGAATGGGCTAGACTCGCCCGCGCCTTGCACTTGATAAATAGGTACTATTTTAGCGCCGCTGCAGCTAAACACTGGGACTTCAGGTTCTACTGGCTTTTCTAACGACCCTAATCCCGTGAAAGTATCTTTGGGTAATTGTTCCCACTGAGCGGCATTGAATACCGTGTTGGCAACGAGCGCATCGAGTTTACGTTGTAGCGTAACATCGAGTCCCCAACCTGTAGGGGTGGGTACATCACCAATGACATCGACGACAACATCATTTTTTACTAAGGCAACAGCATCGCCACCATTAAAACTTAAGGTACCAGAAATACTGTCTACACCCTGAGCAACTGTAATAGTACCGCTTGAGTTTAAAATCACTTTCGTGGCTTTAGGGCCAATTGTTTGGCCATCTAATGCCTGCATATCCAATGCGACCGTGGCACCATCTTTATAACGTACGAGTTTATAACCCGCCAAATCAATAACCGTATCCCCACTGTTATAAATTTCGATGGCTTTATTATTCGAGCTACCTTCTACATACTCAGTGATCATCACATCGGCGCTTGCCATCATAGGCAAAGCGGCTGCAACAGCTAAAGAAATAGCCGTTAATTTATTAACATTATCCATATTATCAACCCCATTATTATAATATTGCCGCTAACTTCTATTAACGTGCTGGCGGATTATTTCAGAGTTGAAGGCGTAAAAAAAGAGGGGAAGATCTCACATTGCCAATGTAACACATTGATGAACATATAATTCCTTACCTCACATTGTTCTCAGTATCGAACAAGCGAATAAACCGAAAGTATTAGACAAGTAAAAACAATCGGTAAGAGCAATACATATAAACGTAATTTATGATGCTGACGGCAAGATTATCAACAATATTTAAATATTATATTTCAATGAAATTTTTCAGAATGACATACCAAATAAAATATAAAGAACGCAGTCCCTTAAAATACTATCGATTTAATTAAAACTTAATTATTCATTCATCATTTTTTAATAAAAACAAAATTAATAAGATGCTTAATAAAGCGAAATAGCTTATCCAGCTTGAGGCTAAGATAAAAAACAATGGATAATTAAGATAAAAAAATACCGCTCTTTAGGAACGGTATTTTTACTTGAACGATTAGAGAACTAAGAGATTTAAATCAATTACTTCTTAGCAGGCTCTGCATCAGGTGCTGCTTGCGCTTTCTCTATCGATTTCAGTTCAACTTCAAAAATCAGTGTTGAATTTGGTGGAATAGTACCATTATCACGCTCGCCGTAGGCTAGCTCTGCAGGGATAACAAATTTGTACTTAGCACCAACAGACATTAACTGAAGGCCTTCAGTCCAACCTGGGATCACGCGATTGAGTGGAAACTTAATCGTCTGACCACGTTTGTATGAGCTATCAAACTCTTTACCGTCGAGCAGTGTACCAACATAGTCCACTTCAACTGTATCTTCAGCAGCAGGTTTTTCACCTGAACCTGGCGTTAATACTTCGTATTGTAAGCCTGATTCAGTTGTGACTACACCGGGCTTAACCTTGTTTTCTTCGAGGTATTTCTTACTGTCTTCGATATTTTTCGCAGAAATAGCTTTAGCTTGCTCTTGACGTTTATCGTTTAACTTTTTGTCCAAACCTTGAAGAAGGGTTTGCATTTCTTCTTCTGTTAGCTTGAGTTGGTCATTTAAACCATTAGTAAAGCCAGTCACGATCAGAGTGCGATCAACTGGTAGGCCTAATTCTTCTTGCTCTTTAATATGGCCTGACATGTAACGACCGATTGAAGCGCCTACACTGTAAGCTTCTTTTTGAGCTTCTGTCGTTAATTCAACATTTGTGCCTGCGTCTGTTGCTTTTTCTTCTTTATTACAAGCAGATAGGCCAATCACAGCCAATGCAACTAACGATAATTTATAAATCGATTTCATTAAAGCTTCCTCAGCATCCTCAAGCGGTTACAATAACCTAAGCGCGACAACTTTATACTAGTTATCTCAGTTATACCAACTAGATTCTTTATGGGTTAACAGTGATTAATCTCACTCTCTCGAGACTAGAGACATCGACTTTAGGAGCAAGTTCATGAAGAAAATTCTACTGCTGGTTCTTTGCACAACTTTTCTGACTGCTTGTCAGCCTAAAGCTGAAGATATTCAAGTTCTCACTACCGATGCAAGTTATAGCGCCAGCCTTTCAAAAAATGGCAAATTTGCCCTAGTCGCGACCCAAAATAATGGTGTGCAATGCTGGGATCTAACAACTCAGACGCTAAGATATCAGTGGATACATGGTGATATTGATACGGGGGTAACGGGTACGGCCATATCCCCAAATGGACTTTATGGAGCATCATTAAGCCGAGATTCAGTTGCACTATGGACAATAGCCGACGGAAAATCATTCGGTTGGTGGTCATTGCCCTCATCGGGGGAAAGTGTAGCGGTGGCAGATAATGGTACCCTACTGATAGGGTTAAATGATGGTACTGTCATGTCGCTAAATGCCAGCAAAACCGCGCTGATTAAATTTCTTGGGCATACTGAGCGGGTGAACAGTGTTGCATTGTCAGCCGATGGCAGTATAGCCTTGACCGGCTCGAACGATATGCAGGCCATCCTATGGCAAGCCCAAACGGGACAGCCAATTCACACTTGGAACTTAGGTAGCAGACTCACAAAAGTGGCATTAAATGACAGTGGTAGCCTCAGTTTTACCAATGGCAGTACCAACGAAGCTAAAATTTGGGATAACACCAGCGGTAAACTGCTTAATCAACTGGATATTAACCGTCGTCAAATGAATTTCTCTGCGGTACGCTTTATTGAGCAGGACAATCAAATATTGACGGGCACTCCGGCCCGGGAAGTCATATTATGGCAGCGAGATACAGGCAAGCAAATTGGTAAATGGCAGGTTGCGCTCACTAAAAACAGCCAAACACGAGGAGCCGTTGTATACTCTGTGGCAATTCGAGATACCAATAAAGTCGTTAGTATCAGTAGCCAAGGCTTAGCTGAAACTTGGCAAAAATAGAGGTTAGTCATGCAAGGCGTACCAGAACAGATTGAAGAGCTACAAACTAAATTGGCTTTTCAGGAACTCACTGTCGAAGAATTAAACCAAGAAGTGATAAAACTCAATAGACTCGTGGCCTATCAACAGCATCAAATTCAACTGTTAGTGGGTAAGTTACAGGCAATGGAGCCGAGTAACATTGCCACTCCAGCAGAAGAAACTCCGCCACCACACTATTAATTTACACAAAATTTATTCACCCTAAATAGCAAACGAATATCCAGGGATATGCGATGTTTAGAGATGAGAAGTTAAAAGATGCGCCAGCCCCGCTCCCAATAGCGCTGCATGGCGAAGCCATATTAAGGCAAACCGCCATCGAAGTCCGTCAATTTGACGCAGAACTGACTCACTTAGCCGAACAAATGTCCGCCAGTATGCTGGCAGCTAAAGGTGTGGGTATCGCCGCTCCTCAGATACATAGTCCGCTGGCGATGTTTATTATGGCTTCTCGCCCTAATGACCGTTATCCAGATGCACCCCATATGGCGCCTGTCGTTGTTGTTAATCCACAAATCCTCAACGCATCGAGCGAACTCAATGCTGGGGAAGAAGGCTGTTTATCGGTTCCTGGACAACGATTTGTAATCCAACGGCATGAAAAAATTGAAGTACGCTATCAAAATTTACAAGGCGAATGGCAGCAAGGCGAGCTATCTGGATTTATTGCGCGCATTTTTCAGCACGAATTTGATCATCTGCAGGGCATAACCCTACTTGAGCGTTCACAAATGCCCGAGCAACAGCCAAACTTACGCAAGGAAGTCGTGCAAAATCAGGTAAGTTTAAAACACACAGCAAAAGAAGGTAATGCTCAATAATGAAACCAACCTTCAGCGCATCCTTCGCTAAGCCTGTGATTACCTCCATACTTGCAATTAGTTTTGCATTAGGTGCCAGTGGCTGCGCCTACAACAGTATTTTTATCAACTATCCGTCGCAACTAGCGCCCATTAAACAAGGGCTAAATAGCGCAACGCCCATGGCTGATATAGATAAACTCGCGAGCAATATTCAGGGCAACGACGGTTTACTCTACGCCCAAGAAGCGGGCCGAGTTGCACAGGTCGCGGGGGATTTTACCAACAGTAAAAAATACTATCAGCAAGCGATTAGTGCCTATACCACCTTCGATGATAAAGCCAAAATTAGCGCCACTGGCTTAGGTGCGACTGCCAGTAGCTTAGTATTAAATGATAATGCGATCCCCTACCGTGGTCCGGGTTATGAGCGCATTATGCTCCATCAATATCAAGCACTTAACTATTTATTTAGTGGTGATTTTCAAGGTGCACTGGTCGAAGTTCGCCGCAGTAATGAGCTACAAGGCTCCGAACAAGAACGCTATGAAAAATCACAAAAATCGGTACAAGCTATGGCCAATGGCACTGTGGATGCTGAGGTCAATCGCCTTGGGCAAGCTGCAGGAACCGTCACAAGCTCTTTCTTAAATGCCTATAGTTATTACACTACAGGTGTACTCCATGAAGTATTAGGCGAACCCAATGATGCCTTTATTGATTACCGAAAAGCGGCTCAAATCTCCCCTGATAACACCTATTTACAACAGGATTTAGTTCGCCTCGCCAAACAGCTTGGTATGCCACAATACGATGAGTTTAAACGGCGTTGGGGTGAAGTTAAGTTACCCAAACCGAATGAAGGACAAGTGATATTAATGGTTGAGCGCGGATTTGTACCCGAGAAGCAAGCGCTTACTGTACCGTTTACCATACACGGCAACTGGCAAACTGTGTCGCTTGCAACCTATGGTCCAAACAATACCTTAATGTCAGAGACACAAATACAAGGTTTAGGTGCTGTGCTGACAACGGAACCCATCGCGAATATTGATGCCTTAGCCATCACAGCATTAAAAGAAGATTTACCCGCAACACTTGTTCGCCAAGTTGCCCGGGTCTATGCAAAATCAGAGATGGCCTATCAGGTAGAAAGAAGCGGTAAACCGGGGAATAATGCCGCCGATATTGGCAGCATAGCGATGCAAATCTTTAACGTAGTAACTGAACAAGCGGATCGTCGCAGTTGGTTGACGCTTCCTAAACAAGCACAAATTGGCAGACGTTATCTCAATGCAGGGGAATATACTTTGCAATTAGATAAAGCCCCGCCGGCCAAAATTGACATTGCAGCAGGCAAAACCACTTTAGTCTGGGCAATTGATACTGGTAATTACACTCGAATTTATTCAATAATCATTTAACCTAGCGGTGAATACTTTTGCATAAAACGAGTGTCATTAAGTTTATACAATCACAAAATGGAACTGACTATGAAACAATTTAAACTGATTTTTGTGCTGGCTGCCGTAATGGGCCTAGCTGCATGTCAATCTAAAGTCGAATATGGCGATGCCACTGAAGTTGAAACCGTCAACGCAAACTTTGGCTCAACCGATCTACAGGCCATCACGGCTAAAATGGTCGATAGCATGATGACTTTCCCTCCTGTCGTGGCTATTACGGCTAATAACCGCCCGATTTTATTTGTCGATAGCATCAAGAACAAAACCTCTGAGCATATTGATACTGAGTCAGTGACTGACTCTATCAGTAACAAACTACTGCGCTCTGGCAAGTTCCGCTTTATCGATATGACTAAAGTTGACTCAGTTCGTAAACAACTGGATTACCAAAACAATACTGGCATGGTTGACCCATCCACAGCCATTAAGTTTGGTCGCCAAATCGGTGCTCAATATATGCTGTACGGCAACCTATCGAGCATAGTGAAACAAGACGGCAGCACCAAAGACGTTTACTATAAAATGACCATGCGTTTAATGGATTTAGAAACGGGCCTGATCGAATGGTCCGATGAAAAAGAAATCCGTAAAACTAAGTCTAAGTCTTTCTTAGGTATGTAATTACCGCGCTAGGCACACAGCAGTGCCTAAAATTTAAATAGAAGCCAGCATAATTGCTGGCTTTTTTTACATTTTTAACATTGGTTATCCAAGGTAAATAAGGTAGTGTACTCGGCCAAAATACACTGCGATCACAGTGCCCAAACCCGCTCTGGCGTGAGCTATTATTGACCGCCAAAGTAACAGGCGCTATTCACTATGAATCGCACCGATCAAACGCAAACAAGAAAAACAAATCGTTGAAGGATTTATGTTGTGAATTTGTTCAAAACTAGCCTAATTGCCCTAACCTGTGGTGCATTAATGTCGTGTGCCACCCAAAGCACACTCGGTACAGGCCCTAGGGATGCCAGCCCATATATCAGCCAGTATCAGGCGAGTCTGCGATCGCAGATCATTTCTGATGTCCGCTATGAACTGGATTTTCAACTGACGGGTGAAACTGAATTCACCGCCAGCACTAAGGTCACTTTTCGCTTAAGCGAAGTGCCAAAACAACTGAGTTTAGATTTAAGCAAAGCACAAATAAAACGCTTTACTATCAACGGCACCGCAGTTTACCCCAACTACAATGGCGCCTATATCAACCTAAATCCACGTTTGCTCACCTCGGGCGAGAACACGGTGGAAGTACAATTTACCCGCGCACACAGCACCAATGGCGAAGGCTTACACCGTTTCCAAGATCCTGTCGATGGAAAGGTCTATCTTTATTCCCATTTTGAACCCGCGGCCGCCCAACAAATGTTCGCCGTATTTGACCAGCCCGATCTCAAAGCCAATTATCAAATTACCGTCACGGCCCCCAAAGATTGGCAAGTGATAAGCACGATGCGTGAAACTAACGTCACCCCAGCGGGCGCCTTTAATCGCTGGGAGTTTCCGCAAACCCCAAAATTAAGCCCGTATAATTTTTCTATGCATGCGGGGCCTTACCATATGTGGCAAGACAACTCTGGCCGCTATCCCATGCGATTATTTGCGAGGGAATCGGTTGCTAGCCAAGTGACACCAGAGGATTGGTTTACCTACACTAAGCAAGGGTTAACCTTCTTCGATAACTACTTTGGCATCCCTTATCCATTTAAAAAGTATGATCAACTTCTGGTACCTGATTTTCTCTACGGCGCAATGGAAAATGCAGGCGCGGTGACCTTTGCCGAAGGGCATTTCCTTTACAAAGCGGCGATGACAGCGGATCAAAAACAAAGCTTGGCTAGCGTTATCATGCACGAAATGGCACACCAATGGTTTGGCGATCTCGTCACCATGAAATGGTGGAATGGCCTGTGGTTAAACGAAAGCTTTGCTTCTTTTATGGGTATGCTCGCCACCCAAGAAGCCACAGAATTCACCAACACTTGGCGCAGTTTTTATGCTCAAGGTAAGCAAAAAGCCTATGAACAAGACAGCTTAGTCACCACACATCCCATTGAAGTCCCTGTGGCCACAACTCAAAACGCCTTCGACAATATCGATGCTATCACCTACCAAAAAGGTGCCTCAACCCTAAAACAATTACGCCATTTATTGGGTGATATGGTATTTCGACGTGGCGTGAGTAATTACTTAAAAGAGTACAGCTATCAAAATGCGCAACTAGACGATTTTATCAATAGCTTAGGTAAAGCTGCGGGTCGTGATTTAAAAGTATGGACACAGGAATGGCTCTATAGTGCAGGGGTTAATACCATCAAGGCAGACTATCGCTGCGAAGGTAATCGCATCAGCGAATTTAGTCTATTGCAGCTTCCAGCCAGCGCGGAACTGCCAACACTGCGTGAACAAAAGGTTCAGGTCGCTTTATTTACCCAAGGCCGATACGACCTCAGAAATGACATTACAATCCCCGTCACCTATAAAGGGGCTCGTACCGAAGTAAAACAACTGGTCGGCGAACGTTGTCCCGATTTAGTGTATCCAAACTTTGATGATTGGGGCTTTGTAAAAGTTGAGCTGGATGACAAGTCATTTACCACAGCAAAACAACAGCTAAGTAATGTGTCCGATCCCCTGCTACGCTCTATGCTCTGGCAGAGTCTCTGGGACAGTGTGCGCGAAGGCAACCTGAGCTTAGAGCAATACCTTAGCACAGTGTTTGTTAACGCACCTGCAGAAGCGGATTACACCGTTGTCGGTCAAATTATTTCGAGTCTATTGCGTTCAAAGGAATACCTAGCGCAAATCGCGCCTATTCAACAGAATTATGCCGAAAATGCCGTGAAAGGCTTAACTCAAATGAGCCTCAGAAAAACCATGGAAAGCAGAGGTGATAATGATTTCCAACGCCGTTGGTTCAATGCCTATATACAACTGGCAAGCGATCGCGATGCACTGCGCCATCTTGCTCAACTTTTGGATGGTACGGCAAAAATTAAAGGCATAACCCTGGATCAAGATTTACGCTGGGCAATTATTACTCAGCTTAATCGCTACGACTTCCCTAATGCCCTGCAACGTTTAACACAAGAAGCGGCAAAGGATAACTCAGACTCAGGCCAGAAAGCCGCCCTCGCAGCACAGGTGATCCGTCCAGAAGCGACTGCCAAACGTCGCTGGTTAAGTAAAATCCACTTAGATGCCTTACCTTTTGCTAAGCAGCGCATTGTGATGGAAAACTTGTATCCCGCAGAGCAAAAACTGCTCAGCGCCGCCAGTGCGGAAGAGCGCTTAGCAAGCCTTGGGGATATGGATAAAAAAGGCCCTGTCTTTATGCGTAGCTACAGTCATAACTTGATCCCGACCGACTGTAACTACACCAGTATTGCCGCATTGGATAAAGTGCTGGATAGCCAAACAGGTTTGACTAACCTCACCCGCCGTGCCTTGCTCGAAACCCGCCAAGCGGAACAGCGTTGTGTGTTAATCAAAAACAAAATGACCCATTGATCTCCATTAATTAAAGCACCATCAAGAGGCTCCTAGGAGCCTCTTTTTATACTTGCAGTAAAAGCACATCAGTACTTAAGCCAACATAAGACTAATAACCAGTACAGAGATCAAATAACCTTAGAATTATTTCGTTACCTATTAAGGCGTTGATAGTTTCAGCCGCTATACTCAATAGACGTTAGAGTGCTAACGAAATATTAAGGAATGAAATATGCGATCCACACTTAAAACTCGCCTACTTTTCAGTAGTCTCTCTGCCGTTTTGATAACTGTCGCTGTGTTAGTGAGTATTTCAAGTTACTTTATTCGCAATCATGCATTAGAAAATACCCGCCATGAAATCGATCAACTGGCAAACACTTTTGCCCAAGGTATTGGTTTATGGATGCAAGATAGAAAAACAGCCATTAATAGCCTTAAACAAACCATAGAGGCCGATCCCAGTGCTCAAGTGACGCCATATTTACTACAAGCCCACAATGCAATGGGGTTTGCGCTCACTTATTTTGGGGATGAACAAGGTAATATGTACCGCCAAGATCCTGCGCTCAATACCGCGAATTACGATCCTAGAATTCGTCCTTGGTATATGGACGCTAAAGCAGCCAATGCCATGGTGATGACGGCACCTTACGTCAGTGCAACCCTGAAAAAACAAGTGGTGACCATTGCAGAGCCCGTTATGGTATCAGGGCGACTTTTCGGTGTTGCCGCTGCGAACTTAACCATAGATCAGCTAACAGATGCTGTGCAGCGCTTACAAGTGCCAGGCAAGGGTTACACTGTCATGGTCGATAATGCAGGGCTGATTATTAGTCACCCCAATAGCCAGTTTAATACTCAACAACTCGATAAAATTGATAGCGATTTAACCACTGGCTGGTTATCGAAAAACTCAAATGCCAATACGATGGAAGAGCGCTACTTAGATGGCGCGACTAAACTCGTTTACGTTGCGACCGTACCTTCGACCAATTGGGCGCTGATTTTCGTGATGGATAAGCAAGAGATCATGTCACAGGCAACGTATCTCGCATGGTGGATGTCAGTCATGGGCATCGCACTCTTAGTTCTATTTGGTTTGATCTTAATCGCTATTTTTAAAATTCAATTTAAGGATCTTGAACGCGTTGCCCAAGCCCTCAATGACATTGCCGAAGGCGATGGTGACTTAACAGTGCGTATTCATACAGCCAATACTCACGATGAGATTGGCATGCTCGCATCGGGGTTTAATCGCTTTGTTGAGCGTCTGCACGGCATGATCTCCCGCATGCATAAAATTGCGGGCCAACTCGAATATCAGGCAAAAGGCAGTAGCACTTCAGCCACGGACAACAGTCAGCGTATCGAAGTGCAGCAGGATGAAGTGACTATGGTGGCAACTGCCGTCACTGAAATGGCAAGTGCGACCGAAGAGATTGCCAGCAATGCGGAACATACGGCGCAAACGGCGCAGAATGCGGTGAGTCTTTCTAATCATGGCCAAAAACAAGTGATGCAAAGCCAGCAATCCATTCGCAATTTAGCTAACGAGGTGGAAACTGCGGGCCGTATCATTGGTGAACTCAATGAGCACTCGCAGAAGATCAACAGTATTTTGTTAACTATCAGTGGCATTGCAGAGCAAACCAACCTGCTAGCCTTAAACGCGGCGATTGAAGCGGCACGAGCCGGCGAACAAGGCCGTGGCTTTGCCGTGGTTGCCGATGAAGTGCGCGTATTATCACAACGAACCCATTCATCAACCCAAGAAATTCAAGCCATGATCGAAACCCTACAACAAACCGCGGCCAAGGCAGTAAAATCGATGACACAAAGCCATGGAATGGCAGAAACCAGTGTTGCCGATGCCAATTCTGCCAGTGAAAGTCTGTTGCAGATCAGTAAAGCGATTAATGATATTTCAGATATGGCGAGCCAAATTGCGACTGCCGCAGAGGAACAAACTTCAGTAACCAGCGAGATAAATCGCAATACTGAATCCATCCGTGAAGTCTCTGAAAATCTGTCTATTGAGGCACAAACCTCTATGGTTCAGGCACAAGAGCTCGCCCATTTAGCGGCCTCGCTCCAACAGGAAGTGAATCGCTTTAAGTTATAAAAAGGGTTGCATCAACCCATAGCATAATGCCCGCTAATGTCAGTACATTAGCGGGCATTTCATTATTCACTAACCAATCATTTATCTTTTAAAATCAAAATTAGATTACTTTTTTAGCATCGGGCGGTTGATGCTCAAACAGGGGTAAAGGATCAACATGGATGGATCTTAAACCTTGATATCCCATCTCAATACGGTTGCCACCGTTCTTTTTGGCCTTATACATGGCCGCATCCGCACAGGAAATCAATTGCTTTTCATCGATGCCATGCTCTGGATACATAGCAATACCGATACTCGGTAATACTCGAACTTGCTGGTCAATAAGCTCAAAAGGTCGATTAAGCACTTGTAAGATCTTTTGGGCCGCTAATAGGGTATTTTCAACCGAATCAACCCTTTCTAGCAAAATTACAAATTCATCGCC
This sequence comes from Shewanella profunda, assembly GCF_023283765.1. Taxonomy (GTDB): domain Bacteria; phylum Pseudomonadota; class Gammaproteobacteria; order Enterobacterales; family Shewanellaceae; genus Shewanella; species Shewanella profunda. Next base: position 18,001 of record NZ_JAKILG010000041.1, on the reverse strand, counting down.
CCCAAAGCGTGCGACAGTATCAGATGACCTCACACACCCAAGTATGCGCTGTGCTGTGATTTGTAATAATAAATCCCCAACATTATGCCCATAGGTATCATTCACCCACTTAAACTTATCTAGATCCAAATAAAGTAAGGAGAAATAACTTCCTTCTCGGTGAGCCCGAGATAACGCTTTCTGGAATCTGTCGTAAAACAACTCTCGATTCGGTAATTGAGTCAACTGATCATACAAAGCAATATGTTCTAAACGAGCCAGCATCTGCCGACGCTCTATCGCAAAGGCAATTTGTGTTGAAACAAACTCCACTAGCTCACAATCTTGGTATGTGTAGGGTGCTGAAGTCGGAGCGGTATGCATCATTAGGGCACCAATGACCCCCTTTTGCAGCTTAAGCGGCACGCCAAGCCAGCTTAAACGGCCATTACCCAGCTCGGTGCGGATCCCCTTTGGATACTCGTTTAAAGTAATGGGGCAAAGTAATATCGACTCCGCACTTTGGATCACTTGCTCTGTAAACACGCGAAAACTTTCAATATCTACAGCAGAGTTTTCTTGGGTAGTAACGCGATAGGGAAAACTTAATTCATGTAAATCTTGATCATAAAGTGCTATGGCAAAATTTGCTGCGGGGAGTAGCTTCGCCATAATTTGATGGATATGACGGTATAGTGCCAGTAAATCCTCAGTAACGTGCACCGCCTCTGAGATTTCATACAATGCAGCTTGTCTACGCTCAGCATTTTTTCTCTTAGTGATATCTCGAGCAACGGCTACACGCTGCTGGTGATCCTCAGACCAGCGAGCAGACCAAAGAATGTCTACTATCGAACCATCTTTTCGCACATAACGATTTTCAAAATCAACCTTAAAACGACCATCCATAATCTCTTTAGCGGTAGCTAATGTTCGCTCTCGATCCTCTGGTAATACAAGCTCTAGCATCTGCATACCAATCATTTCTTCTGGGGTATAACCAAAAATCCGCTCTGCACCAGCACTGACAAATTCAAACCTCCCTGTTTTATCGACAACACAGATCGCATCCAATAGCAGATCGATAAATTTACTCAGGGAAGTGTATTCATCGTTATTCACACAGTTCTCCAATTACATCCATAAAATAAGTGTATTTCAATTGGCTACAAAAACTAACAATGACATCAGCTTAGTTAAAAAACAGTATGTCGATGAACCAGATAATATCCGTTTCAGTATAGAGTGACTTATCATCTTTCTGCATGTTGCAACAAATAGTAACACACTAGTTAGAGTAGGTTAATTTGCTAAACCAATCCATCCCCTATCGGTTTTAGGGACATAATTCGCGTATTCTGTACAAATAAGATAGAGAGCTTACACAGAATTTAGTACAAAACGGCTGACATCAGCACAATACACGCCCTTTTTGGGTATGCTAAGTTGTATATACCCAGCGACCTCAAGAGGTAAGTTTCAATATATTGAGGTTGTTTAGGTATAAATAGACGATCAATCCATTTAGATGATGCAAGAGATTTACTATTGAATTCATTAACCTCACCGCTTTATCGCCCCAAACAGCTACGTCTTGGGCTAGCCATGTGGTCACATCAAAGTTGGCAAGAGAGTGTTTATGGCCGTGAAACCAAACAAGCGGAGCGGCTCGCTCGTTACGCAACTATATTCAATACTGTCGAAGGAAACACTAGCTTCTACGCGACACCCGCACCGCAAACCGTTTTAAATTGGCACAGCGCTACACCCGATGATTTTCGTTTTACGTTTAAATTGCCTCAAAGCATTACCCATCAGAAACAACTACAAGATTGTAACCAAGAGCTGAGTGATTTCTTTCGCATCATGGCGCCATTAATCGATAAAACCGGCATATGGAAAATCCAACTCCCCGCACACTTTGGCCCTGAACAGCTTCCAGTATTGGCACGGTTTTTAGATCAAGTTCCCCAGGGATTAACCTATGGCGTCGAAGTCAGGCATCTCGCATTTTTTGCCAAGGGTGATGCCGAGCGAGCACTGAATCGATTGTTAATAGATAAAAAAGTCAATCGCATTATTATGGATAGCCGACCAGTGTTCGCCCTACCGCCCTGTAATGAAGCCATTATTGATGCCCACAAGAAAAAACCACGAGTGCCTGTACACCCAATAGCCACGGCGAATAATCCGGTTGTGCGCTTTATCGGCCAAGCCGACGGTACAATAACGCAACTCACACAACAAGGAACCGCAGCTTTACCTAAGGATAACGATGCCTTTTTTACCCATTGGCTAGCCCAGCTCTCGCAGTGGTTAGAGGAAGGTCGAGAGCCCTATTTGTTTATTCATACTCCCGATAATCAAACCGCACCCGAACTCGCCATTCGCCTATATCAAAAGCTGCACAACCAAATTGCCGACCGAATTCAACTCGCCGACATCAAACTGCTTGAGAAAAAACCACCGGAAACAAGCACCCAAATGGGGTTAAATTGGTAAAGCCTCACAGTCAAAATGACAGTGAGGCTACTGAATATGCCCCCTAAAGAGAAGCAAATAAGTTATCCACTTGCTCAAAATCAAGTTGAGAGGCTTCAAATATGGACAACTTCCCATGGGAAACCGCAGGTGAATTCAACAAAGAACTGTAGGCTTGTAAAAACGAAGTCGGCCCTGTTGAAAAACGACAAATACCAGCCTTAAATAAAGCATCAATATCCATTTGCTCATTCAACAACATAAAATTCAATGGCATCCCCACAGCAGCGGACAATTGCTTAGCGATCGCGACAGTTGTTGCTCCGGGAATAAAGCCACCATCGGCACCCGCCGCCTGATACTGAGTTAATCGATTAATCGTCATAGCGACGGCAGCGTCACCACTGGCTAGACCCCGTAAATAAACATCGGTTCGAGCATTAATAAATAGCTCTTGGCAACTTGAGCATGCTCGAATAGCTTGGATTTTTGCAACCATCTCTGAAACAGGCGCCTCGCCATCCTCAATATTAATACCTGCCACACCAAGCTCTGCGAGCTGTGCTACAAAAGCAGCAACCTCATTAGGGTCTTGGCTGTAACCAGATTCAACATCTATCGTCACAGGTATTCGACTCACTCGCAGGATTTGGTTAACTACGCGCAATAATGCGTCTTTCGGTATTGCTTGCCCATCAACATATCCGAGCGACCACGCTAATGCTGCGCTACTGGTGGCTATCGCACGCACGCCAGATAATTGGATAATGGCTGCACTCGCAGCATCCCAAGCATTGGTTAAGATCAGAGGCTCTGATTGTTGGTGTAGTGCTTTGAAAAGTATCTTAGATTGTTCAGCCATCTTATTTCCTTGTTTGTATTGAAGGCTCAACTTTAACAAGATGACTTAGTTTATTATCGCGGTAAACGGCACTGAACCTTAATGGCAAAGTGGCCTTTCTAAGTGGATAGTGGCACTTGTCGTAATTAATACCAATCACATTAACCAAAGAGCGCATTAGCAAGGATAAACATCCCGCCGGAGAGCAGGATGGTAATCGGCAAGGTAAGCACCCAAGCAAGCATGATTTGCTTAATAGTCTGGCTTTGTAAGCCCGAACGATTCGCCACCATAGTGCCCGCCACTGCGGAAGATAAAATATGGGTCGTAGATACTGGCATACCTGTAAGACTCGCCACTCCGATGGATGCAGCAGCCGTCACTTGCGCCGCGATACCTTGACTGTAGGTCATGTCAGATGAACCAATCTTTTCGCCAACAGTATGCACAATTCGGCGCCAGCCCACTAAGGTACCGCAACCCAATGCGGTAGCAATCGCGATAATGACCCACAAGGGAGCATATTCAGTGATAATAGTCAGATCTTTACGCCACTTGGCGAGTAAGGTCAGCTCTTTTTTAGGCAGATCGAGCTTGGATACTTTACGGGCGGTATCGTCTATACATAGCAATAAACGGCGTACTTCGCGGCGCTCTCCTACCCCCATCTCTTTGAATGTCGGCACTTTGCCTAGATGACGATCAAGTTGCGACATTGCAGGTAACACTGTTTCTGCCGAACAATGGGTCAATATATTATCGGCAACATGGATATCTGCCTTAAAATCAACCAGCTCACCAATAGCGGTTCTATTACGATCATAAATAGCCATAATGCGTCGATTCGCATCCTGCGTTCTTTCTAAATCGTAGGGTTGGCTAGTCATATCGAGGGCAAAATATGCCGGAGCCATGCAGATCAGCACTAACATAACAAGGCCAATGCCCTTCTGCCCGTCGTTAGAACCATGGGCAAAACTGACACCCATGGCGGAGGCAATTAAGCTGACTCTCGCCCAAAATGGCGGATGCTTTTTGCCATTAATCTGCATTTGTTGATCGGGCGTACGGTGGATTTTATGCTTCTGCCAAATGTATTTCATGATCAGCATAAAAACCGCCGCCATCACGAAACCTAATGTGGGGGAAATGATCAAGGACAGCATGATCTGCGCGGCTTTAGTGGTGTTTATTCCTTGTAAGATAGGCTGTTCGTGTAGCCATGCAAATGCACCACCTACCCCCATTATCGAGCCTATCAAGGTATGGGAACTCGATGCCGGAATACCAAAATACCAAGTGCCTAAGTTCCAGATAATCGCCGAAACCAATAGGGAGAACACCATTAATAAACCTTGGGTGGAATCCATACCTAATAAGGAATCAACGGGTAACAAATGCACTATCGCATAGGCTACACCTAGGCCACCTAACAACACGCCGGCAAAATTAAAGAGTGCAGAGGTAACGACCGCAAGGTTAGCGGGCATAGCCTTGGTATAGATCACCGTCGCCACCGCATTTGCCGTATCATGGAAACCATTGATGAATTCGTATGCCAAGACAAACAGTACCGCTAGCACTAAACCGACAGCCCCAGCAAAACCTAACGTTGTGAACATTTCAAACATAAATAGCTAACCTATGACAAGGACGCCACAGGTTACGCCTAAATTACACGCTATTTACAGTGAAAAAATATTTAGATAATTAAACAGTGAATTAACCCTCAATAACACTTAACTGCTCTTGCAATTAAAGCCGTTTTATTTTCCTTCTATAATGCTTAATTGCACGAACAAAAACGCCAGCTAAGTTAGCTGGCGTTTTAGATTAATGACTTGCTAATAGGTTATTGCAGATGACCCGCATTGTGCAATTCACGATCATCCTTAGCTGGCGGATTCCACTGATACATCCAAGTCTCAGACAATGGCTGACCATCGACTTCCAAATAGACTCTCAGATTAATCGGCTCAGTACCCTCTCCTGGTGGCACTACGTCAAACATAGCGCGGTAACCATTAATCGAGGCTAAAGGACGTGCTGATTCAATTTCCACTCTGCCTTCAGATGCAGTGATCACAGCTTTAACTTGGGTGTCTTTACCTATCATAGGTAAAGTGCCGCCCGCGAAATCCACTACAAAACGCTTACTGTAGTATTTGCGTTTCTGACCAACTACGCCGCCAATCCCAGTGAAGGTATCAACAACACGAGCACGGGGTGATTGAACTGGTGGAATACCGCCCCAGTACATGTTGTAGCTATACAGCAGCTCTTGACCCGGAACAATTGGCTCAGCAGGATTCCAGAAAGCCACTATGTTATCGAAAGTTTCATCCAGTGTTGGTATTTCAACTAACTGAACCGAACCTTTGCCCCAACTGCTTGTAGGTTCAATCCATAGGCTTGGGCGTTTATCATAAAACACGCCATCGTCCTGATAGTGATCGAAGTTACGGTCACGTTGCAGTAAACCAAAACCTTTTGGATTTTCATCGCTATAGGCGTTGAAGCGCAAATTCTCAGGGTTGGCCAGCGGACGCCAAATCCACTCACCATTACCCGTGTGCATTGCTAAACCATCGGTATCATGGATTTCTGGGCGCCAGTCGTAACCAGTACGGCGATCGTTTTCACCCACCATGAACATACTGGTCAGTGGAGCCACCCCTAAACGTTCAATGGCTTTACGTGGATAAACGGCCACATCCACTTTCATTTTTAAACGTTCACCCGGCTCGATATCGAAACGGTAAGCCCCCGTCACACTCGGAGAGTCTAACAAGGCATACACTGTGGTGATATTCGATCCTGGCTTAGGCTTTTCTAACCAGAAGTTGGTAAATATCGGAAACTCTTCAGGTTTTGGCAGCGCAGTATCAACCGCTAAGCCACGAGCCGATAGACCGTATTGCATTTCTTGACCCACAGCGCGGAAGTAACTGGCGCCGAGGAAAGCAACAATGTCACGCTGCCAATCGGTATTAAATTGCATACGGAAACCAGCAAAACCAAGATCCTTAGGCAACTGACTGCCTTTGACCTTTGACTTGCCGTAATCGAACATAGATGGCGAATATTCGATTAACTTAGCCTTGCCTTCATTTAGCTCATAGATGTGTATTGGGGTATCGAAAAACAGCCCAAGATGAAACAGTTCGGCACGAAACTCCGAATCTTGATCGCGCCACAGTGCGGCTTTCTTCTTGAAGTGGAATTGTTGGTAATCATCCCAGCTCATGCCCTGAAGGCTTTTAGGCAATTCGCCTTTATGGCTCTCATAGGGTTGCGCAGCCATAGTACGGGCATGCCCCTTAAGCCAAGCATAGCTAAACTCTTCGCCCTCTTGCGGCGCGCTGGCCTTACCCGCTGCGCAGGCGGAAAGACTTAGCAATACACTACAGGTCAGCAATACACTGCCAACCATACGTTGCAAACGTCCACGGCTAGATTGAACTTCAACTGATGACGGCATAGCCATCAATTCACGGTTAACATTTCTTTGTTCGGGAAATAAATTGGGTTGCATAAGCAGGCTCTGAATTGGTGTAACTTCCTGACACTTCTCTGCATAAGCAATATGCAGTGACTGCCCTGTGGAGAACTGTTGATGACAATGGTAACCATACCTTTATCTCCATCAGTTCGCCAGAATCTAACATAATTTCAGCACAATGGAATACGGCACGGCGGCTATTTTCAATAGTGCCGCCAGTTTATGAAAATAGTATTAAAAAGGGCCACATTATGTGGCCCTTGATAAACACTTACTCACAAACTTAATTACTTCACATCTACGACCACTTTACGTCTGTTATGGGCAATGATAAGCGCCACTAGACAGATAACACCCACAGCAATTCCCACAGGCTGACTCAAGGACTGAGGTAAACCAAGCCCAATGCCCGCCGTTACAATATAGGAAATGGTCACAGAGGTTCCAGCAATCGCAGGCAAGCTCACTATCCAATGGAAAGTGCCTCTATCGAATAAATATTTAGTTGCTAGCCACAATACACTGGTCGATAACAGCATGTTTGAGAAGGCAAAGTAGCGCCAAATCAATGAGAAATCGATCTTAGTCATAAAGTAAGCAATGGTAAGGATAGGTACTGCAACTAATAAACGATTACGCATACTCTGCGGAATATTAAACGCATCAATAATCGTTAAACGTAATGATCTAAAAGCGGTATCACCCGAAGTAATGGGGAATACAGCTACGGCAATAATCGCCATCACGCCACCGAGTACACCAAGATATGTCGTCGCCACTTGGTTAACCACTAAGCCTGGGCCACCTTGATCGAGCAGACTCTTGAGTTCGACATACCCACCAGGGAAAGCTGCAATACCCGCAGTTGCCCAAACACATGCCACAATACCTTCAGCAACCATAGCGCCATAATAAACGGGACGAACATATTTCTCGTTTGTTAAACAACGGGCCATAATGGGTGCTTGAGTCGAATGGAAACCACTAATTGCACCACAGGTAATAGTCACAAATAGTAGTGGCCATACTGGTAAACCATCAGGGTTGGGCTCAAGTAAGTCATTGTTATAGTGACTATGGTCAAAATAAGCGAACACATCACCCATTTCTGGTAACTGCGGGGCATGGATCATCAGCGCAACCGCAATTGAAGTGGTCATAACGACCATTAACAAGCCAAATGCGGGATATAGCTTAGTAATGATTTTATCAATCGGCAGCATAGTAGCAAAAAAGTAATAAGCTAAAATGACTAATACCCAGAAGGTGTTATTGCCAAAAATAGTGTCTTTAAAATAATCGAGATTACTCAAAAGTCCCGCAGGACTCATGATAAACACCACCCCTACAAAGAACAGCAACATAGCGGTAAACAGCAGCATCACGCCTTTAAAATAAATATTAAAGTAATGACCAGCGATCTCCGGCAGACTCTTACCATCTTCTTTAATACTGAGGACACCCGAAAAATAATCGTGTACAGCCCCACCAATAATATTACCAAGCACAATCCAAACTAAGGCAATAGGACCATATAGTGCACCAAGAATAGGGCCAAAAATCGGTCCAACCCCGGCCACATTGAGGAACTGGATCAAAAACGCTTTGACAGGGTGAACAGGGACATAATCCACACCATCTTTAAATCTTGCTTGAGGAGTGAGCGCCTTAGGATCTATACCCGCTTGGCGTTCAACGAACGGACTGTAAAACTTGTATGCAAGCGCTAACAGCGCAAGACAGATGAAGAAAATTAACATTATTTAATTACCCATACTTTAGTGGGAGATGATTTGATAACGAGTTTCATTGAGTTCTGCCGTGAGGTCAAGCAACTAAGCATTAGACTAAGGTAGAGTTGCTAATACAAAATCAGCTTAACTTCAATTCAATCAAGGCTTGAGTATCTTCGCTTTCTTTGATTTGCTTACCCGTCAATACAAACCCCTGTCTAAGAAGTACCCGTAACGAGGCATGATTGTGCTTGGCAACATGGGCAAATAAAGGTCGAGCTGAAGTTAAGGGCAAAAATACCTTCAACGCCTGAGTCGCTATCCCCTTTCCCCAATACTCACGGCCTATCCAGTAACCGACTAGCGACTGACCGTTATATTGAAAACTCACGATATTACCGACGAGCACACCATTAACCATAATCGCGCGAGACAGCACTTGCTTGTTATACAGAATATTCTGTTGCCAATGCGTAAAAAATGCCTCGCGCTCCCGAGGTGGAAACTGAGCAAGTTGATGGGCGATGGGATCGCTTTGATGGCTAAAAAATACCTCAAGATCACTGATTTCGATGGCTCGCAGATTGACGCTTTGCGTTGTTACCGAATGCATTTCTGGATCCGTTTGTGCACTATCTCCCATTGCTTTACCTCCCTTTCTATCTCAATAAAAGACAGCATGCCACATTCTAGGTGATTAAGCTCAAGCAAAAAAATAGACGCATAACCGAGAATAAGTTAGCGTCCGAAGAGGCAAAATTGCCGAAATTGAGTTTTAAAATTGACAGACTAAATAAAAATCAGCGCAAAAACAGGCGCCCCTAATACCATAGCAATACCGATAAAGATCATGGTTAAACTGGCAATCACGCCCTCTTGCTGACCAAGCTCAGTCGCTTTAGCAGCGCCTGCACCATGGGCGGAAGCTCCCAGCGCAACGCCCTTACCTAAAGAGGTACGAATACGCATCAGTTTAAATAAGGGTTCGCACACTAACATCCCAATGATCCCAGTGATCAGTACCATCATAGCGGTCAGCTCTGGCACACCACCAAAGGCGCCCGTGGCTTCCATCGCAAAGGGCGTTGAGACCGAACGCACTAATAGACTTTTAGAAAGCTCCGCAGGTAGGGGAATAAATTTTACCAGTAACCAAGTTGATATCATTCCAAGGAATAATCCTGCAACAACACCAAGGGTGATAGTGAGTGGATACTGACAGATCAATTTGCGCTCACGGTAGATGGGCAATGCAAAGGCGATCGTTGCTGGGGCTAGCATCGCCATAAGCCAATGGGTGTATTCAAAATAGGTTGGTAGTGGAATATCTAGATTAAACACCAGCAAAATAATCATCACTGGCGCAAATAGGATTGGTGCTAACCACCATACTTTATGGCGCTTGTATAAACCTTTAGCCCCGAAATAACAAAATACAGTTAACAATAAACTGATTAAGGCTAAGCTGGTTTGTGACATTATAAAATCCATCACTTTTGAGTCAGCCATAACTAAGCCACCTTAACATGGCGACGAGCATGCTTTTTGATATTCAACTGACGTTCAAAACGAAACACCCTATCCACGACAAAACCCGTTCCCACCATCACGCATATACTCCCAATGACCAGAGTAAACATGATATTGACACCATACTGCTCAAACAGCCCTTCGTACTTGATAATCGATATCACAGGTGGAATAAAAAACAGTAATAACTCACCAATTAACCAAGCAGCACCAAGCTGTACTGCACGCTCAGGTATCAACTTTGATATTAGTAAAATCAGTAAGATACCTAATCCAAGCACACTACCAGGTATGGGTAAGTGCGCCCAAGTAGCAAACCAATGACAAACAAGAGACAGTAAACAAAAGAGGCCTATTTGAATTAACAGTAAAGCCCCATGACGACATCGACGTATTGCGGCTTGTAGGAATGGCATGATTTTCTCAACTAACACTAAATTTCTATAACGCTATTTTAGCGCTTGTCTATTTGATAAAAAAAATGAATATTAAGAATGTAATCCATGAATTTAACGAATGTAGTTAAGGATCAGGAACAATGGATCTTAAAGTTATCCGCTATTTTATTGAAATCGTCGATGCGGGTGGTTTCGGTAAAGCCTGCGAAAAAGTGCACCTAACTCAGCCAGCGCTTTCTAAAGCCGTGCGTCAGTTAGAGGAAGAACTCGATCTCACCTTGCTTGAACGTGGCAAACGTGGCACCCAAGTTAAACTCACCCCAGCAGGAGAAGTTGTCTATCGCCACGGAAAAGACTTACTCGATGGCCGCAAACGCATGTTAGCGGAGCTTGCAGCACAACGTAATTTAAGCGCAGGAGAGCTCAACCTCGGTTTAGCGCCTCTAGGCAGCGCCGAAATCTTTGCGCCTATCATTGCCAAATACCGCCAGCAATACCCGCAGATAGAAATGCACCTGCTAGTACGTGGTGGTGTAGAACAAACTTCGGCGATTCAAAAGGGCGAGATAGAACTGGCAACAGGTATTATTAACTTCGATGACGGCTATGATGGTATCCGTGTGTTTAACGACCCTATGGTTGTGGTACTGCCTAAGGAAAACCCATTAGCCTCCAGAGAGAGACTATTAATCACAGACTTAAGCCATGAACCCCAAGTCATGTTTGAAACCGAATATACACTTTATCAATTAGTCTTAAATGCTTGCCAAGCTGCGGGATTTACCCCAAAAAATATTACCCGAGTCAGCCAGGCAGATTTCGGTATTGCTTTGGTCGCGGCGGGAACGGGCATTATGGTGCTGCCACGCTCAATTGCGCGGCGCTACAGTATCCCAGGGGTAGTCAATATTCCCCTAGCGAGTGACGAATTACGCTGGGAACTATCACTCTTCTGGCGTAAGGAGCAAGTCCTATCCTTTGCAGCCCAAGCCATGATCAACTTGGTTAAGAAACATTTGGCTCGAAAATAATCCCTCACAAAAAGTATTCCCATCTCGTTTTATTTAGGCTAGGCCATTAGGGTACTACTTGCATAAATTCACTAAAAACTTAATAAAAGGCACCATCAAAACAGGTCTGTTTTTACCGCGATAAAAGATAAATATAGATAGAAAGACCTATCTCACCAAAGGCTAGATAAAAATGCTGAACTAAATAGTCGTTTGAAAAATATAAACTAAAACCAAGCCAACACTCGATAACAACCACTCAACCTCTAGAGTACAATTTAAATACAGCCTCTAGAGGCTAAACAGTTTCTACGATACTCTGATGGGGCACGCCTCTTAAAAAATGAATTTATAGTCACATTTAAAGCATAATTATTGACACAATAATGGCTTATGCCTATAGTCGCCACACTGCACACTAATAGTGAAATCGATAAGAGAGTCTTAAATGAAAAAATCCATGTTATTAGGCGGCCTGACATTAACTGCCACCTTGTTGTTAGCTGGATGCGGAAAAAGCGATGACGTATTAATCGTAGGTACTAACGCCTCCTTCCCTCCTTTTGAATATGTTGGCGGCCAAAGTGGTGATGAAATCAAAGGCTTTGATATCGATCTGGCCAAACAAATCGCCAAAGATGCGGGGAAAACACTGAAAGTCGAAAATATGAAATTCGATTCGCTGATCGTCGCACTTAATTCGGGCAAGATTGATTTTATCGCCTCTGGTATGACAATTACTGCCGAACGTCAGGCAAACGTAAACTTCTCTGACCCTTACTACGAAGCGACCCAAGTCGTGCTGGTTAATAAAGATAACGATAGTATTCATACGCTTGAAGATATTAAGGACAAACACTTTGCGGTGCAGTTAGGCACGACCGCCGATATTATGTCGAAAAAGTACACCCAGAATGTCACCGCCTTTAATACGGGGTTTGAAGCCATTATGGAGCTTAAAAATGCCAAGGTGGATTTAGTGTTATTCGATAGCGAACCTGCCGCTAACTATCTGGCTAAAAACCCTGAATTAAAACTGATTAAACTGGATTTTCCTGCTGAGTTTTATGGTTTTGCCGTGTCGAAAGAGCAGCCAGAACTGCTGGCGAGCATCAATAAAACACTGGCTAAAATGAAAGCCGACGGCCAATATCAGACGCTCGTTTCTGCCCATATAAAGTGATATCAGCATGATAGACGCAATTAATACCTCGCTGTTTAGCCCGATTGGCGAAGATGGCATGATAGGCATACTGCTGATATTAAATGGTTTGAAGGTGACATTAATCGTCACTTTCTTCGCCATGTTATTAGGCGCAGTGTTAGGCATTGGCACCACCTTTATGAAGATGTCGTCTAAGTGGTATATCCGCTTCCCCGCCAATCTTTATGTCGGTGTGATCCGTGGTACGCCTGTGGTCGTGCAGTTAGTGATCCTTTACTTTATCGTACTCTCAGCCTTAGATGTCGATAAGATCACCGCCGCCATTATCGCTTTTGGGCTCAATAGTGGTGCCTATATTTCTGAAATTATCCGCGCGGGTATTCAAGCCGTCGATAAAGGCCAAACCGAAGCGGCGCGTTCACTCGGTTTATCCCAAGCCATAACCATGAAGTCGATTATTCTGCCCCAAGCGATTAAGAATATTCTGCCTGCCCTTGGTAATGAATTTATCGTGCTGCTAAAAGAAACCGCCGTAATAGGCTTTATCGGTGGCGTCGACCTTATGCGCGCCGGTGAAATTATTCGTAGTCGGACCTTCGAGGACAGCGTGCCACTGTTTACCTGCGCCCTCATCTATCTATTCCTGACCTACAGCTTCACCTTTATGCTGTCGAAATTTGAAAAGAGGTTGAAACAAAGTGATTAAGATAACCAACCTGCATAAAAACTTCGGCGATAACCAAGTGCTTAAGGGGATTAACGAGCATATTCGTCAGGGTGAAGTGGTGAGCGTAATTGGCCCAAGCGGCAGTGGCAAGAGTACCTTTTTGCGCTGTATCAATCTGTTAGAGCAGCCAAGCCAAGGCGATATCGAGATTGAAGGTCAATCCATTACTGCGCCAGGCGCTTGTGTGGATAAGTTGCGCCAAAAAGTGGGCATGGTGTTTCAAAACTTTAACCTGTTCCCACATAAAACGGTCATTCAAAACATTACCTTAGCGCCCATTAGTCTAAAACTGATGACGCCAGCTCAGGCAGAGGAAAAAGCCCTCGCCCTGCTCGCTCAAGTGGGATTAAGTGATAAGGCTAACGCCTATCCCGCCAGTTTATCGGGGGGCCAAAAGCAAAGGGTCGCCATTGCCCGCGCATTAGCGATGGAGCCAGACTTGATGTTGTTTGATGAGCCCACATCGGCACTCGATCCAGAAATGGTCGGCGATGTGCTCGACGTGATGAAAGACTTAGCGCTCAAGGGCATGACCATGGTCATTGTCACCCACGAAATGGGATTCGCAAAGGATGTATCCGATCGAGTGATCTTTATGGATGGCGGTTATGTGGTTGAATCGAGCCCACCCGATGAACTATTTAGCCACCCCAAAGAAGCCCGCACCCAAGCGTTTTTAAGCAAAGTGTTGCGCTAGTTTAAGCCGATTAAGTTCAATCCCTCACGCTCACTGTCGTTACCTTTATAAGTATATACAGTGAGCGAAGGATTCAAATTGAGGCACCAAGGTTGAGGGTCTATAACAAAAACCAAATTAGACGAGTCAGGATACAAGCATCTTTCACAACACAATAATAATTATATCTTTGAATTAACAGGAATTGAACAAAAGCTAAATAGCCTTTTATCTGTTCAGGAAGTTTATTGTCATTGTTTCTCCAGCGACACGCCGTGTATATGTCCTTATAGGCTCGACGGCGACATCCATGTCGCCAACGGTCACTGGTGCCCCAATGCCAATTTAACTACCAGTTTTGCTATATGTACGTAAAAAGCTAAGGGACGTGCGACGTGAAGTCGTATGAAGCGCTGTTCACCGCTTAACGAGTGAACCATCTGTATCACCAGATGAACCTAGGAGCCTGAATAAAGTAGCGGCTCTGACAATGTAACGAAGATTGGTCTTTGACCAATCGGGATATGAACCGCGAGGGGATGATCCTCCTGATAACCACAAATCGGGTGAGTGCTAGGTAATCAGTATGATGAATGTAAGTGAATCCGCGTAAGGTGCGTTATGCGATGAAACAGCGGAAGTGGTTAACACGCTGTAGCCAAAAGGCACGAGAGTCGGAAAGAGATTGTCCCATGCTCTTTCGTGATCATTGTACTCTCCGCACCATAGCGGGCATCTAACCTGACATTGCGTAACATCAGGAATACAGCCATGCCTGCTGAAAGATGTAGGAATGCTCGTGCGGCCTTTAGAATCCACATAATGCTTTACTTGTCCGCGAAATAAATACCCGTTGTTATATTTTGAAAAATGAGTCTCTAGCTCATCCACGCTTTTAATAAAAGTAGGCATAGAACTCAACCTCCACGGCCTAACGATTAAGCTAAGGGGCGGGCTTTAGCCCGTCCCAGCGAACGAAGTGAGCGATTTGAGCGCATTGTTAGCGGTCTACACCAAAGTCTTGATGAAGCTTGGCAAGGTCATTCCATTCGTTATCTTCGTAGAAGTTTATTTCGATGGGGTAAGCCGGATGGCCATGCAAGGCGTGATTGAAGTTGACCATAAAGTGTTCGCGATCAGCTATGTAAAAAGCGAACTCCTTCAGATTGTTTCCTGTCGCAGAGTAGACATCAAGGTAAAGTGTTTCTCTCCCGTCTATTGTTTCGAGAGCATCTTCGAGCTTGACATTGCCTGATTGATTATTTTTGGAGGCATGCCGTTATTTTCTGAACCATCATATTTCCAAGATATAACGGTGAGCCAAGGTAGTTTTTGACGGATGCTTGCAGGCGGAGCGGTGTTGATAAATTTATAAACAACCGGTTTGCCTTGGATTTTCGCCTCTCCAACTGACCAAGTGTCTTCAGCAAATGCCATACAAGATGCTCCGAATGCGAATATTAGTGCTAAGAGGATGCGCATAACTTCTTAAGACCGCTAACGCCTCAATCAGCCGACGCGTCAGCGGTCGGCTGCATTGAATTGTTAGCTGCTGATTGTTCATGAAGTTTCGGAGCTAGCTGGCGCAAATGATAGAAATATTCAACGGCTTCCTTCATAGACGGAAGCGCATAGTCGGAATCATGAGTTAGCTCATTTCTTCTATTTGTGAGTTCACTGACTAAGTTAAGAACGCCTTGTTCGATACGACCTTCCCACGCTTTGCATCTCTTCTTATTAAATGGCCCGTCAAAATTAATTAAGAACTCTTTAAATAATTCGAACTGCTCAATAATTGCGAGCTTCGCGATTACTGGCTCAACTCTTGAGTCATGTATGTCTTTAGGTGGAAGAGGAATTTGAACGCCTCCATTTTCGGATTTTGCTGGATTTGGACCCATCACAATTCCAGCGACAGCACCAAACTCGTCACTTGTTCTGAAGCAATAAGGATGGCTTCTATCTAATTGCTTCTGGTTTGCACCAGATGATAAATATGGTCCTTCTTTCCATGCATCATTGTCTTCGCCAACGCAGTGCCAATCAGCCATTTTTTCAGCTGCTCTTGCATGATCGAAGGTTAAGCATGCGGCCAACATAGCCTTACCTGATTTATCTAAGTAATCTTCCATAACTATCCTTGCGGCTAACGCTCAAAGCAGCTGCGCGGTACGCGTCGGCTGGCTTTGCTTGTTAGCAGCCCAAACCGAACTTGCGCGGCTTGCCGCACTGGCAAACCTGAGCAACGGCACGGCTGCTGTTATTAAAAACTACACCGGCCAGCTGCGATACGGCGAGCCAACCGGAACCTTTAAAACTGTTAAGCGAAGCCACGAAGAACAACGCTACCGCTACAACCGTTTGCAGCAAACCTGCAAACAGATGAACTTTACCTTTTGGCGCCGTCGCTAAGAACACGAAACGCGAGCAAAGCCGGAATAAAACTACTGACTAAAACCGTTAAAGCCCGAACACCTGCTAACGCTTCAATAACCGGCGCAGCTTTGCTGCGTCCGGCGCTGAAGGCGCGAAGTTGATTGACTTGTTAGGGTTACCTTAACCACTAAATTCGACAGAGCATGCGAACTCATTATGCCTTCGATAATTTAAATTTTTTATTTCCTCTTCGGGAATATTCGTATTTCTAAGGTCAAAATTCAATTCACTGGTTACAACGGCAATTGTATTTCCTTCGTATGACTGAGATATTAGAAAATATTTATAAAAATTAGGGGTGTATGATGTAATGCGCTGCTTGTAAACTAAATATGAGTATGACTTTTTATTTTCACAGTTTAAGACGGACTCAAACAATTTTTCGGCTTTACTCCCCCAACGCTCCTCAGTTGAGGAAATTACACGAGAAAGGTTATCGCTTTTCACAAGTGAAAACATTTCGTCATTTAGTGTTCTCTTATTAAGAAGCTGAACAATTTCTACGGAATAAAAGTGGCTATCATATGGCGTTTTAAAGCTAACCAATCTGGAGTTTTGATCTGGATGCTGTTCTGAATGCTCTTTAACCACGGTATATGTCCATTCACCTCTTTCTTCGCTAGCTGGTGCTACTACTTTCAATACGCTATCTGGAGAGGAGTACTTTCTGCCATCCAACTTACCATCTAAAATTTTAGGCGCTGGCAATAACCCTCCTATGGTTCCTCCAGCGCAAGCAGTAAGAAGAATTGATAATAAGACAATACTTAATTTTTTCTTCATGACTTTCCTTGTAGCCCTAACGATTAAGCTAAGGGGCCGCGGTACGCGGTCCCAGCGAACGAAGTGAGCGCTTTGAGCGACTTGTTAGGCATGCGGTGATTGGCCTTCTGCTTCAGAGGTTATAACCCCAGGATCTGTGCATCGTTTTACAGACAGGTGGAGCACCAGAAATGTTGAAGGTGGATTTATGCCGCCCTCCATTCTTTGCTTTTCCGTTGCAGCAAATACAAAGAAACCCCTGGACGATAGTTCTTTAATTTGCTCGTCAAGCTCTTTTGCGGCGCGTATTCGCTCAATTAGTTCTAGCTCGCTAGCAATATCGCCCCAATCAGATACGTTCTGAATGAAACCGCCTACCAAATCGACTTCTTCATTGTTAAGATCGTCGCTGTAATCGGAGTATGTGCCATGGCATGCCATGGCGAGATTCAGTATTTCTTTACCTGAGTAAATAACTGGGAGCTGAGTTGGTATTTCGGTTTTAATTCGCCGAATCCTGACTGGGGAGTTTTGGGGCTGATCATTTAGCTTGTCTGCAACCCATTTTTCATGATTCGACTTTATACTGTGAAGCAAGCTTGCTGTGTATGTTTCTTCTTGGTCGTCAATCATTTTATGGTGAACTCGGCATAACGTAACCGTCTAGCGAACCACACCTCGCATCATTAATCTGCCTATTTGAAAATACCTGCTCAATGATAAATTTGGAGCAGGTGATGAAAACATACAGAACAACTACT
>NZ_JAKILG010000040.1 GCF_023283765.1 Shewanella profunda | reverse complement strand
CATCCAAAATTGGAATTTGACGCTATCACAGCTCTCAATCCATTTTGAGGGGCGCTTAGAAAACCATATCGATCTGTGAAATTAACCTGACACAGAATTATGAACAGCCTCTCAATAAATATTTTCGAATCACCAAATATCGAAATGTCTAAATGCTCACCGGGGTCATCAGGTAAAAGCCCCTCGTCCCATTTCTGCCCTGCAACTTCGTGAGTAGTACCGATCTCATTGCCTTCGGCATCAAATACCATTTGGTCATAAAATTTTTCGGATAAAAGCATTGGCAAATGCGTCTTCGTACTTATCCCAAAAGCCATGAAAACATTTCTAAAGTCGCATAATACAGGGATAGATACATGCGCTTGCCACTTATGAGGAGAAGTATCGACGGGGCTATACAAATCAATCTGTAATTTTTTAGCTCTCTTTTTTGCCGCTTTAGTAAAGCCAGATGGACATACTAGAGCACCTTTATGAGCCCTTACATCTTGAACTAAACCATTAAATTCTTCTACTCCCTTAACATCTATAGGTTTGGAATAGTCTTTGCAGTCAATAACAATACGCATGCTGTATTGACCTATATTCTGTTCAACTAAAACATCAATTTGTCTCTGCACTTCACTATCAACTCCTTCGAGTTTGACGTTGTGACTAACTTTTGCGTCAGGGGAGAGCTGTTTTTGAATAGCGACAACAAGATGTTCCAGTTGCTCCCAATCAGGTTTATGTTCTAACTCTACTGTACTCAAAGGCACCTCCAAATATACCCTTCAACTTAACGTCTTAGTATTTATGCGCTGCGTTGTTTGCAGGGCATAAATCGCTTGTTGGACTTGGCCGATGCCTTGTCCAGATTAATTGGTATGCTTCATGCTATAGGAATTTGCTTTTTTTGAGGATTGGTCTGGGCTGCAGAGCTGTTTTGAACAAATAATATTGCGTGGTTTCTACGTATTTCATTGGAAATCCTTTGTCATGGTTGTGTTCCATCGCACCTTTTTAAGTCCAGCTGATTCGAGCAGGCATAAACATTCCACAAAATTGCAGTTAAGCTCCGCGCAGCGGCTTAGTTCAACATTTGTATAGTGCGCATGCGCGTTTACCTCATTAGACCAGTAAAAAGGCGCACAGTTAACTACTTGTATGCAAAGAATTTATCAGGTTTTTATCCAATACACCATCTGGAAAAACGCGCATGCGCGTTTCCCAAACCTATTAATTAATTTGGAAAATGTATATGTTGATGATTTTAAAAGATTTTATTAATTTTAGGCTGGATCAACGCGCAAACAAATGAGTTCAAAATCGCTCAAAATACTTATGATTTAAATACGACTGTATACTTGTACAGTTTTAACAAATCACAAGTGACTTGCGCCAAGCGAGAGATATAGATGAGAATTTTTAGGGCACAAAGTCCGTTTATTGCGACGCCACTGACAACTTGCTAACTCATTTCGGGGCAAATACGATTTAAAGTAAATTGTCTAAAGTGGTCATATCACGCTAGAATACATTGCAAATGACATCCTAGATAAGCAATCAAGCCAATACTTTGCTATGTCTTTCTTGCCGAAGTCCGGCTCAATGGTCGCTCCTCAAGATGTGCAACCAAAAAGACTAAAAAATTAAACAGGAATTTTATTCTAAGATTATGATTTTTATCGGGCTGTGCCGCGACTAACTTCTTTAAGGATTTAATTCTAGAATAGGCATTTTCAACTAAATAGTCGTTTTCTTTCCCTATATAAGTCGCAAAACCAGTAAATTCACCAATAAATTTTTGCGTCACTTTACGGCGATTTAGACCCGTCAGTGCAGTGCCCTCTTTGAGTTTGGCCTCGAAGACACTGTACTCCAAACCATTGGCAATCGCGTTTTGCGACAAACCACTACTCAAGGCATCGGCAAGAAAACCTAAATTCGCTTTTAGCTCGAAGGCTATCGCTTGTTTACTGGCGCTCGATTGTTGCCAACGGCTGCGTTCTTTATCGAAAATATCGTATAGCTCTTTCCAAATAGTCATGCGCTTTGCCTACCTTGCACGAAATGGATCTCTGTTGTTTAAATCACTAGCCGCTGAAAGTTATCATAAATTTAAGCGTTTCTGCACAAATCTATTTCAAAAAAACAATTTACGTTAAAAATGCCAATCCGAAATAAAAATGGCCCGAGCAAGTCGGACCATTAATCAATACATTTGGTATTGTGTTACATCGCCTTAGTAGCCGTGTACTCGTTAAACTGTGCCAGTTTGCTTTACTTTATTTTTTTGTGCGGCGAGTTTACGTAGCGCTTCTTTCTTTTCTCGGCGGGCTTCAATCACTTGATTTACGTCGCTACCGATATGCGCTTCGTTTCGTGCCTTAGCAAGATTGACTTGGCGTTCGCGCTCAACGAAACGTTTACGCTGCTCATCGGAAATCTTATCGATACAATGGGGGCAACTGACACCTTGCACATAGGCTGGACTGTGTTTTTCAGCTTCAGTGATCGGCATACGACAAGCATTACATTGATCGTATTGGCCTTTTTTTAAATCATGATTAACCGCAACTCGATTGTCGAACACGAAGCACTCCCCTTCCCATAGGCTTTCTTCTTGTTTGACTTCTTCAAGATATTTAAGAATACCGCCCTCAAGGTGATACACCTCATCAAAACCTTGTTCTTTCAGATAAGCGGTTGATTTTTCACAACGAATACCACCAGTACAAAACATAGCCACTTTTTTATGCTTAGCAGGATCAAGATTCTGCTTCACATATTCAGGGAATTCTCTGAAGGTTTCAGTCACTGGGTTGATGGCATTTTTAAAGGTGCCAATTTGCACTTCATAGTCGTTGCGGGTATCGACTAAAATGACGTCTGGATCGGAAATCAGTGCATTCCAATCCTTAGGCTTAACATAGCTTCCCACTACTTTGAGAGGGTCAATGCCTTCAACGCCCATAGTGACAATTTCGTTTTTCAGTTTGACCTTGGTGCGGTAAAACGGCATTTCATCGTCAAATGATAACTTGTGAACGATATTGTCTAGCCCATTTTGAGCATTAAGCCACACCAATAGGGCTTCGATAGCCTCCTGGGTGCCGGCAACGGTGCCGTTAATTCCTTCACTTGCGAGTAGCAGAGTGCCCTTGATCTCGGCCTGTTCCATCATAGCGAGCAAAGGTGCTCGGATAGATTCAAAATGCGGTAAAGACACAAACTTATATAACGCACACACGACAACTTTAGTCATAACACACCCTCTTTGCTGGCTGGAACTTAATTTCCAGTGCATAAACCTAAAATAAACAATGAATTTGCTATAGATCGCAAAATAGCGCGGAATTTTACCTGAGTCACAACCAAATAAACACTGACAAAAATAAAGGTCATTAAATATTCCCGACTTTAGCTCGGGAAAATAATTTATACGGCAATATGAAAATGTGATCTTGGATGCTGGCAACGAACCAATATCCTTGTTAGGAATGAATATAACCAGATAGTTTTTAAGATTATTTTTATTTTACCTTGTAGCAATCGGTATAATATTCAAGTAAGGTAAAGAACAGTTAAGTAACGATACCTGAGCAATTAATTAACACGTGATAAGATATCAAAATCCCCTTTACACGTATGAGTTACAAGGATAAGTCAGTTGGAAAATATGGATATTAATATAATGGTAATGCTAGCTGGTCTGCTCGTATTGCATTTTTTATTTGCGTTTAGAGCCTTTAAAAGTAAGGTTCATATCAGCACCAATAAAAAATGTTTCTGGTGTTTATTAAGCTTGTTATTCGGCCCTTTAGGTTACTATTCCTATCATGGTTTTATCCCCTTAGATGCGATCCTCAAAGATTAAAGCTAAATAAAATAGCGCAGTACAAGACTACGCTATTCATGCTTTATCATAAACGATTATGCCAACGCTTAACTATAAGTGACTGTGTAGCAACACTGAATCATTAGGCACCTTTTGAATGACGGGGGTTTGCCCTTCCGCCAACGCCTGCTTATAACTTTGATTCATTTTAAGGGCTAAATATAAATCTGGTCGAACCAAAATCCCGCCTTCACCAGTTTGTATTCCTGTCAGCTCGAACCATCCAAGCATCTGTCGTTTACGACCAGCTATTACTAAGCGTACACCTCGTTTTTTCAGTAACTGATGCAAATCCGCTAGCATGGCCATAACGCTCAGATCAAGGTGCGTAAAGCAAGGTACGGCATCAATAATGATACAGTCGACGGACTCAGGTTCACGAGCAAACCTCTCCAGTAAACGGCGTTTAAAATAAGTCGCGTTAAAATAGGTCAGTGCCGAGTTAAAACGGTAGATAAATACTCCGGGGATAGGTTTCGCTTTTCCTGAATCATCAATACTCCGAATAACCCCTTTTTTATCTAGGCCCAGAACTTGATCTGTTGGGCGCATGACTGATGCTAAAAACTGGAATAAGCCCAGTAATACCGCCAAGGCGATCCCTGGAATAATACCAATAAATAAGACAGAAAATAACGTGATAGAGGCTAGCAAAAATGCAGAGCGATCTCTGACGCGCAAATTCCACACTGCTTTTAAATCGATAAGTGAAATAGAGGCGATGACTAATACAACCCCTAGAGCGGCAATTGGAATGTATTGCAGCTGTTCGGTAAAAAATAATGCCACTATAGCTATTAATAAGGCAGCAATAATCGAGACAAGCTGACTCTTTCCACCGTTGGCATCATTTACTGCTGTGCGAGAATCTGCGCCGCTCACTGCAAAACCTTGGGATAAGGCTGAAGCAATATTGGCAATACCGAGTGCTCTAAACTCTTTATCTGCATCAATATCATAGCCATTTTTTGCCGCAAAACTGCGCGCTGTGAGCATCATACTCACAAAGCTCACCATCGCTAAGTTGAGTGCTGGCACCACAAGCTCACGGGTAATCCCTATATCAAACGCCGGCGGTTGAAGTGGCGGCAATCCCGCGGCCACCTCGCCAATAACATTGATATCAAAGGCCGTCAAATTAAATGCCCAAACTAAAAATGCTGCCATTACCATAGCGCACATTGAGGCGGGCCAAAGGGGGCTAAAACGCTTGATCAGCGCATAGGTCGCCAATGTCACAATTGCCATCAATAGGGTCGGCCAATGGGTTTTAGATAAGTAGGTCGTTGCACCCGTAAGACGCTCAATCAAGTAACGCTCATCGAAGGTAAATCCAAAAATTTTGGAGAATTGCCCCACAATAATGGTGATAGCGACCCCGTTAAGGAGCCCCATCAAGATGGGTTTAGACAGAAAGTCGGCTAAAGCACCTAACTTAAAATGACTGGCGATTAGGCACCAAAAGCCCGTCATGACCGTCATGGTCATGACTAAATGCCAGTGCTTCATGCTATCCCCCGCGGCAAGCGGTGTGACAACCGCGGCAATCACAGCACAGGTGGCCGCATCGGGACCAACGATTAACTGCCTTGAAGTGCCAAAAAATGCATACATTAGCATAGGTAAAATACAAGAATATAAACCTACAGCGGCATTTACCCCTGTGAGTTGGGCATAAGCAATTGCCACAGGCAATGCCACCGCAGCAACGGACAATCCTGCGCGCACATCATCCCTAAGCCACTGCCTCTCATATTGCAGTAATTGCGCTAATCCCGGCATAACGGATACTAAACTGGGAAACTTCACGTGGTTAATCTCCATATACTCCCCCAAGATACGCACACACACTTAGGGGGCAAAAAATTAACACAAGCCCAAATCGTTAACTAAAGGCCTATGTCATAAAAAAGTCACCAATATTAAGTTGGTTATGACATAAAGCCAATCGTTACGCGAGTTTGTTTTCCAGAATATTTATGGGTTTAAGAGTTCTAAGATTTGAGTTAACGTAAAATCATCGGCAAAGACACTAGAAGTAAACTGCCCATAAACCAATTGAAGCGTCGCTTACGTTTATCCGTATTGAGTTTTTTACTGATCGCTGCGCCCATAAAAACCCAAGTAAATGACGCTGGAAACCCCACTAAGTTAAACACTAGCACGCCGAGAAAAGCACTTAACCAAAAGCCCTCTCCCCCTAAGGTGAAGGCGCTACACAGGGTAATAGTCGACATCCAAGATTTAGGATTAATCCATTGGAATAATGCCGCCTCTATCAGCGTCATCGGTTTTCGCCCATCATCTAAATGAGTTCCTTGCACCGGTGAAGTCACTAATCTGTAAGCTAAATACAACAAATACGCTAAAGCGAAGTATTTCAACACTTGATGCAATATGGGTACGGTTGCAAACAAGGCACCAAGGCCCAACAACACCGCCAGATGTAAAGACATTGAACCCAAACGGATCCCCGCAATATGCGGCACAGTGGTAATACACCAAAATGCGCACCTGAGCTAGCCAAGAGAATATTATTTGGCCCCGGTGTCATCGACATAGTGGCGCAAAACAGCGCCGCTGATGCCATTAAACTCCATAATTGCGGGTCGTAAAAAAGTGCAGTATTCATAATCACCCTAAATTGTATGCATACATTAATTGACACAAAACGATTCAATAAATAATATACTGTGAATATTAGAGATCAATGGATTTATTGTCATGGGTACAATTTGGACGCCAGATCTAACAGCTTTTTCAGGACCCAAATATCAGCGCTTGGTCAGTGCGATTGAACAGGGTATTTTGAATAAACAACTGCCACATGGCAGTAAACTCCCACCACAGCGGCGTTTAGCCGATACATTAGGCGTCACTATAGGTACAGTTACTCGTGCCTATGCGCTCGCTGAGCAACGGGGATATGTTGAGGCTCGAATTGGCGATGGTACCTACGTCAGTGGATCGCCAATAGCAGAACTAGCTAATGTGCAACTCAATATGGCAACCTGCCAACAACCTCTTACCGATCAAATTAGTACGTTAAGCGACTGTCTTAGCCAATTAGCAAAAGATCCAAGCAAATTGAGTCAATTGATGGGATATAGAGCAAGCCCTTTAGATCAACATCAGCAGGTATTTCATCAATGGTTATCCCAACGCGGTATTGAACAAAAGCCTGAACAATTGATCTTTAGCCACGGTGGTCAGCAGGCCATTTTTGCTTGCTTGAGTGCCTTTTTATCTAAGGGAGATGTACTGCTACATGAGCAGTACAGTTATCCTGGAGTACGCATTTGCGCTAAACAATTGGGCATTAGCAGTGTTGGAGTCCCCCTGACTGATGAAGGGGTTGATCTCGCTCTATTTGAAGCATTAGTGCAGTTGCATAATCCTAAATTAGTCTATTTGACCTTGAATAACCAAAATCCAACCTGCATTCAATACAGTAATGAGCAAAGGTTAAAACTACTTGAACTTGCTGAACTATATCAATTTTATATCATTGAGGATGATGTCAATTATTGCTTGCCAGAGGAATGGCACATACCACTATGGCAATTAGCACAGCAAAAAGCCGTTCCTCGAGTGATCTATATTTCTAGTCTTTCTAAACTTTTTTCCGGCGGTTTAAGGCAAGGTTTTATCTTAGTACCGGAAGCACTCATCGCCCCAGTTCGTTTAGCTATCCACAGCCAGTGCTGGATGGTGTCACCGCTCAATGTGGAAATAGCTTGCCAGATCATCAAAAAAGGACAAATCACCGCGTCCCGTGATGCCATAGTACGCCAACGCCAAAGCCAATGTATTGCTATGGGTGAACGCTTAGGTTTGAAACAGCGCTGGCGCGGCTTAAATGGCTGGTTGCAATTACCCGAGGATATAAAGGCGCATCACTTAGTCACAGCTTTAGCCGCCAAGGGTGTGCTGATCCGTAACGGTGATGATTTTAATTGCCATGACAATTTTATCCGCTTAAGCCTTGGTGGGGCAGACAATGATGCGCAATTCAATCTCGCCGTTGAATGCATAGAAGCGACCATACATTCCTTGGTGCAAAATGCCTACTCTGTGGTTTGAGCTCAAGACAGCCATGAATTTTGTTCACGCAAAATGCAAGATAAACTGAAAATCGCGCTAATCTGCTAAAAATAACGCCAGCAGCATTACTGCTGCTGGCGTTAATTTGGATGGGTATACTAAACCGTTATTTTACATTCAACTGATAAACGCTGGTGCTGCCGCTAACCTCGTTGCCAATAATCAACAAAGGCTTACCGTTAGGGCTCTTATCTGCACTCACAAATTTCATCCCTTCTGGGCCTAAATCACCCGCTAGCGTTGCATCCCCTTTGACTTCCCCGGTTTCGGTATCAATCGTAAAGTCGGCATCATAATCACGGTTCACTACATAATCGATAAAATGCACATCGAAGGGATTAGTGACGTCATAGATCATAAAACCTGAGGTACGCTCCAAGCCAATAAAAGCATATAATCGTTGACCAATTTGGCCTAATGCCAAGGCTTCCGGCTCCGGGCCTTTATCATCACTGCGGCTATCACCTTTGTTTTCTTCGTTGTTATTATTGAAGTTATTACCAAGTAGCGCTGCGGTAATACGTTCAAAATCACTGCCACTGTCAAACACTTGCTGACCATCGGCAGTCCAAATCGAGAATGAGCGAGCACCAAAACTGACAATCCTGTCGTAGTCGCCATCCATATCATCATCCCCCATGCTCGTCGTTACTTTAAGGCGCGCTAATTGGGTTTTATCCTTAGCGGCCGCAAATTGGGGATGATTCGCATCTAGCACTAAATCCGCTGCACGGGCTTCTTCCGAAAAAGCAGCGTAGTCACGGGAGTCACCTTCATTCGCCGTAACGATAAAATCAGTGTTATTCCAACGGTAACTCGCGAGGGTATCGGGTTGATACATGCCGTAGACGCCTGTGTAGCTCTGCAAGTTCACTCGATCATCTTTATCACTTGCATCAATTTTATTCACCTCAAGACCGTAATCCTTTAGGCCCAAAGGTAAAATTTTTGCAACTGTAGCATTGGCGATATCAATCACGGCAATCGCGTTGTTCTCTTGCAAGCTGACAAATGCGCGGAGGTTATCTTGGCTTATGGCGATATATTCAGGTTCTAAATCCTGTGCCACACTCGCCATTGGGCCATTAATTTTAATGTCCGCCGTGATCTCACTATGACGTGTACCACCTTGATTAAATTCACTAAAGCCTATGATGGTAGCCGTTGCTGCGGGTTTGCCATCCGTAATAGCAATCAGCGCAATACTGCCTTCGGGATCTAAGGTATAGGCTGAATTAGGTTCGCCTTCATTGGCGACTAATACCGCTTTGCCATCATGGGTGAATACCACATTATCCGGTAAGGCGCCGACTTCGACGGCACTGATAAACTGGGGTGCTTCGGTACCCGTAAGCTGATAAAAAGCCACAAAACCATTGGCTTGTGTTTTATTGCCTGCCGCATCGCCACGTTCGATTGCCGCCGCCAGCAAATTACCCGAAATACTCACGCTATTGACGCTGCCCAGCAAGGTTTGACCAACATCCTTAGCAACATCGAGCTCTGCTAGTTTATTGAGATTATTCAATGCCAAGGGTTCAGTGGCTGCAGATGAGGTTGCTAATAAGCTGCCATCAATAATATCTACTTTACCGCTGATCGCATTGACCACAAAAATACGGTTTGAAGCACTATGGTATTCAACAATTTCGGCTGCACTTAACCCATAAACGCCCGTCTGATGGCGACCAATCAACTCTGTGGTTAATCCTGCGGTTTGGGGCTGACAAACAAACTGCGTTTGTGCTGAATCCACTTCGCTTTCGTCTAATAATCCATTGCTATTGGCATCTAATCCCGTCTCAATACGCTGACCACCAGCGGGACAATTAGCATCCCCGACATTCAATGCGGTCACTTTAACAAGTGAACTCAGTCCATTGTCGCCTTTATCACCCGTTGCACCATCATCACCGCTGCAGGCACAAAGCAATAAGCTGCCCATAACAGTAGCCGCGAGAGGGAATCGTTTTGTTTTCATCGTTATTATTTCCTGTGAGAATGGGGTAAAGAGGACTAAAGCCCATTAAGCTAAAGAAGAAAAAAGTCGCAGGAATGACAACTTAGTGACACTTAGGTGACAAGATAAAACCTTAGAGTAACAAATGATTAAAGAATCAAGTTCTCATACTCACGGCCAAAGGACTTATAATTTATGGGGTTGTCCTTTCGTTACACTTTAATATGAAAAAGAAGGTAAAGAAGCCACTCCAATGATTGGTTTATTTGCCTGACCGCTTTACTATGTTATTGCTTAGCTTCTCTAGCCTTGTAGTGTGTAAGTGAACGAGACAAGCCATTCATTCCAATCCCCAATACGCAAAACAATCAATATTGTATTGAGCCCATATTGATAGTGGATATGGCTGAACAGCGAATGATCTTGGAACCATTTAACAGCAAGTGTTAATCATAGAAGTAAGCTTTCATTTCTTTCGCCACCCGAGGTCACAGTGGATCCACAATTACAACCCAGCAGCACTGCCACTAATATCAGACGCATACCGAATTTAGCCCTGCTTATTCCCATGCTAGCCGCCATAGTTGCGATCACTCCTCTGGCTATCGACATGTATTTGCCTGCTATGTCGACCTTGGCACTCAGCTTTCATACCGACGTCACCACAGTACAGCAGTCTCTGAGTATTTATTTAGCAGGTTATGCACTCGGCATGTTGTGTTTTGGTCCATTAGCCGATCGCATCGGCCGCAGACCTATGGTGATTATGGGGCTGAGTGGATTTATGCTGATAAGCTTACTGATTGGGTTTGCTGCACAAGTCGAAGTCTTTTTAGGACTACGTTTCTTGCAGGCCTTTATCGGTGCCGCGGCAACAGTGGTTGTACCTGGATACATTAAAGAAGTGTATGGGGACAATACTGCAAAAGGCATGTCCTATGTAAGCTTAATTATGATGCTAGCCCCCTTATTAGCACCCAGTATCGGTAGCTTGATTTTAGAGTTAGGTGAATGGCACTTAATTTTCTTCATTCAATCTGCCTATGCAGCGCTGTTGCTGTTTATGGTGATAATACTGCTGAAAATGCCAAGCGATAAAGATCAAGATACCCGTAGTCAAAAATCCTTCTTAGGCGCATATGCAACCGTATTTTCCCGCGCTGGCGTTAAACTGAATATTGCAAGTGGTGTATTAACCTCCTTTGCCTTCTTCTGTTACCTCACTGCATCACCCTTTATCTATATGGAAGTCTTTAATTTAGATAAATCTTTTTTTGCTATCTTATTTAGTATTAATGTTGGCGCTTTAATGCTGGCCAATATCCTTAATACCCGAGTGGTTGGTCGTTATGGCTCCTTAAGAATGTTACACGTTTCAACCTTCTTTGGTGCCTTAGCCGGTGTAGGGCTATTAGCAGTAAACCTACTAGGACTCAGCTACCACTTTACGGTGATTATGCTCATTCCTCTGATGGGGTGTTTAGGGATAATGTCGGTTAATGCCGATGCCATAGTGCTAATGAAATTTAAACAAGAGACAGGGACTGCTACTGCGGTTATAGGCACCTTAAGGTTCGGTTGTGGTGCCCTTGCGGGTCCGCTGCTTGCGGTATTTTATAACGGCACCGCAGTGCCCTTCTCGGCATTAATGTTAAGTGCAGTGGTACTCGTGGGGATTTGTCAGTGTAATCGACCAAAACATCAAGCGGGTGCTGTAACTTAAAGTCTACATCAGCTTTCAATAATATTTATATCACTTATCTTCGATTAAAAACGATGCTCTAGCATCGTTTTTAATTTTATAAGACTTATTTTATTGAGATATAAAAGTTTTATAAGTAAATCGTTACAAAAACCTCATATTAACCTACTAATTCCCAAACCCTATAAAGTTGAAAATGTTTCAAGTTGGTTATTTTTTAGATAAAACGCTTGAAATGTCGTTTTTTTTGAATATGATGAAATTCTGTTCATTGCAACAGTTGCTGCATCCAAGAGGATGAGTCACTTGCCCTACTAGAGCAAGTTCAGCGGTTTGGAGTCTGAATTACCCTTCAGGCTTAACTTTAGAGCGATTACCGTCGCTGTAACAAAATACTGTTTACCGTAACGGTACTATGCAATAGGAGTTCCACATGGAGATGTTATCCGGCGCCAGCATGATAGTGCGATCCTTAATAGACGAAGGTGTAAAGCACGTATTTGGTTATCCTGGCGGTTCAGTTTTAGATATCTACGACGCCCTACATGTTATCCCCGGTATAGAACACATTCTGGTTCGCCACGAACAAGCTGCAGTGCATATGGCCGATGGTTACGCCCGTGCAACGGGTAAGGTTGGTGTGGTGCTTGTCACCTCAGGTCCTGGTGCAACTAATGCGATTACCGGTATTGCTACCGCTTATATGGATTCAATTCCCTTAGTGGTATTGTCAGGCCAAGTACCAAGTAATCTGATTGGCAATGATGCCTTCCAAGAGTGCGATATGATCGGTATTTCGCGCCCTGTGGTAAAACACAGCTTTTTAGTACAAGATCCAAAACAAATTCCTGAAATCATTAAAAAAGCCTTTTATATTGCCTCTACCGGTCGCCCTGGACCTGTCGTTGTCGATTTACCAAAAGATTGTTTAAACCCCGCATTACTGCACGAATATCTCTATCCCGAAAGTGTAAAAATGCGATCCTATAATCCAACGACTTCGGGCCATAAAGGTCAAATACGCCGAGGTCTACAAGCGCTACTAGCGGCTAAAAAGCCTGTGCTATACGTGGGTGGCGGCGCCATTATTTCAGCCTGCGACAAACAAATTCTGCAACTTGCCGAAAAACTAAATATCCCCGTTATCAGCACACTTATGGGACTTGGCGCCTTTCCTAGCACCCACAAAAACAGCTTAGGTATGCTGGGTATGCATGGCCGTTACGAAGCCAATATGACAATGCATAATTGCGACTTGATCTTCGGTATCGGCGTCCGTTTCGACGATAGAACCACCAACAATGTAGAAAAATATTGCCCAAATGCGACCATTCTGCATATAGATATCGACCCTTCATCCATTTCCAAGACTGTACGGGTGGATATTCCGATTGTAGGTTCTGCCGATAGCGTGCTTGACAGTATGTTGGCACTGTTGGATGAATCGAACGAACACAATGATAGCGATGCCATCGCGACGTGGTGGAGTGATATAGAACAATGGCGCAGCCGTGACTGTCTCGCCTATGACAAAACGAGTGGTCGTATTAAGCCGCAGCAAGTCATTGAAACCTTATATAAACTAACCCAGGGTGATGCCTATGTCGCCTCAGATGTGGGTCAGCACCAAATGTTTGCCGCTCTATACTACCCCTTCGATAAGCCGCGCCGTTGGATCAACTCAGGTGGCTTGGGCACTATGGGATTTGGTTTACCCGCTGCTATGGGTGTTAAGTTAGCCATGCCAGATGAAACCGTTGTATGTGTCACGGGTGATGGCTCTATCCAGATGAATATTCAAGAGTTATCAACCGCGTTGCAATACGATACTCCGGTAAAAATTATCAACTTGAACAACCGCTTTCTCGGAATGGTTAAACAGTGGCAGGACATGATTTACTCTGGTCGTCATTCCCATTCCTATATGGACTCAGTGCCTAATTTTGCCAAAATTGCCGAGGCTTATGGGCATGTTGGTATGACAATAAGCGATCCAGCTGAGCTTGAGTCAAAGATGGCAGAAGCCTTAGCGATGAAAGATAAATTAGTCTTTATTGATATCATGGTGGACGAGACTGAGCATGTTTATCCTATGCTTATGCGCGGTGGGGCAATGAATGAAATGTGGCTAAGCAAAACGGAGAAATGCTAATGCGTCGAATTATATCTGTTTTACTGGAAAACCAATCCGGCGCACTATCGCGAGTGGTGGGCTTATTTTCACAGCGCGGCTATAACATTGAAAGTTTAACCGTAGCTCCAACCGATGATATTACGCTATCGCGCTTAACTGTCACCGTGGTTGCCGATGAAAAGGTCCTTGAGCAAATCGAAAAACAACTGCATAAGTTGATCGATGTGCTCAAAGTATCGAATATCACAGAGTCAGCTTATATTGAGCGTGAACTTGCCTTGGTTAAAGTGCGAGCGCAGGGTGAATTTAGAGAAGAGATCAAGCGTACTGCCGATATTTTTCGTGGCCAGATTGTCGATGTCACCGCCAATCTTTATACCATCCAACTAGTGGGTACGACTGACAAACTCGATGCTTTTATCCATGCTATGGGCGAAGTAACAAAAGTGGTTGAAGTCTCGCGCTCAGGCGTTGTAGGCCTTTCCCGTGGTGAGAAAGCCATGAGAGCGTAAAGTTTAGAGAATCTAAAACAAAGGGGAGCTAATGCTCCCCTTCTCCTTTAGGCTTTCATCGCCAAGACCATTATGACTGGCTATCTAATAAACGCGATGAACTGATTTCAATTTTGCGTGGTTTTAATGCTTCAGGAATTTCACGCACTAAATCGATATTCAGTAAACCATTTTCTAAACTGGCGCCAAGCACAGTCACATAATCGGCCAACTGGAAGGTACGCTCAAACCCGCGTTCGGCAATGCCTTGATACAAATATTTACGCTCAGTTTGGCTTTCGGCCTTATTGCCTTTTACCAGTAATTTTTCACCTTCGCTGCTGATCTCAAGTTCTTCCATGGAAAAACCAGCGACGGCCATAGTAATGCGATAACGGTTTTCACCTAATAATTCTATGTTATATGGAGGATAACCTGAATTGCCATTATTGGCTGCAGCATGTTCGGCCAGTTGTGCTAAACGATCAAAACCGATGGCACTGCGGTAAAGTGGAGTTAAATCATAAGTACGCATATTCATATCCTTACTCTTAAGCAATATGGAAAATTGGCGAACGGTTTTCACAAAGAAAACGCATTGATAGTGTCTCGCCGAGTTTATTCTTCTGTCCTTACGGCACAGAATTCACATTGGGATCCTCATCGAGCGATCCTGAAGTAGATATAAGGACAAGCGATAAAATTTCAAGGAAAAATTTTTAAAATTTGCGTAAAAAATAAAACTTTCAATAAAATTAGATAAATAATCTGAAGTTACGATACTTTGAAATAGCAAACCTGCCGTACAGCAGCAACAAAAAAGGAGCCATAGGGCTCCTTTTGTCATCATTAGTACTGAATTAACGTGTACGTGGACACAATTCTTCAGCACTAAAGAAGTAAGCAATTTCACGGGCTGCAGATTCAACAGCGTCAGAGCCGTGAGCTGCATTTTCGTCGATGCTTTCAGCAAAATCAGCACGGATAGTACCAGGAGCCGCTTGAGCCGGGTTAGTTGCACCTAAAATTTCACGGTGAGCTAAAACAGCGTTTTCGCCTTCTAATACTTGGACCATGATTGGGCCAGAAGTCATAAATGCAACCAGAGCACCGAAGAAACCGCGCTCGCTATGCTCTGCATAGAAGCCTTCAGCTTGTTCTTTAGTCAGGTGTAACATTTTAGCTGCAACGATCTTAAGACCAGCAGTCTCAAAACGATTGTAGATAGCACCGATGTGGTTTTTTGCAACAGCATCTGGCTTGATAATAGAAAATGTGCGTTCGATCGCCATAATAACTAGCTTCCTTTGTCAGCAAGTTTGAAAAATTCGCGCGGATTATACGAAATTTAAAAGCCAAATCCTATCTTTATAGCCAATTAGCCTGAGATATTGCGCACATTAGCTTTTTTCATAATCAGTTCGACCATACAAAATGCCCCACTAGGATCAAAAATCCTAGTAGGGCCAATCAATACGGAGATGGAATTATTTTCGATTTTTAGCCCAAATCCCTGCCCATACAATCAAAGCCACGAGGATAATTGCTGGTGCAAGATCTAATAGGTGATGGAATAGACCGACACCGCCATGCCCAGGATGAGCCCAAGCCATTGAAGGAACAAGTATAGATAACAAAACAAGCAAAAGTTTCATGTGAACATCCTTGCAGTTGCGATACCAAAGTTAAGCCAGCCAAATGTCTTAACCAATATATAACAAGATACGATATTCATTCAAAATGAACTTGATTGCGATCAAAGTCCCGCAAAATATTCTCTGCGCTACCACTAAAACGTGAAATAAATCACCTTAGCTAATGTTAATAAAGACAGTATGACTCACATTAATGGTGCTATCTGTGCTTTTAAATACCCAAAAATCAGTTATTTCTCTTCAATCCAACATTGCTGGATCGCTTCGAGAATTCGTTCGTTACAATGTTTGGGCTCATCAGCAAAGTCATCTAAGGCTAAGATCCATTCATACAACTCAGTAAAATGTAATTTATGGGGATCAACATCTGAGTGTTTTTCGAGTAACTCTAACGCAATATCTAAGGAATCAGTCCATTTTAAGCTCATCTTCCACCCCTTATTCATTCATAGTGAAGTGAATAACTTGGTGCCTTAATGCGACGCAACCTACACTATTTAACCTTGCGCCTGAGTCACCTTTTTCACTTTAGTCACATTTTTTTCAACAAACTCAATGATCGCACCAGCCACATCTTTCGTCGTTGCGCCTTCAATGCCTTCAAGCCCTGGTGAAGAGTTCACTTCCATTATGACGGGGCCATGGTTCGAGCGCAGTAAATCAACCCCTGCCACATTTAATCCCATGGTCTTAGCCGCGCGAATAGCCACAGAGCGCTCTTCTGGAGTGAGTTTAACTAAACTTGCCGTTCCACCACGGTGCAGGTTAGAACGAAACTCTCCGGGCATAGCTTGACGCTTCATGGCGGCGATAACTTTATCACCGAGCACAAAACAGCGAATATCCGCGCCATTAGCTTCTTTAATATATTCTTGCACCATGATATTGGCTTTAAGGCCCATAAAGGCTTCAATGACACTCTCGGCAGCTTTACGGGTTTCAGCTAAGACCACGCCAATTCCTTGTGTGCCTTCAAGTAATTTGATAACAAGAGGCGCACCACCCACCATATCAATTAAGTCAGGAATATCACTGGGTTTATTAGCAAACCCTGTAATTGGTAACCCAATTCCACGACGTGACATAAGCTGCATTGAACGTAATTTGTCCCGTGAGCGTGAGATGCCAACGGAATCATTCAAGGCATATACACCCATCATCTCAAACTGACGCAGCACCGCCGAACCATAGAAGGTAATCGATGCCCCAATACGGGGGATCACTGCATCAAAAGTGGGGAGTTCTCGCCCACCAATATGAATACTTGATTGCCGCATATTGATATTCATATAACATTCAAGGGGATTAATTACGTGTACTTCATGACCACGTAGTTGAGCCGCTTCAACGAGTCGCTTAGTTGAATATAGCTCAGGCCCTTGCGATAGGATCGCGATTCTCATTCTGGTCTCCGGCAACCATTTAATTTTGAGCGCATAATACGCCTGCTAAAGGATAAATCAATCATCGCCACTATTGCTTGAGCAAATGCTCAGCACCATAAGTCAAAAACCAGTCACTGGGACTGGTTTTTGACAATATATGCGACGAAGTTTGATGGTTAGTTACCTTCACTCACCATATTCACTGTGTACTTAGGGAGTTCAATCACCATATCACTGTCGACTACTTTAGCCTGACAGGATAAGCGACTCTCTGGCTCGAGTCCCCAAGCTTTGTCTAACATATCATCTTCAAGTTCATCACTTGGCTCAAGTTCATCAAAGCCTTCACGCACAATACAGTGACAAGTCGTACAAGCACAGGACTTTTCACAGGCATGCTCAATATTGATGCCGTTACGCAGCGCAACGTCGAGAATAGTTTCACCGACATTTGCCTCAAGCACTGCACCATCTGGACACAGCTCTGCGTGGGGAAGAAAAACTAATTGTGGCATCACATCACCTATATGTTGTCGATCGATTGGCCCTTAAACGCCACTCGAATAGAATTGTCCATACGTCTAGCAGCAAAATCTTGGGTTTGCTCGTCCAGTCGTTCAATCGCTTTTTGGATTGCATCGGCATCATCGCCTGTGGCTAGTTGGGCAAGCTTAGCCATTAACAGATCAATTTGCTCACGCTCTTGTGCTGTGAGTAAATCCCCATCCTTGCCCAATGCTGCATTTAAAGATTCTAGCACCCTCGCCGCTTCCACTTGCTGCTCGGCAAGCATACGACGGCTAATATCATCTTTTGCATACTTCATCGAATCTTTCAACATAGTCGCAATTTCAGTATCTGATAAACCAAAGGATGGCTTAACTTGAATGCTCGATTGCACACCCGTGGATTTCTCCATTGCCGTTACGCTGAGTAATCCGTCAGCATCCACTTGGAAGGTCACCCGAATGTGGGCTGCACCCGCCGCTAAAGGCGGAATACCTTTCAAGGTAAAACGCGCGAGTGAACGGCAATCTGCCACTAATTCACGTTCGCCTTGCACCACGTGGAATGCCATGGCCGTTTGACCATCTTTGAAAGTGGTAAACTCCTGCGCCCGTGCAACTGGGATAGTGGTATTACGTGATACCACTTTTTCCACTAAGCCACCCATGGTTTCGATACCTAAGGACAGTGGAATCACATCCAGCAGGAGTAAATCTGAATCTGGTTTATTTCCTACTAAAATATCGGCCTGAATTGCAGCACCAATAGCTACAACTCGGTCAGGGTCGATTGACGTTAAGGGTGGTTTACCAAAGAA
The DNA here is from genome assembly GCF_023283765.1 of Shewanella profunda. Classification (GTDB taxonomy): domain Bacteria; phylum Pseudomonadota; class Gammaproteobacteria; order Enterobacterales; family Shewanellaceae; genus Shewanella; species Shewanella profunda. The sequence continues at coordinate 25,386 of NZ_JAKILG010000040.1, read as the reverse complement.
AGCTTCCACCTGCTCACGAACTAAAGGTACGCGGGTAGAACCACCCACCATCACAGTTTCAAGCACTTCATCCGTCGTCATGCCTGCATCACGTAGTGTACGGCGACAGCTGGCAATAGTCTTTTTCACTAACGCAGCAATCATGGCATCAAATTCGGTTTTAGTGACGATTTGCGTGAGTTCAGTACCATCAGCGAGAATCACTTTCGCCTCGGTTTCACTGGCATCGGTTAAGGCTTCTTTAACCCGACGAGCTTCAATCAACAATTGTCGACTTAATTGGACATCGATATCAGCAAGTTGCCAAACTTGCTGCATATGTTCTTGTAGTAGATGATCGAAATCATCACCACCAAGGGCCGAGTCACCACCCGTCGCCAATACTTCAAATACGCCACGGTTCAAGCGTAAAACTGAAATATCAAAGGTGCCACCACCAAGATCGTAAATGGCAATCACACCCTCTTGTTTAGAGTCTAAACCGTAGGCAATAGCCGCTGCGGTTGGCTCATTGAGTAAACGCAATACTTTAACACCCAAAAGCGCCACAGCATCTTTAGTGCCTTGACGCTGGGCATCGTCGAAATATGCCGGAACTGTGATGACCACACCTTGTAACTCGCCACCTAAGGTTTTTTCAGCACGCGCAATGAGCGGGCGCAAAATTTCCGCAGAAACTTGCACTGGATTCACTTGGCCTTGGGGAGTCACAAATAAAGGTAAGCCGTTTTCGCTTTCGGCAAACTCATAGGGAAATGACTGCTCGCCCGCTTTAATATCAGCAAGGCTGCGGCCCATAAAACGCTTTACCGATACTATCGTGTTCTTTGGATCTTGGGCTGAGCTTAAGGCCGCAAGCGCACCGACTTCGACAGTGTCTTGGGTGTAACGGACAATGGAAGGTAAAGAATGCAGTCCATGTTCATCCGGCAAGGTCGCCGTCTCTCCACTTCGAACCGCGGCAACCAACGAGTTGGTCGTACCTAAATCGATGCCAACGGCAAGTTTATGTTGGTGTGGCGCGGCGCTTTGTCCGGGCTCAGCTATCTGCAAAAGGGCCATATATATCCAACCTAGTAACGCCAACCCAAATAAACTGAAGTTGGCTTAATCACATAAACACGGAAAATTAATCTAACAGAGCGTCTTCAATTCTTGTCAGTTCGTCGTGCAATTTTGCCATAAATTTGAGCTTGCGTACTTGATCTGCCGCTAACAAACCATCTTCATCTTTGCCGCTACTAAGCAGCTGAGTCAAAGTGTGAGTGAGTTCGGCACGATACTCGGCAAATGATTGATACAGCTCGTCAATACTATCTTGATGGTCGGTGCTATGACGAATATCTTCTAAGGCCTCGCGCCATTCCATTTGCTGCATCAAAAAGACGGTATCTTTGACAGTGGTCGTTTCATGGCTTAGGTCAATACCTCGCAGTGACAACATATGTTCAGCGCGGCGAATGGGATCTTTTAAAGTTTGATAACCGTCATTCACTTGTGCAGTACGTTGCACCGATAGCAACTTTTGCTGCTCAGTATCATTGGCAAACTTATCGGGATGCACCGCCCGTTGCAGTTCGCGATAGCGTTCTGCAAGCACAGCGGTGTCTATATCGAAGGCAGGAGAAAATTTAAACAGCTCGAAATAATTCATGGGTCAACTTTAGTGCTTAAACAGTGAAACTCTCACCGCAACCACACTCACCTTTTGCGTTAGGATTGTTAAATTGGAAGCCTTCATTAAGCCCTTCTTTAACAAAATCCAGCTCGATCCCCTGAAGATAAATAAAGCTCTTAGCATCAATAATGATTTTTACACCATCGATATCAAACACTTCATCGTCATCATTCAAAGCATCAACAAACTCAAGTACATAAGCCATGCCAGAACAGCCAGAGGTTCTTAACCCAAGGCGCAGGCCAACGCCTTTGCCTCGATTTGCCAAGAAAGATCTGACACGTTCTGTTGCCGCTGGGGTCATTGTAATCGCCATCTTAACTCCAGAAGCTACTGAGCTTGTTTCGATTTATACTCATCAATAGCAGCTTTAATGGCATCTTCTGCCAAAATTGAACAGTGAATTTTCACTGGAGGTAACGCGAGCTCTTCAGCAATATCGGTGTTTTTAATCGCCGCTGCTTGTTCAATCGTTTTACCTTTAACCCACTCAGTTACCAGTGAGCTAGATGCAATTGCACTACCGCAACCGTAGGTTTTGAACTTTGCATCTTCGATAATGCCGTCAGCACCAATTTTAAGCTGTAACTTCATCACGTCACCGCATGCTGGTGCACCCACCATACCGGTGACGACTGAAGGATCGTTTTTATCAAAAGAACCAACGTTGCGTGGGTTCTCATAATGATCTATCACTTTTTCACTGTAAGCCATGGTATTACTCCAAAATTATCTATTGTAAGTGTCAGAACTAATGATGTGCCCACTGAACTTGGTTCAGGTCGATACCATCTTTAAACATTTCCCATAACGGGGACATTTCTCTTAATTTATCAATAGATTGTGTAATAGTTTCGATAGCATGATCGATTTCTTCTTCCGTTGTGAAACGGCCAATTGAGAAACGAATCGAGCTATGTGCCATTTCATCATTTAAGCCAAGCGCACGTAATACGTAGCTCGGCTCAAGGCTGGCTGAAGTACAAGCCGAACCCGATGAAACCGCTAAATCTTTTAAAGCCATCATCAAAGACTCACCTTCAACATAGTTGAAGCTGACATTGAGGCTACCGCTGACACGGTCAATCGCATCGCCATTGATATAAGTTTCTTCAATGTGCTTGATGCCATTCCATAATTTGTCACGTAAAGCACCAATACGAGCGTTATCAGAGGCCATTTCCGCTTTTGCAATTGCAGCAGCTTCACCTAAACCTACGATTTGATGCGTCGGTAACGTACCGCTACGCATACCGCGTTCATGACCACCACCGTGCATTTGCGCTTCTAAGCGAATGCGTGGTTTACGGCGAACATAAAGCGCACCAATTCCTTTAGGGCCATACATTTTATGACCAGAAATTGAGATAAGATCCACTTTAGTAGCTTGCACATCGATAGGCAGTTTGCCTGCACTTTGTGCCGCATCCATATGGAAAATAATGCCCTTTGAACGGCATAGCTCACCGATTGCATTGATATCGTGGATCACACCAATTTCGTTGTTCACATGCATGATGCTAACAAGAATAGTGTCGTCACGCATGGCGGCTTCTAAACGTTCCATCGGAATGATGCCGTTAGATGCAGGCTCTAAATAAGTGACTTCAAAACCTTCACGTTCAAGTTGACGGCAGGTATCGAGTACAGCTTTGTGTTCGGTTTTGCTGGTGATAATGTGCTTGCCTTTCTTGTTATAGAAATGAGCAACACCCTTAATGGCTAAGTTATTTGACTCAGTTGCACCAGAGGTAAACACGATTTCACGGTGATCGGCATTGATCAAATCAGCCACTTGATTGCGAGCAATATCCACCGCTTCTTCAGCTTGCCAGCCGTAGCGATGTGAACGAGAGGCTGGGTTGCCAAAGATGCCGTCCATAGTCATATATTGGAACATCTTTTCCGCGACTCTCGGATCGACAGGCGTGGTGGCGGCATAATCTAAATAGATAGGAAGCTTCATAACACACTCCGTACTTAGCAGTCTCTGCCGAGGCTACATACAACGTACAATATAATTTTTGTGTATAACAAGGAGCCTATAAAATGACTCTTTGTTCCTTTTGCATAGTGTCTTGCTTAAGCGAAATAAATTGCACATCACGCTTCTGCATCAAGCCGGCAAGGCTTATACCATCTAAAAAATCTGAAATTTGTTTGCTTAGATCACCCCAAAGCGAGTGCGTTAAGCAGCGAGTTCCACTCTGACAATTGCCTAATCCTTGACAACGAGTCGCATCAACGGACTCATCTACGGCATGAACGACCATGCCGACTGAAATATCGGTGGCTTCTAGCCCTAAGCGATAACCACCACCCGGACCACGAACACTGGCAACTAAGCCATGTTTTCTTAACTTAGCGAAGAGTTGTTCCAAATAAGAAAGCGAAATCCCTTGTCTTTCAGAGATATCCGCTAAGGGAACTGGCCCCGATGCTGAGTGGATTGCCACATCCAGCATAGCGGTTACTGCATAACGACCTTTAGATGTAAGTTTCATAGCTAGCATAGCTCCCGAACAGATATGGGAGTTATTTCAACATACCCGAGTAATTTAGTCAAGTATAAGTCCTACTAAATTACTCAGGTATAGTCTGATATAGCAAACCAATACCCTGTCGTCTTGGTGGGGTATTTAACCTTTTTATCTCTGAAGATTCAATGCCAGAACCGCAATAAATAAGCCTTAATAGACCTAGATCGAGATCTAAAGCACTATCGTAAGCGATAAACCTGATTGCTTATTCCAAAACACCACAAAGAGAGTGAAATATAAAACTATTCCCTAATCTGTTCATTTGTTCAAAACCCAGAGCTTCTTCTCAGTAAACGAGTCAACTCATCGTTAACTCAATCAACAATAATCAATAGGCTTAAATGCTAGGATCAAACTCATCTAATGTACTTTGACGTTTATCCGCCGCTGCTTTTTCTGCATCATTAAACTCACCCATATCAAGCTCAGGCAGTTTTTCAGTGCAAACATCGCCACCAAGCCCTTGAATGGCTTGACACAACTCTTGCACTTTTGAATCCATCAAATGCATATGATCCAGCATTTGCCCAATGGCATTAGCAACGGGATCGGGATTATCAGGTGAAACTGCATAGGCATCGAAACCGTATTTCTTTGCCATGGCACTACGGCGTTCAGATTTCTCTTTCGATTGCGGTGAAGGGCTTGCGACAACGCGCCCAGGAATACCTACGACAGTAGTATCCTTAGGCACATCTTTAACCACAACAGAATTAGAACCCACGCGGGCGCCATCATGCATAGTGATGGGGCCAAGGATCTTAGCGCCCGCGCCCACCACCACGTTATTGGCTAAGGTTGGGTGACGTTTCCCTGCTTGCCAAGTCGTGCCCCCTAAGGTTACGCCATGGTACAAGGTGCAATCATCACCAATCTCAGCGGTTTCACCAATCACCACGCCCATGCCGTGGTCAATGAAAAAACGATGCCCAATTGTCGCACCGGGATGGATCTCCACACCTGTCAACCAACGGGAAAAAGTCGATAAACAACGTGCAGTTAAGCGCCAATCACGCTTCCATAATTTATGGCTTATCCGGTGCAACCAAATAGCGTGCATCCCCGGATAGTTAACCAAGATCTCAAAGGCACTGCGCGCCGCTGGATCACGATGATAAATAGATTCAATATCTTCTTTTAGCCTAGCTATCACGCCCATTGTTTGTCCTTCGCGATTATTTTTGACTATTTATTAGGGTTAACTATTTTTGTTTATTACTAACCACTTTATCGATAGAGGTCAGGATCCCTCTAAGGATATTCATTTCCTGACTTTCAATCCGTGCACGGCTGAATAAACGGCGCAGTTTTGTCATCACTTGTCCCGGATGATTTTTAATAATAAAGCCCGTAGAAAATAAAGTATTTTCAAGATGTACAAAAAAGCGCTCTTGATCGGCAGCCAGCGGATATTCTGTCGGCTCTTGTGCTGATCCAACTCCAGCTAAGTGTGCAACGCGGGTTTCATAACAAATAATCTGTACAGCTTGAGCGAGGTTAAGCGAACTGTACTCAGGATTTGCAGGGATCGCCACATGGTAAGTACATTGTTGTAACTCTTCATTACTTAAGCCATGGTTTTCACGGCCAAAAACAATGGCGACTGGACCGGTTAAACTTTCAGTGACCAGTTTCTGCCCTGCTTCTCGTGGTTCAAGCATAGGCCAATCTAAGGTTCGACTGCGCGCACTGGTGGCAATGACGAGACTGCAATCGGCAATCGCCTCGGCCAGTGAGTCAACTTTAACTAGGTGTTTCAAAATATCAGAAGCACCCGCAGCGAGCGCTATGGATTGACCATCGGGTTCTGCACGGGGTTCGGCAAGATATAGCGTAGATAGGCCCATTGTTTTCATCGCTCTGGCGGTGGAACCTATATTGCCGGGGTGCGATGTCCCCACTAAAACCACACGAATATTACTTAGCATGAAACAACTTAATTTAATTCATAAAACACTGGGGGCGAATATTATCACAGCCGCGCCCGAATGCTTATATGAAAATCGGTATTTGATATAACAATCAAATCGAGTATAATGCCGCCCGCTATTTTAACGTTCTTTAACATCCAGGGGATTGCAATGCATCCGATGCTGACGATTGCTGTACGCGCTGCCCGCGCGGCCGGCCAAACTATTATGCGCGCCTATACTGAACTTGACCGTGTTGAAGTCAGTGCTAAAGGTATCAATGATTTTGTTACCAGTGTAGACAAGGAAGCAGAAGCGGCTATTACGTATCAAATTCGTAAATCTTACCCAGACCACACTATTGTGGGTGAAGAGAACGGCGAAAACCGTGGTGATAACAAAGACTATGTTTGGATAGTCGATCCTCTGGATGGTACTAATAACTTTATTAGAGGCATTCCCCACTTCGCGGTTTCTATCGCACTGCAACACAAAGGTAAAACTGAAGTTGCCGTCGTTTATGATCCTGTTCGCGAAGAACTCTTTACCGCTATCCGTGGTAAAGGCGCCAAACTCAATGATTTCCGTATCCGCGTCACTAACGTGAATGAATTAGCGCCAACCATGATTGGTACTGGTTTTCCATTCAAGTCTCGTCAACACACCGAAACCTATATGGCAATTTTCGGCGAAGTTTTCGGCCAATGTGCTGACTTACGTCGCGCAGGTTCTGCCGCATTAGATTTAGCCTATGTTGGTGCAGGTCGTTTAGATGGTTTCTTCGAAATTGGTTTAAAGCCTTGGGATATTGCTGCGGGCGACTTAATTTGCCGCGAAGCTGGCGGTACTGTGACTGATTTTACGGGTAACCATAACTATTTGGTTTCGGGTAATATCGTTGCTGGCTCACCTAAAGTGACTACAGAATTAGTGAAAATCATGCGTCCTTTATTGAACGAAGGTTTAAAGCGTTAATTTACTCGCAAAACTCATTAAAAAAAGCCAGTGATATCTTAAAGATATCACTGGCTTTTTGTTTGCTCTCAATCCAGCCAATCTGCCCACTACCTACCCGCTAATGCTTGCGCAGGTCCAATTTGACTGGCCTTCCATGCAGGATACAGCGTTGCTATCAGACTCATCACAAATGCCATAGTAATCACCAAGATGGCATCCGTGGCATGTAACTCTGATGGTAAAAAGTCAACAAAATACACATCAGCCGATAAAAGCTCAATACCCAATAGCTGCTCAATGGTACTGGCAATCCCACTTAAATTAAGTGCAACGCTAATACCGATAATTCCCCCTAAACCGCAGCCTAATAGTCCATTAAGGGCGCCCTGCACCATAAAAATGCCCATTATGCTTAAGCGACTCAGGCCCATGGTCATTAAAATCGCAATTTCAGAGGCCTTATCCCGTACCGCCATCACAAGGGTTGAGACAATATTAAAACAGGCGACACCAATCACCAACACTAATACCAAGTACATCACGGTGCGAACCAGTTGAATATCTTGATATAAATGCCCTTGGGTTCGTGTCCAATCACTAATATAAACCGATTGTTTTTGCGCATAGCCAAGTTCACGGACTTTGGCTGGCGCATCAAATAGTTGATCGACACTGATCCGCACCCCAGTCACGCCACTATGCAGATTAAGGATCTGCGCAGCATAACGCATTGGGATATAAGCCGTAGTCAGTTCAAGCTCACCACCCAAGGCATAAACGCCCGATACCACAAAACGATGACTCTTCGCTGCACGTAGACTGCCCGCATTTTCGGGGTCCATATCCTGCACGTATAACGCCAGCGTATCGCCAATCTCAAGCCCTAACTTTTTCAGTAAACTTTTGCCAAGAACAATATGATTGTCATCCTGCGCGAGACTCTGCCAGCTCTCATCAGTCATAAACTGGGCTAATGTGGACACTTTAGCCTCTTCTTCAGGCGCTATCCCAACCACGGATAATCCTTGAAAACCGCCAGGCTTTTGCACTAATCCTTGCATGCGAATAAAGGGTGCCGCACCGCGAATACCTTCAATTTGCAGGGCACCCTGTGCAACGATCTGCCAATCGACAATAGGTTCGTTAACACCAACAATATCGGCTTGAGGGATAACGCCAAGGAGTCGTTGCTCAAGCTCACGTTCAAAACCATTCATGGCCGACAACACCACGATCAGTACCGCAACGCCCAAGGCAATGCCTGCGGTGGATGCAAAGGAGATAAAGCTAATAAAACTGTTTGATTGGCGGGCACGGTAAAAACGCCAGCCGATAGATAGGGCTAACGGTCCTTTCATACTTGGGTTTCCACCGCGACTTGCAAGTAACCGTTTTTCATCATCAATTGTCTATCCATGCGAGCGGCTAATTTATGATCATGGGTCACCACCACAAAGGCAGTACCGAGTTGGTTCGCTAACTCGCGAATAAGCTCATATACGGCATCACCACTATTTGCATCAAGATTGCCCGTTGGTTCATCGGCGAGCACCAATTTAGGTTGATTGATTAACGCCCGCGCAATGGCTACTCGTTGACGTTCGCCGCCCGATAATTCGGCGGGAATATGCGTTATGCGGTGACCAAGCCCGACCCGCTCGAGCAGAAGTTTTGCATCGGCAATCGCTTGCTTACGATCTTTCCCTTGAATAAATGCGGGCATTGCCACATTTTCTAGCGCGGTAAATTCAGGCAATAAATGGTGAAATTGATAAATAAAGCCTAAATCTTGATTGCGGATCTGCGCTTGGCGAGCACTGGATACTTGATATAAATCTTCGCCTAACAGCAAGACTTTACCCGCTGTTGGCTCATCTAATGTGCCCATAATATGCAATAAGGTGCTCTTACCTGAACCAGAGCTACCGACAATCGCCAACTGCTCGCCCTTAAACACCTGCAGATCCACATTGGACAACACTTGCGTAGTCACCGCGCCATCATGGTAACTCTTACTGACACTCTGCACTTGCAGTAACACGTCTTGCATTGAGGTTCTCTCTATAAAATGCTTGGTATAGGTTCGGCCATTTAACTAAGCCAACACTCGATTATTCGTATCAACTTTCGATTATTCATACCTTAGTGCCGTGGCAGGTTGCACTCTGGCGGCACGCAACGCCGGATATAACGTCGCGAGTAACGTCACGAGTAAAGTGCCAATCACGATAACGGACAGTTGCATCAATTCAAGTTTGACGGGTAACACTTGCCCCGTCCCTAAAATAGAAATGCCAAGGGTAGACATAATGCCATTTAAATTGAGTGTCAGGAGAATGCCAGCCCCTAAACCCAGCACTAAACCTAATATGGCGTTGAGCGAACCTTGCACAACAAATATGCCCATAACAGCGGGTGTAGTTAGACCTTGGGTTTTCAGTACCGCCACATCCGTGGTTTTATCCACCACCATCATCACTAATGCAGAAACAATGTTAAAGGCTGCCACGGCAACAATCAGACTGAGCATCAGTGACATCATGTTTTTTTCCATTTTCACTGCGCCAAATAAGTGCCCGTAGGTATCGCGCCAATCGCTGGTTGTTGCCTCGATATTTTGTTTGAGTAAGATATCTTGCACCTTAGGCGCTAACGCGGGTGCGCTAAAGGGATCATCAAGATAAAGCCTAAGTTGATCGATTGCTTCGCTAGGCTGGCGCATTAATCGCTTGGCATCTTGATAGTGAATATAAGCAACACCCGCATCGACTTGAGAGCCCATTTCAAATATGCCAGAAACCAAAAACTTACGTTGGCTAGGTACTGGTCCAAAGGGCGAATACACCACCCCATCACCACTTAATAATCGAACCGTATCACCTGGATTCACTTTAAGTTGGCGCGCCAACTCGGAACCCAAAATGACCTTATATTGACCACTGATTAGTTCATCAAATGCACCTGAATAGGTGTGCTGTGCAATAACCGAAAGCTTTGCGGCAAGCTCGGGAAATACCCCAAACACTTGCACTGCGCGAATATTAGCCGCCGATTGCACCATAGCTTGGGTTGAAACACTGGGTGTGACACCTTGCACACCGGGCAAAGCCTTAAGCGCATTAGCCTGTTCAGTCCAATCGTTTAAGGGCGCACTGGCATAAACCGTGAGCTGCGGCACTGCGCCAAGGATGCGTTGTTTAAGTTGGCCTTCGAGACCATTCATCACAGAGCTGACCACAATTAAGGCCGCTACGCCTAAAAAAATGCCCGAAACCGCAAATAAAGTAATAAACGATGCAAACGCGTTTGCTTTTCTGGCCCGCCAATAACGGTAACCAACGTAGAAAGGAAATCCTAGATTCATTGAAAGAGGGCTGCGTCCTGTGTGCTGAACTTGCTAAATCATGAAGATGGGCACGATAATAGGGGTTTAGGTCCTATAAATAAAGAGGCAAGCCTTGTTCACTGACTCCAATCCGTATTTTAGTGTGCCTCACCCCTTCACCGCTTACCTAAGTGCATGGCCACAAAATCAGCCGTTGCCAAGTGAAATAGCATTAAGATCAATGCAATCCCTGGGGATACAGCTACTCAGTGAAGTCAAAGAACTCGAGGCAAATTGTCTACTGCAACTTCGTCATTTAGATAATGAAGCCAAGGCAGTTGTCGACTTTCTCAAACTACAATCCCGCAAGGTCGATTTAGTACTCCAGCATGTACTAGAAAAAGAAACCCAAGAAGGCGATAAATTCCAGGGGTGTCAATTTGGTGGTAGCAGTATTCGGCTGATAAGCGCCAGCCCACTCCCCCTTGGCACCCAGTATAAAACGACCCTATTTATCCACGATGAATTGGTTGCCATTTTGTGTTTCGCGAAGGTAGTCGCAAGTAACCCTGATACAAGGGTTCAAAACGATGGCGATCCCACTACCGAGCAATATTTTATCGATCTTGAATTTAGCCAAATTCTTGAATCCGATATTGAACAATTGGTAAAAGCCAGCCTTAACGTACAACAAAAACAACTGAAACTGCGTAAACTTACCAGAGATGGAAACCAATAATGGCTGACTTTTCACTGGCACCTGCGCCTGCAAGTCTCTACAATGTCTGCAACTCTTTGTGAATGAATCAGTTTATATTCCACGCCAATGACTCACTTTTCAGCCCTAACGCCACCAGTCGTCAAAAATGGTACTCAAATGCAAACCCTATCCGCACTCGGTGGTGTTTGCCAAGCGGTCACACTCGCCAGCTTAGTGCGCCAACATCCAGGGACAACACTGCTTGTCACCAGCGACACGCCTAGCGCCTTAAGCTTAGAGTTAGAGCTCACCTATTTACTCGGTAAATGTGATATCAAGGTTCGGCTATTCCCAGATCGTGAGACCTTACCCTATGACAGTTTCTCGCCCCATCAGGATCTGATCTCTCAACGCCTAGAAACGCTGTCACAAATATCCCAAACCGAACACAGTGTGGTTATCGTCCCCGTCACCACTTTGATGATGCGCCTGCCACCTAAAGCCTATTTGAGCGCCAACGTCTTTGTACTTAAAAAGGGCGATAGATATCAATTACACAATGTACGCCAACATTTGACCGATACTGGTTACCACTTGGTGGAGCAAGTGTATGAACATGGCGAGTTTGCCATTCGTGGTTCGATTTTGGATATTTTCCCGACGGGCGTTAATATGCCGCTGCGCATCGAACTATTCGATGATGAAGTGGAAACCATTCGCCATTTCGACCCTGAAACCCAGCGTTCGTTACATCCTGTTGAGTCCATTCGCCTATTACCGGCAAAGGAGTTTCCGACCGACAGCGCCGCCATTGAAGGATTTAGGCAAAGATACCGCCGCCGTTTTGAAGTGATAGTCAAAGAGCCTGAATCGGTTTACCAATTGGTGAGTCGTAATCAAATGCCCGCAGGGATTGAAAACTACCTGCCACTGTTTTTTGATGAAGTCGCAACCCTATTTGATTACTTACCCAAGGAGACTCAACTTGTCACCCTTGGGGATATTGAAAAATCCGCCCGAGCCCATTTGCAGGAAGTCGAAACCCGCTACCAAGACAGACGTGTCGATCCACTGCGGCCACTGCTCGCGCCTAAAGAACTGTATTTACTGATTGAAGAGCTATTTGCGGCATTTAAACCACTGCCACGCTATCAGTTTATTTCGCCCACTACCGAGTCGGTAGAGACAGGTAAAGCCACGGTTATCGATGCTAATCAACTTCCCGATATCAGTGCTAATCACAAATTAAAACAACCATTACTCGCATTACAAGATTACGCGCAAAATGCACCGCGGATGCTATTTAGCGCCGAGTCTGAAGGACGGCGCGAAGCCCTGCTTGAACTCTTAAGTAAAATCCAACTTAAGCCCGCATTATTCAGCCATTTTGATGAATTTATTCAAAGTGATGCCAAACTTGGGCTTATCGTTTCGCCACTGTCACGCGGCTGTTTACTTAAGCTCAGTCCAAAAGATGCCGTGAGCATTATTTGTGAGACAGAACTTTTTGGTCACCGTATCTCCCAGCAGCGGCGCCGGGAAAAACAGCGCCAGATCAGCAATGATGCACTGATTAAAAACTTAGCCGAACTGAAAGTCGGCCAACCCATAGTGCACCTCGAACACGGTGTAGCGCTATACCAAGGCTTAGTGACCCTAGATACGGGCGGTTTAGTTGCCGAATACCTGCAATTAGAATACGCCGGTGGCGATAAACTCTATGTACCCGTATCGAACTTACACCTGATCAGCCGTTACAGTGTTGGCGCCGATGAAGACGCCCACCTCAATAAGCTCGGCAACGAGACGTGGGCCAAAGCCAAGAACAAAGCTATAGAGAAAATTCGCGATGTGGCGGCTGAACTGCTCGATGTTTACGCCCGTCGCCAGGCGCGTCCCGGCGAAAGTTGCGCGGTTGACGAAGAAGAATATGCCCAATTTGCCCAAGGTTTCCCCTTTGAAGAAACCGTCGATCAAGAAAGTGCTATCCATGCCGTTTTAGCGGACATGCGCTCTCCAACGGCCATGGACAGACTCGTGTGTGGTGATGTGGGCTTTGGTAAAACGGAAGTCGCGATGCGCGCAGCCTTTGTGGCCGTCAACGCAGGTAAACAAGTGGTCGTACTGGTGCCCACCACACTACTTGCCCAACAACACTATGAAAACTTTAAGGATAGATTCGCTGATTGGCCCGTTGTCACAGAGGTTATGTCGCGATTTAGAACGGCAAAAGAACAAACCCAAGTGCTCAAGCAGCTGGAAGAAGGTAAAGTCGATATCGTTATCGGCACCCATAAGTTACTGCAATCTGAAGCTAAATTTGAAAATCTCGGCTTACTGATCATTGATGAAGAACACAGATTCGGTGTACGCCAAAAAGAAAAAATTAAGGCGCTGCGGGCCAATGTGGATATTTTAACCCTAACAGCAACCCCCATTCCGCGAACCTTAAATATGGCCATGTCGGGCATGCGTGATTTATCCATTATCGCCACCCCACCCGCTAAACGCTTAGCAGTAAAAACCTTTGTACGCGAATCCGATCCCGCGACAGTGCGCGAAGCCATTCTGCGGGAAATTCTGCGTGGTGGCCAAGTCTATTATCTGCACAACAATGTCGAAAGCATTGAAAAATGTGCCCAAGGGATTATCGACTTAGTGCCTGAGGCTCGCGTTGTCGTCGCCCATGGTCAAATGCGTGAACGGGATCTTGAGCGTGTAATGTCAGACTTTTATCATCAAAGATTCAACGTGTTAGTCTGTACCACTATTATCGAAACCGGTATTGACGTACCAAGTGCAAACACCATTATTATTGAACGCGCCGATACCTTTGGTCTGGCACAATTACACCAATTGCGTGGTCGTGTGGGCCGCTCGCACCATCAAGCCTACGCTTATTTGATGACGCCGCACCCCAAACGCATGACGAGTGATGCCCGTAAACGCCTCGAAGCCATTGATGCACTAGAGGATCTTGGCGCAGGTTTTATGCTCGCAACCCAAGATTTAGAGATCCGCGGTGCGGGTGAACTACTCGGGGATGAGCAAAGCGGCCATATTTCCAAAATTGGTTTTAGCCTTTACATGGAGATGCTCGAGTCGGCGGTAAAAGCGCTTAAACAAGGCAAAGAGCCATCGCTTGCGCAAATGCTCAATCAACAATGTGAAATCGAACTGAGGATCCCAGCGCTATTGCCTGAGGCCTATGTGAGTGATGTGAATATCCGCCTATCCTTATATAAACGCATTGCAGGCTGCGAAACCCAAGAGGCACTCGATGAGTTAAAAGTCGAATTAATTGATCGCTTTGGCTTACTGCCAGAGCCGACCAAAAACCTAATGGAAATGACGCTCTATAAACATCAGGCAACTCGCCTAGGTGCAACTAAAATTGAAGTGCACACCAAGGGCGGCAGTATTGAATTTAGTCATGATCATGTGATCGACCCAGGTTTTATTATTGGATTACTCCAAAGCCAGCCACAAATCTATCGAATGGAAGGACCGAATAAGTTAAAGTTCAGCCTAAGTGCCGAAACGGCCAAAGATAGACTCGATTTAGTAAAATTATTGCTTGAACAACTATCGCAACATCGTATTGGAGATAAATAGTGTTACGTCAACTCGCGGTCTCTATCGCTACACTCATTGCACTATCACATAGCCAATTAGCCCGAGCCGAGGCTTGGTTTGAAGTGGAAGTTTATATCTTTGAACGCAAAAGCCAATCAACCGAGCAATGGCCAGCGACTCCCATCGCCACTAACACTAATAGAGTCATAGACTTAATCTCACCCGTTGTCGGCCAAGCGATCACGCCAATGGGCGCAGAGTCGGCACCTTGTACTTTAGTATTTGATGCAGAGGCCAATAGTCACTGCGCTGAAAACCTCAACACAGATGGCACATCAGGCATAGAACCCGTAGCCAATGTATCGGATAGAGTGGAATATCGTTATCCCTCCGTTGTGCCAGCGCAAATTGGTAGCAATGATACGAGTTACGCCTCCCTAAAAGGCGAACCTATATTACTGGCAACGAGCCAAGGTCAGTTTTCAAGTATTATTAATAGTTTATCAAGGGAACGTGGTAATCGCAGCCTATTGCATATGACATGGCAGCAACCGATGCGCACTAAGAATGGCTCAGTGCCTATCCGTTTATTTGCGGGTAAAGATTTTTCGGGAACCTATCATTTCGATGGCCGTAAAATTGTGCAACAGGCACTCAATGAGTCCATATCCAATACCAATGGCAGCACAGTGTCAGCACCGACAATTTCCCCAGTATGGGAACTTGATGGCACATTAAATATCTATCTGAACCATTATTTATATATCGAAACTGCATTAAATTTACGTAAGGAAGGCAGAAAAATGTTACCTGCGCCTACGGACGATGCGAATGTCAGTACGTCTGCTTCACTTACAGCCCCTAAGGTGATGACACCTTATTTGATGGCAATTCCACTTGAACAAAATCGCCGAGTGAAAAGTGAGGAAATCCATTATTTAGATCACCCAGAAATGGGTATGGTGATCCAAATCCGTAAAATGGCTCAGCCAAGCGCGCAGCAAGGACAAGATGCCAGTTCATTACAAACCGTTGGGCAATACTAATCTTAGCGTTGAGGGATAACCTAAAATTATGCAGCGACTTCTCACAGTAAGTCGATCTCAATAAGAAATCGTTGCGCCATGGACGGCGCAAGATCAATAGATGGCGTTATGCGTGTCGGCGTTTGATATCGGTCTATTTTAATATTGGCTTAGTTTAAATAGGCTTAGATGATCAACGCTTAAGAACGGTTATTTTGATAGTAGAAGTCGAAAAGGTTTAAACGCCTCCCCTTCGACTAATATATCTTATTGGCGGTGATTCAATTAAACAGGGCTAAGATTGGACGATGGAAAAGTCGAGGTAAATATCATCGGCTTCGTCTTCTCCAACCACCACATTTAATCCCTCAGTGCAGGGAACTCCGACAGCACACCAAGCAATTAAATTATCTACCGCATTATCGCTTCCCTGGGCAAGGATTTCTACGCTGCCGTCAGAGCAGTTTGTGACATAACCCGTTACCCCTAATGCTCTGGCCTTAGTTAAAGTAGCATGTCGACAACCGACTCCCTGCACTTTTCCCGACAGTGTTATCACTACACGCTTCATTAATCGCTCCAGTTTCGACGGGATAATGATTAAGCATAGCTGTAATTTTCGACAACTTATAGCTAAGTCTTGGATTTATTGAATGAAATAAACTTGGAAGGAAAATAAAAAAACAGCTAACGAGACTGCTGTTAGCTGTATCGGGCGACATACGCAAAGGGTTGTCCATAAATGGACAAGTTAAGCATTCAAGTTTGTATCATTTTGTTACAAACAAGTACGGGTCGCTACTTTACACAAAATATATTTATTTTCAAGACAGCAGAATATAAAACCATAATTATCCTATGAAATTAATGCTTTTTGCTGATTAAGTTTCATTATTAAGAATGATATACCGTTTGAGTTAAATATTAGCGAAAAATAATACGCCGAGTATTGCACTCAGCGTATTAAAACAGTTAAGGCAGGATAGCTAGGAAAATTTAAAGGCTTTAATTCTAGGTAGATAGGTAGCCAACTGGGGAAACTTATGGGGCTGAACATTATCCCATTCGATGGAATAATATTCACTTAACTCATGGGCGTTTGCCTTACAATCCAAAACTTCATCGTTCACCGAAAAAATACACATCGCCCTGTGAGTGTTCTTTAATCTAAATTCAGAAACACACTTGCTCGCAATATCGGCATATTCTTCTGGGCGATCAATTTTGCCCTGCATATTGTTTTCAGGATGTAAGTTCGGATTAATCAGCACCGACTTTAAGCCATTTAAAAAACCAATTCGTTCCGCCCAATAAGCACCGAGTCCAACACCCACCATCAAAGGCGCGGGGTCGTCGGTATGCTGCATTTGTTTAGCAACCTCTTTGAGCAAATGCTGCATATCGTGCTTGGGATGCAAAGTACTGTAACTTAACAAACGCACATCAGGGTCAATAAATTGCAACTGACGCATTTTTTCATGATTACCTGGGCTAGTCGCATCAAATCCATGCAGATAAAAAATCATATCAAGACCTTTGAACCATTTTTAACAGTGAATTAACTAACCCTAGCAAAAGAGTGATCTCACACCTTGCGCTACATCAAACTTTTACCTTTTGTGCTAAACAAATTTGCTCTGCTAGCTGTTTGGCATTTTCCCAACGAGCCAGATTTTCTAGTGCTTGCAAAATTTGGTTTACATTGGGTTTCAATAAACTAGCAGGGTGTTGCGGGGCATTTTCGGGCCAACTAAAGCCATCCAGCAGCGACATCACGCCCGGATTATCATTGCAGACTAAAATCATATCGCAACCCGCATCGAGGGCCGCTTGAGCTCGGGCACGGTAATCACCCGCAAAGGCAGCGCCCTTCATCCCTAAATCATCGGAGAAAATCACCCCGTTAAAGCCAAGCTCCTGACGCAATACTTGCTTAAGCCAATAGTGTGAGAATCCCGCTGGATTAGGATCTACCTTAGGGTAAATCACATGAGCTGGCATAATGCCCGACAACTGTCCCCTAGCAATCAATTGCTTAAAGGGCAAAATATCCTTAGCAAATATTGCCTCTGCTTCACGCTCATCAATAGGTTGGGCAATATGGGAATCGGCCGCCACACTGCCATGGCCGGGAAAATGTTTACCTACTGCGCCCATTCCCGCCTGAACCATCCCGTCAATAAAACTATCTGCCAGTGCGATAACCTCGCTAGGATCAGCACTAAAGCTACGTTTACCAATCACTTCACTAATACCATTAAGATCGAGCACAGGCGCAAAGCTTAAATCGATATCACAGGCCAGCAGTTCTATTGCCATTAAAAAACCCAATTCACTGGCCCAACGCTTGGCTAGAGTCATATCTCCTTTCGCTGCAGGTAAAATATCCCCCATTGCAGGAATAAGGGTAAATCCATCTCGAAAACGCTGTACCCTGCCACCTTCATGGTCTACCGCGATCAGAATTTCTGGGCGGATCTGGCGGATCTGTTGTACCAATAAAATTAACTGCTCACGGCTGGAAAAATTGCGGGAAAATAGAATTAAGCCACCCACCTGTGGATGGCGTAACATTTCAGCTTCTGCCTCACTGACATCTACAGATAGCAAATCCAACATCAAATAACTCATACTTATCCCTAAAAATATTCATTAATACTCAAAAAATCACCACAGTGTAGAGTGGTTACATGGTTCACATAAAACCCCAAAAAAGCGAACCATTCACCGTACGAGCACCTTAAAAAACCATAATTCTGCCCATAAAATGGCCTAACACGCGTTGACGATTAAGCTCAGCTTATCCGAAGTATTTTAAATCAAAAAAACTAATGTGAATTGTCACGCTAATCTATGTGATACTGATGGCAAGAGTATTACACAAGCAGATTTCGCATGGAAGATGCGAGCAGTTTGCCAGAACCTGCGCAAGAAAGACTAGCGTGCTTCAGGCTTTATACTGCGAGCAATCCAGTGCATTCAGACTAGAATAAAAATCGAGACACAACAGGACTTCAATCATGATTAGCGTATTTGACATGTTCAAGATCGGCATTGGCCCTTCGAGTTCACATACTGTCGGCCCCATGAAAGCGGGCAAAATTTTCATGCAAAACCTTGCTGATTCTGGACTCATAACCCAAATCGATGAGCTAAGAGCCGAACTCTTTGGCTCCCTCGGGCAAACAGGTAAAGGCCATGGCACAGGCAAAGCCGTGATCTTAGGATTAATGGGTGAAGATCCCGAAACCGTAGACACCGACAGCATTGATGGCATTCTCGAACATGTGTCCAAAAGCGAAACGCTGACCCTCAGCACAGGTAAAATCATTAAATTTACCCGTGAAAATGGCATCATTTACCACAGACGCAAAACGCTTCCAGCCCACGCCAATGCCATGACCCTATACGCCTATAGCGAAGATAAATGCATATATGAACGTACTTACTACTCGGTGGGTGGCGGCTTTATCCTAGATGAAGATGAAATCAGCCAGCGTAACGCTTCACCTGCGTCACAAATTGAATCCGCCCCCTTCGATTTTGGCAGCGCGGCTCAGTTACTGGAATTGTGCGGCGAACAAGGTTTTAGTATTTCTTCTTTAATGATGGCGAACGAGCTGAGTTTAACCACTGAAGATGAAGTCAAAGCCAAGCTGTGGAACATTTGGCAAACCATGAAAACCTGCATCGAGCGCGGTTATCAGAAGGAAGGTATTTTACCCGGCGGTTTAAAGCTACGTCGCCGTGCCCCTGCCCTATATCGTCGCTTAAAAGCCGAAGGTCGTAACAATGTCGATCCATTAACGGCTATGGATTGGGTCGATTTATTCGCCCTGTCAGTAAACGAGCAAAATGCGGCCGGTGATCGTGTTGTTACCGCGCCGACTAACGGAGCTGCGGGGATTATTCCTGCCGTATTATGTTATTACGATACCTTCGTACAAGAAGTGGATATCGATGTGTGCGCCCGTTACCTGTTAACTGCCGCCGCGATTGGTATTTTATATAAGAAAAACGCCTCAATTTCGGGTGCCGAAGTCGGTTGCCAAGGTGAAGTGGGCGTAGCCTGTTCTATGGCCGCTGGCGCTCTGACAGAAATCATGGGCGGCACGGTTGAGCACGTTGAAAACGCAGCCGAAATCGGCATGGAACATAACTTAGGGCTAACCTGCGATCCAGTAGGCGGCCTAGTGCAAGTGCCTTGTATCGAACGTAATGCCATGGGCGCGATCAAAGCAATCAACGCCTCTCGTATGGCCCTGCGTGGCGACGGCAACCATAAGGTTTCACTGGATAAAGTGATCAAAACCATGATGGACACCGGCAGAGATATGCGCAGTAAATACAAAGAAACCGCTAAAGGCGGCTTAGCTGTCAACATTGTTGAGTGTTAATTTACTCCTGCTAATAGTTTCAAACGCTTAATAAAAAATGCCGCACTCCAATGAGATGCGGCATTTTTATTGGCCTTATTTTCACCCACAATAAGTTTCACCCGCAATAAAATGATCCCTTAATACTCAGGTTCAACTAAGATTTTTTCTGGGCATACTGAGAAACAATACCCGCCCATGTTTTTTCAATCTCAGGAATTAATTGGGTAAAAGCAGCTTTTTCCGTAATAACCCGCAAATCATCTACCGCATCCGACGTCCCCCATACGTTGGTATTCCCCGTTTCTTTAGCGGTTGATTCGGCCAATCCATACAGATATTCGGTACGTACATCAAAAAATGCAGCTGAAACTGTGGTCGTTACACTGATCTCTTTATTCTTTAAAAAACCTAATGAAATCACATTAAGCGGAGCAAATTGTTGTTCACCCGCATGGAAGGATGTATCGAAGGTATAGATAAGCAAAATATCCGCTTTCAACCTCGCAGCAGCTTCCCGTAAGGATTTAATCGAGTCTAAATTTTCGGGTAAAAGGATCCGGTTTAACGGTGCAATTCCTGCCACTTTAGGCATTTTTGCTAGTTGAGCAAAGTCAGCTTCCGTCTCCACTTCGCGGGTAGTCACCACACTATAACGCCCCGTACCGAAACTGCTTAGTCGATAGGATAAATAACCGGGAGCTTGAATACGCGCCACTGAAATATTGGCCGGAAACGCCGCAGCAGGCTCCTTCGACATAAGCACATTGATATCCGATTCGGCCAATGAGCTCAACTGCACACTGCCACCCGGCGTGGTGTAAGATGCACAGCCGCCCAATATCAACAGTGCCGCTAAAACGCCCAGTTTCACACTCTTCATTACAACTCCTTAATCTGTATTTAGCTATCCTGAGTATTGAATAGTAACTTACTGTTGATAAAAGTTTTTTTCAACCTAATTCAAGATCAATCATGATATGTCACAAAACAGTTCAACTACCCGGAATACCAAATTGACTAAATAAAAAACGCAGTGATAAACCAATATCACTGCGCCTTTAATATCAATATTTTAAATAACTTTAGGGCTTAAAATACAGACTATGGAACTTAAGGTGTTCTTCAATAAAACTCGCGATAAAGTAGTAGCTATGATCGTAACCCGGCTGCATGCGCACATCTAAGGGATAGCCCTTAGCCTGAGCGATATCCACCAGCGACTGCGGCATTAACTGGGTGTCTAAAAAGCTGTCGGCTTCACCTTGATCAATCAACACTGGCACCTCAGCAATCGCGAGCTTGAGCAATTCGCAGGCATCATACTGGCGCCAATGCTCACGGTTTTCGCCTAAATACTCACTAAAGGCTTTAATGCCCCAAGGTGCATTGCTCGGGTTTGCTATCGGACTAAAGGCCGAAATCGAGCTGTATCTGTGGGGATGGCTCAGCCCAATGACCAAAGCGCCATGCCCTCCCATAGAATGGCCGGATATCGCGCGCTGGGTAGTGACGGGAAAATGCGCTTCAATCAAAGCGGGTAATTCATGGACGATATAATCGTACATTTTGTAATGACGATTCCACGGTGCCTTGGTTGCATTGAGGTAAAACCCCGCACCTAAACCTAAATCGTAGGCTTTATCCGCTGCATCGGGCACATCATCGCCGCGAGGACTGGTATCAGGGGCAACAATCGCCATCCCAAGTGCCGCCGCCATACGCTGTGCGCCCGCCTTTTGCATAAAGTTTTCATCGGTGCAGGTTAACCCCGATAGCCAATACAGCACAGGAACAGGTTTATTCACCGCCTCAGGCGGCAGATAAATTGCAAAGCGCATTTCACAGCTTAACGCCTGAGATTGATGGCGATATTGCTTATGCCAACCGCCAAAACTCTTGTTACAACTGATATTTTCTATGGTCATACAAGTCCTTTTAAGCTCAACGTCATCAGTTTAAAGTGCGAAACCGCTTATTTATCAAAATGGATCACGCTGCGGATACTCTTACCTTCGTGCATTAGCTCGAACGCTTCATTGATTTGCTCCAGTCCCATAGTATGGGTGATAAAGTCATCGAGCTTAAATTCACCCGCTAAATAACGCTCAACAATCTGTGGTAACTCTGAGCGCCCTTTCACGCCGCCAAAGGCAGAACCGCGCCACACTCGGCCAGTCACCAGTTGGAATGGACGGGTTGAAATCTCTTGTCCAGCACCAGCAACACCGATAATAACCGACTCGCCCCAGCCCTTATGACAACACTCTAAGGCGCTGCGCATCACGTTGACATTGCCGATGCACTCAAAGGAGTAATCCACGCCGCCATCGGTCATTTCAACGATCACCTCTTGGATGGGCTTATCCAGCAATTTGGGGTTGATGCAGTCGGTCGCGCCGAGTTTTTTGGCTAACTCGAACTTAGACTCATTGATATCGATGGCAATAATGCGGCTGGCTTTCGCCATAGTCGCACCAATGATCGCCGATAAACCAATACCGCCGAGGCCGAAAATCGCCACGGTTGCGCCTTCCTCCACTTTGGCCGTGTTCATCACAGCCCCCATACCTGTGGTCACACCACAACCTAGTAAACAAATTTCTTCTAACGGCGCGCTTTTATTGACTTTAGCCAATGATATTTCAGGTAAAACGGTATATTCAGAGAACGTCGAGCAGCCCATATAATGGAAAATAGGCTTACCATCAAGGTAAAAACGCGTTGTGCCATCGGGCATTAAGCCCTTACCTTGAGTCGCACGAATTTTTTGGCACAGGTTAGTCTTGCCCGATAGGCAGAACTTACATTCGCCGCACTCTGGGGTATAAAGCGGGATCACATGATCGCCCACTTGCACGCTCGTCACTCCCTCACCCACTTGCTCAACGATACCGCCGCCTTCATGGCCAAGAATCGCCGGGAATACCCCTTCTGGATCGTCACCGCTCAGGGTAAACGCATCCGTGTGACACACGCCTGTAGCCACAATGCGCACTAGGACTTCACCCGCTTTAGGTAACATCACATCCACTTCTTCAATCTTAAGCGGTTGTCCTGGGCCCCATGCAACGGCGGCCTTTGATTTAATAAACTGCGGTTTTTCGTTCGACATTGTTAGCGTCCCTTCGTAGGTAATATGAATAAGTCATTGCTATGTAATGGATTCGACTCAGGCCAAGCATACTCTTGCGCCCATTGCACTGATTTTACTGCATAGTAAGATTGTATTTGTTTCTCAGCAAGAGACAATCTAGTATTCAAGCAATTCATTTTTACTGAGCAACAACAATGTATCTCTGGGATGGCATTTCTGAGTTTGTCGCGGTGGCCGAGGCCGAAAGTTTCACCCTAGCGGCGCAGCGGCTGAATATCTCCACCGCCCACGTTAGCCGCCAAGTGAGCGCCCTAGAGAATCGCCTCGGCACTAAACTGTTTTACCGCACCACCCGCAAAGTATCGTTAACCGAAGAAGGCACTATTTACTATCGCCATTGCCGCCAATTACAAACTGGGCTCGAAGAAGCCGAACGCGCCATTTCAAACCTAAAGGACTCACCCCAAGGCTTAGTCAAGCTCACGGCGCCCGTGGCCTATGGCGAGAAATTTATCATGCCGTTACTCAATGATTTTATGGTGCAATATCCAAGCGTTGAGTTTAGCGTCGACCTAACCAATCGCACCTTAGACTTGATTGAAGGCGGATATGATCTAGCTATTCGCCTCGGAAAACTCGCCGATTCGAGCTTAATGGCAAAACCGCTTAGCAGTCGCACTCACTATGTTGCCGCCTCACCCAGTTATGTGGAAAAGTACGGTCAGCCCCATACCTTATCTGAGCTTAGCCAGCACAATTGTTTGATCGGTAATCATAATTACTGGCGCTTTGTGGAGAATGGCCGCGAGCGCAATATCAAAGTGCGCGGCAATCTCAGTTGCAACAGCGGCTACGCCTTAAGGGATGCGGCACTAAAGGGCATAGGGATAGTACAACTGCCTGATTATTATATTGAAGAAGACATTCAAGCCGGACATTTACTCTCCTTCCTTGATGGTCACCGCGAAGCCAAAGAAGGCATTTGGGCGCTCTATCCACAAAACCGTCATCTGTCGGCCAAGATCCGTGTATTAGTCGATTATCTTGCCGAAAAACTCGTAGAACAGGGTTAAGCGGTATAAAAGTCTAAAACAGTAAAAACCCAAACTCGCGATGCTTTTTCGGTAAGTTCAAAAAGCCACCAAGACGGGATATCAACACTTACGCTTTACCGTTGCTTAGGTTAGGCTAATGACCAAACAAGGTGACTTTAAGCTGTTTAATTGACAACATAAAGTGCTAATAGCTAAACCTACAGATAAAATACGCTTAAAAATCAACCAAAAACAAACTCAGAATAAAGAGCCTACTATGCCATCACTGCCCTTTTCCCAAGCCTGTGAGAATAATAAAGCCCCGATTTTAGCGGTATTAGTACAAGCGTTTTCGCAAACCAAACATGTGCTCGAAATCGGCAGTGGCACGGCGCAACATGCGGTGCATTTTGCCGCAAATCTACCTCATCTTATTTGGCAAACCAGCGATCAAGCAGAGTATCTTGAAGGAATTAAAGCAAGATGTGAGCAGGAAGGATTGTTCTCAAATATAAACCTCCGCTTACCACTCACTCTTGATGTAACTACGCCATGGCCCGTAGATAAGCTAACGCCTTATATTGATGCAGTCTTTACCGCCAATACTCTGCATATTATGAGTAAAAACATGGTGGAAGCGTTTTTTATCGGTCTTGGTCAATATCTGCCCAAACTCAAAACCCTGTGTATTTACGGGCCATTTAACTATCGAGGCCAATTCACCAGCGATAGCAATCGGGATTTTAATGATTTTTTACAGCGACGAGATCCCGCCAGTGGGATCCGAGATATTGAATGGATTTGTGAACTTGCCTACAGGCAAGGTTTGTCACTCGAACAAGATACCGCCATGCCAGCCAATAATCGGCTATTGCATTTTGTGAAAGTGTAGTGGCATAGTGAATTTGGCCACCTAATAAGAAATGTTATGATCTCACTCATAACCCATTTAGGTGACAACATGAATAAAAGTAAACGTGCACGATATAGCGCCGCCATTAAGCTTGAAACCGCTCAATTAGTCGTTGATCAAGGTTACACACAAGAAGCGGCGGCGAAAGCCATGAACGTGGGTAAATCGACGGTTAGTAAGTGGGTAACACAGCTTCAGGTTGAGCGCCAAGGGCTTGCTCCGAAAGCCTCACCCATGACACCTGAGCAGATTGAA
>NZ_JAKILG010000039.1 GCF_023283765.1 Shewanella profunda | reverse complement strand
GTCTATTGATATTGCTGCAGTTCCTAATGTCCGCTTCAAGTCTATTGATATTGCTGCAGTTCCTAATGTCCGCTTCAAGTCTATTGATATTGCTGCAGTTCCTAATGTCCGCTTCAAGTCTATTGATATTGCTGCAGTTCCTAATGTCCGGTTTACCGATACAAGTATTGCTTAATAAGACATCATTATTAAGGAGATAACTATGCTAGATTCAATCAAAAAAGCACTCGGTTTATCCAAGCCAGCGCGTAAAAAAGTTAAATTGCCTGAAGGTTTAAACCGCCTTGAGGTGATCCCTGCAAAGGGTTGGTGGAACTAAGTTTATTATTCAAAGTAATAGTGATGAGTAGCAAACTGACTTCAACCCGTTACAACATTAGCTATATTGACAAGCCTTAAAAAACAATAAAGGGAGCTCAGACTCCCTTTAGTTTTATCCATTTTTAATAGACAAGCTTTAATAATCAATATTGATTATTAACTATTTGATAAATCAGCTATTGAGTATACATTCTTCATAACCACGAACCTTTCTTAATGCAAAAAGGTTATGTGCCGTAAATAGTGGAAATGCTAAAGGACCAAGAATTAATCCCATTAATGTCCAGCGTTTAACAGAAAGCCCAGTCCTAAAGGCTGCATAACCGAAATACCAAGCAGAAATCAATCCGACTATAAATATGCCAAAAATCACAACCCACCCCATTAAAAAATAATTTAAATCAACTAATTATCTAAAAAATTATAGGTTAATACAAAAAACTTGTCGTGTAAGTCCCTAAGACAAAGCTGTATTAACAGTCTATTAATTTATTGCTGCCAGTCATCATCACAAGCTCATCTTTATTAACGCGCCAGATAATAACCTAGGCGACACTTAATTATGGCTATTTTTTAGGCAAAAAGAGACCGGGAGGCAATAAAAAAGCGGCAATGTTCTGCCGCTTTTTTGTACAGCCATCTAAGTTTATCGATTAAAAAATCGAGTATTATCTTGTGCCATCATTTTTAAGCGCTTACAAGGTTCGAATCTGTTACCGAATTGACTTTGATAACCTTCAAGGATCCTCACTAAGTTCGCGGCGCCCAAAGTGTCAATATAGTGGAATGGGCCACCGAGGAATGGCGGGAAGCCAATACCGAAAATAGCGCCAATATCACCGTCTCTTGGCGATGCAATAATACCATCATCTAAACAACGCACAGCTTCATTGAGCATTTGTACGACACAACGCTCGGCAACGGCTTCCGCATCCTTATTGGTGCTAGGTTTAATCCCTAACACGCCATAAACGCTCTCATCGACGACTTTCGCTTTCTTGCTAGAATCTTTTTGGCCGTACCGATAGAAACCTTTGCCATTTTTACGGCCCTTTCTATCGTCGCTTAAAAGCTTGTCAAAAGCAGCTGGCGCTTTAAAACGTTCACCCAGTT
This sequence comes from Shewanella profunda, assembly GCF_023283765.1. GTDB lineage: Bacteria > Pseudomonadota > Gammaproteobacteria > Enterobacterales > Shewanellaceae > Shewanella > Shewanella profunda. The sequence continues at coordinate 46,497 of NZ_JAKILG010000039.1, read as the reverse complement.
CTTTCTCAAGGATAGGTGAAATCTTAGCGCCCACGTCAATGCCAACTTCGTCGAGCAAAGTAATAGGTCCCACAGGGAAACCAAACTTCACTAAGGCTTTATCCAAATGCTCAACACTTTGGCCTTCGAGTAGTAATTGCGCGGCCTCGTTCATATAGAGCGCCAGAATACGGTTTACGTAGAAACCCGCGCCATCTTGCACCACTATCGGTGTTTTACCTTGCTTACGGGCAAATGCTACGGTTGTCGCAATGGTTTCTGGCGAGGTTTTAGCGTGGGCAATCACTTCCACCAGCGGCATTTTTTCCACTGGCGAGAAATAATGTAGACCAATCACGTTTTCAGGACGCGTTGCGGCTTCGGCAATTTGGCTAATAGGCAAAGATGAGGTATTTGAAGCAAAAATCGTGTGCTCACCACACTCACGCTCAATGTCTTTCACCATTTGATGTTTAAGCGCTAAGTCTTCAAATACCGCTTCCACAACGATATCGGCATCTTTAACACCTTTATACTCAGTGGTTGTAGTCATCAGCGCCATTAAATTGTCACGGGCAGCGGGCGTCATATGGCGGCGTTTCACGCCTTTGTCCAATAACTTATAAGCGTAGGATAACGCATTGCTTAAGCCCTTTTCGCTGATGTCTTTGACGCGAACGGGGATCTTGGCTTTTGTGGTCGTCACAGATGCGATACCGCCCCCCATTAAGCCACCACCTAAGATCACCGCTTTTTTGACTTTACGCGCAGTTGCACCCTCTGCGCCGGTTTCTTTCTTCATTTCAGTGGTCGCGAAGAAAATGCTACGCAGCGCTTCAGATTCTTTTGATACCACTAATTCGGCAAAATGGCTGGCTTCGACTTCTAACCCTTTTTGCATCCCCTTAGCAATCCCTTGGCGCACGCAGTCAATGATCTTGGCAGGCGCTGGATAATTACCCTGGGTTTTCTTTTCGACCTGTTTAGTCGCTTGATCGAAAATAATATTACGGCCAAAGCTCGTGCCTTCAAGCAGTTGGTTAACCAGTGACTTTTTAACAGATTTTGGTGCACGTTTGCCCGCAAGTGCCATCTCGACTGCGGTTTGCAACAGAATCGTCTGCGGTACAACATCATTGACTAAGCCCATTTTCAAGGCTTGTTTAGGGCGAATTTGTTTACCGGTTAGCATCATGTCTAAGGCGGTGGTAATGCCGACTAAACGTGGTAAACGTTGCGTCCCACCGCCCCCTGGCAATAGGCCAAGTTGGACTTCCGGTACACCGAGCATAGTCTTGCCATCGTCGCTACACACCCTTTGATGGCAAGCCAATGCCAGCTCTAAACCACCGCCTAAACAAGCACCATGGATTGCCGCTACAACAGGGATTTTTAAGGCTTCTAACTCATTAAAAACCACATGCCCTTGCTGGGATAAGGCTTTGGCATCGCCCGCCGTTTTACAGGCATCGAGCATGGAAATATCCGCACCCGCGACGAAAGAATCTTTTTTACCCGAGATAAGCACGAGTCCACGAATATGAGGATCGCTTTTGATCTCAGCAAGGATCTCACTGATTTCAGGGCCAAACTGCGCTTTTAGGGTGTTCATGGTTTCGCCAGGAACATCCATAGTCAAAATGGCAATACCGTCTTCGCGGCGGGTTAAATTAAAGGTCTTTTCCATGCCGATTACTCCACTTCCACTATCATAGCCACACCTAAACCACCAGCCGCACAGGCTGTCGTTAGGCCAGTTCCACCGCCACGGCGCTTAAGCTCACGGCACACTTGGGTGATCAAACGGGTTCCCGTAGCAGCAAAGGGATGACCATAGGCGAGCGAACCGCCGAGCACGTTGAACTTGCTCATGTCGATTTCGCCAATCGCGCGGTTGCGGCCGAGTTTTTCTTCAGCAAATTTTTTCGAGCTAAACATCTGCATATTCGCTAATGTCTGCGCCGCAAAGGCTTCGTGCATTTCAATTAGAGTAAGATCTTCTAATTCCATTCCGGCACGTTTCAGCGCCAGTGGCGTCGCATAGGATGGTCCCATCAGCATGTCTTGCCATACATCGATGGCGCTGAAAGCGTAGCTCTTAATATAACCAATAGGTTGATAACCTAAGGCTTTTGCTCGACCTTCGCTCATCAGAATAATCGCTGACGCACCGTCAGTCAGTGGCGTACTGTTGGCCGCTGTCACTGTGCCATGCAGCCTATCGAATGCGGGGCGCAACTTAGCATATGACTCAAGTACCGAGTTTTCGCGGATATTGTTATCGCGATCGATGAACTGTTTATACGGGGGTATATGGGCGACCATGACTTCGTCACGCAAATATCCCGAAGCCCAAGTCTCACTCGCTAAGGTGTGCGAACGGTGCGCTAAGGCATCTTGATCGGCGCGGCTAATATTGTAGGTTTTTGCCATCTGCTCAGCCGTTTGTCCCATCGACAAGCCCGTTGAATACTCGGCCACTGCAGGCGGCACAGGTAATAAATCTTTAAGGCCTAAACGTCGGAAAATTTGTAATTTTTGCCCAAAGCTACGGGCTTTATTCAAATCGACTAACGCATGGGCTAATTTTTTCGACACTCCGATAGGCAATACAGAGGAAGAGTCGGCGCCGCCCGCAATACCAATTTCGATATTACCCGTCATGATAGATTCGGCCACGTTCACCGTAGATTGAAAGCTAGTCGCACAGGCACGAGTGACACTATAGGCATCGGTCGAGACATTCATGCCAGTACCGAGTACGATTTCACGGGCAATGTTAGGTGCAGCCGGCATTTGCACGACTTGTCCATACACTAATTGCTCAATCAGCTTAGGATCGAGTTCAGAGCGCGCCAATAATTCATTGACCACGATTTTGCCCATATCGAGCGCCGATACACCGTGAAACGCAGTAGCTTGCTTTGCAAAGGGTGTTCTTAAACCCATTACAATGGCAATACGCTCGCCTCTAGCATTCGTTACCTGTTGTCTATCACTCATTTGTCACCCTCTTTATGTGCGCAATCGCTGAGAGATTTCAGGCGGCGCTATCGAATTTCCGTTTTGACCTATTGTCATTGTGTTATGGTGAAAAACGCCCAATAACAGGTCTGACCATTAAAGTGTGATCTGATTCTAACTTCTTGTCAGCAAGTTTTAAACACCTGTTTGTTTTTTTAACACTAGCCAAACCCTAATGGAATTCTTTACCATATCCATGGTCTATAGCCCACACACGTATTTTCAACAATAAGAAAACGAGTAGCATCATGCCTTTGAGTCGCTTTCATGCATTACGCACTTACCTCAATAAGGTTGTTTTAGGGCAACCAGTATTGACCGAAAATCTGCTCATTGCCTTAATTGCCAATGGCCACTTATTGGTAGAAGGCCCACCTGGACTGGCAAAGACCCGTGCAGTAAAAGCCCTATGTGACGGGGTTGAGGGCGATTTTCACCGTATTCAATTCACCCCTGATCTTCTGCCTGCCGACTTAACCGGTACAGATATTTACCGTTCGCAAACCGGTACCTTCGAATTTGAAGCCGGGCCAATTTTCCATAATTTAATCTTGGCGGACGAAATCAACCGCGCCCCAGCCAAGGTCCAGTCAGCGCTATTAGAGGCTATGGCTGAAGGCCAAGTGACTGTCGGTAAAAATAGTTATAAGTTACCGCCACTGTTTTTAGTGATGGCAACCCAAAACCCATTGGAAAACGAGGGCACTTATCCCTTGCCTGAAGCGCAACTTGATCGTTTTTTAATGCACTTAAATCTTGATTACCCGAGCGGCGAGACTGAAATTGAAATTCTGCGCCAATCCCGTAAAGAAGCGTTGACCCACGAATTGCCAACCACGGAGCCGATCGCTCAAGCGGATGTGTTCGCCGCCCGTGATGAGGCAATGGAAATCTATCTCGCTGAGCCACTTGAAAAATATATAGTCGAAATCGTCATGGCGACCCGTGAGCCTTCGCGTTACAGTGACGATCTCACAAAATGGCTAGAGTATGGCGTCAGCCCGCGCGCGACCATTTCGTTAGAACGCTGCGCCCGCGCCCGCGCTTGGCTGCACGAGCGTGATTTTGTGTCACCTGAAGACATTCAAGCCGTTGCACCCAATGTGTTAAGACACAGACTATTGCTCAGTTACCAAGCGCAAGCCGAAGGTGTAAACCGCGACCAGGTGATCAACCACATCCTGAGCCAAGTTGCCGTCCCCTAGCGAGTCGATAAAAAAGGTCGAATGAAATGAGTGACACAGTGCAACCCAAAGGCTCCCCCAATGGCCTGCCGCTCTTTGCCGATGGGCTACACTTGACCGAAAAAGAGCTGCTAGCGTGCCAAAATATCGCTAAGGCAATGCCAGAGCGCAATAGCCGTGCTCGGGCTAATCTTGCTGGTCACCGCAGTAGTCTGATTAAGGGCCGCGGTATGGAGTTTGCCGAGGTGCGCCACTATCAACAGGGCGACGATGTGCGCACCATTGATTGGCGCGTCACCGCCCGCACAGGGCAAACCCATACCAAACTTTTTGTTGAAGAGCGTGAGCGCCCTATTCTGTTGTTAATCGACCTGAGCCAAAGCCTTTATTTTGGTTCAAGTTTATTGTTGCAATCGGTACAAGCAGGACACCTAGCCACAACTCTAGGGTGGAATGCAATAAACCATGGGGATAGGCTTGGCGCCTTAATCGCGAGTGGATCAGAGCATCTAGAGCTCAAACCCCGCAGCCGCCGTCAGGGCATATTGCAACTGATCTCAGGGCTGTGCCGCGTTCACGAGAATCAGCTCAACCACATGGGAAGTAGTCAGCGCGATCCCGAGCATATACTGCGCGCTTGTCAGCGGTTACAGCGTATCGCTAAGCCAGGATCATTAATTTGGATTATTACCGATGGCAGCCATTTTACGCCCCAATGTTTAGCTCCCCTTACGGAGCTTAAACGGCATTGCGACATTGGTGCCTACCTTATTACCGATCCACTTAGGCAAGGGACGTTAACTCTACCTAAGCAATTTAGTTTGCCAGTACGCGAAGCGGATCAAGACCTTGTGCTGACTCGCCATAGTTATCAAGCTTGGCTTTTACAACAACAGCGCCAACAGGATAACTTTATTGCCATGATGCAAAAATTACGGGTGCGCACTCAGCTTATTGATGCAGGTATTCCCCTTGCGAACCAATTGACCCTATTGCAATAAGTGAATGTAGAGCAAATCAGTCAAGCATAAGCAGTATGACAAGTGTAAATTCAAAACACCTAAAAGTGAGTCCAACAGAGTGAACACACAAACAGTGGATCCATCGACCTTGGATCAGGCAGTAAACCCCGCACTCGCGGAGTTGAAAGACATCATAGTCCCCGATCCCATCGGCGCTTGGCCGTGGGCGCTAGGCTATTGGTTAGTGTTAATCATGCTTATCGCCATACTGATAGTGACCTTAGGCTGGCTAAGGAAACGTGCAAAGTACTTAGCCCCAAAAAAAGCCGCTAAAAAATTGTTTACCACACTCGATAGACAGGCTGTAAATTACGCTTCTGAAGTCAACAGCCTACTGAAACGTACAGCCTTGAGCTACCTTGACCGTAACGAAATTGCCAAATTAGATGGCGATGCATGGGCAGCTTGGCTAGATAATTCTCTGCCAGTAAACAAGCGTGAGCGTATAGGACCATTGTTAGCAAAACGTCATAGAGCAATACCACTAACAGTAGATGAAGCCAATGAGTTACATGAACTTGCGCAAGCTTGGTTCTCGTCAAAAACAAAACTGGCAGCACCCATAAAAAGTAATAAAACCAAGGTGATATCAGTTATGTCGACATCCATAACAACTAAAATACCGGAGGAGCAATGCTAACGATTGCATGGCCTTGGTTATTGGTGTTATTACCTTTACCTTTGATTTTTTGGCGGGCGCAAAGCGTTAACGTGGATGGTGGCCGCTTGCAATTACCGGGCATAAGCCAAACCCGTCAATCGATAACAACGGCCAACACTCGCCAAAGCCGTAAACGCTACTGGTTAATGTGGTGCTTGTTAGTACTCGCTATTGCTCGCCCGCAGTGGCTTGGCAATCCTATAGAACTACCAAGCAAAGGGCGCGATCTTATGGTGGCGGTGGATTTATCCGGCAGTATGCAAATTGAAGATATGATCGTTAATGGCAAAACTGTCGACCGTTTTACCTTGATCCAGCACGTCGTAAGTGACTTTATCGAGCGTCGTAAAGGTGACCGTATCGGGTTAATTTTATTTGCCGATCACGCCTACCTACAGGCGCCGCTTACCCAAGATAGGCGCTCGGTTGCACAATTTTTAAAAGAAGCACAAATCGGTTTAGTCGGTAAGCAAACCGCCATTGGCGAAGCCATCGCTTTGGCCGTTAAGCGTTTTGATAAAATCGACGAGAGTAACAGAGTACTTATTTTGTTGACCGACGGCTCCAACAACACGGGTAATATTGAGCCAGAACAAGCAGCGCAAATTGCCGCTAACCGAAAAGTCACTGTTTATACCGTCGGCGTGGGTGCCGATGTGATGGAGCGCCGCACTTTATTTGGTCGCGAACGCGTTAATCCGTCAATGGATTTAGATGAAAACCAACTTAAGCATATTGCTAATGTCACCAATGGCCGTTATTTTCGCGCCCGCAATAGCCAAGAGTTAGATCAGATTTACCAAGAAATCGACAAACTCGAACCAGTCAGCCGCGATCAATTAAGCTATCGCCCCCAGTCAGATCTATTCTACTGGCCATTGGCGTTGGCGCTGCTCACTAGCCTGTGGATCGCCTTAGGTCAATTGCCACTCTTTGCAGCGCGCCGCGTCAGCCCCTCTGTCGTAACAACTCCACAGGGGAAGATTAAATAATGAGCCTACATTTTATTCGTCCCGAATGGCTACTCGCCCTACTGCCACTCGCTCTCGTGCTATTAATACTGTGGCGCCAGCACGAAAACCATAGTGCATGGAACCGTTATATTGCACCGCATTTAGCCAAAGTATTGGTCAGCCAAGGCAGTCAAAAATCTCGCCGTCCGTTGCATTTATTAGCCTTCACTTGGTTGATTGCGACGTTGGCACTCGCCGGACCTGCCGTTAATAAACAATCCTTACCTGTGTTTGCCGCCGAGCAAGGTCGCGTACTGATGATGGACATGTCCGTCTCAATGTTTGCCACCGATATCACGCCCAATCGGTTAACCCAAGCCAAGTTTCGGGCAACGGATTTACTGCGTAATTTAAAAGAGGGTGAAACTGGCTTAGTCGCCTTTGCCGGTGATGCCTTTACTATCAGTCCATTAACGCGCGATACAAGCACACTGCTTAATTTACTGCCGACCTTAAGTCCTGAGATTATGCCAGTGCGGGGCTCAAACTTAACGGCAGGCTTAACCCAAGCCAAAGCATTACTGGCTCAGGGTGGACATATTCGCGGTGATATTATCCTGATGACAGATGGCATTACCCCAAGTCAATTTGCTGAGGCCAATTCAGTATTAGGTGACACACAATATCGCCTTGCTATTATCGCTTTTGGTACCAGCCAAGGTGCACCAATCCGCCTACCCGATGGTCAGTTGCAACGCGATAGCAGCAATGAAGTCGTTGTAGCCAGCACAGACTTTGCGTTATTGCAAAAACTGGCAATGAACAATAAAGGCACATTAATTCAAAATCGCACCGATGGTAGTGACTTACTCCAATTACAACAGTGGTTGAGTGAAACTGGCGATGCCAAAGCCACTGATCTTGATGGTGAAATCTGGCAAGATCTTGGCCCATATCTTACTATTTTGCTACTCCTACCCGCACTGTTTAGCTTTAGGCAAGGTATAGTCGCTGGTTTGTTCACTGTGATGGGTGGCTTGCTGCTAACAACTGCGACACAGTCAGCCCAAGCCAGTGTGTGGGATGATTTATGGGAAACCGCAGATCAGCAAGCGATGCAAGCCTATCAATCCCAAGATTATGCTAACGCCGTGCAAAAATTTGAATCCCCCCAATGGCGTGGCAGCGCGCAATATAAAGCGGGGGAATACGAGCAAGCGCTGAAAACCTTTGAGCAAGATAGCTCAGCCAATGGCCTCTACAATCAAGGCAATGCGCTGATGCAACTCGGTAAACCAGACAAAGCCAAGGAGCGCTATCAAGCGGCGCTTGAACAACAACCTAACTTTCCCGATGCAAAGGCTAATCTTGCCCTTGCTGAAAAGCTCTTGGAAGAGCAGCAACAGCAGCAGTCGCAAAACAAAAATGATCAACAGGATAAAAACCAAGGTCAACAGGGGGATCAACAAAACTCGTCAGACCAAGGTGAGCAGCAATCAGGCGAGCAACCATCTGGCGATCAAGAGTCGCAGGATAAACAGCAATCCGACCAAGACAAATCTCAGCAAAATCAAGCGGGACAAGAGTCTGATGAGCAACAGGATAAAACCAACGCTGAACAACGTTCTGATCAAAATCCTGATCAGCAAAAAGCGGATGAACCTGACCAAGATAAGCAAAATGGAAATGATCAGGCTCAAAATAACCAGAATAAGAATCCCGAGGAAAATGAGCCTGTAGATAATGAGGCTAAGATGCAAGCACAGGCTAAAACCGATGCCGAACAATCCGCCGAACAGGAAAAGCAAAACGTTGGCGCCAAAGAAGCCCCAGAACAAAACGCCCAAGATAAACAAGACGCTGCAATGAGTGAGTCTGCCGAAGCGCCACCGACAAATAGCGAGCCGCTTCCACCGGAAATGCAGCGGGCACTGAGGGGCGTGAATGAAGATCCGCAAGTGTTATTACGCAATAAAATGCAATTGGAATACCAAAAACGCCGTCAAAACGGCCAAATATCAAGGGATAACGAACAGTGGTGATCAGACAATTTTTTATCCTCCTACTCCTTGCTATCGGAGTGACAAGCCCCGTATATGCCATCACTAAACTGGAGGCATCGGTCGATCGCAACCCAGTCATGGTGGGCGAATACTTTGTGCTTAATATCAGCGCAGATGATGAAATTGATACAGCTAAGCTCGACACTTCAGCCCTGTTAAGAGACTTTATCGTTGGCCGCACCAGTGTGAGTCGCAGCACTCAGATAATGAATTTCGATGCGGTCAAAGAGACCCGCTGGCAAGTGCTACTAGCGCCAAAACAAAAGGGGCAATTGACGATTCCGGCATTCAGTATTGATGGCGTAAATTCGGCACCTATTCCTGTAAAAGTGGTCGATAGTGGCAGCCAAGTTGCGCAAACAAACAATCTGTTTATCGATGCAAAAGTCTCAACCGATGAGGCCTACGTAGGACAGCTGATCACCTACAAAGTGAAACTTTACCTTGCGGTAGAGTTACAACGTGGAGTGTTGAACGCCCCCGTTATTGAAGGTGCACAAATCAAGCAAATTGGTGAGGATAAAGATGGATCAGAAATTGTTGATGGCCGCCGTTATCGCGTAATTGAACGCACCTATGGCATCATCCCCGATTTACCAGGCCAAGTGAACATTAAAGGAGCAACCTTCTCGGGTGATGTATTATTTGAATCCCAACGCCGTGGTGGCATGTTTGGCTTTAACGAAAGCCGCCCTATGCAGGCAGGAGCCCCGTCACTGACAGTGCAAGTAGAGCCAGCACCAAACAGTTTTCAAGGCCAATGGTTAGTTGCGGACTTAGTGGTACTAAAAGAGAATTTCCCCGAGGAGAGTAAAGACTTTACCCTTGGTAACCCGATTACCCGGACTATCACTCTTTTGGCTTCAAATGCCGATGAAAATAGTCTGCCAGATGTTGTCCAAGATTTACCTGATGAATTAAAGCAATACCCAGAAAAACCTCAACGGCAAACCTTTGTGCGCGATGCACAAATTGTCTCCCAGTACAGTATTACCTCGGCGATAGTGCCAACCCAAGCAGGCACATTTACCCTGCCAGAGGTCAAAGTCCCTTGGTGGAATCCACACCTTAAACGCCAAGAAACCGCCACACTGCCAGCACGTACAATCATTGTTAAAGGTGGAGCGGTTCCTGACGCAGCCGTGCAACCCACTTGGCAAGTTGATAGCGGTACAGAAAATTACTGGCCTTGGGTCAGTGCCGTTTTTGCCGTGCTTTGGCTCGTAACCTTAGTTGCATGGCGCCGTGCGCTTACACATCAAGCTATTGTAGCCACTCCCCCCCTTCTTCCTGTGGCAGAACCGATACAGGGTTTAAAAGGCTTAGAGCAAGCCTGCGCTAACGGCAATGCCAGCGATATTCTGTCGCAATTGCAGCATCACTTTAGTCAAACCACTGGCAATACCATGACCTTAGATAAAATTGCGGCCGTTTCTCCCCAACTAGCAGAAGCCATTAACCAACTGCAAATGGCGGCCTATAGCGCCAAAGGCCGTGCGAACGAAGGTAACCGCCACTTAAACGAGGCAGCCAATGCGTTACTCAAGGCCGTTAAAGCCAGTGAATTTATAGCATCGTCGAAAACTACGGCGCCTTTAAGTCCACTTAATCCAAGGTAAGACGTGAATAACTGAGCTAGAAGATATTGAATACTAAAATAAAAAATGAAGTATGAAAATGTTTGCTTCTTGGCGAAATAAATCCGTTGGACCGACGGTCTCTTCAGACATGATGAGCAAACAGCGACGATACAACAGCCTTGTTAAGGCATTACATGCCGATATTTTCCGTTATGCCTATTGGTTATGCGGCGATAAGCACGTGGCTGAAGATATTACTCAGGAAACCTTTCTGCGGGCGTGGCGCGCTTTAGATTCACTTAAAGATGATAAAGCAGCAAAAGCGTGGTTGATCACCATCCTTAGACGAGAAAATGCGCGTCGTTTTGAACGCAAGCAATTTGATTACGCCGATATTGAGCAAGACACGTTAGAAGATAGTCAGGGCAATAGCAGTGAAGAACTGGTTGAACAATATTTGATCCGCAGACATATTGCTAAGTTAGATATGGAATATCGCGAGCCACTGCTATTACAACTCATTGGTGGCTTTAGTGGTGATGAAATAGCTGAACTGATGGAGCTCAATCGTAATACCGTGATGACTCGCTTATTTAGGGCAAGAAGCCAGTTGAAAGATCTACTTGAAAAAACCGATGTGAGAGGTCAATCCAATGGATGAGCTTAAATTTAGACGTCAAGCTTATGAAGATCCTCATAATCAAGATCCCGAGTTTCTCGCACAAATGCGTCAGAAAAGTGAACATCAGACACTGGTCAATGAGCTAAAAGGCTTAGATGCCAAATTAATGCATGCACTCAAAGTCGATGTTCCCGAAGATTTAGCTGATAAACTCATTTTACGACAGCAGTTACAGCAACATCATAAATACCGTCGCCAAACGAGTTTTTTAGTCGCAATGGCCGCCTCTATCGCCTTTGTGGTCGGGATCAGTTTTAGCTTATTACGATTAGGCCCTGTCGATTTAGCTGAGCATGCACTTGCCCATGTGTACCATGAAGATATTGCGTTGCATATCGATCAAAACGTCAATGTTAACCAAGTGAATGCTCAACTCGCTTCGATAAAAAATCTCGGTAATGTCAAATTCACTCAGCAACCGGGTAAAGTCTATTTCACCTCGTACTGTGACTTTCAAGGGGTGAAAAGCCTGCACTTAGTCGTGCAAGGACAGCAAGGTAAAGTCACTCTCTTTATCGTGCCTGTTGAAAAACGCATGGTTTTAGATCAAACCTTTGCCGACAGTAAATATCAGGGAATAGGCTTTGAAACTGCCGAGGTATTTATTTTACTGGTAGGTGAAGAACTGTCCGATCTTCGTTATGTAAAAGAAGAAATCAACAACACCTTCATATAACGCATTGTTTTAAAAAATTTGAACTATCGCCCACTAAAGTTTTCACTTTACCCAAGGTCAGATTTTGATCACCTTTTTATCTGCTAATGGGTTCTTGCTCAAACATCTGGTAGCATGCTTGCCACTTTTAATAATAAAAAGAGGGTATGGGCAATTATGGTGATCGAAAACCCAATTTTAATCACATTTGTGGGTTATTTAGTATTAATGATGGCGATAGGTTTTTGGGCTTACCGTGCCACTGATACAGTTGATGACTACATTTTAGGTGGCCGTAAAATGGGACCTGCTGTTACGGCGCTTAGCGTCGGGGCGTCCGATATGTCAGGCTGGTTATTACTAGGCTTACCCGGCGCGGTATACCTAGGCGGTTTAGGTGAAGCATGGATTGGGATCGGCCTTATTTTTGGTGCTTGGCTTAACTGGTTATTTGTGGCAAAGCGTCTGCGAATTTACACCCAATTGGCCGATAATGCCCTCACCCTTCCGGATTTTTTCGAGAAACGTTTCCACGATAATCAAGGCTACCTTAAGTTGGTTTCTGCCGTGACTATCTTAGTCTTTTTTACGTTTTATGCCTCTTCAGGTATGGTGGGCGGTGCCATTTTATTTGAAAAGGTCTTTGGCTTAGATTACACAGCAGCCTTAGTGATTGGCTCGGCCATTATTGTTGGATACACCTTTATTGGCGGGTTCTTTGCGGTCAGTTGGACTGACTTTTTTCAAGGTTGTCTAATGCTTATCGCATTATTGATTATCCCCTTTGCCATTTTCTCTCACCCAGAAAGCCATGCGGGAATAGAATCGATTGACCCTGCCATGTTGACACTAGTGAATGATAAAACCACTGCCATAGGCATGCTATCACTCCTTGCTTGGGGACTTGGCTATTTTGGTCAACCACATATTCTGTCACGCTTTATGGCGATAGGCAGTGCTGATGCCCTGCCATTATCTCGCCGCATTGCCATGAGTTGGATGATTCTTGCGCTTATTGGAGCACTCGCCACCGGATTGGCAGGTTCAGTGTATTTTGCAAATGAGCCTTTAGCGAACTCTGAAACCGTTTTTATCCATTTAGCTCAAACAGCGTTTAATCCATGGATTGGCGGCCTATTAATCGCGGCCATTTTATCAGCCATTATGAGCACAATCGACTCGCAACTCTTAGTCTGCTCAAGCGTTATCACCGAAGACTTTTACCGCAAATGGTTACGCCCCACAGCCGATGATCGTGAGTTAATGATGGTTGGCCGTTTAGGGGTTCTGGCTATCGCTGTGATTGCAGGCATCATTGCACTTAATCCCGAGAGCAGCGTACTCAGTTTAGTCAGCTATGCATGGGCAGGTTTTGGCGCAGCTTTTGGCCCTGTTGTCTTACTCTCTCTATTTTGGAAGCAATACAGCCGCAATGGTGCCATTGCCACTATTATTGTGGGTGCCTTGACAGTAGTGATTTGGAAGCAATTAACAGGGGGGATTTTTGATGTATATGAAATCCTTCCTGGCTTTATTTTAGCCATTGTTGCTGGGGTTGCCGTCAGTAAATTGTCTGCTCCTGATGTGAAAGTTATGGCTGAATTTGAGCAATTTAAATCCACACTATAAACATAGGATTTACTTCTTACGGCAAAAAGCGTACAGATGTACGCTTTTTTTACATTTTGTTTCTTTTTTATCAGTAAAACCTCACTTACAAACTGTTAACTTCAAATTAACCCTGTAGGTCTATCAAAGTCCTTTATATCAGGCATCTGGCCAGACCATTCAATCACCTCCAAGTAAAACAAGAGTTTTAACAGCATTTAATTAACTGAAAATTAACAAAATACAGATCTGGTCGGACTTGTTGAGGTTACATTCGATCCCTAAGATGCCGAAGATTTAAAATGGATTACTGTTCTGGGGACAAGGCGAACAAAAATCCAATAATGATAATAATTGAGAGAATAATAATGAAAACATTCAACAAGACACTCATTGCCGTTTCGGTAGCATTAACAAGCACGCAAACCTTAGCTGCAGGCTTCCAGCTCAATAGCCAATCCGCAACAGGTATTGGACGTGCATTTGCCGGTGATGCTGTTATCGCCGATAACGCTTCAGTGCTATCTCGTAACCCTGCTGCTATGGCATTATTTGACAATGATGCACTGTCTGTTGGTTTGACCTATGCCGATATCACCGTTGATGTAAAAGATGTAAACTTTGCTGGCGGTACAATCGATCTTGGTAGCATCGACAATGCGGGCAGCACAAAACTTATCCCAAATATGTTCTACATTCATCCCATCGACGATAAATTCGCTATTGGTTTTGCTGCATTCTCTAATTTTGGCACAGGTACAGACTCAAGTACCCTATCAAACAACAAGCCTGCCGCACCCTATGACTTACTGGGTGAGACAGAAGTCACCACAGTAAACTTTAATACCAGTGTTTCATATCGCATCGATGAGATGTTCAGTATCGGTGTCGGTCTTGATGCCGTTTACGGTGAAGGTCGCCTAACACGAGATGCAGGTACAACACCATTACTTGATGTAGACGCGGATGGTTGGGGCTTTGGTGGTATCGTTGGCGCGACGATTGAACTAAATAAGGATCACCGTTTTGGTTTAAGCTACCGCTTCAGCCCCACGGTAAATGTTAAAGGTGATGTAAACACCATTTCGACTAAAGATTTATCCGCATTAGGACTTGGTGCACAAACCAAACTTGCCACCCGTTTTGATAGCCTTGATGTGCCATTAGCCGATATTTTTCAAGTGGCAGGTTTTCATCAGCTCACACCTAAGTTTGCAATTCATTACACGGCCCAATTTACCCAATGGGGTGATTTTCACCAAATTACGGCAAAAGATGGCGTAGCGACAATTCTACCGGGTCAAGCTGGCGCGGGTATGTCAATAAATGCAGGTGATGCACCCCTCAAAGTATACCAATGGGAGGATTCATGGTTAATGAGTCTAGGTGGCACTTACACTATCAATGACCAATTTACAGTACGTGCTGGTTACTTGCATGATCAAGGCGTAGTGGATGAAATTAGCTCTATCTCCATTCCTGATTCAGATCGTAACTGGTTTACTGCAGGTATGAGCTATCATGTGAATCCACAGAATACGGTTGATTTTGGTATCGCCTATGTTAAAGGTGAAGAAGTTCACTTAATTGAAAACAGTGCTATCGCAGGTCCAGTCAATGCCATTACTGAATCAACTGGTATGTACTACTCAATGCAGTACAGCTATCAGTTCTAATCTAGAGTAAATCAGCTTAAAAGCCGCATTTTTTGCGGCTTTTTTGTATCTTAAGCATTTATTGCCTAAAGTTAACTCATACACTTCTTAATACAGCTACGGCTATGGCTAAAGTCATTGGACTCGGTGGAATTTTCTTTAAAAGTACAGACCCTATTTCATTGGCAACTTGGTATAAAAACCATCTCCATGTCCCCATTGAAAACTGGGGAGGTGCAGCGTTTTACCATAATGAGAAGCCCACACCTAGCTATCATGTTTGGACACCTTTCGCCCAAAGTACCCAGTATTTTGCACCGACAAATAAAGATTTTATGTTCAACTTTGTGGTAGATAATCTTGAACAAGCACTCCTCCAAGTCACCCATGGGGGTGGTCAACAAGTCGGTATAATAGAAGATTCTGAATTCGGTCGCTTTGGTTGGTTTATCGACCCAGACGGTAACAAAGTCGAACTATGGCAGCCAAGTGCTATCCCTCCTGAAAACTAAGCTATTGCTAGGCCTAATTAAAGCGGCGTACATTCGGAATAAACCCAGTGCACCGCCCAAGTTTATTGGGTATCGTAGTTTGAGTTATTCAACATAGAGATTGCCCCATGGAAAAAACAAATACACTCCCCGCCCTATTACTGGGTGGTTTCTTATGTGCTGGACTCATTTATGTGGGTCAAAGTGCGAGCTCCGCTTTGCTTGAAATGAAAACCATGGAACGAACTGTCACGGTAAAAGGACTTGCTGAAAAAGAAGTCAAAGCCAATGTGGCTATTTGGCCTATCAACTTCACTGAGGTCGATAATAATCTGCCAAAACTCTATGAAACCGTGCAACAAAAAACCGATAGAGTTGTCAGCTTCTTAAAAGAACAAGGCTTTAGCGACACGGAAATCACCATTTCGCTACCTTCAATCGAAGATCGTCAAGCCCAAGGCTATGTCGATCCGAATGTGCGATACCGCTACTCGGCAAAAGTGAATTTATCCGTTTACACCTCACAAATTGATTTAATGCTAAACACCCGCAAAAAAATGATTAGTTTGGTGAAAGAAGGAATTGCCATCGCAAACCAAGACTATGACAACCGTACAGAGTTCCTCTTTACCGAACTAAATACCGTCAAACCCACTATGGTGCAGGAAGCCACTCAGAATGCGCGCGAAGTTGCAGAGAAGTTTGCAAAAGATTCTGACTCTCGCCTCGGTAAAATTAAGAGTGCCAGTCAAGGTCAGTTTACAATTTCCGACCGCGACAGCAGCACTCCTTATATTAAACAAATTAGGATTGTTTCAACATTGAGCTATTATTTGAATGACTAAATTTTAGGCTTCATCGTGACTCATTGAAAAATAGGAATAAGGCGTTTGTTCGTCTTATTCCTAAATTAGGAAAAAACACCATATTAAATCTTTCTAATAAATATTGATTGCCTATTGAAAATAACTCCATTAGAATTTTCTCATGAATTGTATTTGAGGCAATACTAGTGATGATGTCAACTTCCCCGGTTTTACTCTTGCTCGTCGCTTTATCAAGCGCGCAAATCCAAGCCAATACTATAGAAACCATTGAAGTATTGAGTAAACCCTATGCTAATTGGGTAACTTTGGATGCCACAATTGAGGCCGTAAAAGCAGCAACTGTGTCGGCACAAACCTCTGGTCGCATCATTAAACTCAATTATGATGTAAACGATATCGTCCCCGAGGGAGCTGCACTACTGGAAATTACCAGTAAAGAACAAGGCGCAGAACTGGCGAGCTTTGAAGCCGATCTTGCCAAAGCCAAAGCCTTAAATATTGAAGCCCAAGCCCAATATATACGCTACAAGGAACTCTTTCCTCAGGGGGCTATCTCTAAAGGCGCGATGGATGAAGCAACCGCCAATGCTAAAGCCACTGAGCAAGCCGTTCGGGCAGCACAAGCTCGAGTCGTTAAAGCGACTGAGTCGGTAAAATATACAGTAGTATCAGCGCCTTTTAGCGGAATAGTGACAGAACGTTTAGTGCAACTAGGTGAAACGATAAGTCCAGGACAACCCCTACTTTCAGGCTTTTCCCAACATCAAATGCGGGCAATAACCCATGTACCGCAGCGTTATATCAATCAGCTAAAAGATGCACCAGAATTCCGGGTGCATTTAAGTGATGGACGCGAATTTACTTCAACAGATCTCACTATCTTCAGCTTTGCCGATCCCGTAAGTCACAGCTACCAAGTACGAATTAATCTGCCTAAAGATGAAGCCAATCTCCAGCCGGGAGCTTGGGCAAAGGCGACATTCAGAAACGGTGAGCGGGAAAAAATCCAATTGCCCATCTCTGCATTACTAACAATGAATGAACTCAGCAGTGTCTATCTCAAACAAGGTAACGAATTTGTACTAACCCAAGTCCGTGTAAGTGAACCTGTAAATGGTGAGGTCGAAGTGTTGGCAGGGTTAAGATCGGGTGACAAGGTCGCGACAGATGCCTATCAAGTGTTGCTAAATAAGCAATCACGCCCTGAGTGACTGATGTTTTATTGAGGTTGTTTTATGAAACAGGAACCGACTTTGCAAACCACGCTTGGTATTTCCGGCAAAATTGCCGCAGCATTCCAAAATAGTGCAATAACCCCATTATTAGCACTACTTGGACTGCTACTGGGATTGTTCGCTATTCTGGTGACACCAAAGGAAGAAGAACCGCAAATTGATGTCACTTTTGCCGATGTTTTTATTCCCTTTCCCGGTGCGACGCCAACTGAGGTTGAAAACTTAGTCACTCTACCTGCTGAGCAAGTGATTTCCGAAATAAAGGGAATAGATACCCTTTATTCTTTTTCTCAACCCGATGGTGCGCTGATCATTGTTATTTTTGAGGTTGGCGTCGCGCGTAACGATGCCATTGTTAGTCTGTATAACCAAATTTATTCCAATATGGATAAATTGCCCCAAGGTGCGGGGGTGGGAGAACCGCTTATCAAACCACGAGGCATCGATGATGTGCCGATCGTTAGCCTAACCCTCTGGTCGAAGGATAAAAACACTTCAGCAGAAGAACTGACCCATGTGGCTCTAGGATTAGAAACCGAGATTAAACGTATTCCAGGCACCCGCGAGATCTATACGGTTGGTCAACACAAAATAGTGGCCAATGTGCGGATCGATCCTGCCAAAATGAATAGCTATAACCTCACCTACGACAAACTAAAGCAAAGTCTTAACGATAATAACCATATCTCGATGCCAGCCTCTCTGGTTCAAGGTAATCAAGAGATTAAAGTTCAAGCTGGGCAATTTTTACAATCTATCGATGATATTAAACAGTTAGTTATCAGTGTCTATAAAGACAATAACGGCAAGAGTATTCCCATTTATTTAGCGGACATTGCCGATATAAATCTGAAGAGTGACCTCCCGACACAGAACGTCTGGTATGGCGATAAAACCGATATTTATCCTGCTGTTACTATCGCCATTGGCAAGCAACCGGGGCAGAACGCCGTTGATATTGCCGATGCGGTATTGGAGCGTATCGCCAAAGTCGACAATGTGCTAATCCCCGCAAATGTGGACGTTACAGTCTCTCGAAACTATGGTGAAACTGCGGCAGATAAATCTAACACACTTATTTTAAAACTTATTTTTGCCACTAGCGCTGTTGTCGTGTTGGTATTATTAACCATGGGCGCCCGCGAATCCTTAGTCGTCGGTATCGCAATTATTGTTACACTGGCGATCACTCTGTTTGCCTCTTGGGCATGGGGATTTACCCTCAATAGGGTGTCATTATTCGCCTTAATTTTCTCTATTGGGATTTTGGTCGATGACGCCATCGTCGTGGTAGAAAATATTCACAGGCATATGGCGTTGGGTAAAAAGTCCTTTAGTGAGCTGATCCCCATTGCTGTAGATGAAGTTGGCGGCCCCACGATTCTGGCAACGTTTACCGTTATAGCAGCATTATTACCTATGGCATTTGTCTCGGGCCTAATGGGGCCTTATATGAGCCCTATACCTATCAATGCCAGTATGGGAATGCTTATCTCCCTCGTCGTTGCCTTCATCGTCACCCCTTGGCTTAGCCGTAAACTGCTTAAAAGCCATGTTCCGACCCACGCTCCCCATGGTGAGCAAACTGAAAACAAAATGGTGCGTTTTTTTACTCATTTAATAAGCCCTTTCCTACTCGGTAAAAATGCACGTAAAGCGAGAATAGGATTAGCCGCTGGTGTATTTGTGCTTATTAGCATTGCCGTCGCGCTGCCCATTGCTCAACTTGTTGTCCTTAAAATGCTGCCCTTTGACAACAAATCTGAGTTCCAAGTGATGGTGGATATGCCTGAAGGCACACCAGTAGAACAAACACAAAGAGTTATGCAGGATTTAAGTCGCTACCTCACGACAGTACCTGAAGTCGAACACGTACAATTATATGCAGGCACTAACGCACCGATGAATTTCAACGGCTTAGTGCGCCATTATTTCCTGCGTAACAGCCAAGAAATCGGCGATATTCAAGTGAATCTGGTGGATAAAAAACATCGTAAACGCGACAGCCACAGTATTGCGATATCGGTAAGGGACGACTTACAGCAAATAGGTAAACAGTATCAAGCCAATATTAAAGTGGTAGAAGTGCCGCCAGGGCCACCGGTCTGGTCACCCATAGTCGCGGAAGTTTATGGTCCGAGTGCCACAATCCGCGAACAGGCAGCCTATGACTTACAGGCACTCTTTCACGAAACCAAAGATGTTGTGGATATCGATATCTTCTTGCCCGCAGCACAGCAAAAATGGCAAGTGATGATCGATCGCAGTAAAGCCAGTCTGATGGCGGTTCCCTATAGCAATATCGTCGATCTTATTGCCACCTCAGTTGGTGGTAAAGATGTGAGTTATTTGCATCAAGCTCAGCAAAAGCAACCCGTTCCAATCCGCTTGCAACTCAAAGAAGGTGCTAAGGTCGATTTAGAGCAAGTGCTGAATATGAAACTACAGAGCCAAACAGGGCAATCCGTACCCGTCTCTGAACTTGTCACCATTAAACGTGGCAAGATTGATGCACCCATTATCCACAAAAATATGATCCCGATGATCATGGTCATTGCTGATATGTCGGGGCCACTGGACAGTCCGCTCTACGGTATGTTTGATATGGCGGGTAACATTGATAGCGTAGATGGTTTAGGGTTTGATCAACATTATATCCACCAACCTACGGGGTTAGATTCAGTCGCAGTACTTTGGGATGGTGAATGGAAGATCACCTACGAAACCTTTAGGGATATGGGGATCGCCTATGGCGTTGGCATGATAGCCATTTATTTGTTAGTCGTGGCCCAGTTTAAATCCTATCTTGTGCCACTCGTTATTATGGCCCCTATCCCACTGACCATCATTGGGGTAATGCCAGGACATGCCTTACTTGGAGCACAATTTACGGCAACATCCATGATAGGCATCATAGCGCTGGCGGGGATCATTGTGCGTAACTCGATATTATTGGTCGATTTTATCAATCAAGAGACCGCATCTGGCGTACCCTTTGAGCAGGCTGTTATCCACTCGGGTGCAGTGCGAGCCAAACCCATTATGTTGACTGCATTAGCGGCCATGATCGGGGCATTGTTTATCCTTGACGATCCCATTTTCAACGGATTAGCGATAAGTCTGATCTTTGGTATTTTTATCTCTACCCTATTGACGCTTATTGTGATCCCAGTGTTGTACTACGCGGCGATGAAAAACCGCATAAATTTAAATAAAACATTAAGTTAACCATAACATTGGCAGTTATAGTGCTGCCTCAAGGAGTAAAATATGTCTTTAGAACGCAGCATTATGGCTTTTGCAGGATTGATGGTGTTACTGTCACTAGTGTTAACAGTCTATGTGCACCCTAACTTTATATGGTTAACAGCCTTTGTTGGCGCTAATCTATTCCAAAGTGCATTCACAGGTTTTTGCCCTGCCGCCATGGTTTTACGTAAATTGGGGGTAAAGTCAGAGGCTGAAATAGCTAAACAATCTTAATCATAAGATAACCTATCTAGGAGGAATTGACGTGATCCACAAACTGATGCTTCGCGGTCAGAGTCTGCTGTACATGGCATTATTTAGCCTATTTTTAGTGCCATTAATGACAAAGGCCACAGAGCAAGATCCCACTTTGGCATGGGAGAAAATATTGGCTGGTGCTATGGTGCTCGATGTCAGAACACCAGAGGAATTTGCAGAGGGTCATTTAGCTAATGCCGTTAATATTCCTTTTGAACAGGTGACACAAGAATTTATTAACCGAGGCATACCTAAAGATACGCCTGTTGTACTGTATTGCCGCAGTGGCCGACGAAGTGGTATAGCAATAGCCGATTTAGTTGCAACAGGATACACCCAAACCTTTAATGGTGGAGCGTATCAGAGCTTAATCGAAGCTCAAAAGATAACGGCTAAGTAATACATTTTTGACAGCTTAAAAGCGCCATATGGCGCTTTTTTTATTGTTCAAGTTTAAGTCTTTAACTTGTATCACTCGCACTTTACTTTTACTGACTTATAAAATCATCCGGAAGAAAATCCAAGTCATCCTTATTCCTTATTCCTTATTCCTTATTCCTTATTCCTTATCATCAGCCAATTAATTGGCATATGTCACCCCACTGACTAACTATTGCGATAGATACGCATAATCAATCACTTGTCGAAATCACACCATTTTAACAAAAACAAAATGACATTAACTTTAGTTTTTAAATAACAAATAAATATATGATTAAATATCAGTGCATTATGACATAGAATGTAAACATCAAAGATAAACATCTCGAGTAAATTCGCGTTCACTTATTCATGTTAACCACATAAAAAAACACAACAAGCATCCAATAATCGTTACAATATGTTACATATTGAATTTTTATTCATCAATAATGATTATTAAACACCAAATTTTACCAGCTGCCGTACTATTAACAATTAATTTACAAATCTTTTTATCAAAGATAAATTCACTAACCGAGTAGCATCCAAGTCGTAGTTATTCTTTAAAAATACAAAATAATAATGATTAACACTAAATTGACCATGGACGAAAAAAAATGACTATGAGTAAAAGCACAAAAATAGCCCTGAGCCTATCCAGCTTAGCCATTGCTATTTCAGTAGGGGTAAATGCTGCCCCACAACCACTTGATTTAGCTGCAGGAATGCAAGCCCAAACCTCTCCGCTACCAAAGCGTTATATCGTCAAGTTCAAAAATGCCGATACTACGGCAACAATGTCAGTCAACGATTTGCAATCTGCCGATAGTGCCCAAATAGATGAACTGCCCACAACAATGAACTATCAGCCCCTAGTAGCTGAGATCAGTGCTCAACACAGTGCCCTTAATAGGGTTCAAGCAAAAGAAATGAAACGCATTGGGCGCACAAATAGTTACTCAGTCAAACTCGATGCCAAAGGGATTAGTGCATTAAAATCTAGACCCGATGTGGAATATGTTGAAGAGGATTTACCTCGTCATTTTCTGAGTGAAACTACACCTTGGGGACAAACCTATGTGGGTGCAACCCAGTTAAGTGATAGTCAAGCGGGTAATCGTACTATCTGTATTATCGATTCTGGCTACGATCGCGGACATAGTGATCTCAGTGGAAACAATGCCACTGGCACCAATAACTCAGGTACTGGTAACTGGTTTGAACCGGGTAATAATAATGCCCATGGCACCCACGTTGCTGGCACCATCGCGGCAATAGCCAACAACGATGGTGTTGTCGGAGTAATGCCAAATCAAAATGCCAATATCCATATTGTTAAAGTATTTAACGAATCAGGCTGGGGTTACTCTTCATCCCTCGTTTCAGCAATAGATACCTGTGTCACAAACGGGGCGAATGTAGTAACTATGAGCTTAGGTGGATCAGGTTCAAGTACGACTGAACGTAATGCTATGGCAGCCCATTACAATAATGGTGTGCTACTCATAGCCGCCGCAGGAAATGCAGGTGATAGTACCCACAGCTATCCAGCCTCCTATGATAGTGTGATGTCTGTTGCCTCTGTGGATAGTAATAAAAATCACTCGGCCTTTTCCCAATACACCAATCAAGTCGAAATTGCTGGCCCTGGTGAAGCGGTTCTGTCTACCGTTACCCGTGGTGAAGGACGTTTAGCCGATATCACTATTGGCAGCCAATCGTATTTTAATGCCGGTGTAGTGCCCCATAACCGTTTAATATCCTCTGGTGGCAGCTATGTATCGGCGCCGTTTAACGGCACGACCACAGCAACACTGGCAGAATGTACCGTTAGCGGCACAAGCTTTAATTGCGGTAGCATGACCAACAAAATCTGTTTAGTAGAACGTGTGGGTAATCAAGGCACTAGCTATCCAGAAATTAACGCAGTGAAAGCCTGTAAAAATGCGGGAGCCAGTGCGGCAATTGTTTTCAGTAATACTAGCTTACCCGGCCTACAAAACCCATTCTTAGTGGATGCCAACAACGAAGCCACTTTAGTGTCAGTTTCTGTGGATCGCGCAACAGGCTTAGCACTACGTAATCAAGTTGGCGCAACGGTTACGGTAAGTAATCAAGGCAACAAAGATTATGAGTACTACAACGGTACTTCAATGGCGACACCACACGTGTCTGGCGTTGCTACATTGGTATGGAGTTATCATCCAGAATGTAGCGCAGCGCAAGTTCGTAATGCATTGAAAGCTACGGCTGAAGATCTGGGCACTGCAGGTCGTGACAATTACTATGGTCATGGCCTAGTGAATGCTGTCGCTGCGAAAACCTTTTTAGATGCCTCTTGTAATGGCCCAACGGATCCTGTTGATCCAACTGAGCCAGGCGATAGCGTACTCGTGAACGGTGTGGCGAAAACAGGCTTAGCTGGCGCAGCAAGTGAAGAATTACATTTTTCATTTGAGGTTCCTGCAGGTGCAACTAACCTAGGCTTTGTGATGAATGGGGGAACAGGTGATGCTGACTTATATGTTCAATACGGCGCAGCACCAACTACCTCCAACTACGATTGCCGCCCGTATAAAAGTGGCAATAGTGAGTCTTGCCCAATCACCAACGTACAATCAGGTACTTACTACGCCATGGTGAAAGGTTACTCCACCTTCAGCGGTGTTACCTTAACGGCTAGCTACACCGCTGGAACGGGGGGAGGTACTCCACCAACCGAGCCATCAAGCTATACCAATACTGACAATTACAATATTCCTGATAATAAAGCAGCGGGGATCACCAGCCCAATCACGGTGGCTCGTACGGGTGATTCAGGCACAGTGACCGCGGTAGTGAACATAGTTCACCCTTATATTGGTGATTTAAAAGTTCAATTAATCAGCCCTAGTGGTCAAACTGCAACATTACACAGCAATACCGGTGCCGGCGCTGACAATATCAACCAAAGCTATACTGTTGATATGACAGGTGTTGAATCGAGTGGTGTGTGGAAGTTAAAAGCAGTAGATAGCGGTCGAAGCGATGTAGGTTATATCGATAGCTGGGAACTAAGTTTCAACTAACCACAAACCTATATAAATGATAAGAGCCTGCATTCGCAGGCTCTTTTTCGTTTGGTCTACTGATTATCTTTTAAGATTTCAGGCTCGATCAGTACGCTGTTTTCATTATCTGATATCCAAATTTGTCCTTCACTGATAGAAACTTGCAATGCCATATTGCGCCCGACAAAGGCTTCCATCGCGGTCACTGACTCTTCGGCAATATTCCAAACCTTTAAGTTTTGATAACGTTCTAGTGCCTGCTGATTCTGCTTCCACCAAATAGGCACACTACGGCCACCGTAGGTAAAGAGTTGTACCGCTTTAGCACGACCACTGGCCTTTCTCAGCCACTTTTCATCGGCCTGACCAAATTCGACCCACAAATTGATTTCACCGGAAAGGCTTTTATCCCATAGCTCAGGCTCATCATCGACACAAAGTCCTTTACTAAAACTTAAGGTATCGCTGGCATTAATGATGAAAGCCAGTAAACGTACCATCATACGTCCGTCGGTTTCAGAAGGATGTTGCGCGAGGGTCAGTTGATGATCTTGATAATAATTCCGATCCATATCGGCAATCTGTAAGTTGACCTTAAATACGGTCGATTTGAGGGCCATAGCCTATTCCGAATAAAGAGTGAAATTCAAAGTCATATGAAATCTATAACAAAGGAGCCGAGTCTACCTGAGACTCGCCATTAGCTCAAACGAACAATAGGATACGCCCAGCTAAATCGTGCCCAGAGGATAAATCCAAGAGTGAGATTAAATCGCCCCGGGGCGTAAATGCTTCGCCATAGGGAAATGGGCTTTTAACTGATTGATTTTTTGTATATCGGCAACCAACAACATCCGCGTACCCTGCTCATAGGCTTTACTCAATTCGCTAAGTGCAGGTAACTCGCCCCGACTAGCATCTCGACGCACCCATTCAGCAAGCTCTTCACTCAACTCCCCTTGGCTATATATCCAATCGAGTCGTTGCAATAATGGCATAGCGGCAACGGGTAGTAAGTCGACTGGAACAGCATCCTCTATTAGTAAGATTTCACCGCGGCCGACCAAGTTATTAAAGGCATTATGATAGTGTTCAAGAGTCCGATTATCGAAACGATCACCATTTGTGTCAAAAAAGCGCTCCCAAAATAAACGCCGGGCGGTCGTCGACTCAAGCCTATCCTGCACTTCAATACGCTTATCGGCGACAAAATCAAAGAGTGGCTTAAGTGATTGCGGCAGGCTGATCTCTAAGCGCGAACGAACTGTCCGAGCAAAAACTGGTGCTGCACCCGCCGTACTTATCGCCACAACTAAGCGACCACGGTCAACGATTGATGGTGTGATAAAACGGCAAAAAGCAGGGTTATCAACCGCATTAACCCAGATCCTCCGCGCTGTAGCTAGGGTCGCAAGTTCGGCATTAAGACTGTCGTTCGCAGTAGCTAAGTAAACTAAATCGTAATTTTGAATATCAGCGTGAGCCACTTCACGCACAGAGAGAAGAATACGACCTGCCTCAGCGTAACGCTGCACCTCGGTGTTCACTTGTGGCGCAATCACATGAATATTGGCCTCAGTTCGGGTTAGAAGCGCCAGTTTACGGCTCGCGACATCACCCGCTCCCACTAACAACACATTTAAGTTAATGGTATCGATAAATAACGGAAAATATTGCATTAGATTCAATCCTAAAGCTAAATCGCCTTAATCCTAATAGAGGAATTATTGCTTCACTTCGAGTATCCTGTGTACCGCAGGCTTCTATACTCACTTAAGCTGGTGATTATACTCAATTAGAATAATAACACTGGGTTTTAACGGATATTAATAAGGAAATATTAGCTCACAGACTACAACTAACTAATTGTGGCTTTCACTGCGTTCAGAGCTACATTGCCAACACAATTCAAAATTACCATCATTTAACTCATGGCATTGCACACACTGCCATTGTGGGCTCACCACATCTAAAGCACTTAATTGGGCCTTAGCCAACATATATTGCGATTCAGCAACCCATAATTCCACATTGTGCATATCCGTTGGTAACTCACCGATACCACCTAATAATGCTTCGCCACGTAATTCAACATGAATACCACAAGCTTCCAAAAGTCCTTTCCATGTATGGGCCTGTAATAAATTTCCACCAGCAACTAAATTCTTACGTTCTTCCATGCGACATCCTACTGCTACAACTATCAAGAATACGGGTTGCCGACATCCTACTGCTAAATAGCCGAGCCTGTCGAGCGCTGTTTTTTACACCAGTTGTTAATTTAATTAACATTCACTTTTTACAGCATTACTGACTATAACTTTGTGAGATAGCTAGCAGAATGTTTGTACTACCTGAAAAACAAGATAAAAAAAACCACCTTACAAAGGTGGTTTTTATCCCAACGGAGCCGTTAAGGCATCATAGGAGGTTGATCGGCGCCTTCTTTCTCAATTTCAACTGGCATCATATGCTCGCGATTAATCCCCAGTTTAATGGCTAAGAAACTCGCCACATAAATTGAAGAATAGGTACCCACAAAAATACCCATCAGCAATGCAGTCGCAAACCCGTGGATCATAGTGCCCCCCTTAAGGAACAGCGCCACGACTACCACTAAGGTTGTACCAGTGGTGATAATAGTACGGCTCATGGTTTGAGTGATGGAGGTGTTAACGACCTCTTCTGGTTCACTCTTACGCATCTTAAGGAAGTTTTCACGGATCCGGTCAAATACCACAATAGTATCGTTGAGTGAGTAACCCACCACGGTTAACAACCCCGCGAGCACGGTCAAATCGAATTCCAGTTGGAATAGCGAAAATACCCCTAAGGTTACGATAACATCGTGTGCCAATGCCGCCACAGACCCAAAAGCTAAGCGCCACTCAAAGCGGAACGACACGTAGATCATAATACAGATCAGCGCGACTAATACCGCTAAACCACCTTGCTCTGCCAGCTCTTTGCCCACTTGTGGACCAACGAACTCAACGCGCTTCTGTTGCACTTGTGGATCAACTTGCTGTGCAGCCGTCATCACAGACTTAACCTGCACATCACTCTTCACGCCTTCTTTAACCTGTAAACGCACTAATACATCACGGCTAGAACCGAAGTTTTGTACTATTGCGCCTTCAGAGTCAGGCGTTGTCAGTTGCACACGCAATGCATTCAAATCAACAGGCTGAGTAAACTCCATTTCAACGACGGTACCACCAGTGAAATCGAGCCCCCAGTTAATACCGTTGGTCGCGAGTGACACCAGCGAGCCGAGCACTAACAGAGCCGACATTATGCTGATAGGCAAAGCGTGACGGAGGAAGTTTACCGTCTTTTTTAAAGATAAAATCTCAAGCATTGTCACTTCCCCTTAGATAGACAGTGTCTTCACGCGCTTACCGCCCCAAATCGCATTCACGATAGAGCGAGTACCCACGATGGCGGTGAACATTGAAGTCGCAATACCGATCATCAAGGTCACAGCGAAGCCCTTAACCGCCCCAGTACCCACAGCAAATAAAATTAACGCTGTGAGGAAAGTGGTGATGTTCGCATCGGCAATCGTTGAGAATGCATTACCATAACCTTCATGGATGGCCTGTTGTACACTACGTCCTGCACGCAGTTCCTCACGGATACGTTCATAAATCAGCACGTTGCCGTCAACCGCCATACCAACGGTCAACACCATACCCGCAATACCTGGAAGGGTTAATACAGCGCCAGGGATCATCGACATTACGCCCACGACCATGACTAAGTTTGCGGTTAAAGCGAGGTTGGCGATAAGACCAAAGCCACGGTAGTACACCAGCATAAAGACTAAGACGACTGCCATACCCCACACCATGGCCTGCACGCCGTTTTGGATGTTTTCAGCGCCTAAGCTTGGGCCAATGGTACGTTCTTCTACAATTGATACGGGCGCAATCAAGGCTCCAGCACGTAACAATAAGGCGAGATTTTGTGCTTCACCGTGGCTTAAGCCAGTGATAACGAAGTTACGGCCTAAGCGCGCTTGAATGGTTGCCACAGAAATCACTTCTTGGATTTTCTGCATTTTCACGCTGCCATCGGCGTTACGTTCACCACTGTCTTTATACTCAATGAATAAGGTTGCCATAGGCTTGCCTATGTTGTCCTTAGTCACGTCAGAGAAAATGGTGCCACCTTTGGCATCAAGGTTAATGCTCACCTGTGGACGGCTGTATTGGTCAAAGCTAGGCTGCGCGCCAGTGATATGATCACCCGTTAACATCACTTCTTTTTTCAATACCACTTGGCCGCCTTCACGGCGTTGATATACTTCAGACCCCGCAGATAAACGACCTGATTGCGCAGCATTAGGGTCCGCTTTGTCATCCACCATGTGGAATTCAATCGATGCGGTTGCCCCTAGGATTTCTTTAGCGCGCGCGGTATCTTGTACCCCTGGTAGCTCAACGATAATGCGCTCGGCACCTTGACGTTGTACTACAGGCTCAGCCACGCCCAACTCGTTAACACGGTTACGAATGGTGGTAATGTTTTGTTGCAGTGCTTCTTCTTTAATCTGCTTAAGATAGGTTTCACTCATCACTGCTTGCAGCGCGAAATCTTCGCCACGGCTCACATCGCTAAACACCATATCGTTACTGCGAGACTTAAGGAAACGCTCGGCATTGGCTAAACTTTCGGCATCACGGAATTTAATTTCAATCCCAGTGGCATTAACACGAATGCCTGCATAACGGATTGTTTCTTCACGTAATTGCGAGCGAAAGTCAGCAACCTTGGCCTCTTCCATCTTACGGATGGCTTCACCCATATCCACTTCCATTAAGAAGTGCACACCACCGCGAAGGTCAAGACCGAGTTTCATTGGGCTGCCGCCCATGGACTCTAGCCACAGCGGTGTCGCCGGGGCTAAGTTGAGCGCGACACTAAACTTGTCGCCTAAACTTTCAGCAATCGCTTCTTTTGCTAATAATTGTTGATCCGCGTTTTGTACGCGAACCAACAATTGGCCTTTTTCAAGCTCAGAGCGCTTTACCGCAATGCCCTTACCGGCTAACAGCTCGTTCACTTTGGCTTGGGTTGATGCAGTTACTTCTGCACCTCGAGTCGCCACCACTTGCACCGCGTGATCTTCACCAAAAAGGTTCGGTACGGCATAGAAACAACCTATGGCGATGACGAGCATCACCATAATGTTTTTCCACATTGGGTATTTATTTAACACGCCTGAGCCCTCTTGGCTTACAACGACTGGATAGAGCCCTTAGGCAATACAGCTGCAATATAGTCTTTCTTGATCGTAATTTGAGTCGTGTCGTTAAGGCTCAATAACACGTAATCAGTTTCATCGCTGATTTTTGCAATCTTGCCTAAAATCCCGCCACTGGTCAGCACTTCATCGCCTTTACCTAATGATGACATCAGGTTTTTATGCTCTTTAACGCGTTTTGATTGCGGACGGAAAATCATGAAATAGAAAATCAGGCCGAAAATCGCCAGCATGAAAATCAGTTCCATCGTGCCGCCACCCTGTGGGGCGCCAGCTGCGCTTGCATATGCATTTGAAATAAACATAGTTTTCTCTTCTTATTAGCAAAAAATCAATCGACTAATTCTGGTACTTCGCGACCTTGGCTGGTATAGAAGTCCGCTACAAAGGCGTCTAATGTACCCGTCTCAATCGCACCGCGCAAACCTTCCATTAACATTTGATAGTATCTCAAGTTGTGAATGGTGTTTAAACGCGCACCCAGAATCTCATTACAACGATCTAAGTGGTAAAGATACGCCCGTGAATAATTTTTACAGGTATAGCAATCACACTTAGTATCAAGTGGTGACGTGTCATCTCTATGACGCGCATTGCGTATTTTGATAACACCTTCACTCGTAAACAGATGACCGTTGCGGGCGTTACGGGTTGGCATCACACAGTCAAACATGTCAATACCACGACGTACACCTTCAACGAGATCCTCTGGTTTACCGACCCCCATCAGATAGCGAGGTTTGTCTGCTGGAATTTGCGGGCAAATATGCTCAAGAATACGATGCATATCCGCTTTAGGCTCACCTACAGCCAAACCACCGACGGCATAACCGTCGAAACCAATATCGACTAAGCCTTTTAAGCTTTCGTCGCGTAAATCTTCATACACGCCACCCTGAATAATACCAAACAGTGAGTTAGGGTTCTTCAAACGATCAAATTCATCACGGGAGCGTCTTGCCCAACGCAGAGACATCTGCATCGACTTGCGCGCCTCATCTTCGGTGGCGGGATACGGCGTACATTCGTCAAAAATCATTACCACGTCACTGCCCAATGCATCTTGAATTTGCATTGATTTTTCAGGATCTAAGAAGATTTTCTCACCATTGATTGGCGAACGAAAATGCACCCCTTCTTCGGTAATTTTACGAATATCGCCAAGGCTGAAGACTTGGAAACCGCCCGAGTCCGTTAAAATAGGCCGTTGCCAGTTCATAAAGTCATGCAAGTCACCGTGCTTACGCATGATTTCTTCGCCTGGGCGTAGCCATAAATGGAAAGTGTTACCAAGCAGAATATCCGCACCAGTGGCGCGCACTTCTTCCGGCGTCATACCTTTAACTGTGCCGTAAGTTCCCACAGGCATAAAAGCGGGGGTTTCTACAGTGCCACGTTCAAAAATTAACCGACCACGGCGTGCACGCCCGTCGGTAGTATCAAGTTCAAATTTCATAATTCACCTCGCCAGATAAACAGTCTGACTACATTTTTAATGGCAAGCGCCATTTAGATTAACAATAGAGATAGGGACAGATCTAAAAGGTTCAACCCTATAGATAAAAAAATTGCCGCTCAAACTCATTTGGGCGGCTATTTTAAAACAAAATCTTAGTTTAGTGGGCTTTTTTCGTCACAAACATGGCATCGCCGTAGCTAAAGAAACGATATTTTTGGGTGATAGCATGTTGATACGCCGTCATCACATGATCAAAACCTGCAAAAGCGCTGACCAACATAATCAAAGTCGATTCAGGCAGATGAAAATTTGTCACCATCGCATCCACAACTTGGAATTGATAACCAGGGTAAATAAAAATGTCGGTATCGCCACTAAAAGTTTTAAGCTCACCAAGGCTTGCACGCGCCGCACTCTCGAGTGAGCGCACTGACGTTGTTCCCACTGCCACAACACGTTTACCCGCAGCTTTAGTTTGCGCGATTAAATCGATTACATCCTGCGGCACATTCGCCCACTCGGAATGCATTTTGTGTTCAAGAATGGTATCAACGCGCACCGGCTGAAACGTTCCCGCGCCCACATGCAAAGTCACAAAGGCAATATTGACGCCCTTGGCTTTTAATGCTTCGAGCATGGCATCGTCAAAATGTAAGCCCGCAGTAGGCGCCGCAACCGCACCTGGGTTTTGGTTATAAACCGTTTGATAGCGCTCTTTGTCGGCATCTTCATCGGGTCTATCGATATAAGGAGGTAATGGCATATGCCCTACCGCGTCGAGTACTTCTAAGATGGTTAACTCAGATAACAGCTCAAGTTCAAACAAAGTATCGTGGCGGGCAACCATCTTCATTTGATAGCCCCCGTCAAGATGGATTAACGAATCGACTTTAGGGGATTTTGAGCTGCGAACATGGGCGAGGATACGCTTATCATCGAGCATACGCTCGACTAAGATCTCCAACTTGCCGCCGCTGGCCTTTTGGCCAAACATACGTGCGGGGATCACGCGAGTATTGTTGAACACCATTAAATCGCCGGGATTTATCATTGCCAGCAGATCGGTAAACTGTTTGTCGCCTAAGGCGCCTGAGTTGCCGTCTAAGGTTAACAGACGTGATGCATTACGCTGCGCCATAGGATAACGAGCGATCAGCTCATCGGGGAGATCGAAAGAAAAGTCTGCAACGCGCATATTGGCCTCTAGGTAGCTTAGAACGGCGGCTAGTCTATGGTTAGAGGCCAATAAGATCAAGATGACTTATTGCCAGCCTCAACTTCTCGATCTGGTTCCGCAGGGGTTACGTCATCTTGGGACAGATTGTCATCGGCATGGAATTTAGGTCGCGAACGGGCAAAATCATCCAAACTGAAACTGTGTTGTTCAAAGGGAATATCTACAAGCACTTTTTTGCGCTTAGGCTGCTCGGTTTTACCGAAAACTTTACGGAACCAGTTCCACATCATCCATGATCCTAAAAAAGGTTATTGATTTAATTTCACTTTTTGTCTATTGATTGCTATATCAGCGTTTAGACTAGCTAGGATTATTCATGGTGAATAAAAAGTGGCTATCAATGAAAAGTGAAAAAATACAGTATTTTTAGCTTCCGCGCTTTCCTAAGCGCGGCTGTGCATGATACCGTGAACCGACGTGGTTAACCAAGCACAAAATATGAATTTTCTTACGCACTTACATCTCGCCGACATCAGTAAAACCCACCTTGCAGCTAATGTGACGGGTAACTATATTCAAGCACCAATTGCGCAAGCACCCATTGAATTACGCCAAGCTTTATGGCTAAACCAAGAGATTAATACACTCTGTGCCAGCCACGAACTCACCATAGAGTTAATGGAATCCTTTCCTGCGCCATTAAGAAGCATAGCAACAGAGCTTATGGCAGTAAGTTTCGATCACTATTTAGCCTACTACTGGGAAGAATATCACCACCAACCTTTGGATGAATTTAGCAGCAAGGCCTATGACGCTTTAGATACTTTTGCTGCGCAAGGCGTTGATAAATATCATCCAGAGGCACTATTTAAGCTCCTACCCACGATGCGCAGCGAAGACTGGCTTGGCAGCTACACCACGGAAAAAGGATTACAACAAGCCTTAGCACAAGTGGCAAAGCAGCATCCACAGGCAGCGTTGTTTAAAGATGCCCATAAAGTGCTCAATAAAATGCAGATAGAAATCGAAACAGCGTTCCGCACTTTTTATCCACAATTAATGGCCTATACCCGTATATGGAGCCGTAAAACACCCTCTGAATTTTTGCCTTAGGGATCAATCTGGCTCATTTAAGCCAACAGGCCTAAGCTGATGCTCCTTGTTGATAGGATCCCTTTCATGACCACTGACTATAAGAACGCAATGTGATATCACCTAATACTCCATCCAATCCAATACCAAAACCAAGCTGGCAACAAAGATTGAAAAGTCCTCAGTTTTGGTTAAAGCAACTTCGAGATCTCGCCCTAATTAGCATAGTGTTTTATGTCATGGGGAGTTATCTGCAGCGGGATATGGTAACGGGGCCAGCACCGGCCTTAAGTGGGATCGCTATCGATGGTTCTCAACTTGCGCTATCGACTAACAATACCACGCCGACGCTAGTGTATTTTTGGGGAACTTGGTGCCCAGTGTGTCGCATCACCTCCCCTATGGTTGAAAGCGTAAGTGAAAGTCACAGGGTCATTTCCGTTGCGGTTGCATCTGGCAGCGATACAGAAGTTCAATCTTTTATGGCAGAGCATCAATATCATTTTCCCGTGTTAAATGATGATAACGGAGCACAAAGTCACGCTTGGGGGGCTATGGCATTTCCAGCCATTTATATTGTCGACAATGAAGGACAAATTCGTTATGTCACATCAGGGGTCACTTCCACTCTAGGTATGAAATTCCGATTATGGCTGGCAAAATTTTAACCGCCCTGCAATTTACCCCGTCCTCTTTCAAGAATATTTTGTAGCGCCTCTTTTGTTAGAGGAGCGATAATCAGAGCCCGGTGATTAGAACAAGATCTCCTGAACAAGGTAATGGATATAGAGAATGGCTGTTTACCCTCGGAAATTTTGCTAGTATTGCCGCGTAAAGATGAGGACAAGATGCAGATATTTGATTACCAGCCCCCAGCAGTTCCCTGGCTAGACATCCGCTATAAAGATAGAGACTTGATTATTATCAATAAACCTTCTGGATTATTGTCTAATCCGGGTCGAGCGGCTCACACCTCTGATTGCGCGTTAACCCGCTTACAAGCCCTATATCCAGAAACGATTTTAGTGCATCGGCTCGACTGCGCGACCTCGGGTATTATGGTGTTCGCCCGTAATAAAAAAGCCGAGTCGCATTTAAAAACTCAGTTTCAGGATAGGCAAAGTAAGAAGATTTATATTGCCGAGGTAATGGGGTATATGCCGCAGGAACAGGGAATGATCACATTGGCTATTGCGCCAGACAGTGAGCATCCTCCCTATCAAAAAGCGCTGCTAGTGGGAGAACCCGGCGGTAAGAGCGCCATTACCCATTATCGCGTATTGGAACGTAGGGAAAACAGCACCTTAGTTGAACTCACTCCAGAAACTGGCCGAACCCACCAACTCCGAGTACATATGCTTGCCTTAGGGCATCCTATCTTAGGCGATGAGTTTTACGGTGATGCAGAAGTGATCGCCGCCAAACCCCGTCTATGCTTACATGCCCAAAGCCTTAGTTTTAGCCATCCCTATTCAAGTAAGGCTATGAGCTTTAGCAGCAAACATCCTTTTAATGAATAATGATGCCAAATAAACACAAAGGTCGCCTTTAAGGCGACCTTTTAGATACAGAATAAGTGAATAAACTTAAGCGACTCGCTGACCAAAATCGATATCAGCCATTAATTTGTCAACCTGGAAATAGCAGCCCTGCTCATTACAAAATTGCAGTTGCTGTGTTGGGGTAACAATAAAAAACTCACCAAAAAAATTACCGCCCACATCTTCTACTTTATGACCTTCAGACGTATCTGTCATAAGGACTTCATCTAAACTATGGCAGCCATCGCTAAACCATGTTTCTAAAAAATACTTGGTGTCCTCTTTATACAGGGTGATTTTGTCACCTAATAAAGGACGTTCATC
The DNA here is from genome assembly GCF_023283765.1 of Shewanella profunda. GTDB lineage: Bacteria > Pseudomonadota > Gammaproteobacteria > Enterobacterales > Shewanellaceae > Shewanella > Shewanella profunda. Next base: position 11,036 of record NZ_JAKILG010000039.1, on the reverse strand, counting down.
CAGCCAACGACCAATAATTTCACGATTTTGCATATCTGTCTCCCGCCAGTGAAGGCGACGGCGTTTTTCAATCCCAGACATCCTGATATCCTTATGCAATACCCAATCACCTAAAGTGAAAGTCAGTTGTGGTAATACATTAAGCATAGAACCCATTTAACTCTTTACTCCCCACCGAAGCAAATTACGTCAAATCGACCGTGAAATGTAACTTTTTGGTTAATTTAAATTTGCTAAATATTTAAAATATAAAAGATAAATACCTTTGACTAATTAATCGGCAGTGTAACTTAATCTAAAAATAAAAACGCGATCTTTATCACTATTTACCTATCGCTAAAGTAAAGATAGCGAAATGATTTAGCTGCTCTAATGAACGAGCTTTTTACATCTTTTATTGCCAATTCTAATGGGGTTTCTGATATAACAAATAAGCCAATACCCCTACATAACAAAAAATAATGCAGGAAGCGCTATGCATAATATTCACCGCCGATCATGGGCGTAATCAGCTCAAGTACATTAATGGTGATATTAATACCAGCCTGATTAAAACCATTAAAGGTCGAACTATCATGGTGCAACATGACACTACAACGCCGAGACCTTACAGCCGTCATAATCTTATTCAAGGAACAAATGGCGTGTTTGCGGGTTTCCCTAATCGCATTGCACTTGAACTCGGAGGCTTTGGAAAAAGCTATCATGAATGGGATATGGATATGCAAAAGTGGTACGACAAATACGATCATCCCCTATGGAAACGCATAGGCAAAGAAGCTGAGATCAACGGTGGTCACGGTGGAATGGATTTTGTGATGTTGTGGCGAATGGTGTATTGCTTACGTAATGGTGAGGCATTAGATCAAGATGTGTACGATGCAGCCTCTTGGTCAGTGGTCAATATTTTAAGTGAGCAATCGGTTAATGATCGCAGTAATTCAGTGACTTTCCCTGATTTTACCCGCGGCGTATGGGAAGATGCCCGCCCCTTAGGGATCGTTGGCGCTTAAGTATTAAGAGGCAATCTTATCCTTATCGGCTGACTGCAATTGATTATGTGACATACCCACTCACCATCAATAGCAGCCAATCGTTTTAATCTTTAACGAAAAATCACCACTCTGCTGGGCACCAATCACCAGCCCTAGGCTACAAAGCTGGCTTAAGTCTATTGCCACACGGGAAATAGGTTTTCCCCGACATTGGGGCAAAAAATCACTGAAGGGGATTTCAATACGCTGCCAGTTAAGTGCGCTCGTTGCATCAAGACCAAAGACTTGATGACAGGGAGCTGGCATAGGGGCTTGGTAAACGGTACTTTGAGGAGTACCTACATCCTTAAGATTCACTTTATAGTGTTTGGCTCGACTGCCATCGAGATCGAGGTAAACTCCAGTATAAGAGCTTAGATCAATAGGCGTAAACTCAGCACGAACCGAGGCAAAACCACCGCCATTGGCGAGCGACACATGCCCACTAAACACCCCATAGCCTGAGGGTGAAAGTGTCATTTTACTGCGGGATAAACCACCCATAACAGTATCACTCACACTATACCAAGGCTTCGCGGCATCTAACGTTCTAAAATCAAAAAGGATCATAACTACTCCCATAAAAAAAGCAGCCACCTAAGTGACTGCTCCTATGATACTTTCTTCTTACATTAATAACAGCACTTTACCCAAGTCTAGCTTTGTTTTCGGCAGCTTCACAGGCTGCTGCGGTAAAAATCACATCGGTCGAACTGTTTAACGCGGTTTCAGCGGCATCTTGGACCACACCAATAATAAAGCCCACTGCCACAACTTGCATGGCGATATCGTTGGAAATACCAAATAAGCTACAAGCCAGAGGAATGAGTAATAATGATCCCCCCGCGACACCAGAAGCTCCACAAGCCGAAATAGCGGCGACCACGCTCAGTAATAAAGCCGTGGGTAAATCGACTTGAATACCAAGTGTATGAGCAGCCGCTAACGTCAGCACTGTGATGGTAATTGCCGCACCGCCCATATTAATGGTCGCACCAAGGGGAATAGAAACTGAATAAGTGTCTTCATTGAGATTGAGCTTTTCACACAGCGCCATATTCACAGGAATATTCGCCGCACTAGAGCGAGTAAAAAATGCCGTTACCCCGCTTTCACGCAGGCAACGAAGCACTAAAGGATAAGGATTACGCTTAATTTTTACGTAAACAATGAGTGGATTAACAATCAGTGCAATAATTGCCATCGCACTCAGTAATACGGCTAATAGCTGCGCATACCCCGCAATTGCAGCAAAACCCGTTTCGGCAAAGGTTGCCGCCACTAAACCAAAAATACCAATAGGTGCAAGACGGATAATAAAGCGTACCATTTGCGAAATACCATGGCTCATATCCGCAAACACTTGCTTAGTCGAATCATTGGCATGGTGTAGTGCTAAGCCTAAACCAACACCCCAAGCAAGAATACCAATATAGTTGCCCGTCATCAGCGCATTAACTGGATTATCCACTAACTTAAAGAGCAAAGTATTAATGACCTCACCAATTCCCTGAGGCGGACTGGTACCTTCAATACCCGCAACTAATATCAAATTAGTTGGGAAAATCGAGCTTAAAATAACAGCCGTTAACGCCGCGGCAAAGGTCCCAAATAGATAGAGCACCACAATCGGGCGCATATTGGTTTGAGTATTTTTCTTTTGATTGGCAATAGAAGATGCCACAAGGATAAAAACTAAAATGGGAGCAATTGCTTTTAATGCCCCCACAAATAAATTACCTAAAAACGCAACTTGCTTAGCCGCATCCTGTGAAAAGCTCGCAAGAATAACCCCCGCGACTATCCCAAATAGAATTTGCAATACCAGACTGCCATTAGCCAACTTAGCTAAAAGTGATGATTCTTGTTTCATGACTTAACCTATCGTTATTATATTTCGGCCGAGATAACTCAACCCACGCCTTCGGATTTGAGGCCAATAAGGTTTTTATAGGATGTGGCGGGACTTGTCTAGTTTTGCAGGGAAATAAGTAAACTAAATTACCCTCTCGCCGCAAAAAGCCTACAAAAATCCAATAATCAGCTTAGGTTGACTTTTTCGTGGCCAAATCGGCGCCACGCAACATAGCATCGATCAGTTCATGGGCATCAAACTTAGTCAGTGCTTCGTTGGCACCCACTTGATGAGCCTGACTCACGCTGATCTCACTGGAAAGCGAAGTATGCAAAATAATATAAGCATTTGCCGTTTGCGGATTATCACGCACCTCAAACGCTAATTCATACCCATCAAGCCCAGGCATTTCAATGTCGCTAACTAAGATATCAATCGGATGATGCTCAGCGGCAGCCTGCTCCATTATCGCCAGTGCATCTTTACCATCAGCCGTCACTCGGTAAGAAATATTGATCATATCGAGGGCATCCGACAACTGTTTACGAGCCACCTTAGAGTCATCGACAAGCAGAATATTCATCGGTTTTAATTTTTCACGCTGCACATCGGTCAAAATAGCGCGATTAGCCTCAGGATTATCGGGGAATACTTTAGATAATAAGAGTTCGACATCGAGTAACTGAACAAGTTGATTTTCAAAACGGGTTACGCCAGTTAAAAACGCATTTTTACCCAAATTAGCAGACGGCGCCTCAATATCTCGCCAATTGCATTCAATGATCTTATCAATACCACGCACTAAGAAGCCGATAATCATCCGTTGACAATCTGTGATGATGATATAGCAACTCTCCCGCTCTTCCACCGTAATCGGCCGATAACCAATAGCTGCCGCCATATCAATCACGGGAATAGTATGGCCGCGGATAGTTGCAGCCCCAAGAATCGTGGGATGTGATTGGGGAATTTTGTTTAGTGGTGTATAAGGCACCAACTCACGCACTTTTAACGTGCCCAAAGCAAAAACTTGGGATTGGGATAGCCGAAAAAGGAGTAAGCCTTGTGACTGATTTGCCTTACTTTTCATCATTGAATTTATAACTCTCTCAATGTAACCTGCCAGTATATTAACCTTATCACAGCAAAAAGAGATGACTAAGGTCAAATGAAACTAAATCTATCTTGTATTAGCAGGCGAAAAGTCGACCTGCAACTGAATTACTCCTGCAATGCATACAATACGTCAAAGGCAAACTGATCCCAGCCCTCGGCGGTAAATGCAATATCACGAATACTGCGCACTTGGCTTACTGCATGAAGAGGCGCGGCACCATTGACCATTAAATAATAGGCCATAATGAGTCCAGTACGATCCTTACCCGAGCGGCAGTGGATAACGACGGGAATATTATCGGCCTCACACTGCTGAATAAAGGCCAAAGCCCGGGGTAATTGGGCGACACAAATCGCGATATCCCCATCGTGAGGCGGCACATTACGTGAAAAAGGAATACATTCATAACGTAAACCCAAGTCTTTAAAGCTGTTAGGTTCGCAGCCTTCACCACCATTGACCGACAGCACGGCACCAATGCCTGCCGCCTTCAACTCAGTTAAATCCCAAGGATCTTTATTGGGGCCACTGCGACCGGCAATCTGCCCTTCTACCAACCAGAATAAATGCTGCATACAACTCCCACAAGTGAGATAACAACTAACGTTAAGATTAGCTTATAGTAGCCTTTCCAACGACTTAAGATTTTTTGTCCCAAAATTCAACATTGGCAGGCGGTAACCGTTTACGTTTTTTTTTACCTGTCCCTTCGGGTTTGGCCATAGGCTTAACTTGTTCTAACAGTTCGGCTGGCATCTCATCATCCGCTTCAAAACCGACAATTTGCTCACGCACTAACTTAAGTTTGTTCTTTTTTTCAATCACCCCAAAGTGGTGATAATCCTCATGGGAAATCAGCGTCACCGCTAACCCCGCTTCACCGGCGCGGCCGCTACGGCCAATACGGTGCATATAATCGGCGGGGCTTCTTGGTAAATCAAAGTTAATAACAACGGGCAGTTTATCGATATCAATCCCACGGGCGGCGATATCCGTGGCAATCAATACACTTATTTCACCATTTTTAAAACCATCGAGCACCCGCGTACGCGCACCTTGGGCTTTATCGCCATGGAATACCTCGGCACTAATCCCTCGTTTAGACAATTTTTGCGCAAGATGATTACAGGTATTTTTTGCACTCACAAAAATAAGCGCCTGTGACCATTGATGCTCTTTAATCAGATGCGCTAATAATGCCGTTTTCATTGGACGGTTAACAGTGAAAACTCGCTGCTCAATAGTACTTTCCTGCTCACTTTGCAATTGATATTCAAGCGGGTTTTTAAGTAACTTGGCGGTTAACTCGCGCACTTCTTCAGGGAACGTCGCCGAAAATAGCAAGGTTTGTTTCTTAGGAGGTAAGGCTTCAAGCACTTGAGTCAATTCTTCCGTAAACCCAAGGCTTAACATACGATCGGCTTCATCGAGCACTAAGGCGCTAACGCGATTAAGCTTGATGGCATTGCTCGACAGTAGATCCAACAAACGCCCCGGCGTGGCCACTAATACATCGGCGCCGGAGCGCAGACTTTGCATCTGAGCATTAACAGACACACCACCAAAAGCCGCAACTATTTTCAGTTTGCCATTCAAATGTGATGCATAGGATAAAAAGCTATCGGCAACCTGCTGCGCTAGTTCGCGCGTTGGCACCAACACAAGACAACGAATATAAGACCCAGATTTATCATCCGTTTTAGCTTCAACTAACTGCTGCAGTAAAGGCACAGCAAAGGCTGCCGTTTTGCCTGAACCGGTATTGGCGCCCGCTAATACATCACGCCCCGCAAGTACAGCAGGAATGGTTGCCACCTGCACAGGCGTGGGTGAAACATAGGCTAACTCAGAGAGTCGATTCAAAAGTGGCGCAATAATACCGAGTTTGGCAAAGCTTGCCACAGGAGAAGAAGCTTGGGTCATAGAAAATGTAATAGCTCATCAATAACGAATATGGCGGCTATTCTAGCGTAAAACTCGCGCCCGTGCTTGCCGATTCCAGCATTAACAACTGTTGTTTCATCTCAAGTCCATAAGCATAACCGGTTAATTTGCCGTTTTTACCTATGACTCTATGGCAAGGCACAATAATCGCGATGGGATTGGCGCCATTGGCAGCACCCACGGCACGCACAGCCTTAGGACGACCTATTTGTTGTGCGATATCGGCATAGCTACAGCTCTGAGCGTACTCTAGATTGAGCAAGGCTTGCCACACGTCACGCTGAAATTCAGTACCCTTGGGCGCGAGTTTTAAATCAAACTCAACCAGCTCACCGGCAAAGTAACGTGCAAGCTGCGCCTGAGTTTCACGGATATGTGCCTTGGCTTGATTTAGGGCTTCGTCACTCACGTTAGCAAGCGCAATATCAGTGCGATTGGAGCCAACAACCGTTAAATGAGTCAACCCATAAGCATTGGCGTTGAGCTGCAACAAACCGGCAGGGCTGATAAAAGTATCCACGGCGCAGGGCTGATACTCTGCAATACTCGGCGCGTGGATCAATTGACGAATAGCGTGTTTCATAATTTATCTCTCTATTTATGTCTTACATTTATCTCTATCAATTTAAATCGCTTTAGGTCGCTATTGATGCCAAAGCTGAAACGTTAAATAACTGCCCCAGGGCGCAATGTCAGCGCTTAACTGCTGGCACAATTGGGGATAGTTCACTGTTTCCACCTCGGATTCATCAAGCTGATTGGTGTTCGCATACAGAGCAAGCAAATGCTTTTTGACAATCAAATCGGTATGCAAAAACACGTTTGGTTCACCTAAACCGCGAAGCTTGGCATACGCAATCGTCCAAGGGCCGATGCCCTTAACACTGAGCCAATCATCGACACTCGCCTCAGGATGATCGCAGATAAACGCCGCGAGGGCATTGAGTGCGAGTTTGCGCGCACCCGGCATTTTAAGCTCAGTTAAACTCGCATCTCGGATGGTTTCAGCGGTGGGAAATAAACGATATTCGCAACCATTAAGACTAAAGCGCTCACCATAGGCCTCAACCAATTGATTGAGTAATTTAGTTGCCTGCAACACACTCACTTGCTGACCTAAAATTGCGCGGCAAACCGCTTCAAATAACGAACCTGCCCCAGGAATACGCAGGCCGCTCAGCGGGGTTAATCCTAGACGTGGTAACGCACTTAAGCTCTGTTCTATCTGCTGCATATCTGCATCGAGATCTAAAATACGCCGCACCTCAGTCACTAACCGTTGTAACTCCTCTACATGGGAATCTTCAGTCAATGCAATCGAGAGTTTAAAGCGATTTAATTTAGGCTCATGGGCAATGTGTACTGTGCCGCGCATTCTTTTTAGCGCAAAACTGCGACCATATTCGAGCCCATCATTGGTGACTTGTACCTCAGCACTATCTTGTCGGACACTGCCAGCTTGTTGAGCACCGCTCTGCGGTGCGAACCATTCCATTCCAGTAACTGCACGCAATTGATAAAATGCCAGTTGTGATGCCCAATCCAGCGGCGGACGGTAATACTGAAATAGGGTTAATCCATAGTGCGACACACATTCACCCATAGCATCAATCTTATGTAATTCGGTTGCAGAATCAATACCCTGCTCCTTTGCCGCTTTAGTTACTGCGGTCTTTCTTAACTGAGTCGGCGTCAATTGTAAGGTTTGTTTAAACGCCTCATTAAAACGACGAATGCTATTAAAGCCCGATGCCAGTGCCACTTGAGTGATAGGTAACTGGGTTTGGTGTAACAGCTGTTTTGCAAACAATAATTGCCGATATAGTGCGTATTGTTTTGGGGATGTACCGAAACCTTCAGTAAAAAGCTTATTAAGATACCGACTACTGATCCCCAACTTATCGGCAAGCTCCGTCACGGTTAACGCTGTGTCGCCATAAAGTGCCCCCGCATCAATAAGCCTAATGGCCCGCTCTAAAGTCGTGCCCGTGCCCTTCCATGGATTAGAACCCGGCGCACTATCCGGTCTGCAACGCAAACAGGGCCGCAACCCCGCGTGCGAAGCTTTTATTGCTGAGTCAAAATAACGAACATTTTGCTCTTTTGGAGCAACGGCGGGACACACATTGCGACAGTAAATCCCAGTACTGAAAACTCCTACAAAAAACTTACCATCAAAGCGCGGATCTCGGCTCAGACGTGCCTCACGACAAACTGCTGGCGATAATAAGCTTACATCGGCTCCAGCCAAGCAAGATGCTTCAGATACAATTCTTGGATTAATTTTCATAACACCAGACAATATTCGCTCACAATTAAAACCTTGTTCATTACTTTACGTAAATCTACCCTATAGAACTAGCGGAAAACGGAACTCAATCATTTCAATGCTGTTAAGACATAAAATCCTATATGCTAGACACGACTATTTTTTATCTCACCAATAGAGCCAATTCATGTTTAAACGATTCGAATCTTGGGTGGAAGCCCTTCCCGATGATGAACCCACTAAGCCACCCACTGGGGTGTATGCCTTTTGTCGACACTACACCAAAGGCTACGAGCGCCCCTTGATCTTAATGTCAGTACTCACCGCCATGCTGGCCATGCTCGAAGTGTCACTGTTCGGATTTATGGGCCAATTGGTCGATTGGCTTGTCAATAAAGACCCACAAACCCTATTTGAAGACGAAGGCACAACCTTAATGCTGATGGGGGCTATGGTCTTAATTGTGATGCCGATATTGGTGTTGTTGCATGCGCTTATCATGCATCAAACCTTGCTTGGCAATTATCCCATGTCGATCCGCTGGCTGGCACATCGCTACCTGCTTAAGCAAAGCGTATCCTTCTATCAGAATGACTTTGCTGGTCGTATAGCCACTAAAGTGATGCAAACCTCCTTAGCAGTGCGCGAAACCGTGATGAAACTGCTCGATGTGTTGGTGTACATCTTAGTGTATTTCACCTCTATGCTGGTGATGATCGCCAGTGCCGACGTGCGCTTAGTTCTGCCTATGCTGGTTTGGTTAGCTCTATATATAGGGTTGCAATGGTACTTTGTACCTAAGCTAAAAACGGTTTCCACCGAGCAGGCCGACGCGCGCTCAACCATGACGGGCCGCATTGTCGACAGCTATACCAATATCACCACGGTCAAACTATTCGCTCATACGCAAAAAGAAGCTGACTATGCAAAATCCAGCATGCGGATATTTTTAGATACGGTTTATCGCCAGATGCGCTTAGTCACAGGGATCAGTGTCAGTGTGCAGATCATCAACTACCTATTGGCCTTTAGTATTGCCGCTGTGTCGATTGCGCTTTGGACCGAGAGCGCCATTACAGTAGGTGCAATTGCGATTGCGGTGAGTTTAGCCCTGCGCCTAAACGGTATGTCACAGTGGATCATGTGGGAAATCAGCTCGTTATTTGAAAATATCGGCACAGTTACCGATGGTATGAACACATTATCAAAAACGACAATTATCCAAGATGAACCTAATGCTAGTGATCTTATTGTTAATCAAGGAAAAATATCATTTGATCAGGTTAGCTTTCATTATGGTGAGCAGGTCGGTGTGATTGAGGATCTCAATCTAAATATTCAAGCGGGTGAAAAAGTCGGTTTAGTGGGTCGCTCTGGTGCGGGTAAATCCACCTTAGTGAATTTATTAATGCGATTCTACGACGTTGAAAAGGGTCATATCTACATTGATGACCAAGACATTAAAACCGTTAAACAGGATTCGCTACGCTCACAAATCGGTATGGTGACCCAAGATACCTCACTCTTACACCGTACTATTCGTGAAAACATTCTCTACGGTAACCCCAGTGCCAGTGAAGAACAACTCGACAGTGCCATAAAACAAGCACAAGCCTATGATTTTATTCAAAGCTTGAGCGACCCTAACGGCAATCATGGCTTAGAGGCTCAAGTGGGGGAACGCGGTGTTAAACTCTCTGGCGGCCAAAGGCAACGTATCGCCATTGCGCGGGTTTTACTGAAAAATGCGCCGATTTTGCTGCTTGATGAAGCGACTTCAGCACTGGATTCGGAAGTCGAAGCCGCAATTCAAGAAAGTTTATACGAATTAATGCAAGGTAAGACAGTGATCGCTATTGCCCATCGGCTTTCAACCATTGCCGCAATGGACAGACTAATAGTACTAGACCAAGGCCGAGTCGTAGAACAAGGCACGCACCATGAACTTATCGCCGCAGGCGGTATTTATGCCCAGCTCTGGGCCCACCAAACCGGTGGATTCTTAGGTGTAGAGTAAGCCAAAAGTTAAATAACAAAAGGCGACACTGAACAGTCTTGAGTGTCGCCTTCTCTCTCAAATAAATTTCGCAGCAATAGCCCTTTCTTCGGATTCACCTTATCCAAAGCCACAAGCCAGTTCCACTCTACACATCAGCCACAATAGATACTGCGAGATTTTCACTGCACACAACACTAGTTTGGGGATACGAGATAAAGTAATTGCGTTCGCAGCAGCATTCAGAGTGCCAATGCATTGAACACTCAGCAAGTTCGATTCTAGCAATGGCTTAAAACAGGGTTAGGCGTAAACAGCTAACAAATCTGATGCTGTGAGTGAACAGAGTTGCAGCCCGTGGGATAAGCCCTCGAAGCATTATTAATCGTCATATGATTGGATGGGTAAATTCGACTCATAATACCAATCGTAAATTAATCGCGTGGGTTTCTATTAAATACTCAAAATTTAGACGCAAAAAAACCACCCTAAGGTGGTTTATTGTCTTTAACCAAAGTTTCGATAAACCTTGATTAAAATTGGTATCCCCTAGGGGATTCGAACCCCTGTTACCGCCGTGAAAGGGCGGTGTCCTAGGCCTCTAGACGAAGGGGACCCGGACATATTAATTTGAACTTTTCGTTATGAAAGGTCCCCGTTTAACATCTACGGTGTCCTAGGCACTCTCTTCTAAAAAACGAAGCGGACCCCGGACTTATATTTAACTCGTAACCGAGCTTGGTAACACACTCACTTCAGTAGGCTAGGAAGCAAATGCTTTGTTCTTATCAAACAACTCGTTAGTCATTCGACAGGAACCA
>NZ_JAKILG010000038.1 GCF_023283765.1 Shewanella profunda | reverse complement strand
TTGCGGGACTTATCGCCTATCAATTGAAAGACAATAAGCCACAACTGAACATCACTAACGCAGAGTTTAATGCTATTGCAGTTATGGCTTGTTAAACCGATCTCAGGTTAATTACATGCCGCTAGCCATTATAGGCTGTAGTACATCTCAAACTCTAATGGGTGAGTTGTACGGCTTACACGTTCAGCTTCCGCGGATTTCAGCGCAATATAAGATTGGATAAAATCTTCGCTAAATACACCACCGCGAGTTAAGAACTCATGGTCAGCTTGCAGATTTTCAAGGGCGTTTTCTAATGAAGTGGCTACTTGTGGGATTTCAGCCGCTTCTTCAGCAGGCAGATCGTACAAGTCTTTATCCATTGCTTCGCCTGGGTGGATCTTATTCTGGATACCGTCAAGTCCCGCCATCAGCAGTGCTGAAAAACCTAAATATGGGTTTGCATGTGGATCTGGGAAGCGAGTCTCGATACGACGACCTTTAGGGCTTGGCACTACTGGAATACGAATTGACGCAGAGCGGTTACGGGCAGAATAGGCCAACATAACGGGTGCTTCAAAGTGTGGCACTAAACGCTTGTAAGAGTTAGTGCTTGGGTTGGTGAAAGCATTCAGTGCGCGAGCGTGCTTGATGATACCGCCAATGTAGTACAGAGCTGTTTCACTTAAACCCGCGTATTTGTCGCCAGCGAACAAGTTAACACCGTCTTTCGCCAGAGATTGGTGAACGTGCATACCGCTACCGTTGTCACCAACGATTGGCTTAGGCATGAACGTCGCAGTCTTACCGTAAGCGTGTGCCATATTGTGCACTACGTATTTTAGAATTTGGATTTCGTCCGCTTTCTTAGTTAGCGTGTTGAAGCGAGTTGCGATTTCGTTTTGACCCGCAGTCGCCACTTCGTGGTGATGCGCTTCAACGACTTGGCCCATTTCTTCTAACACTAAACACATAGCGCTACGTAAGTCCTGTGATGAGTCAACAGGTGCAACTGGGAAGTAACCGCCTTTAACAAATGGACGGTGACCCGTGTTGCCGCCTTCGTAGCTAGTGCCTGAGTTCCAAGCCGCTTCTTTAGCGTCGATCTTTACGAAACAACCTGACATGTCAGTACCGAAACGGACATCGTCGAATAGGAAAAACTCTGGTTCTGGTCCCATTAATACTGTGTCAGCAATGCCAGTAGAACGTAGGTATTCTTCAGCTCTTTTTGCGATAGAGCGTGGGTCACGATCGTACCCTGTCATTGTGCCAGGCTCTAAAACGTCACAACGGATCAGGGCTGTGGTTTCTTCAGTAAAAGGATCCAGTACAAAAGTGGTTGGATCTGGCATCAGTACCATGTCTGATTCGTTAATGCCCTTCCAGCCAGCGATTGAGGAACCATCAAACATTTTACCGTCTTCGAAGAAGTCAACGTTTACCTGATGAGCAGGAATAGATACATGCTGCTCTTTTCCTTTAGTGTCGGTAAAACGTAAATCAACAAACTTAACTTCTAATTCTTCAAGTTGCTTTAAAACTGATTCAACTGACATTCTCAAGCCTCCGGTAGGGTAAAGGGATGACCCTTCTTATAATCTTTTAACTCAAGTGTACGTTACTGAGCCAAACTTACGAGCTATATAGCGATATCCATGCCAACAATATAAAGTATTGATAATCAAAAGCTATAGAATTTATTGCACTAAATTGATTCTACAAATGCACTTATTTAGTGCGTTTGTTCGCAGTAATTTGGTGCAGCAATCCATTTTGGTGCGCCCTGCGACAATGCGTTTTATGTTAACTTCCTTTGTTTTTTGGATTTTACTGGCATCTGATAAAATCTGAGTTCCTCATTGAAGTATTCAATTCAACCCACAAATTTTTCTGTTTGCAACAAGGTGCACAATAGATCTAGCACATAACATACAGAGAATGAGTCGTTAATTCTAACCTTATTGCTAGATTATTTTTTGGCCGTATTAGTGTCATAAAATTGTGCGAAATTAACAGACTAACGCCTCAATGATAACAGTGCGATAAAATGTAATAGTTGTTTAAAATCATATTATTAGAGAGAGTGTCGTTCTTGGGTGTGGATTAAGTTTATGGCTTGTAAGCTAGGTGAGCTTGGATGACAAGCCATTGACTATGAGTTGCAAATTGGCATTTATCGAAACGGGTTATTCAACGCCTAGACCTGTCGGTTGCCTAATTTAGTTATCGCGGCTTAAACAATCCAAAAAATTTGAAAGAGAGCCATTTAGTATCAGTATTTTGCGATGGGGATCCGCATTTATGTGAGTACCTCATAATATGAAAAATAGTGAATTCAGCTGTTTAACTTGCCAGTGTTTGCCAAGAATGGCTATTTATTTGCGCTTTTACGGTGCGTGCAGACTATTTGACTTAGTGTGCGCCATACGAGGTACGCCTAGCCGACAGTTATTGTTTTATAAGTGTTCAAAAATAATCCTGTGCGCCAAGACCGCTCTGGAGTAGAATGGCACGCTTTTTTATGGCGACTCAACGTAGATTGCTGTAACGAATATTGTAATATCCCCTATTTTTGTTTGATGGTAAGAGGTTTATCCGTGCTAGAGAATTTACGTAACATCGCCATTATTGCACACGTTGACCATGGCAAAACGACCCTGGTAGACAAGTTGCTGTCGCAATCAGGAACCCTTGCAACCCGGGGAGAAGCTACTGAGCGGGTGATGGACTCCAACGATCTTGAGAAGGAACGTGGGATCACGATTCTGGCAAAGAATACTGCCATCAAGTGGAACGATTACCGTATCAACATCGTTGATACCCCAGGCCACGCCGATTTCGGTGGTGAGGTGGAGCGTGTTCTGTCTATGGTTGACTCAGTATTACTGCTGGTTGATGCCGTTGATGGTCCAATGCCACAAACTCGCTTTGTAACCAAAAAAGCGTTTGCTCAAGGCCTAAAGCCAATCGTTGTTATCAACAAAATTGACCGCCCAGGTGCACGCCCTGATTGGGTTATCGACCAAGTATTCGATCTGTTCGACAACTTAGGCGCGACTGACGAGCAATTAGATTTCCCAATCGTTTACGCTTCTGCGTTAAACGGTTTTGCAACTTTAGATCCAGATGTTGTCAGTGAAGATATGACGCCTCTGTTCCAAACTATCGTTGAAAAAGTATCTTTCCCAGATGCAGACGCCGAAGGCGCGTTCCAGATGCAAATTTCGCAAATCGACTACAACTCATACGTGGGTGTTATCGGTATCGGCCGCATCAAGCGTGGTAGTGTTAAAACTAACCAACAAGTGACTATTGTTGGCGCTGATGGCAAAACTCGTAACGGTAAAATGGGCCAAGTATTAGGTTACATGGGTCTAGACCGTACTGAAGTTGAAATTGCTAACGCGGGCGACATCGTTGCTATCACAGGTTTAGGCGAGCTGAAAATTTCTGACACTATCTGTGCTGTTGGCACAGTGGAAGCTATGCCTCCTTTGACTGTTGATGAACCTACTCTGACCATGACTTTCCAAGTTAACACTTCACCTTTTGCGGGCAAAGAAGGTAAGTATGTGACTTCACGTAACATTTTGGAACGTCTACAAACAGAATTAGTCCACAACGTGGCACTGCGTGTTGAAGAAACTGAAAGTCCAGATCGTTTCCGTGTTTCTGGTCGTGGTGAGTTGCATTTATCAATCCTGATTGAAAACATGCGTCGTGAAGGTTACGAGTTAGCCGTATCACGTCCAGAAGTTATTCTGAAAACCATCGACGGTGAACTGTGTGAACCATTTGAAACTTTAACCGTTGACGTTGAAGAAGAAGATCAAGGCACAGTGATCGAGAAGTTAGGTACCCGTAAAGCTGAAATGAAAGACATGCAGCTTGATGGTAAAGGTCGTGTACGTATCGACTTCATCATCCCAAGCCGTGGTTTAATTGGTTTCCAAACTGAATTCTTAACTGCGACTTCTGGTACTGGTCTTATCTACCACTCGTTCGATCATTACGGTCCACATAAAGGTGGCGATATCGGTCAACGCGCTAACGGCGTATTGATTTCTAACGCAACTGGTAAAGCACTGACCTTCGCACTGTTCGGTCTACAAGATCGCGGTCGTCTCTTTATCGGCCATGCCGCTGAAGTATATGAAGGCCAGGTTGTTGGTATCCACGCTCGCTCAAACGATCTGACAGTTAACTGTTTGAAAGGTAAGCAGCTGACCAACATGCGTGCTTCTGGTACTGACGAAGCTCAAGTACTGACTACGCCAATCACAATGACGCTTGAGCAAGCGCTTGAGTTCATCGATGATGACGAATTAGTTGAAGTCACGCCTAAGAACATTCGTGTTCGTAAGAGACACTTGACTGAAAACGATCGTAAGCGCTTTAACCGCGGTTAATGCCAGCCTGCTAACTCAGGTGACTCATCCTTAAGGTGAGTCAATCGGTTTAAAAGCCCTGCATAGGAGACTATGCGGGGCTTTTTTATATTATCTACCGAGAATTTTGACGTTTATTCCTGTGGCCCGTCGTAGATAAATCCCTGAGGGTTCAATGATGGCAGTGAACGTATGCAATTACGACCAGCCGATTTGGCAAGATAAAGGGCAGCATCTGCTTGGCGGACTAATTCTAAGGCGCTGTGTTGCTCTGAAGGCTGTAAGCAGGCGATACCAAGACTGACTGTGACTATACCGAGGTCGGTTTTTGCATGGGGGATAGTGAGAGACTGGATAAGTTGATGAATATAGTGCGCCGTATCGAGAGAGGTTTGTTTATCTGTATTGGGCAATAAAATAATAAACTCTTCGCCGCCGTAGCGAGCGACTAATTCCCCCGCTCGACGACCGGACTGAGATAAGCAGTTAGCCAGTTTTTTTAGACAGTCATCTCCAGCGAGGTGGCCGTAGTAGTCGTTAAATAATTTAAAATGGTCAATATCGAGCATGATAAGAGCAAGTGGCGTGTTACTGCGTTGTCCGCGGCTCCATTCAGTTCGCAGCATGTGGTCAAAAAGTCTGCGGTTGCCAATATTGGTTAAGCCGTCCGTGTTACTCAGTATTTCTAGTCGGCTGTTCGCCTCGGCTAGCTCACGGGTGCGCGCTACGATTATGGATTCAAGTTCGCGATTATGCTCTTCTAGGCTTGTCATAGGGTAGATCTCACCTTTGTTTGCTAAACCGTAGGGGATAGATATTCCGCTATGGGCAATTTTCCAGTCATTGTTTTCTCGATGAAAAATCAATACTAGCCTTGCGGTTTCTCGGCAGAGTATCGATTCGGGAATGGGGAGATGTATATGGAAAAAGGCGGTAGCAACGACCAGATCCTCAGCAAGATCCTGTAATGATAAATCTAACATTTCGATATGGATCCGCTCTGGCACTTGTGCAAAGTCTTGGCGAGTGATCCGTATCCACTCCTCTTTATTGGTGATCAGGGCATCACTGCTACCCGCATAACCACTAAAATTATCGCTAAAACGGGTTGTGAGTTTGTCATCTCGTGAAGAGTACATCTCAATATAATCATCAAACAGTGATTGTATAAGTTGCAGACGTCTGTGTCGCATAGACTCGCTCCGAATGAAAGAATATAAAGCGTTTTCGATATTCTTATAGAATGAGTATTGACGATAAAACGGCTCAGCGAACTGATTAAAATTAATAAAGTTTTGTCAAAACTACTCTAAGAGCTCAGATCGTGATCTTGCGCATTAGTTATGGTGTTTTTTTTGTCCTGCGGTTTTGTATTTTCGCTAAAGTGACCTAGTTTTATTCCTTAAGTTTGCGCTTTTTTGTAATGGTGCTCGTTTATTCTCCATATTTTTCGAGAGTATGGACGGTATCACTAATCATAAAAACAGATTAATGCAAACTGTAAAACTCGCTTTAGGGAGGGGGGAAAAGTGATTAGTCTAAATTACACAAAAAAATGATACAGGCTATACGCCCTTCGTTAATCATTAAATAAAGGAATAGCTCATGGACAAGACTCACAGCTCTCAAGGTAAATGCCCAGTAATGCATGGTGGTAATACCTCCGCCACAACCAACAATATGGACTGGTGGCCTAAGGCATTAAATCTCGATATTCTGCATCAGCACGACAAAAAAACCGATCCTATGGATCCCACATTTAATTATGGTGAAGCTTTTAAAACACTCGATCTCGCGGCGGTGAAGCAAGATTTATATGCCTTGATGACAGATAGCCAAGACTGGTGGCCCGCAGATTGGGGGCATTATGGCGGTCTGATGATCCGCATGGCATGGCATTCTGCTGGAACTTACCGCATTGCCGATGGCCGTGGCGGTGCTGGCACGGGTAATCAAAGGTTCGCGCCGCTTAATAGCTGGCCGGATAACGTCAATCTCGACAAGGCTCGCCGTTTACTCTGGCCAATCAAGAAGAAATACGGCAACAAGCTGTCTTGGGCCGATTTGATCATACTTGCGGGTAATGTCGCCTATGAATCCATGGGGTTGAAAACATACGGCTTTGCCGGTGGTAGAGCGGATATCTGGCATCCAGAAAAAGATACTTATTGGGGCTCAGAAAAACAATGGTTAGCGCCGAGTGATAACCCGAACAGCCGTTATTCTGGGGAGCGAGATCTTGAGAATCCTCTCGCCGCAGTAATGATGGGGCTAATTTATGTCAATCCTGAAGGGGTCGATGGTAACCCAGATCCCCTGCGGACCGCACAAGATATCAGAATTACCTTCGCCCGTATGGCCATGAATGATGAAGAAACCGTAGCACTAACTGCTGGCGGGCACACTGTTGGTAAATGCCATGGTAATGGTAAAGCCGAAAATTTAGGTCCTGAACCTGAAGCTGCAGATGTTGACGAGCAAGGTTTAGGTTGGATCAATAAAACCAGCCGTGGCGTGGGGCGTAATACTGTCACCAGTGGGATTGAAGGCGCTTGGACTACTCACCCAACCCAGTGGGATAATGGCTACTTCTATCTGTTATTCAGCTATGAATGGGAACTGAAAAAGAGTCCTGCAGGGGCTTGGCAATGGGAACCCATTAACATCAAAGAAGAAGATAAACCTGTTGATGTTGAAGATCCTGCGATTCGCCACAATCCCATAATGACAGATGCGGACATGGCGATGAAAATGGATCCTGAATATCGCAGGATTTCGGAGCGTTTCTATCGAGATCCGGCTTATTTCTCCGAGGTGTTTGCCCGGGCTTGGTTTAAGTTAACTCACCGCGACTTAGGGCCAAAAAGCCGTTATTTAGGCCCAGAAGTGCCCGCAGAAGAACTCATTTGGCAGGATCCGATCCCACAGGTTGATTACCGTCTCAATGACGAAGACATCGCAACATTAAAAGCTAAGATTTTGGCAACGGATTTAAGTGTTGCCGAATTAGTGGCAACCGCTTGGGATAGCGCCCGCACTTTCCGTGGCTCTGATTTCCGTGGTGGCGCAAACGGTGCGCGAATTCGCCTCGCACCACAAAAGGATTGGGAAGGTAACGAACCCGCTCGCTTGCAAAAAGTATTAAAAGTGTTAACCGAAATTCAGGCCAGTCTGAGTAAAAAAGTTAGTATTGCCGACTTAATTGTCTTGGGTGGAACCGCAGCGGTAGAAAAAGCGGCCCAGGATGCTGGGGTTAATATTAGCGTGCCATTTACTTCTGGCCGTGGCGATGCTTTGCAGGAAATGACGGATATTGAATCATTTGCCGTGCTTGAGCCCTTACACGATGCCTACCGCAACTGGCAGAAAAAGGATTATGTCGTCCAGCCTGAAGAGCTTATGTTAGATCGCACTCAGCTTATGGGACTTACAGCCCATGAAATGACAGTATTAATCGGTGGCATGAGGGTATTGGGTGCAAACTATGCGGGCAGTGCACACGGTGTGTTTACGGATCGTGTCGGTGTACTCAGTAATGACTTCTTCGTTAATCTGACCGACATGTCCTACAACTGGAAACCTGCTGGTAATAATCTGTACCAGATTATTGAGCGCAAAACCGGTGCAGTGAAATGGACAGCAACTCGAGTCGACCTTGTATTTGGCTCAAATTCGGTGTTGAGATCCTACGCCGAGGTCTATGCTCAAGACGATGCGAAAGAGAAGTTTGTGAAGGACTTTGTCAAAGCTTGGACTAAAGTGATGAACGCCGATCGTTTCGATATTGCATAGATACATTGTGAGTAGCTAAAAAGTGCAGAGAGTTCTCTGCACTTTTTTATTTTAGGCTGCAATCAAGGTTCCCTTAGTACCTCTGATATTTTTAATGTCCAATTCTATTAATCACTTGGATAAGTTCCATACGGATACTATCTGGGGTTTGGCTATGCCAGAAACCGGCAAGATAAGCGCCCAGCGGTAGCATAAATAATGCCGCGAGCACTAATGCGAGTAATCCTTTGTGTCCTAATCTGTGGCCTGATTTTAGGCCAAGACCAAGGGCTGCCGATTTAGGGCAAGCAGCGACGCAACGCATACAGGCTTGGCATTCATCACTGCGAACCGTGGTTTTAGTGTGCACTATGATATTGGCAGGGCAAGCACGGGTACACTTGTCGCATTTCATCCCTTTCGCTTCAATCAGGCAGTGCTGAGTATCTCGGCGGATTTTGAGCGGGCTAGCAAAGCTCAAAATCCCGAGCATTGCCCCATAGGGACATAAATAACGGCAGAATCCCTGACGACGCCATGCGGCTAAAGCAAGGACTAATCCAAAACATAACAAGGTGATAAGTCCGGGAGTGATAAAAAATATCGCCATTTTTAAGTCGGCAATCTTATGGTAATTACCGTCAAGATAATGGGGGATAGTTTGGGCTGGCATACCGATAACGATATAGCAGAGTGCGAATAATAAGAGGTACTTGAGCATTCGCAGTGGCCAATCGAGCCAAGCGGGTGGTGCAAACTCCGCTTTAATAAAGCGTTTTCTAAATGAATAGAGATATTCTCCAACTAAACCTAATGGGCAGGCCCAACCACAAAATGCACGTTTACAGAGTAAGCCAGTGATTAATACTGCTGCCAACATTACCGCCGCCGCAGGATGAGTCTGATCCCACAAATTGAGGCTGATAATGGCCTTAAGCTCAATGCCACCAGCAATAGGTAAGAAGGCATCCACCACATCGGGACGCATTAACCAAGGCGTAATACCTTGTTTAAGTAATAGGGTGTTAATGGTGTATTGGATCGCGACCAACAGTAAGGATAGCGCCAAAAGATGTTGAGTACCTTCACGCAAGGTATTGATTTTAATATCATGCTTTAAGGAGTCTGGAGCAAATCTATTAAGCGCCAAAGCCGCAGGTAACGCAATCAGTAAACCTAGAGCCAAGGGCCAATATAAGGTAATGGCTACAGCACCTAAACTACACAATAGTGTGGCGACAGCGCCCCATTTCTGGCCGCTCCAATAGCTGAGGGAGGCGAGATACATGAGTGCCAACATCAGGGTGAGTGATTCGATAAAAGTCATAGTGATGAATACAGCGAATGAGTAACGAGTACAGTGTCTGAGTGATGAACTGAGGATAAGTTTTTGAGTACTAAGTGAAATTGTGCGGCAGGTCTAACATTCTAACGAGCAATCTGCTAAAGCACACGATAGTTCACAAAGTCCACAAATATGGTATTGCAAAAATGATGTCTAAGTTGCAGGTAGGTTTGAGAGGTATTTTTCCTCTTGTTCTTTCGGCTGGCGCTGCGACCAATCAATTTGATCGCAACGCATTCCGGATGACGCTATATCTCAAAGCTATTGGTCAGCATCTCTATTGCAACGGCTTGATCTATAGGTCTATCACAAAAGGGTGTGCCAATATACGCTCGCGCTGCTCAGCCGTTAACCCAGTCGCATTCGCAGAAAGAGGAATGCGGTTCATTAGGTTGTTGTTATTTGTGCTTGGTAAATCATCTTCACTGCCATTGAGTTCTTCCGGATGCGCCAACCCGAGGTAGTGCCCTATCTCATGGGCGGCTAAACGAGCTATTGCGGTTTCAGAACCTGGTGAAGAATGTTCAAAATCGCAATTCGTTCGGGCAATAAAGACCGCATCAGCAGGCCCTGCGCCGCCGGGAATTCTTGGTGTGAGACCTGCCAAGCGTTGCTGGCCAAACGACGTTTGCTGTAATAAGCATGGTCCGATAATCACATCAATAGTATCTGCTGTTTTGGTTGGTAGCGAAGCCAATAAATCCCCCATTGGCGAGAAATCTGTCTGGTTTTGCATAATCAAGTCTTTATCGGCAATGGTTTCCACAGCAGTGACTGTAATGTCCAGTTCCAATTCAAAGCCTATCAATTGGGCAAGTAGTTCTGTATCTAACTCGGTACTCATTGCCGAGCTTAAAACTAGACGTAGTCGAAGTCCTGGATGGGATAGCTCTTCGGATAGGCGGGATTCAATGCTAACGTCAGTTGGCAAAATGCCGGTAGTAGATGCATCGCACGCAACGGCTTCAAAACTAATATGGGTAAGCTCCGAGGCTGCACCTTCTAATACGAATAAACCAACCTGATGCAGAGTAGTCGTACGCCAGATGTTGTCATTAGGGGCTGCAGAGTTAGCAATAAGCTGTTCGTCAGTGATACTTGTGGCAGAGGACACGCGTAAACAACCTTGCGGTATAGCGCTTACCCGAATGGCCCGTCGTAAGTTATCAAGCGGCACTTCTACGGCCGAAGTGCGACCTGACTCTGCGTCTATCTTTACCGATGCCAAAGACGTCCACAATGATTGCTCCGCGGTGTGTTCGGTATCGCACCCCGCGGAGCAGGCCGCCACTAACCCGCATAAAAAAACGAATGACTTGTTCATCTAAGTGCCTTTGCCGGCACATACCGACCAATCAACTTTTTGATATTAGCATCGGTTTCGCGTTTATATTGTGTGATTAACAGTTGCTGTGCTCTGTCGGTATGTTGGGCGCCAAGTAAGTCAATCGTGGCGGCATGTTGACTTGAGTTTGATGAACTGATGCGTCTTTCTAGTAGATCGACCAGTTCCGGTGAGCTAGCACCAACATGCTTTAGTGCATCAATCAATGCCTTACTTACCCTCGGGTCATTCTCTAAAGAAAGCGCATTGACTAACGCTGGCTGAGCTTGTTCTGCTGGTAAGCGTGAAAGTGCATCCGCTGCTCTGCTGCGTGTCGCTTCTGACGGCGAGGTAAGCTCTTGGCTTAATGCGTCGACAAAGGTGCCATCACCGGTATTACCTATGCTATCAATCAAGATCAAACGCTCGCTTTGATCTGTTGTGCTGACGAGCTGTTGTTGTAGCGACTCCATAATATATTGTCGCAACGCCGGATCTGCTGAGCGGTCAACCATGCTACCTACACCCAACAAACTAGTGTTGCCAGCGATATCTTTGATCGTTGCGCGCGACATCAGTAGGTCAGCGACTTCCTGACTTGGTGTGCCAAAGTCTGCTAGTGCTGAGGCGGCTCTGGATTGGTCTCCCTGGCTCATTGTCGCGTCGAACATCATGCTCGATAACACCTCACGTGCTTTGCCCTGACCAGACAGCTGCAGGGCTAAAAAAGCGGTAGGGCGTGCTTCATCATCCATTTGTCCGCGCAGTTCAGCCACCAACAAGTCAATGTCTTCAGGATGCAGTTTTAGCCAAGCAGCCATCTCAAGTGCAGCATCAAAATAACGTGGTGGCTGTTCCGTTATGGCACTGTTGAAAGCGTTGTAAGCTTCAGTGTAACTTTGGTGCTGTGTTATAAGCTCGCTAAATTCCGGCGGCAAGTCATAAGGGATAGTTTTTTCAGCCAAATTCCAGTCAGTTTGTGGTATGGCAATAAACAGCTGGTCGTCGCGTTGCAATGAAAAATGTTGATTCATCACCACTTTTGGCGTGCCTGCAGTACTAATGCTTATCTGTTCTTGACCGCTCACAGCCTGCCACCATAGTGGCTGTGCAGTATTAAAGGTTGCTGTAGCTAATGATTTGTTCAGTGAAATATTTATACCAAAAACATCGGCAGCACCTCGTATGAGATGATCAGTTTTTTGCCGTTGAATTTGCAGCGGCTTTTGGCTGAGCAAACTAAAATGTGCAGTGTAATCGCCGAGCCCATCGAGGGCGGCTACTTGCCATTGAGTCTTACCAGATTCAGGTAGTAAAAAGGTTAAGTTATCTAGTTGAGTGGCGACTAGCAAGCGGGTTTTTGGTTGCCATTGCGGTGCAAATGCTGTGCTAATGATGGCACAGTTACTATCAACTTGTAGAAAGAACGGTAAGCCTTCAGGTGATACCGCGCGTTCTGCCGGTAACGTCATATTCTGCGTCAGGGTAACCTTGCTAAATGTCGCTCTAACGCGGGCGATACCAGCATTGAACTCTTCAACCTGCCAGCTCATCACTCCCTCAAAAATGTCCTTTTGACCTTCAGCTTCGACAGTTGAGCTAAGGTGGAAAGCTGCGGTTTGGCCTTGACTAAGGATGCAACTTGCCGTCTGTGATGTATGTGCAAACTCCCCCTCAGGGGAGCGTAAGTGCCTAGATGAGTGGTACGCTATCGCACTGACAACGGCGACAGTGACAGCGGCTAATACCAGTAATCTTTTAATGTTCACTCGTCTCATTTTTAAATCTCTCATGTTTAACGCTTGCGCACAGGGCTAAAGCAATTCTAGTGTGCCTTCAGTACCACGTTTTAACAGGTTTTGAGTAACAGGTTGTGACGAGAAACTGACCAGAGTAACGGATTTGCTACGACGAAAACGGAAGACTTTGATGGTCCCAACTAACTTTACTTTACCGCTGATGGTCTGCAGAGTATGGTCCAGTGTTACGTCGCCACGCACTAAAATGCGTTGGTCATCGGTAAGGCCAAAACTTAATACTCCAGTTAACGGAAATTTATTTTCTAAAAAGCGTAAATTAGCATCCACGCCGGCTTTTACTATGCCAGCATCCAAACCACCAAATATGCGGCCTGTGAAACTAAAATTAGGTGCTACGGTTCGAGTGAGATAACCACAAGTGTTGATAAACTCTTCGGAAACGAGCAATGTTTGACATTCAAGTGCATCGGTAAGCAGATCCATATCGTCATCAACGTCAATACCCACTCGCCCACCTGCACTGATTTTAAAACCGAGTCGCACTGGGCCAAAACCAAAACCTAAACCAGCAACATCTTGGCTTTTGTCCTGCTTAAACTCATTTTTCAGCTTAAGGTGTTCTTTACTTTCTTTGGCATCACCAGCAACGACTTTGTTAAATGCTTTAATTTGATGAAAATACGAGGATTGATTTTTGGTAACAACCGCTTCAGCAACCGCTTCAGCAATTTTTAAGTCAAAACTTTTGCCAATGTTACCCCTTAACGCGACTTCTCCGGTGGCACGACTCAAAATACCGTTGCGGTTTAAGGTGTTATCGATATCCATTTCAGATTCAATAGCTATACGGGAATTACCCGGATTACGCTTTTGGTTCTTCTTAAATGACACATCGCTAGCGGCGGTAGCGTTAACGCTTTCACGCTCTAAGTTAATATCGACCTCTTTGCAGTCATTGGTTTGATCTCCGTCGTTACCATCCTGAGAAAAACTGGTTACCACACAACCACGCAAAATAAAGTGAGTTTCGTTAGCCAAACTACCGTTTTTAACCACTGCCAGAACAGTTCCTTCTAGATACAGATCATGGTTGACTTGATCAGCAATCCCCGGTTGAATTTCATCAAAACTATAAGACGCTACCGTAGTGCCATCTTCCTGACCAATCATCAAGGGCAAGATAGTTCCAGGTGAATTTTCAGGAATTAACTCATAGGTTAGGGTCGCAACTGAGGGTAACTTACTTAATTGGTTTAGCTGCTCTTCAGTCATACCAAAGGTTAGCTCTTGTTGGATACTCAGGCCAGAGTCAGGGTCAACCACGGTTAAATCTTCCGGAATCTCATCTGCGGTAACTTTAGAATAATAAGGATCTGCGCCATTGAACACAAAACCAGACTGCACTGAAAGAATCGGCGTAGGTGATTCACCTTCTTCAGTCAACGCAATCAAGCCTACCGAAGACTCGCTGGCTAATTCGTATTCTATATCTACCCCCGCTTCGCGTAAGGTCAGCGTTGGTAAGTTGGTAGTTACATTGCCTGCAAGCTGTTTCTCATCGCGATAGAATTGAACCTGCAGCTCGACTTCACGCCCTGTAGCGGCCAATGTTTGGCATTCGCTAATTGGCCAGATAAAAGCATTTTCCACCACGGCTGGCTCACCGTTACCCGGTAACTCGACATCGATGGCACTAGAGCTACATACAATAGGCGCTGCTGGGTCTGTCGGTTTTTTCTCAACAAAACTAAAACTGACCGGAATATTGGTCACTTCAGTTATGTTTGAATCAGTGTTACGAATGGTGAATGACACGGGTATGCGGTGATTAAGTGCAAAGGCTTGAGTAGTATCAAAATCCATTGAAAAATTAGACATTTCTATATCAAAGTCAACGGCAGTTGGCTCTTCGACCGCAGAGGTATTGTCGCCACAAGCAGTTAGGGTTGCTAGCAACATGACTGCTAACAGTGGCTGTACGGAGGATTTTATGGTTAACATGGGTAAATTTTCTCTTGTTTCAATTAAAATTTAACCATAGCGAACTAGCGTGGTAACAACCGTGGTAATAAACGTGGAATTTTCAGCTTAGGTGCGTGGTATTTGGCAGGTCTTACCTGTAGTTGATAGAGGTTGAACAGTACACAATGCCATTCGGATAGGTATAATAGTCGCCCATGACGTTACATATCAGAGACATTCAGTTATATTCGCCTAGGTTATTAGGTTCTTTATTGCCGTAACAGCAAACTAATCCCAGACGATAAATTATCGTGAAATTTTGACGTAGTTAATCCCGTTTTAATTTGAGTTATTGATTTTAAATCACTCTCGTAGCACAATTGCCGCTAAAGTTGACAGTCCATATTTATGCAGTTTTAAAGCATAAATATATGTCTGAATTAAATGCTAAATAGTCAATAAAACTAAAACCCACAACAACCTTTTAAGGTCATTACTTTTTTGGTTTTTAATCTCATTTAATGGTCGCCCCAATAGACTGAATATAAACATTATCAATTTGGGGACTATTCAATCAAAACTATCAGGTGACGTGTTGTGCAAATCGTTATAAAAATGCTGGGTGAACTACAGGTTTTCCATAATAACCAGCTCATTCCGTTACCCTCTTCAAAATTAACCCGCGCTTTAATGGTTTATTTGTTATTAAATCCCCGAGCACAACGGCGAGATCATTTATGTGCGCTGTTTTGGCCAGAGACTAAAGATGCCCGAGGGGCATTGCGCTGGTCATTAAGTAAACTCAGAAATATTTTGAACAATCACATTGAACGTGTTGTCACCGACCACGACTCTGTCAGCATCAATACAGCGGACATCGATATCGATATCGATATTATTCACCTCAGTGTTCGTGCCTTACAGCAACACAGCAATGCTGCCGAAGTGACTAAGCTGGGAAAAGAATTGGCAATACCCTTACTGGACGGTTTGGATTTACATAACTGTCCAGAGTTTCAGCACTGGCTCGTCGCGCAGAGGCAGCAGCTGATTGAGCTGCACCGTAAAGTGTTGGGTCACAATGTGTCCGGTGTGGTAAGTCCTATTAGTAGTACCACACCAAAAACCGCGGCCTTATCTGCATGGACTCGACAAGCCTTGACACCAAATCAAACCGAGATCCACTTTTGTGCTGGTAACGACGGCGTAAACATTGCTTATGCATCTGTTGGCCAGGGTTGGCCAATAGTCAAACCACCAGCATTTATGAACCATCTGCAGTACGACTGGCAGGCTCCGTTATGGGGGCATATTCTTCACACGCTTGCCAAGAACCATCAGCTTATTCGTTATGATGATCGCGGTAGCGGCATGTCAGAACGTAACATATCAGATGTATGCGTTGAGGATTTACAACAGGATTTAGTAACGGTTGTTGCTGCCAATAACTTAAGTAAATTCGCTTTACTTGGTATCGGACAAGGCGCAGCTTTATCAATTGACTATGCAGTGAAACATCCAGATAAGGTATCACATTTAATTCTTTTTAGTGGCTATGCCTCAGGCTGGCGCGCAGAAGGCGATCCTAAACTGCGGAAAAAAATGGAGGCTATCATCGCACTGGCAGAAAGCGGTTGGGAACAAGACAATCCGGCATTTCGACAATTTTTTTCCATGACCTTTATCCCGGATGCCTGTCAGCAAGAGTTGGAATGGTTTAATGAATATCTGTATCTGGCTGCCAACGCAAAAAATGCCGCAGGTTTGATGTCGGCTTTTGCCGATCTGGATGTCCGCGATAAACTGGCGCAGGTAACAGTACCAACTCTGGTGATTCATTCACTTGGAGATAATGCGGTCCCGGCACTGTCGGGACGCGAAATTGCCGCGACGATTCCTGGCGCCGAATTTATTGGTCTGGACACGACATCGCATTTCCTGTTAGATCGCGAGCCTTCAGCACAGGTGTTTATTGATGTAATACAAGAGTTTATATCTAATAATTAGGTTAATCTTTGCTTAAGCAAGGCTGTGTTGTGGTCAATTTGCATCTTGTATGTGCTAAGAAGATATAGAGTAAACAGGGAGGATGTACATGGCTGTTACTATTAACATGCTAGGGGAAATGGAGTTACGCCATAATAGCACAATAATACCTATGCCAGCGTCGAAACGCAGCCGTGCCTTGCTGGCTTATCTGGCATTTACCGCGCGACCACATCGCCGTGACACATTATGCGAAGTATTTTGGGACGTTCCGGATGATCCCAAAGGTGCACTGCGCTGGTCGCTAAGTAAGATCCGCCCTTTAGTCAATAATAACAATACCGAGCGTCTTATCGCAGACCGGGAACGGGTGGTGATCAACTGTGCTGATATCAACATAGACTTGAAGCTGTTGATCGCAAAAAGTAACCTCAGCGATCTATCGTGTACTGAACTAGAAATTCTTTTACAACAAAGCCAACAGCCTTTTTTGCAGGGCTTGGATTTACCTAATCAAAAGCTATTCCAAGACTGGTTAATGACAGAGCGCAATGAATTGCGCCAGCTAAGCGGTCAACTGCTAGTTCGTTTAGCTTCTCATGTCGATCTAACCACTCAGGCAAAATTGCTTTGGGCTCAAGCTTGGTTAACCCACGAACCATTAAGTACCCGAGCAGCCAACACTGTCTTAAGTCTGTTGCAACAATTGGAGCAGTACGCTCAAGCAACTCTCCTTTCGCAGCAACTATTAACACGATTTAATGATGCAGGTATTGTTTGGGCAGTCGAACTTGAGCAACGACAAACGACTATCAATTTGCAGTGTAATGAACTGCTCAGTGGGCGTGAGTTACTCGCCAGACAGAAAGTACAATTCTGCACTTCGCAAGACAGTGTACGTATTGCTTATGCATCGCTAGGCAAGGGGCCAACTATTGTTAAGGCTGCTAATTGGCTCAGCCACTTAGAGCATGACTGGAATGCACCAATATGGAGCCCGTTATTTAAAGATTTAGCGGCTGATCATCATTTTGTTCGTTACGACGAACGCGGTAATGGCTTATCTGACTGGGATGTCGAAGATATTTCCTTTAATACCTTTGTGACTGATCTTGAAACTGTAGTCGCAGCGAATAAACTGGATACCTTTTCACTGCTGGGAATATCACAAGGTGCCGCGGTCTCTATCGAATATGCCATCCGCCATCCAGAAAAAGTGTCGCACCTTATTTTGTTTGGTGGTTACGCCGCAGGCTGGCGTATTGGTGCAACCGAGGCCATTACCAAAGAGCGTGAAGCCGTTATGATGCTAACGCATGTAGGATGGGGCACAGACAATCCGGCGTATCGACAGATATTTTCATCGACCTTTATGCCTGACGCCAACGAAGCTGAGTTTAGCTGGTTTAACGACTTCCAGCGCTTAACAACTTCGACGGAAAACGCGGTAAGATTTTTATCTGTGTTTGCCGATATCGATGTACGTCATCGTCTGGCACAAGTCAAAGTGCCCACATTAGTGATTCACTCTTTGGGGGATCAGCGCATACCTGTTAGTGTCGGGCGTGAGATTGCCGCAACAATCCCTAATGCTGAATTTGTCGGGCTAGAAAGCAACGGCCATTTACTGTTGGGCCGCGAACCAGCATCAAAAGTTTTTGTTGAAGCCATACGCGAGTTTATAGCCCGCCATCAGTAATATATCTTGACGTATTGACCACTAAGTTAAACTTCTTAGTTAAAACACTACTAACGTATTGTGTTAAATAAGGTCTATTGTAGCTATATGATCTTTATCGGATTGTTCGTTCTGGAGCTAAGCGAACAAAGTGGAAAAACAGAGCAAAAAACAGAGACACCCAACCTTAAATGGCGCAGTAGTTAACCTCCGGCTATGCTTTGGTTAAGCATTAAACAAGGAGGTTTTTATGCCGCGCGCCCGTAGAACTCAGATTAGTCTTGAACTCTCTCTTTAAAATCAGTCCCTATTACCATTGTTGTAGCCGCGTTGTTCGGCGCGCCTTTCATTGTTGAAAAAAGTGGGTGGTGATGATGCCTATTCTGGTAAAAATTATGACCATCGTCGAGGTTGGGTTGAGTCATTATTATTTGAACTTGAAGTAGTTTTTGCGATAGATGTGGCGGTATTTGCACTCTTGTAAATGAACGGGAGGGTTCAATCATCTGCATGTGGTGCTGTGTGTTGATATCGACAGGCAAACCGTTGGACTGACCGAGAAGTGCTGGAGCAATGGCATAAGCTGTTTAATGGCGATAAATTGACCCGAAAATTCGCAAAAGGTGAGTTAGTTGAACCCCACCAAGTGCTCAGACTCAAGCATGCCATCGCGATTTACCGAAGCCGATTATGTGATATTTCATGCCTAAGTTTTCAAAAGAGCGCGCTGTTTGAATGAGCCGATAGCACGGCAAGCGAATCAAGAAGATAACTGCGCAGGCAGGTTTTGGGAGGGCCGCTTTACAAGGTGAACAACCCAAGAACCTACTGCCATTCATTGGCAGTGAGCGCAATAACCAGCCCAATGGCATAACCTTTTCGTTAACGGATTACCTTCAATTGGTGGATGACACAGGGCGAATCATTCGCAATGATAAACGTGGCGCCATCAGTGAAAATAGCGCCAAGTTACTGACAAGGTTAAATATCCCCCATGATAACTGGCTCAAGCTAACCACTGAATTTGGCAGGTTATTTCATGGTCCAGTGGGCACGCGGCAAGAACTCACCACTTACTGCGAACACTTAGAAAAGCGACGACGGCATTTTGCGTCAAGTTGTCAGCACTTCCAAATCAACGGATAGCAATCCTATAGCAATTATCGCCTCTATTTCCCCAAGCTCTACGGGATGGCTTATCACGACTGAAATATGCCATTTTGGAATGAATTAGCTCGATTTTGTGCCCCATCTGCCATTCAGCCTCTTTGTATTACTCTCGTAAAGGTGACTTTAGCCACTGCAGCTTGAAGGCAAACCGAAAGCACATTATGTTATTGTTTTAACTTGGGTGGCCGGATTTATGTTTATGATTACCTTCTTCCTATGGATTTAGAAAATCAAATGTACTTTCCAATGGATGGCCGGCTACAGAAATAAGAAGGGTGCAAGCTGTTAGTTCTAGTTTTCTTGAATTGAAACTAACAGCTTGCATCCTGAATTAGCTAAATATATTTAATTTAACCATTTGATTTTTCGAGGGCTTCGATAAACTTAGTCGATTCGTTAATCGATTTATTCATCTCTTTGATCAGGTCTGAGATATCGATTTGTAGGCTGTCAAACTCACCTTTGATTGCACCAATGGCTTGGGCGTTCAAGTTATGCTTGATATATAGCATATTGTCTTTCATCGCTGTGAGAATGGGCGGCATTTTGGATTCGGCGCGGCGCATACCCTTTATCAGTTGCTCGTAGGAGCGGCGAGTTTCCTTGAGTTTAGCTTCACTATTGCGGCGAAGGTTAGCCTTGCTGATTTCAGTTATTTCCGTTTGCCACTCATCGAACAAAGCTTCGGCGACACCTTCCACTTTATCTATGCGATCACTGACGTTATCGGCGGCACTTTGGGCCGATTCGTACTCATATTTAGCTTTGTCATAGGTTTTTTGAAGGTTGCCCTCT
Organism: Shewanella profunda; assembly: GCF_023283765.1. Taxonomy (GTDB): domain Bacteria; phylum Pseudomonadota; class Gammaproteobacteria; order Enterobacterales; family Shewanellaceae; genus Shewanella; species Shewanella profunda. The sequence goes on along the minus strand of NZ_JAKILG010000038.1, from coordinate 29,795 downwards.
TTATGGTTGAGCAGCGCTTGCATCTCTTCAAGGGCAGAGCTGAATTCTTTTTGCGCATTCTCTTGAGATTCTTTGGCGGCTTTCACTCTGTCGACCATAATGTCGCGTTTGTGATAGCCGACTTTTTCCATGGCGCCGTAATAGGCACTCTGGCAACCCGTTAGCAAGAGGCTGGCGGTAATCAAGCTAGTGATGATCAGTTTTTTCATTGGGTATTCCGTTACTGAGTCGTATAAAGTTAATCGGCGTTAAATCGCGCCGCATCGATAATGCTCCACAGATGAAAGATAGCACCTATAACGGCGGGCACGATTAGCCACCACAGTGCGTAACCTACAACGGTAATCACAAAAAATAGTAGCGCTGCGATTATCCGGCCCTGTAGCAGTTGGCCTAATCCTGGGAAAAACAGACTAGCGATAGCGGAAATAACGTTACCAGTGGATCCTTGTTGAGACATCAATTCACTCCTTAGACTTGTAAATTAAGTGTTTATTGTACGAAGATAACGAGTCTATACCAACAGAATCAAGAGAAACCCGTGACTAAGAAGATAGAAGTAGCACAAATTCGAGTCTTGTTCCTTGGGATCTGGCGCTTCCTGCGGCATCTAAGGCTGCGCCTAGTGGAAGATCAAATTAATATTCGGGCGGGGCATTTAGCCTATGTCACCCTGCTATCACTTGTGCCTTTGGTGGCGGTGACTATGTCGATGTTGTCGGCTTTTCCGGTTTTCAAGGGAATACGTGGGCAGATTGAAGCCTTTGTTTATGAAAACTTTTTACCCGCAGCAGGCGACACAGTGCAAGTGTATATCAATGAGTTTGTGGGTAATGCATCTAAGGGTACCGCAGTGGGGATTGCGGCGCTTGTTGTCGTGGCAATTATGCTGATTTCCGCTATCGATAAGTCGCTTAATAATATCTGGCGCACTAAAGAGAAGCGTTCCGTGGTGGTTGCTTTTTCAATGTACTGGATGGTGATCACGCTTGGCCCCGTTTTGGTTGGTGCAAGTTTAGTAGCGACTTCCTATGTAGTTTCGTTAAAACTTTTTGAAGATGAGACTTTTTCTGGTGTTGTTCCTCTGTTTATTGAGCGTTTACCTATGCTGTTTTCTGTCGCAGCATTTCTTTTGTTATATATAGTCGTGCCCAATCAAAAGGTGAAGTTTTTACATGCATTATTAGGTGCGCTTGTGGCCGCCTTACTGTTTGAGTTAGGTAAAAAAGCCTTTGCCTTGTATGTCACTCAGTTTCCGAGTTACGAGGCTATTTACGGTGCGTTAGCGACGATTCCTATCCTATTTGTTTGGGTGTATCTGTCATGGATGATTGTGTTGCTTGGTGCGGAAATTACTGCTGCTATGCCCGAATATCTGGACTATGAATCGAGTGTCGATGACGGCGAATCGGATGTTAATGCCTGAATCTTCCCCACCTTTTATTTGCCGCAATGGCTTTAACGTTGGCAATATCTGAATTCTTTCAAATCTACCGATATAAAGGAAAAGTTGTGATTGCTTTAATTCAAAGAGTGAGCCGTGCCAGTGTGATTGTCGATAATCAAACCATAGGAGCAATCGATAAAGGCTTACTGGTTCTTCTTGGTGTTGAGCGAGATGATACGCGAGAAAAGATGGAAAAACTGGCGACTAAGGTAATGAGTTATCGTGTTTTTTCCGATGAGAATGGCAAGATGAATCTCAATTTAGAACAAGTTGGGGGATCATTGTTGGTGGTATCGCAATTTACTTTAGCTGCCGATACAGGTCGTGGCCTTAGGCCGAGTTTTTCTGGGGCAGGTACGCCAGATCAGGCATTGACATTGTATGAAGAGTTTGTTGCTTTTTGCCGCGATAAGGGCGTTACTACAGAAACCGGACAGTTCGGTGCCGATATGCAAGTGTCCTTAGTCAATGATGGCCCAGTGACCTTTAATCTGCAGGTGTAACTTCTATCGAGATGTTTATCTTGGGGTCCCGGTGATTGAGTATTAGACATAATCAATGTCGCTTGTACCAAGAGGGAGTATTAAGGAAAATGCACATGGATGAATTACTCACTAAATTACGCCAGACTTGGCATAGTACTATTCCCGTTAGCGAGTTTATGCAGATTGTGCCGCTCGATTATTGCGAGGGTGAGTTTCGAGTTACTGCGCCGATTGTGCCCAATATTAATCTGCATCAAACCATGTTTGCGGGCAGCATTTATGCACTGATGACCTTAACGGGCTGGGGCGCCGTGTGGCTGAATCAACAGTTAGTGGGCGTTGTGGGTGATATTGTGCTCGCCGATGCCCATATTCGCTATCTCGCTCCCGTGACTTGTGACCCTATGGTAAAAGTGCAATGGCCGGATCTGGATCTCAGCCCGTTGCAAAGGGGGCGAAGGGTTAAAGTGAAACTGAAAGTGCAATTGTATTGTCAGGATTCACTGTGTGCGGTTTTTGAAGGTCTGTACGTGAGTACGCCGAGAGTGTGAGTACGCCGAAAGCGACTTAATGTACGAATGCGTCTAGAGTGATTTACAACCTTTCTAAAAAATCGAAGTGAATCTCATATTTTATCCGCTTTATTTCTTTTTTATTGGCGAATAAACTTACATCATAGAGTCGAGATATAAGATCTGACTCAATGTCAGTTAACCATTTTTCGGAGCAGATTATGTCTAAAGTCTTAATTTTAAAATCAAGCATTCTTGGCGGTTATTCACAGTCTGCCTTGTTAGTTGACCACTTAACTAGTCACTGGGAGAATCAAGGCGCGACAATTACAGTGCGTGATTTAGGCGGTAAAGACGTGTTACCTATGGTAGACGGTGAAATCGCTTCTGCTTTACGTGGCGGTGATGAGTTATCAGCACGTCAGCAAGAAATGCTCGCATTATCAGATACCTTAGTTACAGAATTAAAAGCGAACGACACTATCGTTATCGCGGCACCTATGTATAACTTTACCATTCCGGCTCAACTTAAAAACTGGATCGATTTTATTGCCCGTGCCGGTGTGACTTTTACTTACACTGAAACCGGTCCAAAAGGATTAGTGGAAGGTAAACGCGCTGTGTTGATCACCACTCGTGGTGGTGCTCATAAAGATGGCCCAACCGATCACGTCGTACCTTACCTGAAAACTGTTTTAGCTTTTATTGGTATCACTAACGTTGAAGTGGTTTACGCTGAGGCGCTGAATATGGGGCCTGAAGCGCACGATAAAGGCATGAGCGAAGCGAAACAAAGCATAGATCTGCTGAAGGCTTAATTGTTCAGTTGATTTAGTTGAATAGAAAATGCCAGCCTTAGATGGGCTGGCATTTTTTTATGTCAATTTTAGCTCGGTTGGCAGCAGACTAAATTTTTGAGTGAACCGCCATTTACCACGCAGGCGAAACCATTGGCCTTGAGGATATCGCAGCCCTTTCGTGCTCGAATACCCGCGCCACAGTAGAGTACAAAGGGATGCTGTTTATTGTCGACTTGATGCAACCATTGGTCGAGCGTTGGCAACGGCACATTAATGGCTTGGGGCAAATGACCAGAGGCAAATTCCTCTGGTGAACGTACATCAATCACCCGCGCACCTTGTTCAATCAATTGCCAACATTTTTCGCCCGAGTGGCTGCCGAATAACTTAGCCAGTAAAGATTTAAACATAGCATTGCCTCTACCATTAGAAAATTTTCAATAAGTTTATTCTAATGAATTGGCCGCTGCAAGTGCTGCAAATTATCGTAGTGAAGGGTTTGGTCAGGCACTCGAACTCTGCATTGCTGGCGCTAGACAAGCAGCTAGAGGCTGGACACATTACCTCGTTGGTAGTGAATTATGTCGTGGAATACCACGGCTTCGTCATTGAGATTTCGATAGCCATGGGGTTTGTCGGCCGCAAATCGTACCGCTTCACCTTGCTTAAGTATTTGCCACTCACCATCGACTAACACTTCCATAGTACCGCTCAAGACAATGACATGCTCAGTCACGCCAGCTTCATGGGGCTCAGAAAGACGTTCATAGTTTGGCAGCAGTGTGAGTTCAAACATCTCGAAGCCAAAACGGCTTTCAAAGGGAAATAGAGACGCGACTAACATGCCGTCGGTGGCGGGTTGTTGGCGTAGCTCGTCAGGCTTACGGAATACTGCGCCTTGGCTCTGTGGTGTGGGTTCGAGAAAGGTCGACAGCGAGATATTGAATCCACTGGCAATTTTCCACAGCGTCGCAATCGTGGGGCTTGATTCACCGCGCTCGATTTGTCCTATCATGGCCTTACTAACGCCAGTCTCTTGGGCGGCTTTATCTAAACTCCATCCCTTTTGGTTGCGAAGTGCTTTAAGCGTGGTGGCGAGATAGCTGTTTATCGTCTGCACAATAGCCCCATCATTTTTATGAAAATTTAGTTTGTACGTTATAACGTACAGATGCTATCTTGTCCATCTCGTGCGTTATAGCGCACAACGTGGTGGCGACACCAATTGCAGAGGAAGGGAGTGGATATGTGGCGAGATGCAGGGAGTTTATCAAAAATATCTGCGGGTTTTATTGCGGTATTAGTCGGTTATAGCAGCTCTGCTGTGATCATCTTTCAAGCGGCGGAGGCTGTGGGGGCGACACCAGCACAGATTAGTTCATGGCTGTGGGCTTTAGGTGTAGGCATGGGCGTGACCAGCATAGGTTTATCGCTTTACTACAAGAACCCAATCCTAACGGCTTGGTCGACACCTGGCGCCGCCTTGATGGTGACCAGCCTAGCGGGATTAAGTGTCAATCAGGCCATAGGCGCGTTTCTGGTGAGCTCTATTTTAATCACCCTTTGCGGTGTTGCGGGCTGGATGGATAAGCTTATCCGTATCATGCCGCAGTCGGTGGCTTCCGCCATGTTGGCGGGGATTCTGCTGCAATTTGGGCTCGGGCTATTTCAGGCGATGCAAACTCAGCTGAGTTTAATTTTGGTCATGCTGTGCGTGTTTGTCGTCGTTAAGCCTTTTGCGCCGCGTTACATCATCTTGCTGACGTTGCTGGTGGGCATAGGCATGAGTTTTCAATTAGATTTGCTCAAGCTAGATGCCGTTCAGTTGCAACTGGCGATGCCGGTGTGGACTACGCCTGAGTTTTCGCTGGCGAGTGTGATTGGCGTGGCGCTGCCGCTGTTTGTGGTGACTATGGCCTCGCAAAATATGCCGGGCGTCGCTGCGCTGCATGGTAATGGCTACAGGCCGCCCATTTCACCTTTGATCACGAGCACAGGTTTAATCGGGGTTATCCTCGCGCCATTTGGCGGTTTTGCCTTTAACTTATCCGCCATCACTGCAGCCATTTGTATGGGTAAAGAAGCGGATCCCAATCCCGCGACCCGTTACTGGGCGGCGGTGTGGGGCGGGGTATTTTACTTTATCACTGGGTTACTCGGTGCCACTGTGGTTGGCCTGTTTTCCGCTTTCCCGAAGGAATTAGTACTAGCCATCGCCGGATTAGCCTTGCTCGGCACTATCGCCAATAGTCTGACCGCTGCATTAGCTAAAACGGAAGATCGCGAAGTGGCAGTGATCACTTTTTTGGTCACCGCATCGGGTTTTAGTGTGCTGGGCATCGGCAGTGCATTCTGGGGGCTGTTACTTGGGTTTATTATCCATTGGTGGAACGGACACAGGAGTGCATCTGTTGTTAAGCGTGCGGCGACTTAACTGCGACAAAAGCGCCTTAGCGATGAATTTCAAAGACTAAGGCGCATGTGTTTTAGATTTTCTTCGTCATAAACACGCTATTGGGGTCGAGTTGGTAGCCGTCGAAGGGGCCGCAGACTTCGAAGCCAAGTTTGGTGTAGAGCATTCGGGCGGGGCTAAAAAAGTCCATCGAACCAGTTTCTAAACTAAGGCGTTTAATGCCAGCAGCTTTAGCGTCGTTGATCAGGTGCTGCAATATCTTAGAGGCTATGCCCTGTTGTTTATAGGGCGCGGCGGTGCGCATCGATTTGATCTCGGCGTGCTGCGCATCTAACCATTTTAGTGCACCGCAGCCCGCGAGATTATTGTTATCCCATAATGTCCAAAAGCGAATATTGGGCTGGCGCAGACCGTCAAGATCTAATGCGTGAACGCTTTCGGGCGGTGAGGTTGCCCGCATATCGTCGAGGTGTTCCTGCAGTAATGCCGCTATCTCGGGTCCTTTAAGGTCATCAAGGATGATTTTCATGGCTCTTATGGTGATTGTCATGGCAGATTGGGTGCTCCCTATTATTGTGGCTTATCCATAATGGCGGCATCGCTTTGTTATCTTTTTGCAATTGCGCCGTGGTGGATAAGCAAATGCTAGGCCAAGAGTTTTTAGCTTTAGCTAAAGCTAAACGCAGAATCAAAGTCAAAGTCGTGGGGCTTCACCCCACACCCGACCAAAAGGGGAAAAGCGCCTGTTCCCCTTTTGGCTTATTTATAAAACATGGCCCAGTGTCCCCAACGGAGTTGAAAGCCCCTTGGGCATTTAGCGTCCTTATGCTATCGCGTCAGACGCTCGTCCCTGATTCGACTGACGCTATCTCGGCATCCATGCCTCGATCACGCAACGAACGCTAATGCCCTGCGGCAACTCCGAGGGGAAAGTGTATTTCTTAGGCTCTGGTGTTATTGGTAAATTTTTTAAGGAATAAAAGTTATACCTGCTGAGATGAACACCTCATAAATATTGATTTATTTCATTATTTCAGTGTCTTATGTATTAATCGTGAGTTTATCCTTGCCCCTTCATTAATAAGTAAGCGCATCTTCGGACAACTCAATCAATAGATAGGGTATGTATGATGAAATCTCCAAGTTATTTGGTTTTGATATAAAACACAAAATAAGATAATTACAGGGTAATTTCCGTTCTAACCCTAGGTTACTTAAGGGCTTTGTGGCAAACTCATAACCAGAATCTTCGGTTATCTATCTAGAGGGAATTGGATTAGTAATGGTCAACCATCACGCGAACATCAATAAAGCAAAGTTAACCGAAACGGACATCATCACAAAGTTCATCATGCCTGCGGTAAAAAATGCGGGTTGGGATGATATGACGCAAATTCGCCAGGAGGTGAAGTTGCGTGATGGTAAGGTGATTGTGCGGGGTCAAATGGGCATGCGCACAACGGTTAAGTCAGTAGACATAGTGCTTTACCATAAACCGAGTATGCCGCTGGCGGTGATTGAGGCGAAAGCGAATAATCATGAAGTCGGCAAGGGTATGCAACAAGCACTCGATTATACTAATTTACTCGATTTTCCATTGGTCTTTCCCCCACTCGAAGAACAAAACTGCATCGCCTCTAAAGTCGATGAGTTAATGGCGTTTTGCGACCAACTCGACGCCCGTTTAGAGGATGTGCAAATCACCCGACTGCACCTCATCGACGCCATTGTCGAACAGGCGGTGTAATGATGGAAGAAAACCAAAAATTAGAGGTTATATTTTGTGAAAGCAAGGGTATTTCAGCTTCACCTCTTGCTGGGCAGGTCTTAATCAGGCAGTCAAGTGATTGGAATGATTTTGGCTACAATATTAATGCGACCTACAAGTTGTGTATGTGGGATCGTCAGACTGTTTTAGAAGGTGAGCTGCTAGTTGGCTTCTTACCGAAAGTTAAGAAAAATCTTGCCTTAGAAGATATTGATAAAGAGCATTTTGAACTGCTGGGGAGTATAGATAAAGCTCTGAAGTATCAAAGTTCTGGTGAAGACTTTATCTTTTTCACTCACTTCCCGAATTTGCAAGAGTACAGAAAAGTAGTGTTAGAGCTTGGTGTAAAGGGCACTGAAAAATTATTGAAGTCAATCAACAACATATTGCTTATTGACAACTTCACCTACCCTAAAGGCCTTTATGAGAAAATTGTTGAATCTAATGTATTTAGCCGAGCGTTTATGCGTAAGTCTGAGTCTTTTTTTGCTTTCCATAATGCAGATTCAATTATCAAAGGAATTGAATTCGAAAACTACTCAGCGATTTCAAACTCATTTAGCTTAGGCTTTAAATTAAATGGCTTTGAAAATAGCCATAAAATTGATTTTAAGTTTGATAGTAAAGCATTTATTCCTAGTCGTATCAGTGTACTTATCGGGAAAAATGGTCTTGGAAAAAGCCAAAGTTTGAACAAGTTATGTCGAGCTCTTTTAAAAAGGCCTGAGCCTAATACAACGCAAATCTGCACAAACGAAAGTGGTTTGAAAGAACCAATGATAAACCGGCTTTTAGCGCTGGTTAGTCCAGGGGAAGCTAGCTCAACCTTTCCTGGTGAGTATGCTCGTCGCCAAAAGTTGTATTATCGTAAGATTGATCTAAATAGTTCATCTGGAGCTAACAATAAATCCATAGGGGATTTGTTTGAACAACTTCTAAGAAGCCAAAATTACATAAGAGAAAGCTATCGGATTAACATCTTTAAAGAAGCATTGTCAAAAGCTATTGACATCAAATCTTTGTATTTGAAAATAACTGATACTCATTATATTCCGGTTGAGAAATTAAGGTTTGTAGACGGTTTTACCGAACAGGACTTGAAAATTGCTCAGTTGGTTAAGAGCTGCAAAATTCCTGTCGTTAAAGTAGCTGATGAATATTACCCTTTAAGTAGTGGGCAGTTAACGTATTTTCAGTTTACGTTGCAGTGCTGCTTATATATCGAAAATGGGACGCTTATTGTTTTAGATGAGCCTGAAACCCATATGCATCCTAACTTTATTGGAGAGTTTGTTGAATTATTAGATTACCTGTTAGAACACACAGGTTCCTTTTCTATTATAGCGACTCACTCGCCCTATTTTGTAAGGGAGGTCGGCCGTAAACAGGTTCATATTTTCTCTACTAAAGATGACGGATTTATAGACATATCTACACCTAGGTTAAGAACTTTTGGTGCTGATGTAGAATCTATATCCCAATTCGTTTTTAATGAAGATATTGAAAATCGCTTAACAGACAAAATATTTAAAAAAATTAGACACAGAACATTCGAATCTGTAGCAGGTGAATTAGGTGATGAGCTGTCGTTAGGCGCACTAATGGATTTGAAATCTAGGTTTGAGGCTTAGTTATGAAGAAGCTAACCCCAGTTAGAGTTAATGATTTTTGGCACTTAGACGAGTTGGCAGAAAATAATGCCCTTCACAAAACGTCTTTTCCTGAATTGCGAAACCAAAAACAACTCTTGATACAAGCATACAATGACTATGAAGTTAATTGCGGAAATCCTTGGTCTATAGCAGACCCTGTAATAAGTGATAAATTAAAATCAGGAATGCTTAGTCATTATTCATCGCCACCAGCATCTATAGACTATTTGGATAGAATAAAAGATTCCTCTCCTGAGGTTTGTCCTATGTGTGGCGGATTTAAGCCTTTCACTCGAGACCATATCCTCCCAAAGTCAGATTATCAGGCATGGGCAATTTTCTCTAAGAATTTAGTCCCCGCATGTGATTGTAATTTGAAACGTGGTACAGCGTTAAAAGGGGATGCAGCTAGTCAGGCTAGAGTCTTACATCCTTATTTTGATGAAGTTTTATCTGAAAGATTACTTAGTTGCAAAATCATCCCCCGAAGTAATTATCGCTGGTTTGACTTAGAGGTTATTTATGTCGACACAGCTCATCCTCAGATTGCCTCGATAAAATATCACACACGCAATATTGTTATTAAGTCCGGAATAGAAAAGTGGCTGAAGGGGCAACTTGGTAAATTAAAAAATAGACCTTCGAATGTTATCCAAGTTTTGCCAAGAAGAGTGCGATTGACCCAAGATCAATTAAGACAATCTCTTGAAGATTGCATGGATAGTAATGATGAATTAACAGGCTCAAAAAATAATTGGTTATCAATATTATGTCACGGTCTTCTAAACTCTGACGGTATGCTTGATTGGTTAACAGAACGGCATAATGCAACGTTGCCTACTCCCTAGTTTATTTTAAGTAACAAAGAATTAAGGACAATAACTTGGAAACATCAGAAAGACTGGCTATTTGGAATGATTTTATTGAAACAAAAGACAGGACAGTCGCATATTTGCGCAATTTTGTTTACGCCTAAGATATATCTGCTGAGATGGTTAGCTTGGTTTATGCATTGCGCTGTTGGTAACATTGAGTGCATGTTTAGGCTAACAGAATACGATTTAGCTAACGGAATTAAGCACTGTCATGGAAGTGACCGTTGGCGGCATGGATGCCGCCGTCGAGCCCTCAAGGACGAGTTCATGGCGTGTCACTGTAATGACAGTGCTTAATCTCAATCGCTGAAGGTTTTATAGCCCCGAATATCAGTCCCCGAAATGAACTCTGCAATGCAAAGATTGAACTAATAAGGCTCGAAAGGCTATTTCAGGTGATTTTGTGGTAGTTATGGTTGAGCTAACAGGGCAACGATAAGGATGAAGTCGTCTTCTTTTGTGAAGTAGGCGGTGTGTTTACCGATAGGAAAGTAGAATCCGTTGGGGTAAATATCGTCGCAGCTTCTGCCTAATCCGGGGTTATCGGCTAACATTTGAAAGCCGGATATTAGGCTTTGTTTGTATTTGTGCCATTGCGACTCAGAAAAGTGTTGAATGGTGTAGTCTTTAATCTTTAGTAAGTGAGTCTGAGCTAACTTACTCAGTTTATAGCGTTTATTTTTCATGTAAGTTGCTACAGGGCGTTAAGGAAATCTTCGCCATCAACAATATTAGCTTTCGCTAAGTCTTCTTTAGCAGCGTTGAAGCAGTGTTTAAGGTAATCCGCTTTCATCGCCTCAAGCTGTTCGAAGTCGTGGATAGACATCACGACAACCGTATCTTTATTGTTTTTGCTGATCTTGATGGGTTCACGTTGAGCGTTTAGCAGTAACTCACCGAAATTTCGTTTGGCGTCATTGGCTGTTAATGTTTGCACGAATAAGCCCTCTTATTTGGAAATACAGTGGCAGTATAGTGTATTGTGCGAAACGCACAAAACGATTAAATCGTGCGATTTCCCCGAAAACAAACGGGTCATAAATTTTTATCGCCAGTAAAAGGCACTGGCTACAAGGTCAACCGCGTTGTGCGAGTTCCCTAATCCGCTCACTATTAATTATCCTTTCCGATTCTCAACATTATCCAAACGAATATAAAAATGGCCGAGGATAAGCTCGGCCATGATTTGTTCGATTAAGCGTAAAACGGGTAGGTTTAGTAGTACTTCTTCAAATAACTCTCGGCGTAGTTTTTGAGCTTTTTGTTTGAACTCGCGATTGCAATATTTTCAATCACATCGCGATAAGCGGTATTTCCCGAACTAGCTAGCGCTTTTGCCATATTGGCATAGGTATCGATGGCGAGTTTATCATCGGCCATTAAGCGTAATGTTTTCAATTCATTACTGAGTATGGCTAGGATAAAGTCATCGTACTGACGATCATCCATGATGCGTTTAGCCGCGAGACGCATTAATTCTAAATCATTGCTGCGTAGGGCATTGGCAAAGGCATTATTTTGCTGACTCTGATCGGCGGCATATTGGCTTTTATCCGCAAGAATCGCATTCCATTTTTTATATATCGTTATGTTTTCTAAAGCTTGACCTGCGTATTTTTTGAGTTTTTTAGGATAGTCACCATTAACAATGTTGTTGATGGTTTCGCTGTACTTATCATTGCCTGAATAAGCTAAGCCTTTGACTAACCAAGCACTGTAGTCAATGGCATTTTTCTCAGTGGCTTGGGGTAAAGATGCGAGTAGCTTGGCTTCGAGTGCATCAAAAATGGCAGGATCGGATAAACCTGCGATGGTGAGTGATTCAATGGCTTGTTTTTGCTTGAATTGGTTATCACCCTTAAAGATTTCTTGATAGGTTTCTACCTTGTATTCCTGAGCCAATAAAGGCGAGCTTAATAAACTGATGCTAAGCAGCATACCTGCAAAGAGTGGTTTCATGGTGATGTCCTTATGTGGTTTTTTATATGTTGTTATTGGGCCCAGCGTTTAAAAATCAGCGAGGTATTAATACCGCCAAAGGCGAAATTATTACTCATCACATAATCTGTATCGATTGGGCGCAAATCGCTACGGATATAGTCCAAATCGGCGCATTGTGGGTCGATACTTTCAAGATTGAGTGTCGGCGCAAACCAGCCCGCATTCATCATCTCAATACTCACCCAAGCCTCTAACGCGCCGCATGCGCCTAAGGTGTGGCCCGTGTAGCTTTTAAGGGATGAAATCGGCATACCAGCGCCAAATACCGCGTGGGTCGCGTGGCTTTCGGCGATGTCACCGCGATCCGTTGCCGTGCCGTGGGCGTTCACATAACCTATGGCGCTAGGCTCAAGCTGGGCATCTTTGAGGGCCAATCTGATGGCGATTTCCATGGTCTGCGCGTTTGGTTGGGTGACGTGTTGGCCGTCGGAGTTAGTGCCAAAACCGACTAACTCAGCATAAATTTTTGCACCACGTGCCTTGGCGTGTTCGAGCTCTTCGAGTACCAGCGTACAAGCACCTTCGCCAATCACGAGGCCATCACGGCTCGCATCGAAGGGGCGTGGCGTGAGTTCGGGTGTGGAGTTTTTAGTGCTAGTGGCAAACAGGGTATCGAACACGACAGCCTCTGTGGGGCAGAGTTCTTCGCCGCCGCCCGCCAACATTAAGGTTTGCTGACCGTATTTGATGGCTTCATAGGCGTAACCTATGCCTTGGCTCCCCGAGGTACAGGCGCTGCTAGTGGTGTGAATTCGGCCCTTTAAGCCGAAAAATACCCCGACATTTACCGCAGTGGTGTGTGCCATCATGCGGATATAACTCGTGGCGGTAACGCCCGACATATCACCGGTTTTCAACATATCGCCAAAGGCGATGATGGCATCGGTACTGCCAGTAGACGAGCCATAGGCGATACCCATTTCACCCGAGGACACGATAGGATCGTCCAATAATCCCGCATCGATAAGAGCAAGTTCACTGGCGCGGGTCGCCATGATAGAAACTCGACCCATAGAACGAATTTTCTTGCGCGAATAATGGCTTGGCACTTCAAAGTCGGTAATGGGCGCGGCTAAACGGGTATTGAGGCCATCGTATTTATCCCATTCGCCCATAGTGACGACGCAGTTTTTCTGTGCCTTAAGGCTCGCCGCTATCGTCGGCCAATCATGGCCTAGGGCGGTAATGCCGCCAATGCCAGTGACGACCACTCGTCTCCCTAAGCGGGTTTGATTTGTCGGCTCGCTCATTTAGATCATGCCTCCATTGACCGATATCACTTGGCGAGTGATATAGGCAGCATCGTCAGACATTAAAAATGCAGCTAAGGCGGCGATTTCACTGGGTTTACCCATGCGGCGCATCGGCACTAATTGCTCGACCATATCCTTCGGAATATCGGCCACCATGTCGGTTTCAATCAAACCGGGGGCGATACAGTTGACGGTGATTTTGCGTTTTGCCAGTTCTAATGACAGTGCCTTAGTCGCGCCGATAATACCCGCTTTTGAGGCGCTGTAATTGACTTGGCCACGGTTGCCCGCAATCCCAGAAACTGAGGCTAAGGTGATGATACGTCCGCCCTTGCGGCCTTGTACCATAGGCATAACACAGGGGTGGATGACATTATAAAAACCGTCCAAGTTAGTGTGGATCACGCTGTCCCATTCGCTTTCTGTCATGGCGGGAAAGGCGGTGTCGCGGTTGATGCTAGCATTGAGGATCACGCCATAATAGGCACCATTGACCTCGATATCGGCTTCAATGGCGGCTCTGACGGTGGCGCGGTCGGCCACATCAAATTTCAGCAGGCTCACATTCACCCCAAGCGCGCGGATTTGCGCGGCAGTGTCATCGGCAGCTGCTTGGTTACTGTGGTAATGCAGGGCGATATCGAAACCCGCAGCGGCGAGTTTTAGGGCGATGGCTTTACCAATGCCGCGGCTCGAACCGGTAACTAATACTCTATTATTCATCGTTTTCTCCACCCCATTTTATCGTTATGAATCGGTATGGGGTTTTATTTATTCATTGTAAAAAGATTGCTTGCTAAGGCGCTTTAACGCTTTTTATCTACAGGCTAATTCATTGCCTTAGTATCAGTGTCCAAGGCTTCTATTTGCCGCATCTTGATTGCCTGCAAGGTAGGCTTGTGTGTCCTGAGGTTGGAACACATTCACATTGGCTTGGGCCACTAAGCTCTTTTCTAGGTTAGAGCCTGCTTCGGGCAGCAGATAAATTTGGCAATCGAATACCGCTAATCCCGATCCCTCTTGATAGAGGCGGCTGACTTGGGTGCGATAGGTGCGCCCGAGCTCATATTGCTTGGTATACAAGGTTAATTTGCGTGATCCCAATAGAAAACCCACGCGGATTTTATCGTTGCGAAGCTTTGCCTCAACACCCGCAAGGGCGGCAATACTTTGGGCCATATATTCGATGCCAACATAGTTTGGTACGGCTTGATGCTTATCGTCAAAGTAAGGGCTTTGCGCCGTGATAGTGACTTCGGTCTCTAGGTTATCCCGCCGATAGCCAATGATTTTATCGAGCAAAATCATCGGTGCCCTATGGGGAATAAAATCGGCAATATTCTGTTCGGCGAAGGGTTGGTTGATCTTAAGCAACTGCATGGTGCTAGGCCTCGTTACGGCAAAAAATCAGGCTGGCATTGCTGCCGCCAAAGGCGAAGGAATTGCTCATCACATAATTAAGCGCGCTCTTAGCAGCGACTTGATGGCGCTCGACCAAGGCAATGGACGGATCCTGTGGATCGACTTGTCCGTCCCATTGATGGGGCGGCAGAGCTTGGCCGTGATTATGTGCTGAAAGTAATAAATAACAGAAGGCGGCTTCAATTGCGCCAGCGGCACCTAAGGTATGGCCGACTAAGGGCTTGGTCGAGCTACAAGGAGGCGTGTTAACGCCAAACACTTCAACCACGGCGCGGCTTTCCATCGCATCATTTTTGGGTGTGGCTGTACCGTGCAAGTTAATGTAACCAATGTCTTTTGCTGAAATATGTGCATCTCGCAACGCCGCGTGCATGGCATCGATGGCACCTGCACCTTCGGGGTGTGGCGCCGACATATGGTGCGCATCGCTCGACTCGCCAATACCCGCTAACATGACATCTGACTCGCCCAAGGTGAGGACGAAAAGCGCCGCACCTTCGCCGATATTGATACCATCACGGTTGATGCTAAAGGGATTACAGTGGCCTTTCGAGACAGATTCTAAGGCATTAAAACCATTGACCGTGAGTTGGCACAGACTGTCGACACCGCCGACGATCACCATATCGCAGAGATCCACCTGTAATAGGCGCTTGGCGCTGGCGAAGACTTTGGCGCTGGAGGAACAGGCAGTTGAAATCGTGTAGCAAGGACCATCGAGCTCAAAATACTGGCACAAAAAGTCACTAGTGCTGCCAAGTTCCTGCTGGAAATAGTGGTAATCCGTCGGGAAGTGGCCATGTTCATTACGGTACGCAAGCGCGGCTTCACCTTTGGAGATCCCCGAGGTGCTAGTGCCTAAAACGACACCAATACGATTGCTACCAAAGGTTTGTTTGGCCTGCTCAACGGTGGCGGCGATTTGCAGCGTGGCGCACAACAGTAGTTGGTTATTGCGACAATCGAACTGGGAAAGTGATGCCGGAATAGCTGGAAGCTCGGCGACTACAGGTGCGACCAGGGTTGACTGCCCAAATAGTAGGTCGTCACTTAGTTGCATGGCGCTGGTATCGCCCGCGATCAAGCGGTCTAGAACCTGCTGGGGATCTTGCCCTAGCGGGGTACACAATCCAATCTGTGTAATAGCTACTCTGTTCATCATCGCTTGTCGTTATATCCAGCGGCTAAGTGATTAAATCGGTTGTATTTCTAATTCAAACTTTGCCTGCGGCATCGTTAAATGAATATGGGCTTGCCACAGGGGTTCATCTGCATTTTGTCGATAAGTTATCTGCAGGAAATAGGGCTGCTGCTCGTCTTTACTATCCAAACTCTGTTGACGGTAATACCGACGGCAGGGCGCAGTGTTACCTTGTATATCGCAAACTTCAGTGACTAATTGACCACCCTCCAAATGGGCGCGAATGCTCTGCTCTGGCCAATAGATCAGTTGCATCATCGCCATCAAATACTCGGCTTTAAAATTATCGCCCAGTAGCACGCTTTGCCCACTGTTGAGTGTATTACCATCATAGACTAAGGTAAATAAAGCTTGCCCGAGTGGCGCTAAGCCAACAAGGGTCATGCGCTCACCCTCTAACTCTAATTGGGTGAGTAGTTCATGTGACTCACTATCGATCTTAATACTGACTTTTTGGCTGAGAGACAGGGAAGAAACGCCCGCATTGCTGTTAGTTTGCGGATTAGGCAAGGTAGGCGCAGATTCATTCAAAGATCTTTCTGTTACAGATACAAAGTTATGCGGCAGTGGCGCTAAACAGTAACGCACGTCATTTGCCAGTCCGACACAGGTTTGCCTAAGCAAAAACTGAGTACAGCCCGTCATTAATTGACTCGCCAGCAGTAAGCTAAGCAGTATTAATAGTGTGGCGTTACGGTTGAGCGACATAGGTTATACCTCTGCGAATTCGGCGGTCGCTTGGTTTTGGCACAGCTCAACGATCATATTGAGGCGTCGCTCCGAGTCTTTAACAAAGGGATTATGGGTATCCCAAGCGTAGCCCGCCAGAATCGAGCAAATCATTTGCTTGATGCGTGGATTCGGTGCATCAAAGAAGATCACATCCTGAAAGCGGCCATCATACCAAGCTTGCACATAGGTGCGGAAGGTATTCACGCCCTGCATTAAAGGCGCTGAGTAATCGGCTTGCCAGTCAACCGTTTCGCCATTGAGTTGTTTAGTCACACATTTTGCCGCCATCGATGCCGATTGCATGGCGATAGTCACGCCGGAGGAAAATACCGGATCGAGGAACTCGCCCGCGTTGCCCAGTAGGGCGAACTTGTCGGTCGCAAGGCGTGACACATTGGCGGAATAGCCCTTGAGCGTGGCGCATTCTTGCACCACCTTAGCGTTTGCCAGCAGGTCTTTTAGCCCGGGTTCTTCATTGACTATGCTCATCAATTGTTGCTCAAGCGACCCCTGTAAACGCGCGAGCAATTGTGGCTCGGCCACTACGCCGAGTGAACAGCGGCCATTGCTAAAGGGAATGAGCCAATACCAAATGTCCTTATGTTCAGGATGGACGCTGATCAAAATCTTATTACGATCGAAACTGGGATCGCTGATGTTATCTTCCACATGGGTGAAGATGGCGCTTCGGGGTGGTAGGCAAGACGGACTTTCCAAGTCGAGTAAGCGTGGCAACACACGACCAAAACCGCTGGCATCGAGCACATATTGGGCATCGATTTGATAAAGCTCGCCCTGTTCATTGCGCACCGTTAAGCGTGGGTTCTCGGTTAAATCTATCGCCTCGACCGTTTCGCCGTAGCGGATTTCGACCCCTTGGGTTTGGGCTGTATCGGCTAACAGTTTATCAAAACTGGCGCGCTGCACTTGAAACGTGGTGCCCGGCCCAGGAGTAAATTTATCGGTAAAATTGAAGGTAGTGTAAGTGCCATTGCGACGAAAGGCGGCGCCATTTTTATGCTGGAATCCTGCGGCATTGAGCGCATCTAACATACCTGCTTCTTCGATGAACTGCATGCAGCAGGGCAGTAAACTTTCGCCGATGGAAAAACGGGGGAAATGTTGTTTTTCTAACACCAGCACGCGCTTGCCTTGTTGATGCAGCAGGCTGGCGGCGATGGCGCCCGAAGGCCCTGCGCCGATAATAGCGACATCGACGGCAAGTGAATTTGGTATAGCCGATAAATCGTGAGCGGGTGTAGGCATGTAAAGTACGTTCCTTGTCGTGATCAGGATTTTTTAGTCGTTAAAATCAGTGGCGAAAGTAAGAAGGTAAAACCTATACCTAGCGACAGGGTTAAACCAAAATAATGGATCGCTTGGGTCTGGCTAAAGGC
This sequence comes from Shewanella profunda, assembly GCF_023283765.1. Taxonomy (GTDB): domain Bacteria; phylum Pseudomonadota; class Gammaproteobacteria; order Enterobacterales; family Shewanellaceae; genus Shewanella; species Shewanella profunda. The sequence continues at coordinate 11,837 of NZ_JAKILG010000038.1, read as the reverse complement.
AAGTAAGCCAAAGGCCAATAGGGTTGAGCTGGCGGACATAAACACCGCTATCATCACTGCCTTGCCGTGGTTCTGGGTTGAGGCAAAAAACAAGCTGTAGTCTATCCCAATCCCGAAAACTAAAATAAGCGCGAGTGCATGGAACAGACTCAGTGGCGAGCCCGTTATCCCTAAGGTTGCGAGAGTTAGTAAGGCAGCAAGGGCTGGAACGGCAACGACAACCGCGGCTTTTTTAATGCCAAAATTCAGGCTAAACAACAAGAGTGCGATACCCAGTGCGAGCGCTAACAGCTTTAGGGTTAACAGTCGATAATGCCCCATGACGGTGGAGATATCTGCGACTTTATCGATAAGTTGTACGCTTTCATCATGGGCAAAGCGCGCCTTGAGCGCGTCTATCTGCTGAATGCCGCCAAGCAATACAATCGCGCCATAATCACCTCTCGCCCCATCATCATTTATCGCGCCGCCATCATTTAGAGCGTCATAGTCGGTGGCCTTGTCATTTGGTGCGAGCCACAGCGGTGCGAGTTGCTTGCCTGCCTCTAGCTTAAAGAAATCCGCTGGACTTATATATTGGTCTTTAGCTGCTAAGTAGCTTGCTTGCAGTTCTGGCTTGATGTTTTCATCCAACCCAAGGCTTATGAGCACAGTATCTAACTGAGTTTGATAGATTTCGCTCTGTGAGCGATAAGCCGTGTCTTGCCTTTGATGGCTGGGCAGATACCGGCTGAGGCTGACATAGTTGCCTAGTTCTTGGTGAGCGATAGCGGCATCGAGCAGTGGCGACACTCGCTCAAGCTGTTGCAGCAGAGCTTCTTCACTCGCGGCGCGTACCAGTAAGAATTGATTATCTGTGCCACCGCTGAGTAACTTTCTGAGCTGATTTTCAGGTTCAGCCACGCTCGCAGGGCTTTGCTGCAAATGGCGAATATCGTCATCGACTTTAAGCTCAGTTAACCCAGCCGCGCACCAGACTAATATGACTAAAGCACAGCCGACTAGGCCCAAAGGCGTGGTCAATCTTTTGGATAACAGAGTGAGATTGGCAAGGTACTTCCCCGCGAGTGCTAACGGGCGGGAGCCTGATGGCAAATGACTCCCTGCTAACAGTGGGTAGGCGAGAATGAGAGTGAGATAAGCGCCGAGCAGCCCAGCGGCGCAGAAGATGGCGACTTGCTGCATACCGGGAAACGGCGCTAAACCTATGCCCACATAGGCTAAGGCGCTGGTGATAAAGGCGAGTGTCACAGTCGGGAAGATATATGCGACAGTCGCCTGAGCGCTCCGCTCGGTATCGCTTAAGCGCTCGCAGTAAAAATGAAAGCTGTAGTCGATGGCAATGCCAATCAGGCTAGTGCCAAACACTAAGGTGAGTAAATGCAGCTCGCCAAACACGCTTAAGGTAAACGTCACGGCCAGTAACAAGCCGCTGGAAATAGTGACAATCGCCAGCAGTAGTGGCATTACAGAGCGAAACGCCAGCCAGACTAGGGCTATTACCCCAAGTAAGGATGCAAGACCAAGGATCGAGATTTCACGCTTAGCGGTTTGGGTCGCCGCAATCGCGTGAAACAGGGCGCCAGCCTTAAGCAAGGTAATATCGGGATAATTTTGTTTAACCGCATTCAATCCTAGGGTTAATGCCGTCATCTGCGCCAATTGTGCATTGGGATTAAAGGCGCTTTCTCGCCCCTTTGCCATAACAACCGCGGCGACATTATTGCCTTGATTCGCCAGCAGAATGCCTTGGCTGGCTCTGACGTTTGAGCTCGGCGCGAGGGCGAGTAAATTAGCGGGGAATAACAGCAGCGGATCTTGGGCAAGCAAGTTGCTATTGGCATAACCAAAAGCGTTGTAAAGCTGCGCTGTGGCCGCCTCTAGCAGACTCCCAATGTCTTTGGTTGCTAACGCCTCAGCTTGCGGCTCTGTCAGTAATTTAAATCTGTGGGGGAAATAGTATTGCCCCAACGCTTCACCGAGCTGCATATCGGCGCTGCGAATATCTGTGAGTGCACCTTTCTTGCCAGTAACAAGGTCAGTTTCAAGCTTTTGCATCAACAGCTTAGCCGCAGCAATTGCCGTAGTTTCGTCCTTGGCGACGAGCGCAATATAGACTTGGTCGGCCAGCGTCGCTTCAACTTGGTTAAGGGCGCGCTCGGTGAGTTTGTCCTGCTGTAAATGGGGCAGCATGGCCAGAATATCGCTCTGCACCCGTGCGCCGTTTTGCCAAAGTTGCAGCGTCCACAGACTGGCAGACAGCATCAATAGCAACCAAATGGCGAGGCGCCACTTGGGGGAAGATTGCATTAGCGCTTGATTGGCGCGCGCGGCGAAGTTGGCGGCCATGGTTAAGGTTTACTCGCCTCTACCGCCAACGCATACTGCGCCAATTCGGTTGCGCTGAGTGTGCCTTGGGAAAGTGCACTAAAGTCGATGCGGGTCATATCCTGCGGGCTCACACTCGGCGCGGCGCTAAGCAGCACTAAGGATTGCAACACATCGCTACCCTCTAACACCATATTGGCGATGGCTTTTTTCATTAAGGGATCTTTGGGAGTTAGGCCCAATTGCCATTGGCCGTCTGTGCTCAACCTCTCAGGGCTTAACTTTTCCGTGCTCAACCTGTCTGTGATGAGGAAGTGCAGCTCGAAGTTTTCGCTTAAACCGGAAATATCGCCGCCGAGCATAGCGCGCACTAGGCTTGGCAATAAATCGCCCATAGCGGCAGCGCTTGCCGAGGCATCAGCCTTGCTGACTTGTACTCGACCTTGGCTATCGCGCTGAATAAGCTGCTTATCTTTTAAAATCAGCAGGGATTCAAAGGGTTTTATCTGCTGCCAAATTAGCCCTTGCTCTTTGTCGAAGATAAACTGCCCTTGGCTGATTAACGGCTTTTTGAGCACCTTCAACTGCCGAGACTGCACAAAGTTGCCACGAACCGTTTCACCGAGATTCAGCTTTTGGCTCAGGGCCACAAGCTGCGCGGTATCCGCAGTTTGGGTGAATAGTTGCTGGTAATTGCCGACAGAAACCGCCGTTGTCGATGTGTCAGCCTTGCACTGCGTCGATATCAATACGCTGCAAAAACACAGGATAAGCATAAGCTTGATGTGCGTTAGCGCGGCGTTCATTGGTTTTCAGCCTTTGCAAGCAGGGTGGCTATTTTGTCACGGAACACCTCTGGGGTAACAAAGCACAATTCTTGGGTGCTCATATCGACCGCCGCCTGAATGGTATAACCCTTAGTGATGCGCACACCGGTTTCGACGTCACGAATTTGGTAATTGATTTTTAAGCGGTTTTCCCACTCGACTAACTCGGCGCGTACTGTGATTTTTTGCTCGAAGGTGCTGGCTTTGACGTACTTAATCTGCAAGTCGATAATCGGCCACGCATAGTTTGATGCTTGCATCTGTCGATAGTTATAACCCAACTCATCGAGCAGTTTGCAGCGAGCAATCTCGAAATAACGCAGGTAATTGCCATGCCAAGTGATCCCCATGGAATCCACATCGTGGAAGGGAATTTGCATTTCCATATCGATAGTGAGCAATGATTTCATCGGCACACTTCCCATTCACCCGCTTGGATCTTGGCAACGGTTTTGCGCAGCACGGCTTCGAGCGGTCTGTCTTCAATTAAGGTCTCAAAATCACCGCGCACTTGAGCGAGGGTTTTCGCCAATGAAGGTGTGAGCGAGGCTTCATCCAGCTCATTTTGGGCGATACGCAGGCCAATACCTTGGGTCATGGCGAGCAAGGCTGCTGCGGCGACTTGTTCGGTCAATTGCAGTACGCGCATACAGTCGCGGGCGGCGATAGTGCCCATGCTCACCTTGTCTTGGTTATGGCATTCGGTCGAGCGTGAGAACACGCTAGCGGGCATAGTGTGCTTGAGCGCTTCTGCCGTCCAAGCCGATACGCCAATTTGCACAGCCTTAAAGCCGTGATTAATGGCGCGGCGGGCTCCTATTGAGCCGGATAAGTTGGCTGGCAAGCCATTGTTAAATTTAGGATCCATCACTAGCGCCATTTGGCGATCGATAAGATCGGCTAAGTTCGCCACAGTATTTTTTAATGAATCCATCGCAAAGGCGATATGGCCGCCGTAGAAATGACCACCGTGGAGAATATGCTCGCCTTCGCCGTCGACAATCGGATTGTCGTTGGCGCTGTTGACTTCGGTTTCGATAAACTGACGCATAAACGGCAATGCATCCTGCAACACGCCGATAATGTGCGGCGCGCAGCGGATGGAATATCTGTCCTGCAGCCTGTCTGAATTGCGCGGATGTTCGTGGTGATTTAAATCTTCACGTATCCAAGTGGCGATTTGGTTTTGCCCCGGATGCGGTTTAGCGGCAAATAAGATTTCATCAAAATGATTCGAGTTGCCTTTAAGGGTTAACGAGGCCATAGCGGTAATGCGGCTACTTAAGCGTGCAAGATATTGAGCGCGATCAAAGGCTAAACAGGCCAATGCTGTCATTACCGCCGTACCGTTCATCAGGGCTAAGCCTTCCTTCGGCCGCAGTACGTGCGGGGTGATGTTAAGCTTTGCGAACACATCTTGAGTCGATTGGCGCTTACCTTGGTAAATCACCTCGCGCTCACCGACTAACACGGCGGCCAAGTATGATAGCGGCGTTAAGTCGCCGCTGGCGCCGACCGAACCTTCCTCTGGGATAACGGGCACTATGTTGAGATTCAGCAAGGTTTCGATGCGCTTTAATAGCTCATAGGTCACGCCCGATTTGCCAAAAGCTAAGGAATTTAAGCGGCAGACCATCACAGCACGGGCCTGCATTATGCTTAAGGTCTCGCCTAAACCGCAGCCGTGGAAGCGGGTTAAATGCAGTGGCAATTCGTGGACTAAATCTAAGCTCACATTGACTGTGCAAGAGTCGCCATAACCAGTTGTTACGCCATAGACCACGCCTTCTTCGTGTAGCAGGCTATCGATAAAGCGTGCACCTTTTTGAATATATTCTTGATAATCCGCATCATCACAGAGTTTAACCTTTGCGCCTTTAGCGACGGCAACCACCTGTTCTAAGGTGAGAAATTGACGGCCGAGCTCAACAGTCTGTAAGTCTGATTGATTCTTTGAGTCGGCGGCTTGGGTGTGGCTCATGAATGACTTGTCCTGTCTGTCTTATGATCCTGCTCTGGGATCTGCGATGATTCTGAAGTTGTTTGTACAGAATTAGGTTGTACTAAATGAGATGAGGTGCGCTTAAGCTCGCTGTCCGTGTGCCAAAAATCGAAGAAGTTAAACCATTGCAAAGGCTCGCGTCTGGCAAAGTATTCTAAACGTTCGCTGTAGCGATTTACCGCCTGCTGTAATCTGTCCATTCTGCCTGCTCTTGGGCCTTTAAGCGTCTCGGCGAAGTGTTCTAAATGCACCCGATAACGGCCCTGTTCCCGCAGGCAAAACATTAAAAATACGGGACAATCGAGTAAGCCTGCCAGAATAAATGGCCCCTGCGGGAAAGCAGCATCTTGACCCATAAACGGCGCGTACACCACGCGACCTTGGGTATTAGATGAAGTTCTATCGCCCGCAATCACCACCAGTTCGCCGTCTTCTATCTTTTGCTGCAGCAACATAGATGTCGCTGGGTTAAGCTCGGTCACTTGAATAAGATTGAGCGTACTATCTGGGTTTAACTGTTTGAGTACTTTATTAAAGTTTTCCGCATGGCTAGTTAACACCATGACATTTACTTTGACCTTGCGCTGGTGGATGGAAATGGCGCGGCAGAGTTCTAAATTACCAAGGTGAGACACCAATAACACTGCGCCTTTGCCGCTTTCGAGCTGATCGACTAATACTTGGCGATCGGGAAAATCCACTTGGCTCAATTGGATGCGATCGCACCAAGCATCGATTCTATCGACTGCTGCATTTCCAAAGGCTAGAAAGTGATTCAAGCTATCGCGCCAGCCTACTGGCTGATTGAGCTTAGGATGTTGCGGCTCAAGTTTTTGCACCCGGCGCAGAAAATCTAATGAGGCTTCACGGGTGACTCTGCCTGTGAGGAAGAAATAGCAAATCACAGGGTACATAATGGCACGGCACAACCAATGGCCACCAAAGCGATAGCTCTCGACTAACAGTTTTATGCCCCAGTAGCTGCCGCGCTCCTTCATGCCTGACCAATGGGGAGCTGAAGTTGATTTTAGGTCTGATGAACCATCGGAAGTTTGTGCGGCTTGTCGCTGCGGCTTGCGCTTCAATAGCCAAGGCAGGCGTTTTAACATGCCGAAAAACAGTTTAGTGTGCAGTTTGGTGATGCGCACATTGTCGGCCACACCTTGGAAGTGGCTAACACCGCCTTCGGGATAGATGACCTTAGTCGGTTGGAATAAAATCTCCACCCCTTGCCAGTAGAGTTTTACGAGGATTTCGATATCAAAATCCATTCGCTCCGTTAATGCCTGCTGACACAATAACCGTTCGGTGGCGGCCAGTGGATAAACGCGAAAGCCACACATAGAATCTTGAATATCAAAACTTAAAGTTTCGACCCATACCCAAAAATGGGTTAAGTAGCGGCCATAGAACCTGCCCTTAGGCACGGATTCATCGTACTCGGGTTTGCCTGAAATCAGCGCATCGGGTTTAGCCTGCGCCCTTGCTATCATAGCCGGAATATCAGCCAGATTATGTTGACCATCGGCATCGACCTGCAGTGCATGACTAAAGCCATCGCGGTAGGCTCGGCGTAGGCCCGTCATCACGGCGGCGCCCTTGCCACGATTGTAGGGATGTTGCAGCAGGGTCACCCAAGGATATGTTTGGGCTAAGGTCTGCAGCAGATAGTGCGTCTCGTCATTGCTGCCATCATCAATCAAATAACAGGGCAGATTAAATCGGGCGAGTTCGGCCAAGGTATGGGCGATCGCGGCGCTGTGATTGTAATTGGGGATCACTAAGGCGAGCTTGATTGGCACCGACTCAACGAGGTCGCTGGGTGGCGTTAGCACTGGCTCGCTCCATTCTTGATGGTATCGTTGGCATCAGAAAGCTTGCTGTTAACGGGCGTGGTATCGAAGGCGATACGGCCTGATGCATAGCGGTTATCACCATCGCAATAGGCGAAGGTGAGTTTCCCCTTAGCGGCATTATTGCTAATGCTTAAGGTGACTTCTTGTCCCGGCAGTATGAGTTGCTGAAACTTAAGCACTTCTAAGTTGGCTACGGCTTCGCAATAGCCGAAATGTTGGCAACCTAAACGCACGGCCCAATCTAATTGAGTTACGCCAGGCAGCACGGCTTGCTCGGGAAAATGACCCTTAAAAGACTCAAGGTCGGCCGCCACGAGTAGGCGTAATTCAATGTTATCAATGCCGATATTGGAATGCAGGATCGGCGGTAAACTCGATTTAATCATGATCAAATAACTCGACTAACTGGGCAGTGACACGCTTACCCTGAGTGTTCAGCGGTAAAATATCGGGGTAACGCCAGCGGCGCGGCAGTGTGACTCGCTCAAATTGCGTCAGTAAATGTGACTTTAGAGCATTGTTAATACTGAGTTTACCCTGATCTTGGAGTACTTTTTGGCCTATTTCAGACAGGGTTACCACCGCGCCCAGTTGGGATTTAAACTGCGGCAATACCACAAGTGCGGCTTGCTCAACATAGGCGTGGCTGCACAGGAGTGTTTCCATTTGCGTCAGCGACAGACGCTTTTCTTCAATCTTAACGATGCGATCGAGCCTACCCTTGAGCCTAAACTGGCCGTTACGAGTGGGTTCGATTTTATCTTCGCAGCGCAGCCATTCATCGTCGTCTAAATAGGGCGATTTCAGCAGCAAGGCGCCGTCGGACGGATCTTGGTCTATCGAGATGCGTTCAAATACTTGCCAAGGTTCATCCGCCTCATGCTGACGGCGATAGGCGATGCCGCCCGTTTCTGTGCTGCCAAATATTTCGATGGGCAGATGACCATAGCATTGGCTGATCCCTTGAGCCGCCGCAAAACTTAAGGGTCCACCCGAGCTAAATACTAAGCTAGGTGAGCGCAGTTGTTTTTCGTGCTCCAAGGCTTTAGGTAAACGCGATAGCTGGGCCGGGCTACTGATTAAACACAGGTTTGGCAGTAAAGCAGTGTAATAGCTTAAGGTTTCTGGGTATTCAATTTGCTCGCTTAAAAACGGCCGACTGGCGGCGAGCGGCCACAAAATCTTGAATAACAAGCCGTAAATATGCTGATGGGAAACCGTTGAAACCACGCTGCAATGGGGTAAATGCTCGGCAAAGGTATGTTCGAGCACCGAGACTTCGACATCTAACTGCCTTAATGTTTTACGAATCGCTTTAGGTTCGCCACTGCTGCCGGAGGTAAAGAGCACAAGTTCACCGATAGCCTCGCTTGCCGGCCAAGGTTTACTCGGCAGGCTCAGCTCTTTTCTCAGTAGAATAAAGGCCTGACTTTCACATAATGGCTTGTCCGACAATATGCCTTCAAACTGATGGGTTAACTCGCTTAGCGTACCCGTTTGGGTATTGGCTGGCAGGATAATTTCCTTGCCGGCTAACAGCGCCGCACATAAACCGACGGCAAATAGATCGCTGGTATCACTGGCGAGCAGCCATTTTTTCTCTGGTGCTGCCAGCAGTTGCTCGTAAAAATACGCCACCTGATTGGTAAATAATGCACCTGTGACTATGTCGTGGTGATTAAAGCTGATCAGTTGTTGGGCGAATGGCCCTTGGGTTAACCAGTTTTTGAGTAGCTGTGTCATGTTTTCTTCAACCAAAAGCTGCGATATAACCATTCCCCACCGAGGAGCAGTCCCATGAGTACGTATGCAATCAAACCGTTATACAAGGTCCAGGTTGCTAAGCTAGTAAAGCCAGCGGTGTAAGCCGCCATAGTGCCATTGAAGATAAATAAGCCGCACCAAAGTAGAGTGACTTTTTTAAGATATACAATGGCTTCATCCGGTAAATCGGGTTCTTTCAAGCGCGCTAAACGCTCTATCATGCTAGGGCCGCTGTGTAGTGAATAGCTGAACAGGGCCAGCATAGTCAGGTTGATCACCACAGGATAATACAGTAGCCAGTCGCTACGTTTGGCAAAAAAACTGCCCGCAGTAAGGACTATCCCGACCAGTAGCGGCAAAGCTAACGTCTTAATCCTTTGCTTTTGTAGCATTAAACGAACTATCAGCAATAAACATAATGCTAAGGCGATAGTGCCAGCGGGCAAATAATTGAGCCCTAAGTACACGGCAACGGGGTAGGCCAGCAATGTTAGGCCGGTTAAGACCTGTAGCAAGGCTCGCATTAGTCTTTAACTAACCCTTCGATGGCATTGATCACATCGTTGACTGTGCGAACTGATTTAAATTCATCGGGTTGGATCTTTTTACCTGTTAGTTGCTGTAGCTTAATCACGAGATCGACGGCATCGATACTGTCGAGATCGAGTTCCTCATACAGTTTGGCCTCAGGCGTAATCGCCTCGGCATCGACTTCGAATTCATCCACTAAAATAGTGGTTAGCATAGTGAGGATTTGTTCACGACTTTGCATATTCCTCTCCTATGGACGCTGTGATTCGATAAAGCGAGCTAAGCTGGCAACACTGTGAAAATGGGCCTTAGTGGCATCCGAATTGGCTTCGATTTTGACATCAAATTTTTTCTTGATGGCTAAACCTAGCTCTAGGGCGTCGATAGAATCTAAGCCAAGACCTTCACCAAATAGCGGTGCATCGGTTTCAATATCATCAATACTGACATCTTCTAGATCGAGACAGTCGATGATTAACTGCTTTATTTCATTGTTTAAGTTCATAATTATTTTCGAGTTGTTGTTTATAGTAGTATTCAAGATCCCGCGTCAGTTGCCGGGCCATTTTTGCATGCTCACCTAAAGCCGCTTGGTATTTTTGGTAAGAAACTGTTGCGCCGACTTCTACGGCCATCCCCATGGTTTGCCTTGGGATCTCATACCAAGGTTGCTCCTTTGTCAAACCTCGCACATTGGTACGTAGCACCACAGGTACAATATCTGCTTCGGCCCTAAGAGCAATATTGGCGGCACCGCGAGCAAAGTCATTAATGGTCGCAGCGAAAATCGTGCGCGTGCCCTCGGGGAAGATAATTAAATTGGTGCCCCTCGCCAGTACTTCGCGACAATCCTCTAGCAGCAATTCGGCGCCGCGATTGGGAATATATCCAGCGCAGGACACTACACCACGCAAAAATGGATTCCGCCACAAACCTTGTTTGACTATGCAGCCCGCATTGGGCATTAGGCTGATCAGTACCACTACATCCACTAAACTAGGATGGTTAGCGATAACAATAACCCCTTTAGCATCATATAATTTTTGTGCATCGTGGGTACTGACCTTAATCACACCCGCCCAAGTGAGCATGGCGACAAAACCTTTAAACATCAAATGTACGGCTCTTTGTACCCGAATAATTCGCGCCTCCGGCGTACCGGGCCAAAAGCGCAGCAGTGGCAGAATCGTTAACGAGCTTAAGAGTCCCCCTAAACCAAAGGCAATGTAGCAACTCACGCCTCCTAGCCAGCGGGGCAGATAGCTAAATCCCGCGCGGCGCTGTTCTGGTAAGGTGTACGCCACATTTAGCCCCAATTTATTTTGGCTCTGTGCTGGGCTAGACATGTTCTAGGCTCCAATGCCACTTGGATAAACAGCCTGAAATATCCTTTGATGTGGCAAGGGCTTGGATAAATTCGCCATAGGTTAGAGGATTAATTATTGACGATTCTTCTTTGGTAATTCGTTTTACTCTGAGCCTTGTCGAAGACTGTGCACCCATGGGGGCGAGTTTTAAACCTAGGGCTAAAGGTAGCTCAACTTCTTGGGTGAACTCATCGTACACGGGTGGTACGGGATCATCGCCAAATACGAGCAATAATGGTTCTGGCGATTGGTGCAATTGCGCAAACGCTTCGACCATGGCCTGGGATAGTGTTTCTGTTCCAGCAGCGATAGAAGTGGAAGGTGCGGTATTGGCCGCCACTATGCCGAAAATCCCACTGGCGGTATTGTGCACCGATTGGCTAAAGCCCAAGGGAGATAAGGGTTGCTTGGTGATAATATCTTCGAGTAACCCGATAGTGCGGGGAAGTTCCCCGTGGCGCGAGGCAAAAATAGATCGACAATTTTGCGCCATACCACAGCGAAAACTCACCTCTAACATCATTTTAGTTAGGCGACTAAAACGGCGGCGTTGCATAGCCGGGATGTGTGTGAGAGCCGGGGAAGTGGCGTCAAGTTCTGATGTAGTGTTTGTGCCCGATGTCGACTCAGCCGAGTTTTTACGCCAACTTTGCCAGCTATCATTAAAGGGATATTGAGGAGCCCATGCGCCCCAAGAGAGAATGCTGAATGTTAGTTGCACTACTTTGCCTCGACACTAGTTTAAAGCTGTCTTAGTTATCCCTAACTAAGTTAAAACATTAATAAATTGATTAATCTTGGGCTACTTACGCGTCGGATCAATCGCGTCAAATTCTCCCTCTGTTGTGCCGCTCATTCTACACTAAGTCTTTAGTTTTAATGAAGCCATTTGCAGTGCGTGGGTTAACAAAATGCAACCAAATAGAAATTAGTTACTTATTGGTAACAGATTATTCAGGGCTGAGGGGTTATTGAGAGTTATAGGATACAAAGCGGTACTAAACATGAACGGTATAGAGGTAGTTGGTTTTATATAACAAAAGGCGCTTAGGCCTGTCTCTTATACACAAATCCCCCGATAAATTCGGGGGATTTTTTTGAACTCGCGCTGATGTTGTTGATCTGATCTACAAAACAACTTTAGGCGCACGCTATGAATTTT